>NZ_KQ089939.1:0-1308 GCF_001037675.1 Enterobacter sp. MGH119 | reverse complement strand
TGCCGCCGTTCGCCAGGTTACCCTGCACGCTGCCCACGTCGTCCAGCGCCGCGTCGATGGTCGGCTTCACCGGCGCATCGGTATCGATGGTCACGGTCCAGCTGCTGCTGGCTGACTCATTACCCATCGGATCCTTCGCCGTGGCGGTGAAGGTGTGCTCGCCGCGGCCCAGATCCACGCTCGGCGTGAAGCTCCAGGTGCCGTCCGCGCCCGCGGTGGTGGTGCCCAGCACGTTGCTGCCGTCCATGATGGTTACGGTGCTGCCCGCCTTCGCCGTGCCGCTGATTTGCGGACGGGTGTCGTCGGTGACCGCGTTCCGGGACAGGCTGCCGGTCACGCTGCCGGCGTCGTCGGTCACGCCGGTGATTTCCACCTTGCCCGGGACCACGTCAACGGTGATGACCACGTGCGACCCTTCCGGCCCGGTGTTGCCCGACGGATCGGTGACGGTGGTGGTCAGGTCGTGTGCGCCGTTCGCCAGCGGCTGGTCAGGGGTGTAGCTCCAGGTGCCGTCCGGGTTCACCTTCGTGGAGCCGATAACCTGGCCGTTGTCGATGATGTTCACCGTGCTGCCCGGCTCGGCCCTGCCGCTCAGGGTCGGGGTGTTGTCATCGGTGGTGTCGCCGCTCACGACCGGGCCCTGGTACGCACCGACGTTGTCGGTGACCAGCAGGTCGGAGGCCGCGTCCGGTGCTTTTGTATCGATAACGATACCGAAGCCGCCGGTTGGCTCACTGGTGCGGCCCACGCCGTCGGTGACGGTGGCGGTGAAGCTGTGGCTGCCGTCAGCCAGCGCCGTATCCGGCGTGAAGCTCCAGCTGCCGTTGCTGCCCACGGTGGTGGTGCCAATCAGGCGGCCGTTGTCGTAGATGCTGATGGTGCCGCCCGCCACGCCGCTGCTGCCGCTCAGGGTCGGGGTGGTGTCGTTGGTGACGTCACCCTTCTGCAGGTAGTCCGCGTGCGGGGCCACGTCGTCATACACGGTGTCCAGCGTCGGTGCCTGCGGCGGCACGGTGGCCACGTTGATGATGTACTCACCGGACGGACCGGAGACGTTGCCCACGCCGTCGGTCTCTTTCGCCGTCAGGGTGTACCTGCCGTCCGGCAGCGGGGTGGTCGGCTCCAGGGACCAGGTGCCGTCGGCCTGCACCTTCGCGGTGCCAATCACCTTGTCGCCGCTGTAGACGGTGATGGTGTTGCCAGCTTCCGCACCGGTACCCTTGATCAGCGGACGGTTGTCGTCGGTTTCTTCGCCGGAGGCAATGACGCCTGCGGTGTTCACGTCGTCATAGACTTCGGTGATCGCCA
>NZ_KQ089938.1:0-1944 GCF_001037675.1 Enterobacter sp. MGH119 | reverse complement strand
AAAAAGGCGGCACCAGCGCGTCAGCAGGATATGTAGTACAGGATATATTCCGCTTCCTCGCTCACTGACTCGCTGCGCTCGGTCGTTCGGCTGCGGCGAGCGGTGCCGGCTTACAGGCGGGGCGGAAATTTCCTGGGAGATACCAGGAAGGAGCTTAACAGGGAAGAGATAAGGCCGCGGCGAAGCCGTTTTTCCATAGGCTCCGCCCCCCTGACAAACATCATGAAATCTGACGCTCAAATCAGTGGTGGCGAAACCCGATGCGGCTTAAAGATACCAGGCGTTTCCCCCTGGTGGCTCCCTCGTGCTCCCCCGCATTCCTGCCTTTCGGTTTACCGGTGTCATTCCGCTGTTATGGCCGCGTTTATCTCATTCCACGCCTGACACTCAGTTCCGCGAAGGCAGTTCGCTCCTGGATGGACTGTATGCACGAACCCCCCGTTCAGTCCGACTGCTGCGCCTTATCCGGTAACTATCATCTTGAGTCCAACCCGGAAAGACACGACTTATCGCCACTGGCAGCAGCCACTGGTAACTGATTTAGAGGAGTTAGTCTTGAAGTTATGCGCCTGTTAAGGCTAAACTGAAAGAACAGATTTGGTTACTGCGCTCCTCGTAAGCCAGTTACCACGGTTCAAAGAGTTGCTGCTCTGAGAACCTTCGAAAAACCGCCTTGCAGGGCGGTTTTTTCGTTTACAGAGCAAGAGATTACGACGCCACAGAAAGGATCTCAAGAAGATCCTTCACCGTAATGGAAATCTATCCAATCCGAGCACATAGGATACACATCGTTATAACGCTGGATCTGCGTGAATTCCAGCAGCAGCAAGAGAAAGACTTTCTACAAACCAGCTTACAGCAGGCTAAATTTAACCAGAAAAAAGCCGCTGAATTACTGGGTCTGACTTATCATCAGCTACGTGCCTTGCTGAAGAAACACCAGATCTAATACGCATTTGCAGGTGTCATACTGGCGGGTTTGACGCATAACGTCATAAGGTTTACCATGGCGTCATTACTGTATAAAAACACAGGCATAGATATGACTCTGGCATTAGTTGGCGAAAAAATTGACAGAAATCGCTTCACCGGTGAGAAAGTTGAAAATAGTACATTTTTTAACTGCGATTTTTCAGGTGCCGACCTGAGCGGCACTGAATTTATCGGCTGCCAGTTCTATGATCGCGAAAGTCAGAAAGGGTGCAATTTTAGTCGCGCAATGCTGAAAGATGCCATTTTCAAAAGCTGTGATTTATCAATGGCAGATTTCCGCAACGTCAGTGCCTTGGGCATTGAAATTCGCCACTGCCGCGCACAAGGCGCAGATTTCCGCGGTGCAAGCTTTATGAATATGATCACCACGCGCACCTGGTTTTGCAGCGCATATATCACTAATACTAATCTAAGCTACGCCAATTTTTCGAAAGTCGTGTTGGAAAAGTGTGAGCTGTGGGAAAACCGCTGGATGGGGACTCAGGTACTGGGTGCGACGTTCAGTGGTTCAGATCTCTCCGGCGGCGAGTTTTCGACTTTCGACTGGCGAGCAGCAAACTTCACACATTGCGATCTGACCAATTCGGAGTTAGGTGACTTAGATATTCGGGGTGTTGATTTACAAGGCGTTAAGTTAGACAGCTACCAGGCATCGTTGCTCATGGAGCGGCTTGGCATCGCTGTGATTGGTTAGTTCAGCGTTTACACCGGGAGATGCGTTTGACGATTTACTTTTAACCAGTACGACTCCTGGCAAGCATTGTGAAACGTTTTCTCCAGTGGACGAATATCCTGACCTACCGCATCAACGACATGCCATCTAATGCTGCATTCTGGACAGGAATTTGATGAATATCTAACCAATTCATTTTCGCGAGAACAACGAATAACCACTCCCGAATCATGAAGCCATGTCTTAACGAAAATATGGCTAACTCATAGCAAAAAAAA
>NZ_KQ089937.1:0-87323 GCF_001037675.1 Enterobacter sp. MGH119 | reverse complement strand
CTGTCAATCCGGTGCGTGGAAGGGAACAGGCATAACCGAGGGTAATTACACTGTTCTTGGGACTTTTAAAGGTTCTTACTCAGGTACGAATACCTCAGGAAAGCAATATCGCCTGTACGTAACCGGTGGCAATCCTCCTAGCAAAAAAATCAACTATGGGGATGCTGATAACTGCGTTAATACATACTCGCTCATCGCTGAGGTTGCGGGATTGTACGTCGCAAGAGATTTTGATGGTAACTCCCAGTGGCAAAAATCAGGGACAGTATCCTTTGAAGTCCCAGATGGTTCTTCATTCTCAATTGTCTCAAATGGAATGATGTCTTACGGCTGCGACTACGGATCGTTCACTGTTTTTCGTTTCCAATAAATTTGCCACTCTGATAAGAGGAACGTGATGGTTATGTGGCATTTTGTAGTTCATGTACGTGTACTCTGTAGTCTCGACTTACCCGCGGGCGAGCTCCACAAACATCAATTTGATTGGGATTTTGCGATGAATAATGACGGTTAACCAACCTTCGATCAGTGATAAGTTACGAGATTGAAACTACCTGGTGAGCATCCGTAAGAGGGTAAAGGGTTTGACGTTATACTAAACGTCGATCCCGCAGGGATAATGAAATTAATAGTTCCGGATTTGCTCCAATCTGAGTTAGCGGTACCTGCCGATGTAATGATACGTCCATCAACAATACCTTTAAGATCCCAGGTATTACGGCAGTTATCACCGTCTTTAATTCCTTTATCTATAGTAGAAACCCCGCCTGAAGCGTAAACCGTCATAGGACGTCCAGTATCGTTAACCGATGTGTAAGTTGATACAAATGCCCCTAGTGATGAGTAACTTCCGTTATAGATGGAGCCAGAAACCCACGCACCGGATTGACAGTTTTATTCTGCAGTGCAGTTTACTATCGCCTGAAAGCAAGCTTCTCCCTTCGAGTTGTTGGGTAAACCAATGTAGAACCGATTGTTAACAGGATCGAGAGCCATTGAATCTGGGGAATTATGGTTCGAACCATCAGACCAACTTCTTAGAGCATAAGACCCCCCAATAGCTACTGTCCCAGACGGGCAATATGCATAAGCGACGGATTTGTTAGCGCAAGAAGTTTCCCCAAAAACGGTTTGCATTTTAATTTTCGAAGCACCTGACCACGCACCGGATTGACAGTGTTATTGCATTTTTCGCGCAAGGCTTTATTTTCTTCGCCTTTTCGGGAGTAATAATGTCTTCTGTTGCGCGTATTAAAAAAATGTCACTTAGCCGGGGTCTCGATAAATACTACGAATCGGTATCAGTTCACAAAAAGGGCCATCTTCAGGAGTTTTACCGGGTAAACGTCATTAAGCGTCACCCACTGGCCGACCGGAACATGGATGAGATCACCACTGTTGATATTGCAACCTACCGTGATGAACGGCTGAAGCAACGCAATCCCAGAACGGGAAACCCCATCACCGGCAACACGGTGAGACTGGAGCTGGCGTTGTTATCATCACTTTTCGGGATCGCACGCGTGGAATGGGGAACCTGTCGTAACAATCCGGTCGAACTGGTACGTAAGCCCAAAGTGTCTAAAGGACGAGATCGACGTCTGACGTCCTCTGAAGAGCGCAGACTGTCGCGGTATTTCCGCGAGCGAAACATGATGCTCTATATAATCTTTCATCTCGCTCTGGAAACAGCCATGCGTCAGGGTGAAATTCTTAACCTCCAATGGGAGTTTATTGACCTTCAGCACGGCGTCGCGCACCTGCCCGATACCAAGAACGGTTCATCACGTGATGTCCCACTCTCAAGAAAAGCGCGAAATTTACTTCAGATGTTACCTGCACAGCTAAAAGGCCAAATATTCAGCTATACATCTTCTGGATTCAAAAGCGCCTGGCGTCACGCTCTCAATGCCCTCGCTATTGAAGATCTGCATTTCCACGATCTTCGACATGAGGCGATTAGCCGCTTCTTCGAGCTCGGTACGCTGAACGTCATGGAGGTCGCTGCCATCTCAGGTCATCGGTCGATGAATATGCTTAAACGCTACACCCACTTGAGAGCTTACCAGCTGGTCAGCAAGCTGGATGCGCGACGACGCCAGACTCAAAAGATTGCCCCCTACTTCGTGCCCTATCCCGCACTGGTCGAACAGGACTGTGGAAGTACCGGTGGCATCAGGGTGATGCTATGCGATTTCGAAAACCTGATGGTATCGGCACCAACGCGCGAACTTGCTCTGACCCGCGCCAGCGAACTGCTACTGCGCACTCTGGCACTTGCTGCCCAGCGCGGTGAAAGAGTCCCTGCACCGGGGGAGCTCCCCATCAGGACAAACGATCACATAATGATTTGTCCGCTGAACCCCGCCGAGGCACTGTCGGCCCGAGCATAACCTTTTACCTGGAGAGACTGTGTATCTGATACTCCTTTCAGCAGTACCGCTAACATTACTGCTGTACTGCCCGATTATGGCAATTGTTAGTGCCGTGACGCCCTGGAAAGGGTTTCGCGCGGCCTCGGTTCGTCACCGTAAGCACCATTACACTACCCTGCACCTTTCGACCTTTGACCGGGTAGGTCATCTCAATCTTCGTCGTGCAGCGCGTTTTCACCGCAGTTTTCTTGCCACATTACAGCTGGCGCTACAAAGGAACAGCACTCCGGTGTACTTCACATCCCATCTGATGCGCCCGGCACACTTGAAAAGCATGACCATCTTGATGGGAAAAATGGACGATACACACCACTGGCGCTGCACCACAGTATCGATTCCTCCAGCTGTCAGGAACGGGATACGGCTACAAACACTGGTACAGGAATGGCGCTGGATTACCGTACCGGAAACCGGCGTGCTTGTGCTCATTCGACCGCGCAGGAAAGCGCGTTAAAACGCCAATACACAAACGCAATTAAAACGCACACGCAAACGCAGTCGATCTACACGATCGAATTAACTCGTTATACATACGCGTCACGATTAATTATTCTCTAAATCACTGAACAGCAAGATGTAATTTTTCTTAAGGGGGCCTTGTGGCAAACAGTCTTACCGCAATTTTCACCTCGCTTCTGGCGCTCCCCGACCTTGATCGGAACAGGATTGCAGAACTGCTTCAGCGCAATGACAAGAAGCCTATGCAGACTACATCTCTCCGGATGCGGCCCGGCACCCGCCAACTGATTGATGAGTTGTCAGGCATGATTGGAATATCTCAGTCAGAGCTACTGAATCTGGTTATAGAGGGCTCTCTGCGCGATATCTTCCTGCCATTCAGCAATACCGCAATCAGTATCATCGATCGCTTTGAGGTGCTGATGCAGGCACATGAGCTTGACCCGACTGATATTGCAGAATTGCTATCTTCATGGAACGTTCGGGTAAGCGTACTGCAGGACAGGGAACGAACGATGGACTACCTCTCTACTCCGCTCTTGCAGGCGCTAGCCCAGTGGTTTTTCGTTTCGCCGGACTGGTTACTCGGCAGGAACGTTCCTACGGTCGACACCACTCAGGCTCAACATCACTGGCCAACGACGGAAGAGTCATTACGGGAGATGATTATTCCTTCAGCCGAAAATAATAATGACCGCATTATTTTCTGTACGACCGAACATACAGGTGAGGATGAATATAAGGAACGAACCGGCATATTAATTAAAAAGAAAATTACTTCATCGCAGATGACGTATTTTCCGGTGCTATCCATTATTCCGCTCGTTCTGGACAAAGAGCAAAAATACTGGAAAGAACGCCTCCTAAGGGAACATGCAGCAACAGGCACTATACGCGCCGTCACAGTCAGCATGGGGCTGTCTAAAGCGCTTGAGCAAGGAATAACGTTACCTGCACTTATATACAGACAGCTTTGAACCACGCAGAAATATTGAATTAAAAAAGAAAAAGAATTTTTTGATGCTGCCGCATCGGGACCTTCTTTTGCCCAAAATCCAGACTGGACTACAGGAAATTTAATGATGAAAAAGACTCATATAGCAAAAACACTGATTTCTTCCGCCGTCATGATGGCATTTCATGCAGGTGCAGCAACCTCCTATATGGAAGCCCGCAGCGATGCCATGGGCGGAACGGGCGTGGCATCTGCCCATTATGGCACAGCTGCCTTATCCAACCCGGCACTCCTGACTAAATTTGGCGCTAACGATGACTTCAGTCTGGTGCTGCCGTCCGTGGGTGTCCAGGTAGCAGATCCTGACAAGGCCATTGATACTGCCGATGACGTGAAAGATCTGTGGAATAATTTCGACAATGCTGTCGACCGCCAAAGCGGTGTTAGCGAAAGCGCTGCTGCGTTACGCAATAAGCTGGAAGATTTGAAGGACGTGAAGGCAAACGGGCAGGTCGGAGCATCGGTTATTGCCACCACCCCCAATAAAGTGCTGCCATTTGCCGTTGTCGTGAAGTCCTGGGGTACCGTTTCCGTAAACGGTAAGGTCAGCGACCACGATCTGCAGTATCTCGACGATATCGCCAGTGGGGCCATACCGGCAGATACGGTAGACAAAGATGCCCTGACGTCCCGTGCCTATGGTCGCGCGGCTGTTATCACAGACGTAGGTGTGGCTATGGCGCATGAATTCGAAACGGCAGGACACAGCTGGTCCCTGGGTATTACGCCCAAATATCAGCGCATCGATCTGTTCAACTACAGCGCAACGGTAAACGACTTCGACAAAAATGATTTGAACTCAGATGACTATCACAACACAAAAACCGGATTTAACGCCGACATCGGTCTGGCAACAAACCTCGGAGATAACTGGATGTTGGGTCTTGCGGTGCAGAACATCATTGCCCGCACTGTGGACACTAAAGAAGTGAACGGCGAGAAAGAAACGTTCAAAGTGAAACCGCAGGCTACCGCTGGCGTCGCCTGGAGCAACAGCGTCCTTACCACCGCACTCGATGTGGATCTGACCGAAGCCAGCCGTTTTGAGCGGGATGACAAACGGCAGTTCGCCAGTGTAGGGGCTGAGTTGAATGCCTGGAGCTGGATGCAAGTACGTGCGGGTTATCGCCAGAACATGATCGCCAGCGAGGGTAACGCCTTCACTGCAGGTCTGGGCTTCTCACCGTTCGACGTAGTACATCTGGACCTAACCGGTATCGCCGGAACCGATCGTACTTACGGCGCTGTCGCCCAACTGCAGTTCACCTTCTGATAATTTCAGGGAAGCCCTCAATGGGCTTCCTCTGCCGTCCTGTTTTACATTACCCCGGCTTTGCCCTGCGCCTTTCATTCCTGAAATTTGTTTTGTCGAGAGTCCTGAAGATGATCTCATTCAAATATGTCCGCGCATTGCGTCTAATCCGCAGTGCGGCATTTAGTTGCCTGATTACCGCACCCGCCACCGGATTTTTTATCTTGGTCATGTGTCTGGCATTGAACAATTCACTGGCAGATAGCTTCATTAAGCAAGCCCGCGCGCTTGTCAGCGATGTACCGGCAGGTATGGTGCGGGAATGTATTCAGCCGAGGTCAAGCGTTCCGGTGTCCCCGGTCTTAAAACCCTCCGCACTGAATACATGCAAGGAGGTATTCACTGATGAAGATGACTGGAAAGCTAGCGTTGATAACAGAATCCAGCAGTTTTATATAATCTTTGTCGCGATGGGCTTGCTGTGCTGGTTATTCACGAATAACAGGCTGACTGAACTGATTTCTGGGTTACAGAAATTGAAACGCAAACCACAAATCTGAATCTAACCTGACTCACACAGAGTCAAACCTCACCTCACTTAACCTTCTGGCTTTAACCTCAGTCGCCCTCCCGGCAAGGTAACTACCATGAATTATTTAATGCTTCCCGGCGTGCTGGCCTTTTTCCTGCTTGCCGGCTGCCAGTCCTGGACTCCCCCATCGACGCCTCCAGCCTCTGCTTCTTCCGACCGCTACGGCGCGGCATCCTCCGTCGCCGTTGCCCGTCACTCGCAATATCAGATGTGGAATAACGGTATTTGGTCCGCTTCGAAAACCGCACCATCGTCCATGGAGATCATTCGTACCAACAGCGCTGGCGTCTCCTTCGACTGGGAAGGTGATGCTGTGGAGTTACTGGCCGAACTGGCGCGTGCACGCGGCCTGCAGTTCAACTACAGCGGTGTGCGTCTGCCCTTACCCGTAACACTGCACGTTCGTGGTATGACTTTCAGCAACGTACTGCGTGTGATTGAAGCGCAGACAGCATGGCGCGCCACCCTGAATCAGTATCCGGGCCTGCTCCAGCTCAACTTCATGCAACCGGAGACCAGACAGAAATGAAATGCTTTCTCTTGTTACTTTTCCCTGCGCTGCTCCTGACCGGTTGCGCAGTCGAACGTCCTGCGTCACCAACAGACGGGAACGTCCCTCCTCCGGATATGCAGGCCTGGCTCAACCCGGAGCGCCAGAGACCAGACGGTATCTCCGAAACGCGCTGGCAAATGCTTAGTGATGCCGGGAGAACGCTGGGATTCCGAGGAGGTAAATCTCAGCGGGCATGGGAATTGACACAGGCACTCAACGCCCGCGAATCCACCCTCAATGCTCTTTACGATTTTCGGCCGCTTATCAGCCCAGAGGGCTGGCTGCCACCGGTTATTGATGAAGCACAGGATGTAGCACACATCACTCCCGATCAAATTCGCACAGCCTCAAAGGTTTGGACCATTATCCGCCCGGAGAGATTTATCAGTAACCCGCCCAGCTGGCGCAGCTGGTTACTTCGCGGGTTGGCCACCACGGCAACACCAGGAACTGAAGGACTTGTCGTGCCGGAAGACAGCGCCCAGAGAAAGGTCTGGGAAGACGCGCTGAAAAAAGGCTGGCAGGAAGGTCGCGAAAACGCCGATCTGACCTTTGAGGCCAGCATGAATCAGCTCACCCGCGATTACAGGGGCATGATGCTTTACTCCCTGCTCTGGCGTAGGGGCATGATTTCCCGACCGGAAGTAACCGAACAACAGCAGACTGTGACCGGCAGCGGCCAGAAGCTCGTTACCGGCGATCGTGTACGTCGACTCAAATCACACGCGTCGTTTGAACTACAGAAGTCCCGCTGGCGCCCGTCTGTTACCATCCAGTAAGGAGTTTTCTTGTGGAAACATCTCTTATCCCAGATAAGTTCGGGATTTTTCCGTTCAGCGGCGCTTATACCGCTGACGAGTTCAGAACCTTTTTTGCCTGGTGCTCAGCACAGGCTGTAAGTGACGTGGACCTAGTTGGTGGCTCCCCTGTTTCTGTCAGCCGTTACGGTCGACGAGAAAGAGTCTCCGATACCGTACTGCCTAATACCATGCTGGGTAATATGCTTGATGACCTGCTGGGACCAGAAGTGCGCCCCCGTGTACAGGGCGGTAAACCATCGGACAGGGCCATTCAGATCGACGGCGACATGCACGGGCGTTATGGTCTGGAGCGGGGTGAGCGCGTGCGGCTGCGCGCGCACATTATTCAGGGGACATCTGCACGTGAAGAAAAGGCACTATCCGTCACGCTGCGCGTGATCCCCCACATCATTCCCGACTTTATGAAGATGGGTATCGAACCCGACCTCGCGGCTTCCATGCTGCCAAAAACCGGGCTGGGTCTCATCTGCGGCGAAACAGGTTCCGGAAAATCAACGCTTCAGGCGGCGTTATATCGACACTGTCAGAACACGCAACCTGACCGCAAGATTGTGACCTACGAAGATCCGGTTGAGTACATTCTTGGCCGCCCCGATGACCTTTTGCCACCGCATCAGGCTCAGGTGGGACGTGACGTGGCAAGTTTTGCAGATGGGCTCCGCTCCGCCATGCGTCGTAACCCGGAGGTCATCGGAATCGGGGAGATCCGCGATACTGAAACGGCAGAAGCCGCTGTTCAAGCCGGGGAAAGTGGGCACATGACTATCGGGACTCTGCACTCTAAATCACCAGGTGAAACTCTGAACCGACTACTTGGTTTGTTCCCGCCTCAGATTCGGGATGCGCGTGCATGGGAGCTGCTTGGTATGCTGCGTTTCATCGCAATCCAAGTACTTGTCAAAACGACTGACGGCAAACGTCGTGCCCTGCGGGAATACATCGTATTCGACGATGGCTTACGCGACGCGCTTCAGAATATCCCGTCAGAAAAGTGGCCTGCGCACATCGACACTATTCTGAGACTGGAAAAGCGGCGTATTGTCGATCAGGTGCGGGAAGGTTTCATAACCGGTGATATAGACAGAAACGAAGCGGCTCTCTATCTGTCAGGTAAGGAACTAACGCTATGAAACGACAGGGATTCTGGCGTTACGCTACTCCGCCAGTCAGCTTTTTTGGTATTCCTTTGCCGTTCCTGTTGCTTTACCTAGTCTGGTTTCGCTGGCCATCCATGAACACGCTGTATATCTGCTCCGCCATTCTGGGATTCTTTGTTGCTCTGAATTTCTTTGGCTGGAGTGTTCGTGCCATCTGCCGGCGCGTGATTAGTACCTTCAGAGGAAAGGTTGCCTCTGGTCGGCCCTGGTGGTACCGACATTTCGTTGAGAAACCACGAGACTGGACCGGTCTCTGAGCCCATGTAACCCGCACGTTCTCCACAGCGCACCAGCGCGCCTCCCTCAATATCTTCCAGGAATGTGACCATGCAAAAAAGTCACCGAGTATGGCTTGCCGTGCCTCTCGAAGAGAAGGACGACGCCATCAATGCCCACCCACGTCTCGACAATGGCATGAAAGCCCTTGAATGGGACAATGAGCACAGGCTCTGGTATGCCAGACCAGGTGCCGACCTGAACAAATTTGAACGATGGATGCCCCGTCCACATGAACTGTCAATGAATGCAGACGATCCGGTAACAGAGTTTGCACAAAAACTCGAAGAAGCAGGGTTGATTGTTAAAGGGTTGCCCGTGATGGACGGCAGCCTTCAGCGTGTACCGACGAAACAGGACAAGAAAGGTTCGAAAAGCGGAGCTTACAAGGCTTATCTGGACGGGCGCCCTGCCGGATGGTACCGCGATTATCGCAGCGCCGACGCTAAACCGACGCAGTGGGTGTTTTCAGGAGGTGGCGAGATGGATCCGCTTGCGCGTATTCATCTCCGTGCACACGCCCAGCAAACGCGTGAAGACAACGCCCGTGCTCTTGAGCAACAGTACAACCGCCAGGCGGAGTATGCCGCCCGATATGTTGACAGGTACCCGCAGGCCACTACAAACGGTTATCTGACCCGCAAGGGAGTAGAGGCTGCTCCGGGTATAAGAATCAACGATAAGCAAGAGCTTGTGATCCCCTTCAGCAACGCCCATGGCGACATCCGTTCTTACCAGCGTATTCCTCTCACAGGAGGGAAAGACGCCCGCATCCTTAAAGACAGTGAAAAAACAGGTAACTGGTTTGCTTTGGGGACCCCGCAGAATGGACAGCCGCTGCTGTTTGCTGAAGGGTATGCCACAGCAGCTTCCATGCATGAGGCATCAGGTCTGCCGGTACTGATGACGATCGATGCGGGAAACATGATTGCCGTTGGCCAGAATGCACGTGCCGTCTGGCCTGACAGTACCTTTATTTTCTGTGCAGACAACGATCATCAGTTGAAGAATTCACAGACAGGACAACCCGAAAATAAGGGCATCCTCAGCGCTGAGAAAGCCGCAGAGCTCACGAACGGTAAGGTTATCGTCCCTGACTTTACCGAAGAGGAAAAAGCGCGATCGATGACAGACTTCAATGACCTCGATACCAGTCGGGGCAGAGAAGCCTTTCGCGAGCTTATCAACGACAGTCTTCGGTCTGCAGGCATCGACATCCGGACAGGCTACATACCCGACGCTGAACAATCTCTCTCACTACAGGACAAAAAAATGGAAAATCCGGAAAAAACGGTATCCGGGCAGACTTCACTTGCCCCGGACGAACCTGCCGTTATATCGGCTGAAAGTCACAGGCTGGATGAGCCAGCAAATCCAGTACATCCCTCTCCGGCAGAACCAGAAATTATCGCTCCGTCCGAAGTGTTACAGCCCTATGAAGCCAGCATCAATGTGGCACCGGATGAGAGTAATTCTGCCCACGATGAGCCAGCACCCACACTCCCAAGAGATGCTGACGTTTTAATTCCTGAAAAACAGGGCAACACGGATGAGTCGCACGTTACCTTTTCCGCGGATACCGGGGAGAGTAGACAGAGTGTTGTCGAAGCAGGATCGTCTGCACCCGTCCTGGAACTGGATGATTATGCAGACATACGGGCACAGATGGACGACCCACAGGTTGTTGAATGGCTGGACAGTCAGTCTGACGGATTGCCCCTTATGCCAACTCCGGAACAACTGACAATCCATGAACAGCAGGAAACGGATAAGCAGGCAGTAAAACCTGAGGCGGCATTACATAATACAGACGCTGAGCCTCCAGTACCGGGCTCGTCAGAATTACCGATCCCTCCACACCCCTTCGAGGCCCCCTCAACCAGGCAAAAACAGGAACAGACACAGACTGCCGGTGGGGAAGCAGACACGTCTGAGTTGAATCCGGACAGAGCGAAAACGGCAGAGAATGAGGTGAATGAAGCGGATGGGCTTGTCTACGGGCCGCGAAGACCGGAACCGCTGCACCGAGAAGATCTGGACAAAATCATCAAAGCCCTTTCAACGGAAGAACAGCGCGACAACACGGTGCTCTATCGCCTCGACGGAGAAGATGCCTTTCGCGATCTCGGTAATAGACTTGAAATGTGTAACGGCGCCAGTCAGGACAAACGAAGAGTACTCGCCGCGCTGGCCGTTGCATCACGCTTTTACGGCGGCGTGGTGGAACTCACTGGCAGTACAGAATTTAAAGAGCAGGCCATGCGGCTCATTATCGAAAATGACCTCGATATCCGCATGAAGTTGCCTGCGCAGCGCGCGCAGCTTGAGGCAATGCGGCAACAGATGGGGGCGTCCAGTGATTCCATCAAAACACACATTCCTACGCCGGACTTGAACAGACAGACACCATCGCCTGACGCTGAACCGCCAGTGTCACCGGCAACAGCCGCCCCTGAAGCTGTTACCCCTGACGCTCCAGGCACACCAATGGCCCCCACATCACCAAATCCGACATCACAGGCACAGGCAACTGCCACAATACAGCCTGCCGTTTCACCCACTGGTGAGACAATAGCGTCTAAGACCGCCGACAGCATCCGGGTTCCTGAGATGCCAGCGGAGCCCGCCCCCTCCGCACTTAAACCAGGCCAGAGCGTCACTGCGGTACTCAAGAACTTTGGCGAAGCGATGTACGAAAATAAAGAGCAAAAGGGCAAGAGCTTCTTTATCGAGCTACAGAACCGTGGTGGAAGTCATACCTACTGGGGGCAGGACTTACAGGAGATGATCGCACACCACAAAACAGGCGATGTGGTAACGCTGACGCTCAATTCCCGAGACAGTTGGCATGTACCAGGTGAAGAAAAAGAACGCGTAAAAAATAACTGGTCATTGACGGCTGCCTCGACAGGTATTGCCGTGGCGCACGATCGACCAGAGCAGGGGCAACCCCTTCAGGCTTTCCCGGTTGATACGTTCGGCCGTCTCACTCAGCAAATCCGTCAGGCCTGGCCCGAGTACACCACAGACCTGAAGCTCCCCCCCCGACTGGAGGAACGCCAGTTTTATCTGGGTGAAGACAGACAACCAGTGAAGTCACCAGTAGCGGCGGCCAGCATTTCACCATCATCTACGGACGCACCAGACAGGCTGGTACCCGTCATGGCCTCTATGGACACACAGTCAAACCAGCTAGACCTACTGCTTGTACAGTCAGCGGGGGAACACTTGCAGGGTATGGTGCGACTGGATGGCACGCTGTATCCAGCACTGGCCACACCAACCACCGATAACAGTCAGCTGGTTATCAATGCCATCACCGACGACGGCCCCCGCTTTGCGGGTTACGGACAGGCGGTGAATTTTGAACCCGACGGCACCACCCGTGCCGCCCCTCAGCTGATGACGTTCCACCTGAAAGGTCGGGAAGACGACACACCACTTCCCGCCCGAATCTACTCACCGGAAAAACAGGCAGACACCCTATTCCAGCGTCTTGGCTTTGAACAGACCTGGAAACAATGGGATGACGCCCGAAAGCCGGAGGGCAGACAGGAAAAAGCACTTCATCAGGAACACTCCCACAGCCCCGGCCGCTGAGCCGATAAGGAGAGAGAATGCGATATTACATGCTTAAAGCCGGCCTTTTGTCCGGCTTCATGCTTTTTTCTGCCGCCGCTGCGGCGGCGACCTGCCGTGCAGGAAGTGCCGCCGAAACGGGTAGTCAGGCTGGTTATGAGCGGGCCAGGGCGGCCGCCACCGCCTGGGAACAGCGCGAAAGCAATGTCTCATCCTCCCTGCAGTCCTGTCTGTCCCGTATAAAGAACGTCAAGGTGACCCTGCCGCAATTCCCCGGCCTCGATGAAATCATTTCGCAACTGGAAAATAAGGTCTGCGAAGCAGCCCTAGATAAGGTCAACGAACAGATCCCAGACAACATCGACCCCTGGAAAAACTTCAACTCCTGAAACCTATGACAAAACTAACTCAACCAGCCCCCCCTGCAAAGGGGCGGGCCTCCTCCCCTGCGGAGGATCCGCTGAACGACGCCGTGGAAATGATGATGACGGCAGAAAAACGCCAGAAAATGGCACCAGAGCTGATGAAGAGCAATCTCCTGCTGGGGAGTTGCCTGCTTATCAGCATAATCCTCAACGCCGGCTTGACCTGGGCCCTGATACAGCAGCCACGGGATTACTTTGCCACCGACAGCGGGCGCCTGGTTCGCCTGGCCCCCACATCCGAACCGGCATGGAGTCAGGACGACGCAATCGCCTTTGGCAGCAAAGCTCTGATGCGGGCCTTTAACCTGGACTTTGTTCACTATCGTGAACAGGTATCCTCCACAGCATCGCTGTTCTCTGAAGAGGGGCACGCCAGTTACATTCAGGCGCTGACCAACTCCAATATCTATGATGCCCTGAAGCGTGAGCGTATGAATCTTACCGGCTCCGTAGGGGCTGGTGTCGTCATCCGGCGTGGACGTCTGTCTGACGGAACTTGGTTCTGGACTATGCAGTATCCGGTACGTCTGCGTCTGGTTGGCCAGACGACCAGTAAACCAGAACAGCCATTTATTTTCGAAATCACCATCCAGCGAGTAGATCCACGGCAGAAACCCGTCGGGATGGAAATCCGCCAGATGATCTCACGCAACGCTCCCCGCAACCTCTGAGGCTCCCGCCATGAAACTTCCTTATCTCATGATCACGCTACTGCTGTGTGGTCCGGCTCTCGTGGCCGCCGCTGACAATACTGGCTGGCAGGACGCCAGAACACCTGGTGCAGCAACTGCAGCGTCAGTCCCGCAAGGTACTGAGCCGCAGACAACGGGCGTACCGGCTACCCGGATTAGCGGGGAGCTCCCAGCCCCTGAACAAAGTTCTCCGCTGGTAGAAGAGGCGGCAAGCATGGACTCGCCTTTGTCAGCGGATGAGATACGTGAGCTGCGTCTGCGACTGACGGACAACGAGCGCTCAGTCAATGCCCCGATGATAAGCGTGGTTCCGCGCATCAGCTCACTAACGCTTAATCTTTCGCCTGGGGCCAGTATCCCACTGGTACGCACGGCCATGAACAACCAGAGTGTCGTCACCCTGACGGACATCAGTGGCGCACCGTGGCCACAGTCGGACCCGCCGATTAATGCCAGTCCAAAGAGTTTTGATGTGAAGTTCAATGCTGGTACCAACATGCTGGCGATAACACCGCTGCGCCCCTGGGCGGCAGGAAACATTTCCGTATATCTGAAGGGACTCGATGTCCCGATCATGATCAATGTAACAAGTGGCGAAACAGACACCCGCACGGCCAGCCAGGAGATCGACAGTCGACTGGATTTACGCGTCCCACGCCTGGGTCCCGGCACTACAGCCCCAGGCGCGTCGGTCGATAAAATCGCACTCCACAGCGCCACTTTGCAGGCCTTTCTGGATGGCACTCCGCCAGAAGATGCCCGTCGCCTAAAGTTCCAGGGCAACGTACCTGACACTGTCATCTGGCAAAGCGGGGACGACCTGATGGTTCGTTCCCGGGCAATGTTGCGCGATGAATTTGAACAAACGCTCTCTTCAGCGGACGGCACACATCTCTGGAAACTACCCGTCACCCCGTTACTGACCTTCTCAGTAAACGGGAAATCCGTTCACGTCACGCCGGAGCTTCAGTAATGAGCGCAGAACATGATGCCGGTAATAACGGCAAAAAACTTTTTTCAATAATCGGATTTGGAGCCCTGGTTTTACTGACCGCGGGTTACTGGTTAGTGTCATGGCTGACACACGACCCTTCAGGAAAGGATTCTGCCGTCAACCTTAACGGTACGGCATCAAGTGCCTTAACCACCACGACGGAAAGTCCGCGGTACCGTGAGCTCCTGAAAGCCTCAAACGATTTAGGCGCGCAAGAAGCCGCCAGGACCGATTCATCCTTTATCGCCAGTCTCCCGGTAGGCCTTGAAGTCACTGAACCTCCTCCAGATAAGGTGCCAGTAACAAAACCAGCATCAGAAGACCCGCCACGTACAGTGCCGGCAACATCTTCACGCCAACCGGAAAACACGGCCGGAGAAGAGCAAGCAAACGAGAAACGACAGGCACAGCTGCAGAAATTACTCACGCGAATCAGTGCCGCGCAGGCTGGCGGTGACGCACCGGTGCTTGCTACTTCACTGGCAAGCATTACGCGGACATCCCCAACTACTGACGTGGGCAGCCGGACAGATGCAACAACTGAAAAAGAAAACGCACAGGTCTTTATCCCTTCCCTCACTCGTGCGTCCGGTTATATGGAGACAGCAGTGGATTCGGATAACCCAAACTCAGAGGTGGTTGCGGTCATTCCTGCCGGGCCGCTGGCTGGCGCCAGACTTCATAGCTCATCCGTAAAACTTGCCGGCAATGGACTGGATATCAAGTTTACCAGTATGAGCTGGAACGGCATGGAGCTGAACGTCAATGCAAGCGCTCAGAGCGAGAAAAACCTGATGTCTTCAGTGGCCTCTGATGTTAACCATCGATGGGGAACTCACATCGTTCTGCCCGCTGTTTTGGGTGGTCTTGGTGATCTGGGTGGGCTGTACAAGGATGCTAACACGCAGGTCATGCAATCCAGTGTTGGTACCGTCACCGGTCGTGTGGGGAAACCTGACGGCAGTACAGTGGCAGGCGTAATGGTCGGAGGTACAGCCCAGACCGGCGCCGAAGTCATTAAGCAGGAGATGGCCCGTGAGCCGTTCCGGCAGGTCACAGTGAAGCAAAAAGAAGTGATCTCCATTCTCTTTGTTGACTCGGTTACTGCAGACGACATTGTCAGCAGCAAAAAAGCGGCACGCCCCGCTATCAGTAACACCGTATCAGCACCCGCAGCTGCAGAGCAGCAAACCGAAAACCGCCTGCAGGAAGCCATCGCGCGCCGCCAGGCTGAAATCCGTCGTCAGTATGGCGATACCGTACCCGTGAGGAACAATGATGAATAAGCAAATTGACACACCTGAAGAAGAAGCGCTGGAAAACGAGGATGATTTTGGCGCGCCAGATCCCCGTGAGAAACCGCCGTTCTGGAAGCGAGAACTGCTGCTTGGCTATTCTCTGCCGTGGCTTCTCGGGATAACGCTTCTGGCAGTGGCCAGCCTCTGGTACCTGTTCGGTCCGTCACTGTCATTTACGAATAATACGCCGTCTGAAAGCAGCTTCAGTGAGGTTGAAAATACGCTCGACGGTGCATCGCCTGGTGCGGTTGAGGCTATTTCGCACAAGTCAGCCCCCATCCCCGCTGCGCAGCCGACGGCACAAACTGCCCCACCCATGGCCCAGGGCGACGCGGCGAGCATGATGACGGATATCCGTGACGAGCTGAACGACCGCGATCGAAAGATAAATGACTCCCTGACGTCTCTCAAAGACAGCGTTACCCGTCTGTCTGATGCAATTAAGCGGGATGAGGCCTACGCGGTAGAAACGCGATCTCAGCTTAATGACCTGACACAAAAGCTGGCTGTGCTGGAAACCAAGGCAAGCTCTACTGAGCCATCAAGGCCTTCTTCCCAGACCAAAAAACGGCAGACAGCCAGTGCTGTTTCGGGCATGAAAATCATGTCGCTGGAAGCGGGAATGGCGTGGATTAAATGGCAGGGAAGTACTTGGTCAGTCCGGGAGGGGGACTCGCTGGGTAACGTCACTATTCGGCAGATTGATCCCGCAACTCGATCTGTGGTGACAACAGGAGGGACCCTGCGCTAATGGCACTGGATGCCATCACGCTAATAGAGAACTTGGCTTCAGGCATCTTCACCGCTGGACTGGATTTACTGTTCAGTTGGTCCGAGATGATTGGTTTTTTTGGCCTCATCGCACTTCTGGTTCGGCAACGTTCCAGTCGAGGCCCCCTGGCTCCGGGCAAGTTCGCTATTGGCCTTTTTTCCTGCGCAGCACTGGTATCTCTCCCCTCCATCATTAATGCCAGTGGTGCGCAACTCGGCTTTGGCGCTACATCTTTTGATGCGATCGCTTATGTGCAGCCCGCCACGTACGGCGTTGCTGCCGGGGCTGCTAACGCCGTCCTGTCCCTGGTTCGGCTAGCAGGGGTGGGATTTGTCTATGCGGCACTCGATATGTTTCGACGTTCAGAACTTGAGGGGCATACCGCGCTCAGTTCAAGCGAAAGTATTCGTGCCGCGACAGTAAAACTGATGGCTGGCACAGCTATGGTCTTTTCACCTCAGCTCATCGATGCCGCACTCGCAACTCTCGGACTCGCTTTCTAACACCACACGTTTTTTTATAACCCAAGGAGACACCATGTCACTTTTCCGTGCTATTTCCGCGCGTATCTATGCCGTTGTTATTTTCTGCCAACTGACCATGATGAAGTTCCGTGAGCGAATGATTCAGGGGCTGTGTGCCCTGGCCACGTTCCTGTTACCCGGTATGGCCTTCGCTGATGGCGATCTCGCCGACATGCTTAGTAGCGCCGCTGCCGGTGCTAAAAGCGGTAAAACTTCCGGTCTGGAAATCGCTCAGGCAATCGGCGTATTCATCTTCATCGGTTCCCTGCTGGCTTTCAAAAAAGTTGGCTCCAACCCGCAAATCACTGTCGGCCGCTGCTGTGCAGGTCTGGCTATCGGCGGTCTGCTGGCTGTCGTCCCTGAAGTAATGAGCCGTACTCAGAAACAGCTTGGTACCAGCTCCGTCAACATCAGCTAACTACAGGGAAAGGGTCGGTGTGTACCGACCCTTTCAGGAGTAAACAATGAGCACAAAGAAAAAAACACCTGACCTTCCGTGGCTCCATCCACTTCCGGTACCTGATGTTGTCCATACTACAACCCCATTACTTCCTCCCCCCGAGAGGGTTTCTGGGGGACGCTGTTTTTGCTGCAGTGCTGACATGAAACATCTGTTTGTGTTACCTGAATCCCTGCCATTAACCAGACTTACGGAAGACGCGCAGGATGCAGAAGCCAGGCTCGTCAGAGCGAAAGACACGCTGGCTCAGCTGGAGTCCCGCCCCACTCCGCAGGTACCGAGCGAATATGAGAAATATACGCGGGCACTGAAAGCCGCACGAACCGGGATGCAGCACGCATCACTTGCAGCCCGCCGCCTCGCTTTGCGCCACATACCCACAGCACTTCTGACCGACTCCAGTCTGCTGTCTGACACTGAACATGCTGAGTTTGAACGGCTCACTCTGCCGTTTAACCTCTGTTACATCTGCCATGCCTGGCATGCCCTTAACGGGTTTGCTGCTGCTCAGGGGGTAATGGTCTGGCTACCGGACCTGCACCCACGTAATGTCGTCGCCCTGAACCGAAAAGCCCTGCAGGCCGTCTTCAGCAACAAACCTGGAAATATTCGGGAAGGTCGACGGGTGCTGTCGGAACTGACTCGGCATCGATTTCCTCTGGAAGAACGCTTCGGAGGTTGGCGCCCTGCTGATTATGCAGATGCGTTAAAACGGTTCCCCCCAGTAATACGCGATGAAATGCGGCAGAAAATGAATGGAGTGGCGTTGATCCTGACGCCGGACTCAGTAACGGACAGTGACGTGCTGTCAGACGCTCCGCGGACAAAAATCTTATCGTCGCAGTCCCCTGGTACCACTGTCACGCAACACTGACGCGCACCTCATCACGCAGATGCGCCCAGAGAAGCGCCGCGCTTAACAATACACGCCATCCTGGTGGAGTCTTCACTGCTATGAATATCAACCGCCTTGTCTTCGCCATTGAAGACGTTATGAACACCTTTTCCCGTTTCGCCGTCTCTGCTGACTTTGTCGACTATTGCGACATTCGCACAGTGATTGGACTGGACAAACAAGACCTGGAGCTCAGACCCTGGCTGGAAGCGCCTTATATTGGCGTTACCCATCATGGCTATTACCTTTCGGTATTCGAGATTTCCGGGGCATTGCGTGAACTGTCAGAAACAGCTTCAGCCGACCACCCGGATGCGTTTGAAGGAATGATTGCGCACCTCGCTTCCACACTCAGCACCACATGGAAAAATATTGGACACAAGTTGGCCTTCATTTTTGAACGTGACCCGGAAAAAGGGCGTGACGAAGTCAGCGCCATGATCGCCCCGCAAAAGCGTTCCATTCAGCACATAGGCATCCAACTAGATGACCTGCTCAATGAAAAGGTGAACGTAATATCCCCATGGCTTGTCCGTGAGCGATGCTGGCTTGCCGTCTGGAGTTCACCGACCCTGGTGAGCCATCAGGAAAGAACCGATTTCAACGCTACCGTTCGGGCCATTCAAGATAAAGCGCCTGTCACGCGTTTTGGCCAGGAGCCCTGGCGCTGGCAAATGTCTGGTCTGAAGATCCGGCATGACAGCTTTATCACCACACTTGAAAAAGCGCTCGTACGCGGAGGAGACGGCTTGCTTGTCCGCCTGCTCGACGTGCCTGAGTTCTGCAACGAAATCAAACGTGAAACAGCACGCAACAGCACATCAGTAGCATGGCGCCCGGCGCTACCTGGAAAGGCCGCGCCATCGGGCACGCATCAGGATGGTGACGCCACAGCTCTGCTTGCTCCCTTCCTGAATCTTCAGGTATTTGGCTGCACACCGAAAACAGAAGGTAATCTGGTGTATGCAGAGGGGCTATGGCACGGCATGGTAGCCATGACGCTGCCGCCTCAGCATCCCAGCCCCTTCAATGACCTGGTTAAGCTGGTTCCACGTGCCGTTCCCTGGCGTATACGGATCGACATCATGCCGGGCGGAATGAAAGCGCTGGGCTGGAAAAAAACTGTTTCATCATTTGGACAATTTATTCCCTCCATTCGTCCGCTTTACGACGCCTTCACACAGCTGGCTGAAACGGATGAACGCGACCCGGTTTGCGTGATGACTATTGTGGCTTCCACTTGGGGACGTACCCGTGAAATATGCACCCGTAATCAGATGCTGCTTGAATCAGCTCTGCAAGGTTGGGGAGTCTGCAGCACGACCACCACCTTCGGTGACCCGCGTCGGGGATGGGTCAATACCATGCTGGCCGCATCAGCAGGCTCAGGTCCCATTCCGCTTTATCCGCCACTCACGCATGCACTTTCTATGCTGCCCTTCAATCGACCGGGTTCTGTCTGGCGCGGGGAAGGTAATTTGATGCTGCACACGGAAGACGGCTGCGCCTGGGAAGTAGGACTGGGTTCGTCACGCCAGAACAAGCACACCGAGCTAGCCCCGGGCGATTCAGGTCTTGGTAAGTCGGTACTGATTAATACCCTGACGGAAATACAGGTATCTTCCGCCCAGGTATCACTTCCTTATGTGGCGCATATCGACAAAGGATTCAGCGCTATGGGGTTAATCCAGCTGATACGTGACAGTCTGCCGGAAGAACGCAAGGACGAAGCAGTCGGTATTATTCTCAGTAACGATCCGTCTAAGTCACGGAATGTGTTCGATATTCTGTACGGTGCCCGAAAGCCAGTGACGCCGGAGAAGCAGTTCATCGCGTCCATGTTGACAGCCTTCTGTATCGAACCGGATAAAGGGACGCCCCCTAACCCGACCGATACCCGGCAGATAGTGAACCGCCTGATTGATCTGGCGTATGACATGCGCAGTGGTATTGAGCCAAATATGTTCCGTTCAAACGTAGAGCCAGAAGTGGATGCGGCGCTTGAATCATCCGGATTGTGGGATGAACACGATCAGGAGTGGTGGACCGCGACACCATGGTACGAAGTGCGTGATCTCCTGCATGAACGTGGACAGTTATCCGCAGCTCAGCGGGCGCACTATCAGGCTGTACCAGAACTTGCTGATATGCCTGCTTTACTCCGAAGTGAAGTGATTCAGGAGAGTTTTGGCAGAATACAGCGCAACGGCTCACAGGAGCCCCTGGTGGAGTACATTGAGCGTTGCATGATTCAGGCCCGACAGGACTATCCAATGATGGCCAGCCGGACGCGTTTTGCGCTGAACCCGAACACACGCATTATTGCTGTAGACTTAAATAACGTCGCTGGCGATAAGACCCCGGCAGGAAGACTGAAAACCGGCATTATGTTCCTCTTCGCCGGCCATATCACAGCAGGTGATTTTACGCTGCCTCAGTACCAGGATGAAGTATTGAAAACGCTCCCGGAAGCCTATCTTCCGGGTATTATGCGGCGTATTAACCAGCTCGACAGCGAAATGAAAACCAAAATCTATGACGAACTGCACAACGTCAAGGGCATTGATTTCATCTTCGAAGCGCTGGATACGCAGGACAGGGAACAGCGTAAGTTTGGTATCCGCACGGTGCTGAGTACACAGTTCCTAACAGATTACCCTAAAAGCCTGCTCGATTCTGCCAACACCCTCTGGCTGCTGCGCTTCCGTCAGGAAGACATTCCCCTTTTACGGGACAGTTTTAAGATCCCCGAACACAATCTTCATGCGTTCCTGCGTATGCCTGCTGGTCCTGCTGCAGACGGCAGTGGCGTACCGATGCTGTGTATGATGCGCACGACCCAGGGCACGCTGGCTCGGATTGTCCGGTTCACACTTGGCCCGCTTGAGCTGTGGTCACTTAACTCAGACAAAAAAGACGGCGCGCTACGACGAAATCTTTCAGGGACGATAGGTACAGCCCGTGCCCGTCAGTTGCTGGCGGAGAAGTTTCCACGCGGATCAGCCAAAAAACTTATTGAGTACAGAGAGCGCAACAGTGGCGTCCGTGGCGATAAGGGCGTCATCGACCTGATGGCAGAAGAAATGATTAACGAACTGGGGTATGACCTTTGATGTGTTCCATTCATCTGACGCCACGCTGCCGCCGCCCGGTAAAGGGTCAGGTCAGACTTTCCCGCCTGATGATTGATGTTAATGGTGTGGAGTTTGTACTACCGTCCCGACACTTCCGAACAGACAGCGCAGTGAACTCACGAGCTGTGTACGCGACCGATCGTCGGGCAGGAGAAGAAGCCTGTGGCCTGCTTCTTGCGCTTAACGCTCAACCACGCCAGCTGGTCACGACGGCCATCTGGCAGGTAAATGAACCAGGCGAACCGGTGCGGGAATCGCGTCATGTGGTCCAGTGGCTGCTGCCTGAAGCTACAGGGACGGTGCTAAGTGATGATACCTGGCTATGGCCGGAGTGGTCAGATACCCCACAGCTCAGCCCGGGAGATTGGCCGGTACTGGATATCACCCCTTCAGCTCACGCTCGCATCGCGCGTCGTGGGCTGACAATCATAGACACCCGCAGCCGGGAAGGACGAATCAGCAGACGCTTTCAGACCTTCCCTCTGGTAGCCCTCGCTCCCGGCACACAGTCAGCCCGCCTTCCTGACGTGTTTACCCCGCTCAAATAAACGGAGAATTTCATGATACAACGTCATCTCCCTGCGCTGGCGCTGGCCATCGCGTCCAGCCTTCCCACTGTTGCCAGTGCTTTAACGGTCAACGTAAACTCCAGCGTTCCGATTACCACTCAAGTCCTGCCTGAGATGGCCACCATCCAGGCAACACTGGTCGAAATACTGCAGATGCAGCAGGCCACCGGCACTGCCATCACACAGAATGCTGACAAGATCGGTGCCCTGATCAATCAGGATGGGCAGGCCACCCGTCAGCAAATGATTTTCAACAATGAAACCCAACGTCTGGAAGAAGCTCGACAGAGTTTCTCGGTCCCGGATTCAATCTGCAGTGATTCTGCCTCCGGCGTGGCAGCACAAAGTAAAAGTGCGTCAGGCAGCACTGCGTCAAAACTATCATCCGGCAAAGGTGTTTCCAGTTCAGCAGTGCGTAAAAGGATTTCCACTGCATCAGAGGAACAGGCACGCGATGCTTTTGACGGTGCGAACGTACATGCTGCGTACTGTACGGCAGCAGAATATGACCGCTTTGGCGGGACTGGTATCTGCCCTGCCGTTAGCCAGATGCCTGGTGGTGACAGCCAGGTACGCTCTATCTATGGCGGTGCAGGACCAGAGGGGCTGGCACCGGCACTTTCCTGGTCACAGGAACAAACCGACGCCGCAATGGCCTACATGAAAAACACGTCTCGCCCATCGGCAGGCCGTACACCTGGAAAAGGTGAAGTCAGTACCGTAACAGGACGCACGTATGTAGGGTTACTCAACGAGTACAACGGTATTATCGATGCCGCCTCTGAGCCTCAGCTCTCGCTGATTGCTGACAGTAAGCCCAGCGAAACAACCCGTGATGCTCTGAAAGAAGCACTACAGTCACCTTCCGCAGCTCAGTATTTTGATGATGTGGCTTCTCCGGAGGCGAAAGCAAAGGGCTACATGAGCCAGCGAGAATTTGAATCGTTTGAGGCCGGGCGTCGATATGCCAATACAGCATATCTGTCCGATCTGCAGCAAATGGACGGGGATAACCTTACGCGTGAACTCATCCGCACCACGGCCCAGATGAACTGGCAACTTAACGACATTAAGGAGTTGCTGCGCAAAGGGAACGTCATCGACGGCCAGCTTCTCGCCGCATTTGCCCGTCAGTCCTATGCCCCGCGCCTGAAACAACTCGAATCTGCTATGAACCAGGGAGCAGCCAAATGACATCTGAAAAAACAGTCACCCCGAAAAAAGGACTCCCCGGTCGTATCACCCGCGGATTGCTGAGCATATTTCTGCCCCTGCAGGAAACGAAGTGGTTTCTGCGATCAGCCCGACACATGACATCACGTAATCTGGAGCGAATGCGTGATGCCTTTCCGGAGCTCAATATCGACGACGAACCGCCAGCATCTCCTGACTGGGAAAAAGCCGTTGCTGAATCCGGGTGTACCCCCGAACAACTCGATAAGGGGTATGTTAGCCAGCGCCGGCGCTGGCGAGTGTTGTTCTGGCTTATGGCTATACCAGTTCCGCTTGCAGCACTGACGCCATTCATTATCGGTGGGAGTATCACTGCACACCAGATCAGCACCTGTGTAGTACTGTTTTCAGGCGCTGGCGTAGCGTGGTCAAAAGCACTAATCGTTACCTACAGATTGTGGCAATTACGCAACCGACGCGTGAGTCTTGCTGAAGGTGGCACCTTCCAGCATTTCAGGAAGGAAACACATGCCGTACGAGATGCCATTCTCGGAAAATAACGGCTCTCCTCTGTCTCCCATCGCCATCCCGGCATTCATGTTTTATCCGGAGTTACCGTGAAAAATTTCTTTCGTGCGCTTTGTGCAGGGCTGTTTATACCTGTTATCCCGGCACGCGCAGGTGTCACTTACGATGACATAGTATCTGCTGCGACCAATGCACAGGATCTCTCCCGACAGGCTCTGGTCACTATTTTCGGCGACGTGGTGCTGGATCCTCTTGCCGCCGGTAGTACCACGATGATCGGGAATCTGTTTGCTCTGTTTAATGGAATTATCGCCGTACTTGCCGTCGTGTGGTTTGTGATTATTGGACTAAAACACATCAATAAAACGGGGCATCAGGGAAAGGTATTCAGTGGGGATCGCGATATCACCAGCACGCTGAGCACCGTTTCGGGATTTATGATGATTATCCCAACCGCCAATGGCTGGAGCATGTCACAGCTCATCATCCTCTGGGGCGCATCGATTATGGGCGTGGGCTCAGCCAACCTGATGGTATCCAAAGCTGCAAGCGATATTGCCAGCGGCTACTCCCTGACTGTTCAGCCCACACAAGCCTCGACCCGCACTTCTGCACGCGGCATTTTTGAGATGCAGTTGTGTAAATACGCGATCAATACAGCGCTGGACGATTACAGCAGCACGGCCAGCTCGACCACTACCAGAATGACGGAAGTATCAGGTTCGTCTGGAGGGAATTATACGTATCGGGTCACAAACGGCAGTGCTGTTTGTGGTACGGCGACGATACCGGAACAACAGAAATCGGACTCATCGTCTGGATCCGGCAGCTTCTTTAACCCCTTCAGTAACAGCGATACCCGTGAAGTCGTGGATGCACAGAACAAAGCTATGGAAGCAATGATTCAGGATATGGACAGTGCGGCCAGCGAGTTTGTTACAGGATTTATGAATAAGCGAACAAACGGTAACGGCACACTCCCGGATATCGAAACACGTATTCAACGAGCTGCCAGCAACTATGAACAAACGGTACAGCGCGCGCTGCCAGCACAGAGTGAGCAAAATGGCATTCAGGATGCAGTCAGTAATTACCTCGAAACATACGGCTGGGCGGCTCTCGGCGCCTGGTATCAGACTTTTGCAACGGCTAACCAACGCCTGACTGAAGTTGCCAGTCGCGCGCCGGCGACCAGTGGGATGTCCTCTCTTGGTGAAATGGGCAGCGGAGATCTGTTCAATGCGGTAATGAGCGCATACAGAACTCAATTGCAGAATTCGAGTTACAGTCCAGCGTTGGGGACCACTATCTCAAACGATGAGCAAACGGCAGTAGATGGTAATGACCCAAATAGTTATTTCATGAAAACTGTCGCCGGGCCTATGCAAAGGTTAACCAATTTCTTAGCAACTTCATTAAGTGGTACAGGCTCTGTAAATGGACAAGTGAACCCGCTTATTAAGATGAAAAATGTTGGAGATTACACGCTGGGAGCTGCCGAAGGCACATTAACTGCATACACCGCTGTTCGAATCATTGCAGCTGCGGGGGAAGGAAGCCTGGTAGGTAAAGCGCTTGATTTATCCACCGGCACAGTCAGCGGGATTAATAAAGGTCTGGATGCTATATCTCCAGCAGTATACTTCCTTCTGTTACTCATGTTCACGGCTGGGTTTACCTTATCAATCTACTTACCATTTATCCCATTCATTTTCTGGATGACAGGGATTGGAAACTGGATTGTCAGCGTTCTTGTTGGCTGCGCTGCTGGCCCTCTATGGGGAGCTACGCATCTGGGTACATCACAGGATCGAGGTAGCCGCGCAGCATACGGTTACATCTATTTGATCGACACCATGATACGACCAACCCTGATGGTATTTGGATTCTTTTTCGCATCTGTCGCAATTATTGCTGTAGGTACAATCTTACACGCATTGTTCGGAGCCGCCCTTGTCAACGTTCAGGCAAACTCTTTGACCGGTGTTTTCAGTCTTGTTGGATTCTTAATGATTTATGCCCGTCTGTGTACAGCTCTAGTATCCAGTATGTTTGCATTACAGGCATATCTACCGGACTACGTGATTTCATTCCTAGGCGGAAGGGATGCAGCCAATACCCTTGGCAGCATGGCTGGCTCAGTAAAAGATATGTTTGTAGCCGGGGGGAGAAATATACGCCATACGCCTGGAGTTAATACGAAGGCCATGAATGGCCCCGGCGAAGCAAATAACGACGGAATTAAAAGTTGAGATGTGGACATCTATCCAGTAGTGCTATAATATTGAGTAAAAATCTAAGGAGGGTTAACTGTGAAAGATAGATTCCCTAAATGGTGGCTTCCATATTATGTAGTCAGAACTCTTTTTTTGCGGTTTGGGGTTATTACATTGGCTTTACTTGCTCCGTTATTTACTCTATACGTAGCAAGTGGGGACTATGTTACTGGAAGTGACTATGTTTTTCTCTTTAGCCTTTGGTTTATGCTGTTCGCTCCTTTCATCATAAATTACGGAATAGCGAATAATCGCAAAAAAAAGATGTTTGCGGTTATTGAGAAAATCAAGGAAACAGGACTTTTCAAGCCGGAAAGTAACTCTGAAGGCTGGCTCTTTTGGCAGAGTACCTACCTGGGTTTCGACTTTCAGAAAGGAACGTTTTTGTACGTTCGAATCTACCCAGGCAACGTCATGGATGTCATTGGCTTCGATGCATATAGCCTGACACGTACGGAAGTTGAAGATTCTAAGTTGCGTCTGTTCACAAAGTTCACATCGCTGCCGATGATTCCTATCGATACCGGTGCTGCATCCAATATTGCTAACCATTTGCATGCAATGAACAATAAAGGATACAGCTATGACTTTAACTTCAATGATGTTGTGAATAAAAAACGTGCCGAGATAGAAGCCCTGACAGGACTGCCAGTTCCCGTTCTTGCCTGAGAGACATCTACTACCCTCCAATAAATAGCCGGTTTAATTACCGGCTATTTTTATTAGCGCAGATCATTGCACTAAATATTCTCACTAAAACAGCTAATAATGATAAATGGCACACTACCCCTCCTTATTGACTTCCGCCCAAATAAAGGAGATCCATATCAGATCCTCAATAACTTAATGTTTAATCAATCAATATAATATCGCCTACCGTAGTAATCAGAAAATACCCTTGCTGACTTTCCGTAAGCTCAGCCACTAATGCCCTCTTTTATTCAGTTAGCCTTCATCGTTTTTATTTAGGGAGCTTTTTCATGACATCCGCTCGCGCGGGAACGACTGACCCGCTTGAATTTCTCGGTGCCCTCGCCATCCTGGGCATTATGGTTCTGCTTGTCGCATGGCTGTACCTTCCCGAGTTTGTGTACTGGTCATGTTTCATTTTGCATATCCTGTGGGGCATGGCTGACTTTGGACCTTTCCACACCTGGGCCGCACCGCGCTATAACCTGTTGGCAGTCACCGCCAATAATGCCGAATACGTTACGTACGATCAGTGGATCAACGTGATGGAGCAAACGACGGGGATCTTGATGATATTCCTCATTCCTCTGTCCACTGCGTCCCTATGGAGCTGGTTACGCCATCCGGCTCGCAACTGGCAAACACGACGGGTACTCAACATCAGTACGCTGCCGTTCGCCATGGAAGCCATTTCCCCTGCAATTGCACCCATCCTTAGTGAGGGAGATGCCACTCGCCTCCTGTTGGATAAACGTCGTCCGGAAAGACGTCCGGCACAAAGTCCAGAGGGTTTCGCAGAAGAGCATAAACTCATCAGCAACATGCAGCTCGATGTTGCCAGCTGCCGGGCTGTTTTCATGGCACAGCTGGGGCGCCCGCTGAATGGATGGAAAAGCCTTGCTCCACACGAAAAAGCGCTGTTCGCAATCTTCGGGCTTCAGTTCTTCCTGGACGATCGCCCGGCAGCGAAAGCCCTGATGGATGAACTGAACCGGTCCTGCCGTCTCAAAAGTCGCCGTGATAAGGGGAAATTCTCAGTACCGGTCTATGCACTGGCCAGAACCGCCTTTAAGCGCGTCATCCAGAGCGAAGGTGCGAATCAGTGGCTGAATGAGCACCGTTACGTCAGAAGTGGCCTGGTCTGGCTGTACGCACATGATTTACGGCTGACACCGCCTAACTGGTTATGGCTCAAGGGAGTGGACCGCACCCTCTTCTATGCCCTGCACCGGGCAAACACCACCAAAGGATTTATTGAAGGAGCGGGTATCGTCGCCGTCACCCGCACCGAAAGTGAGGCTATCCGACTCGGATTGCCTTGTCCGCAAGCCTGCGTCGATGAAGCCATTGAGGGACTGCGCATCGATATGCTGTCCCTGGGGCTAATCTGGGACGAACCTCAGCCAGACCGCGATCGCAAGCGTCGCATCCGGACCAACTGGTCACTGACGGAAGATGTCATCTCTCGCCCGGGAGGCGACGACGATTCCATCTTCTGAAAATCCGCACATTTCTAACACTAATTAACCTACAGTCTATCGGAGTCTCCTTATGTCGCAGGAAAGTACCTACACCACCTTTCGTTTTAACGACACCATTGTGGTTTTACATCAACATGGGCACGGCGTTCCGCAGGCCCTGCTCATCTTCCGAGAACCACAGCGCATGGCCATTCATGATAAAAAGCTCATTGCCTTTTATGCGTATTCAACAGAAGCCGTGACGCTTCTTGATGACCCGATGCACAATGCGGTCGAAGTCTTCAACACCATAGCAATGCAACTCAAAACTCAGAGCAAGGTAGCGATAAAACGGCGAATTAAAGCCCTTGCCTTGTTTGTTGGCGGTGCGCTGATCGCGTCTTCGTTATGGCTAATGGGAACAGGCAACCATTCTTCACTCATTGTTGGTAGCACTGAAGTGACGGACCCCGCAGGGCCTGACACGATTCCCTCTGTTAAGCCACGGCAGACTGCTGCTCTTCAGGGACAACCCAAAATGACTGTTCCGCCGGCGACTGGCAATACAGTCAGCCAGGCTGCGCAGGCTGAATCCAACAACATGCAGAATATTATGAAGGAAAGTCATAAATCTTTACCGGACTCCCCTTCTGAAGCACTGCAGACAGCAACGGCACAGGTAATACCGCCCACTCCAGTAAAAACAGAAGCGACGGAACAGTCAGCACGACAGAAGATGGTAGACATCCTGAAGCGCAGTACCGATCGCGGTCTGTTTACCATCCAGCTGTCAACTGGCCATGAACGTACGCTGTATGCATTCCTCGATCCAACCTGTGCTGTCTGCAGAAGTATGGAGCCGGCAATCGAACAACTGGCACAGCATTACAACGTGGTTATTTTCCCTGTCTCAGTTGTCAATGACGGCGGCGATGCCGTAGAGAAGATCGTCCCGGTATTGTGCGAGAAGGACCAGACAGCGCGTGCTGTAGCATGGAGCGAGCTTTTCCGACCGGACGCAGGTTTGCAGGTTCCGGGTCAGGCAACACCTCCACTGATTAGCTCAGACTGTTCAACGTCGGCTCAAGCCGTTGTGGCCGTAAACGATACAGGTTTCCGCACATTCGGTTTTTCAGGTACGCCGACAGTACTGACCGACTCAGGCATTCGCCTGGCAACAGGCATGCTGGACGCACCGGATAAAATTGCTCACTTCCTGAAAATTACCGATCCAATGTCACCAGAACAGGTTGACCGTTTTGTGAGTTCCCTCAGTATCCAGGAGTAACCCATGAATAATACGCCCGTTAATCAGGCGCTCATGAAGCGCAATGCCTGGAACTCCCCTGTTCTTGAGCTTATGCGAGACCACCTGCTATATGCTGGAATTATGGCAGGGAGTGTGGTGGCGGGATTTATCTGGCCACTAGCCATACCGCTTTTGCTTTTGCTGGCCATCGTGGCCAGCATCAGCTTCGGTACCCACCGCTGGCGTATGCCAATGCGAATGCCTGTCCACCTTAATAAAGTAGACCCCTCTGAAGACAGGAAGGTACGACGCAGTCTGTTCAGAGTGTTTCCCTCACTGTTTCAGTATGAAACAACGCAGGAAAGCAAAGGTAAGGGGATATTCTACATGGGCTATAAGCGAATGAATGATATCGGACGAGAGCTGTGGCTCACCATCGATGATCTGACACGGCATGTGATGTTCTTTGCTTCGACCGGTGGCGGAAAAACCGAAACCATCTATGCGTGGATGCTCAATTCATTTTGCTGGGGACGTGGCTTCACCTTTGTTGACGGCAAGGCGCAGAACGACACGGCGCGCACCTGCTACTATCTGGCCCGCCGCTTTGGGCGTGAGGATGATGTGGAGTACATCAACTTCATGAACAGCGGCATGTCCCGTAGCGAGATGATCCAGAACGGAGATAAAAGTCGACCGCAGTCTCACCAGTGGAACCCCTTCTGCTATAGCACTGAGGCCTTTGTTGCTGAGACGATGCAATCAATGCTGCCGACCAACGTACAAGGTGGAGAATGGCAGTCCAGAGCGATTGCCATGAACAAGGCGCTGGTCTTTGGTACAAAGTTTTACTGTGTCCGTGAAAACAAAACCATGTCATTGCAGCTGCTGCGCGAGTTTATGCCGCTGGAAAAACTGGCCGGGCTTTACTGCCGTGCCGTAGATGATCAGTGGCCAGAAGAAGCTGTCTCTCCCCTCTATAATTATCTGGTAGACGTACCTGGTTTCGATATGGCCACCGTGCGACAGCCTTCAGCCTGGACAGAAGAGCCGCGTAAGCAGCACAGCTACCTGACGGGTCAGTTTCTGGAAACCTTCAACACCTTCACCGAGACGTTCGGCAATATCTTCGCTGAGGATGCCGGCGACATCGATATTCGCGATAGTATTCACAGCGACCGCATCCTCCTGGTGTTGATCCCGGCCATGAACACATCTCAACACACAACCTCTGCACTGGGGAGAATGTTTGTTACCCAGCAGAGCATGATCCTGGCCCGCGATCTTGGACACAAGCTGGAGGGACTGGACTCCGAAGCCCTCGAAATCACTAAATACAAAGGCCAATTTCCCTACATGAATTATCTCGATGAGGTGGGAGCCTACTACACTGAGCGTATTGCCGTTCAGGCTACGCAGGTACGTTCCCTGGAGTTCGCGCTAATCATGATGAGCCAGGACCAGGAACGCATTGAAAACCAGACTTCGGCGGCCAACGTTGCAACCCTAATGCAGAACGCCGGCACCAAAGTCGCCGGAAAAATCGTGAGTGATGATAAGACGGCAAGAACAATCAGTAATGCAGCAGGACAGGAAGCCCGGGCGAACATGGTCAGTCTGCAGCGGCAGGATGGTATCATTGGAACCTCCTGGATCGATGGCGACCACATCAATATCCAGATGGAGAACAAAATCAATGTGCAGGATCTGATTAAGCTGCAGCCTGGTGAGAACTACACGGTATTTCAGGGCGATCCGGTACCCGGAGCTTCCTTCTACATCGAGTCTCAGGACAAAACCTGCAATGCGCCCGTCATTATCAATCGATACATCACGATTAATCCACCGAACCTTAAGCAACTACGTAAACTTGTCCCACGAACCGCGCAGCGCCGTCTTCCTGCACCGGAGAATGTCAGCAAAATCATTGGCGTTCTGACAGAAAAGCCGTCGCGTCGGCGTAAGGCGGCCAGAGCTGCCCCCTGGAAGATAATCGATACCTTTCAGCAGCGTCTGGCCAATAGACAGGAAGCGCACAATCTGATGACAGAATATGACATGAACCACAGCGGACGGGAGGAAAACCTCTGGGAAGAAGCGCTGGAGATCATCAGAACCACCACTATGGCAGAACGAACAATTCGGTACATCACGCTCAATAAGCCTGAATCGGAATCGACGGAAGTAAACGCAGAAGAAATTAAGTTGGCTCCAGATGCGATATTGAGGACGCTGACACTCCCGCAACCGGCTTATGTTCCTCCAGCCAGGTATCGAAACGAGCCATTTATCTCTCCAAAACAGCCTGGTTCACCGCACCCAGATATGGAGTGGCCAGAGTGATAAATAAAAAAATCGTCGTGTTTCAGGAACCGCTGCCGATAAACAAAATGATATAGCACAGAAGGAAATGAAATGAAGAAGCTACTATTCGCCGCCCTCTTTGGTTTTTCATGCGTTGCCGCTGCTGCGCCCCAACCCGTTATTGACACCGATGCCGTGGCGCAGCTAACTGAAATCCGCAACATCCTCCTCACGAACCAGCAGAAGGCGTACGCCTGCTCCGATGGCGAAAAGCTTTATACCGTCGGGCTTCAGATAAAACATGACGGTTCGGAATACAAATGTGTTTTAAAGAATGACCACGCGGAATGGGAAGTAGTCCCACGCATTGCATTTAACTAAAAAAGGCCGCGAAAGCGGCCTTTTTTACACCCCTCGTTTAATTCTCCGCGCCACCTAGACACAACAGTCATTCTGCCCAGTTCTGCTGGCTGTGCGGGATCTGGCCTAGTATAATTCGTGTACAGAAATACGGAGGTGTGGTCATGCCATTAAATATAATTAATAGAAAATCCAGGCTGTTGAATGCACTGCTTGGGCTAACAGGTACAGCCGCTATCATTGCTTTGGTTGTTGGCATTATGCCTCTTAACATGACGACACTTTCACCAGATGACCAGAATACGCTATCAAATATCCATGAGCTTACGAGCTGGATGAAAGCCGATTGTAAGAAAATGAAGCTGGAAGATTTTCATCTTGAGAACGATCCCGCTTATCTCAGAGACATTTCTCGCAAGTTAGCAGAGGAATGTATTTCCGGTAATTAATTCCTGTAGAATTGCTGGCATTCTGTCAGCTGCAGCTGCGCGGCCATGCTCAAAAATGCTGGCGTATTTTCCTCTCCGGATGCGTAGCCGGTCGCAGAACTGCTGGCAAACCCTGTCTGTTACGTAATCCTCTCACCACGCTGGACGTTCAGGTTGTTCTGTCCAGTTCTGCTGGCTGTACGGGAGATTGATAAGTATGATTGATAAAAGAGGGGGCAGAGAATGAACATTCCTAAACAGACACTGGTTTTATCTATTGCAGGTTGCTCACTTCAGTTATTCTTTATTTTCGCTTCTTTCATAGGTGCTGATGATAGTTTTGCTGTCTTCTGGACATCATGCGGCTTTGCCTATGTATTGCTTGCGTTCCATGTAGTCACTGGCGTTGTCGCTTGTTATGACATAAAACATCCACTAAAAGTTTAAAAGGCCGCATCTGCGGCCTTTTTTATTTCTTATCTGCGGGCTAAATTCCATCTGATCCCCGAATGATTATAACGGTGAAGGTGGTTTCCAGTTTGATTCTGGCGCATTGCCCACAGCTTCTGTATTACTCCCTTGGTTCGTCATTTCAGCAAAGCGTATCTCGCTTTCAACACGTACCTGGTCGATGTCCGGCCGCGAGATCTGATATTCATCGTCATCACGGTGGTTCACGTTGTGCCATGCCACCATTTTGGCAAATGCTGTATTGAACTGCTCATTATTCCCTTCCGGTGCCATCGCGACGGTAGAAGAACGGCTAAAGAGCACCGGCGCTACCTTGACCATATCCCTCTTGAGCGCATCGTAATCGCCGGTGTTTCGGAAAATTACCCTGTCGCCATAGTCGGTACAAATGTGACGACCGGTCTCCGGGTCACGGAACTGGACGCGTCCATTTTTCTTCAGTGAAGCCTGCAGACCAGGAACACCGGAATACATCGGCGTGCCACCAGGCTCACAGATTACAACACATCTGCTGTCTGTCGTGGATTTCACCGCATTACCTCGACGATCCCTGTAATCCCATCCTCTCAGCTGCGATATCGCAGCCTTGTCACCTTTCACCGCTTCAGCTTCCACCCACTGCCGGTAAGACGGCGGATACCATTTCCCCTGCCCGATAAGTTCAGCTCGTTCAGCCTTCATGGCTTCTTTAAGAGTAATTAGTGCCTGCATGCGCTGAAGCTCTGCAATATGATAATGCAGCTTCCTGACCAGAGGGTCACGATGTTCGATGCGGATGCGCGCTTTACGCATCCTGCATTCGTCATGAATCACCTGGTAACGTTCACGTCCATGCAAATCAGGCCGCTGCCAGTTAGCCCGCCAGGCAGCGTAACGGGCTTTCAGATCTTCTCGCGCAGCTGCGCGCGCTTCACGGCGCTGGCGACGCAATTCAGGATCACGCTTCATACCAGGAATATCGCGGTCGCTCACGGCCAGTTCCGGATTGTAACGGCTAACCGGCTTAACACGTTCAAAGATGTCTGCCGGCACCGAAACAAACGAACCAGCATGAGGTTCCGCACGCGCAAGCGTCAGATCAGGATGAACGTGGCTGGCCTTTACAGGGGTCTGTTCGTGATTGTAAGCGTCCATCACGACCAGTCCCTGCTGCTCGCGCATCAGCAGTAACCCCTGACGAGCCAGTAGCTCATGACAGCGTTCCCAGGAAAATTGTTTACTGCCGATAAGCATCTCAATGTCCTGACGGCAGTGTGAAACCGCATAACCCCAGAGGCTTTCCTTATCAGAGAAAATCTCACGTTTCAGCGCCCCCTGCGGGCCCGAACCTGTTCGCAGTTTTCGCCATTCCCGATCGGATACTGGGGTGGCTTCCAGACCGCCGCCGGTGAACTGTTCCGCAGGGGGAACCTGCTGGAAAATGTCTTTCGGTACCGGCTGCCAGCCTCCTTTATACGAGTCCAGAGTAGCCTTCGTTAGTGCAGGCCACACACGTTCCGCCCTGACAGGTGTGCGAGTTGGGTCATACCCGTCACAGATAACCAGACGGTCATGCTGTTCTTTCAGATACAGTCCAGACTGGGCCAGAAGTGTATGCACTGACTGTATGGTTCGTTGCGTTGGATCCTGATCAAGTGCAATCAGCGGCGCACGTAAACGTGCGGTCGCATAGTCCGATAAGGATTCTTTTTCTGTCATCCGTTCAGGGCGAGACGGCATAATAATCTTGTCTGGTTCGTAGCGACCGACAGCCGAAACTCGCGAGAAAATGTCCTGTGCAGGGGGAACAAACTCACCCAGTTTACGAGTAAGTTTATCGGTATCAAAAGCATGACCAAACGCGGAAAGCGTAACGCCAGGACGTTCACTGTCCCACCCATCCTTCACTTTTATCTCGCCGCTATCCTTTATCAGGAACAGACCTTCTTTCGCAAAACGCTGATGGAGAGAAGACCAGTCGGTAACAGGTGACTCCCGTAAACCAGCTATTGCCGTGTCAGCGATATATTCTCTCAGGCTCTGATTGCGACCACGTTTCCATGCACTTTGACGATCGCGTTCAACAGAAGTACGACGAACAATACGATTATCAGGGGCAATCACATAGCAGCCATTGTCTGGCGAAAAGCCATGTTTGAGCTCCAGCTCACGACAGGCCTTACTCAGTTTTTCCTGACTGTAAGCAAGACGGTTCAGATAACCAGTCTCCGGATGTACGCGGTTTACAGCGATGTGAACGTGGAGATTATCCGTGTCAGTGTGAACGGCAGCAACGAACTGATGGCCGACTAAACCGAGACGGGAAAGTGTATGGCTGACCGAATCGTAAATCTGTTCCGGGCGCGGGCTTTCATGAGATTGCCAGCTCAAAATATAGTGGAATACAGGGTCGCTTTTGTTATGGGCAAACTTCGCTTTACGGGCGGAGAACTCCATTTCTTCTGCTGCACTTTCAATTGATGTGCAGTTGTGAAAACAGGTCACACCGTAAAAATTCACCCATTCCCCGCCGTCAGGCATCACATCAACCAGCGAGATAAACGACTCATCGCGCAGCTTAGTGGCGTAGTCAACCAGACGGGAAAAGCGACTGCTGTGCGGCATTTCTGGCTTTGTACCGGAAGCTATCACGGCTTCCATTAAATCATCATCGCGCGGTTCATCACGAACAGAAACATACGACACCAGGTCCCCAAAGGAGGACTTGCCGTCTTGTCGTTTCGGTGGAATAACCGGGATCATGATGTTGTACTTTTCTCCGTGCTAATCGTTGTTCATGAGTTTGTTTCTGAGCGTTGTCGACAGTTCTGTTATTGCGACAAGGACCGTGGAGTACTCCTTATCCCCCACTCGTTTCCCTTCAACAAAGAGATGCTTTTGCAGTCTCCCCAGCCTTAACAGCTCGGTCATAAAGCTGTCGTCGATGAGTGAAATCATTTTCCTGTTCATCGCAGCGTTACGGATATAAGCCGATACGCTTTGCCCTACTGCTTCCGCTTTCTGTTCAATCTCTTCGATTTCATCCGGCGTGAATCTCAGGGTCTTGATTACGGTTTTCTGCCGTTTATCACTTCCCCTTCGGGATGTTTTGTCGCTCATATGTGCTCCTTACTCGGGTGTCGGGGCGGAGCCCTGACCAGGTGGCATTTGTAATATCGTGCGTGCGCGGTATTACAAATGCACATCCTGTCCCGTCTTTCGAGCCATTATACGCTTCGCTGACTGTTTCGCCTAGTGGCGATTTGACGGCATAGGCAGTGCGGAACACTGCCACTTTTCAGTGGTCAATGTTATGATTTGGATGACAATATTCTTAAAGAGGCAAGAAGATGAGTAAGAAGGCATTTTATTCAGATGAAGATATCGAGTTGGCAAAAGTTGCACTGGCTGGATTACCGGATCTGACATCTCAACGCAAATCACAAAAGGAATTTCTGGATGCAATCCGTGATGACCTGTTAGCACTGGTCAAAACGAAAGGTTACACAGTCTCAGACCTTAAAGAGACACTAAAAACCACGGGGTATGAAATCAGTGAGAGAGCACTTCGTGAAATCGTTCGTGATGCTGATAAAAACAAACCAGCCCGTAAAAATCGCAGGTCGACGCCAGGAAATTCGTCATCACCAACGAAATAATTCCTGCATCCTGAAGATATGATGTACTGATATTTTTCTTACCTGGCTGAAATATTTTTTCAGCCAGGTAAGAAGGGCGACGATGTAGAAATTACCATTCGAACGTCGGAACGTCTGCCAGCATTTCTCCCCATGAAGTAAAATGAACCATGCTGATGTCAGCCTTTATCATGGCAGTGTAAATCACTATTCTAGCCGCTTTTGAAATACCATGACGTTTCAGAGCGAGAAGCGGATAGCTGACGGCATCAACACGAATGATGAAACCCAGATCCGATTCATGTATCCATTCGCTTTCATACTCTGCGTGACATAGTTCGCTCAGAATCTCGCTATCCCTCCGCGTAATATGGCTCAGACTACATTCCAGAACAGAACGCAAAACTTTGTAATTAAGTTCAATGCGCTGCCCCCATCCGAGCGATGCAGTAACATCCTCCCACGTCCAGTGAGGGTTATCAGGAACCTGAGCAGTAAGCTGTTTAAATGGCAAACTAAGTGCGGTTGACAGGTTCAAACCTGATGCAACAATACGCGGATATAGTTCACTGGCTTTACATGAGTAAATCAGTTCTCCATTAACGAAGAGAGCTTCATCACCGTTATCAAGACGAATGCAGGTGACACCATGAGGCGCGCGGGAAATGTAGTGAGGCATGTTCCATTCCTTTCAAAAATGTGCCGGATAATATTCCGGCACTGTGTTATAAAATTCCGCCCCATTGCAGGGCTGTGATTATCAGGCGTACGCGCGGGAAAGCTCAATGGTACTCAGAACGTGATCCCATTCAGCCCCGTTAAGTGCTGGAATATGGATCGGTTTATGAATACGCCCGCAACGGACAAGTGATGTCCCCAGTTGTTTCAGATGTGGCGCGATAGCGTCTGGTTTCAACGTTTCGCGGGTTTTCCGTGGATGACGGGTTTTAACCCGCTCCTTTACAAAGTATTCGCGACATGCGACGATGAACTGGTCTTTCATAGTGCCTCCTCAGAGTCATTGTGATAACGAGCTGTTACAGCAGCCCGTGTAAACAGGCAGGGCACCCGCCCTGCTTTTTTATTGCCAGTCTTTCGGCAATATCCTGCGCGTCTTACGACGTAAATCTTGCAGGCCACCCGGCCTTTTCTGCCGTCGTCCTTTTCCGTTTTCTTGCAATGAGGGAAATGCCTTCATTACGCTAATGCCCTGACAGGGTGACGATGGAAAGCAGGGGTGAAGGACAGATTATTTGGAGCCTGCGAGAAAAAATCTGGACGGAAAGCGTCAGCGTCCCTTGCTGAACAGAGGCGCTCTGTCAGAGTGCATAAGTAATGAAAGGCTTTCACGGCAGAAACGGACAGGACGGCAGAATGCGCCGGTTAATCCGGCGTTCCCTTGCGACCGCCGTGGCGGTCAGTGGGAGCGGCGCTGCCGGAACGGCAGCTGCAAGCGGGATCGGTTAAGGTATCGCTTGCTATCCGTCAGGACGGAGACGCGTGCGGCTCCGCGTAGCGCGGTGGGCGTACGGCCACCACGCGAAGTGCAGGCGACGACCCGGCAGCGACGGGGAGCCGAAGGTACCCAGATGTCAGTCCTGACGACATGCTTTTCGTCGTCATTTAGCATCAAATTAATCCACAAAAAAAATTCATAAAAGTGCAGAATCTGCACTTTTTTCATATGTACTTCCCCACAAAAAAAACACTAAAATAAGTGCAGAATCTGCACTTATTTAGGTATCAGAAAATGACGGGTTACGAACTTCGTTTATGGCGAAAAGGTATGAACTGGAGCAGTGACAGGGCGGCCGAAGAGCTTGGAGTCAGCCTGCGAACATGGAAAGTTTACGAGAAGTCGGAAAAGGTATCGCGGGTAGTAGAGCTGGCAACCGTGACACTTTCTATCGCTGCTGCTGTTCCTTCCTTCGGACACCGGAAAACCACCAAAGAAAAGATAATTACCATGATCCAGACACTAACCGGCGCAGCTGGACTCATCGGGAGGCGCTGAGCACCTCCCCTGCCCTTATCAGGCGGCTTTCGATATATCGCGCATAAAGTCCATCATGGCTTTAAGTCTGCGCTGAGTGTTCAGCTTCGCTTCAAAGTCGTTGAGATAGTACACAGGCGTATAACGTACACGATTGAACTGCATCGTGAGCGTGTTCCCTGTCACCACCTCCGCCGCAATCCCCAAAAGAGACAACTGGATAAATGCCATATCGGCAGCAACCGGATCAATATCGATGCAACTGGCGAACAGGTGCGCGGACGGATTGATATCAGCCTCAAGCAGACATTCAGCATAGGCAATAATCATTCCTGCCGAACCGCAGGCCGGATCGCTTATCGTCGCGATACCCTCCCGCGTGACCGTCTCTTTAATGCCGGAAACCAGCATTCTGGCCATCATTGACTGGACAGAATAGGGGGTAAAATATTGCCCCATACCTCCCGACCCCAGCTCAAGCTCCATAAAAATTGAGCCGATGAAGTCATGGAATTTAGCCTCCAGCGCACACACCATCAGGCGGAACAACTCATGAAAATTGCGGATATCGTCAGCGTCGTATCGCGCGCAGATCTTCCGGCAATTTTCCGCGTTCTCTGGCGTTCTCACCCGCGCAATATCCAGTTCGCTCGCGGCAAGTCTGACAAAATCGCTGAATACATCCCAGCGGTGAAGGTGGCGGGCAGTCTGGTTAAACAGACTGATAAACTGCTTACGCGCGGTGTCGATGCTGATAAGGCGCGGGAGGGCTGGCTCGGACTGGACAGCCGGAGCCGCCTGCACGACAGGGCGGGCGGCTCCGCGCTTTTTTGTCTCATTGAAGAAATCGGCAAAACTAATCTGGGTCATGGCTTTTCTCCTGCCGCCCCGTCGGGGGCGGCGTTGTTGTCAGTTACAGGCGCGGCTCAGTTCAAGCGTACGCAGCACATGACCCCACTCGCTCCCGCGCATGGCGGGAATACGTACTGATCGCCCCTTTTTCCGGCAGTGCGCAATATGACGCCCCAGTGCCCGCATTTCCGGACTGAGGGCATTGCTGGCAATTTCACCGCGTTTGATACGCACCTGCTTTTTCACGGGCGTGTTTTGAGCCTCCTGCATCTGGACATAGAGGGCGGTTGGTGTAACAATCGAAACTTCACTGAATTGCATGGGTTTGTTCCTTTTGGTGAAGGCCGGATTTTTTCGTTGGAATCGCTCAAATCCGGCGTGGATGGAGCAGGCGTAAGCCTGCTTTTTTCATTTCTGGCTCTGGTTCTCAGGGCTGAATGCTGCTTTCACCTTCTCCACGATATCGGCGTGATTCAGGTTGCTGTAATCACGTACGCGGAAATAACGCTTTCCAATACGGACAAAAATGTCCGTCACGTTCATACAGATCATCTCTGCCAGCATGAAGGTTTCAGTGTCCTGCGCGGTATCACAACGCCAGTTGATCATCGGTGGGTGCATTCCCGCCGCATCGTGGAATTTGTTCACATCGATTTCCACGGGGGCGATCAGTGCGGACTTTTCGCGGCTCAGCCAGTAGGCCATTTCAGATTCAGCGCTGGCGCTGGAATCAAGAGAAGCGAAAGAATCAGTCGTGTGTAAATGCATGGTTTATCTCCTTTTATTAGTACATGCCGGATATCCGGCGTGGGGTTACTGCTGTACGTATTGCAGGTTGCGTTTCAGATCAAAAAGAAAATCCGGTTCAAACGACCAGGCGCGCCAGTTAAGCGTTCCGTTGGTGCGGATTTCCACCTGCACATCGCCGTATCGGGATACTTCAGACACGGTGACAGTGACACCCGCTTTCAGCGCAGTGGCCTGTGCCACCCATTCCTGCGCGACAGAAACAGGGTTTTGTTCTTCCTCCATCTTCCTGGAAGATTCTTGAGCGGCGGTTTTGACGTTGACGTTTCGTGTGTGCATCCTGGTTTTCTCCTGTGGTGATGGTTGCCCATCTCCCTGGTGAGTTCTCTCGCGGCAAAGGGCAAAGGAGCGACGGCGGGGCGGCAGGAAAAGGGCGCAGACAAAAGTTTTTGCAGTCCCTTGCAAAAAGTTTTGGCGGCGTTCACTTAACCCTTTGGATGACGACCTGACGGTGCTACGACCAGCCCTCCGCGTGAGGACACACGGGGGATGGGCTCACGCGGGCGAACAGGATGCACACACCCGACACGTCGGAACGGCGTGGCGCCATTAAAGCGACGGCTTCGCCGACGCGGTGAAGGCGTTCCGGACGGTACGGCCGGAGAAGCCGCAGCTGTTGACCTTTGCCATCAGACCCTAGCGATAGCCCGAAACCGCTTGCGGGTTCGGCGGAGACTGGCTGGTGCGTAAGCAGCTGCCTGGCGGAGTGGGGCTCGACGACTGGACCGCCACGCGGGCCAGGAGCCGAAGGTGGCCATTGCCCTGCCCGTCTTTCTGGCTCTGGCCATCACGGAACTGTAGCGAAGAGAACTAACCAGCAGGAAATCGATCAAAACAGACAGGATGAGGCACACGGAAAAGTCCAGCCTGAAGCACAGCCTCAGCAGACTAATCGCAACAGTGTGAATTAACAGCAGCCAGGAATTGAGTGATTGAGCGAGGACATACCAGACGGAGCAGAGGGGCAGCGCCGGAGGCGCGCCCCGCTTCCCCCGCCCCCGCAGGGGTACGGTCCGTCCCGGAAGTTCAGGCGTGCGGTCGCGTCGGGATGGAAAAAGGGGCTACCGGCGAACCGGCAACCCCTTCATAAAGGCGCTTCAGGCATGTCAAACCAACTCAGCCCTGAAAAGGCGGGGTTTCCCCCGCCTCCAGGTTGCTACTTACCGTTGGATTCGTAAGCCAGAATTGCAGCGACCTCCCGTTGTCCGTCCCTCAGGCGAATTTCGCAAAGCGATTTCCGCGTCAGGTAAGTGAATATCAGCAGTGTGAGACACACTATCAGTACGCACCAGATAACGGTACTTCGCGGCAGTTTCATGGTTTACTCCTCCTTGCATTAAGCTCGGTAAGAGGCCATACTGTTGTTGTTGAGACATACAGGGGGCCTCGTGGGTTAATGAAAATTAACTACGGGGCTTTCTGCTTTCTGCCACACAACACGGCAACAAACCACCTTCACGTCATGAGGCAAAAAGCCTCAAGCGCCATCGCCATTATATCCCGACGAGCCGATTCTGCCCAGGAATAACAGACTGATTACTGGATAAATCGTCACCTTTGACAGGTTTAATCAGGATCACTTCTGCCTGTGGACCAGTTGTGTATCTGTTCGTCGAGCGCCTCAAGATGCTGATCAATGCTTTCTGCGAGTCGCTCACTTTCTGTTTCCAGCCAGCCGCTTAACCCGTCCCACTCACAGCACATGTCTTTCAGCTTTTCCGACATGGTTTTCAGCTTATTACGCTGGCTGCGGGCAACCTTCAGCTCTGTTTTCCACGGGTTGTTTCTTACGGCCATACCGACCTCAGCGTAATTTTGTTTGGTACCATCCACCGTTCAAGCTCTTTTTCCGCCGGTGTCGAAGACTCCGCCACATCATGTACATCAAGTACGATCTCATGCGCACGGTCGTAGTAAGCCTTCACCAGATGAGACAGTGACGGGCTGCGTTCCGTCCACGCCCACAACATTCGCTGGATGTCATAGTCCCGTATATCCTGCTGGGACCAGAACTCATACCATGCGCGCAGTGTCTCCGGTGTCTGAAATGCCAGGTCGATTTCAGCCTGCCCCACGCGGTTCTGGTATTTCTCTTCCTTTTCACGGTGTCGCCGTGATTCCTGACGGGAATAAAGATTATCCTCGCGCACTTCCCGCTGCGTGTGGCGTTCTTTGATGCTGAACGCCTGCTCCGGAAACAGGTTCTGCACCATGTCGGTACCGAGCGGAGGGTAACACAGGCGACCGCGGCTACTGATCAGTATGTCAAACGCCTCTTCATATCGGGCCAGAGAAATTTTATCCCCCTTCAGCCAGTACGCCCCGCGCACCTGGTTGATCGCCTTTCCGCTAATTTTACTGCTACCACTCAGGAACCGGAAAAATGCTCTGGCATAGGGATATGGCTGCGGGTGTCGGCTTCCGTACCGCCCGCCCCCCTCTTCTACGGCAATAATGGCTCGTAACGCTGCCTCACGCTCCGGCAGTTGCGTGACAAGAGAAAGGTGACGAGGGATCATCAGGCCACCTCCATTCGCAGCGTTGAGAGAATATCGAATATTGAGTATCCATCACTGTCCAGCCTGCTGGTCAGGCTCAGCACATGGTTTATCACAGCAGCGTCAAATTGTGGGCATGAGCGGATACAGGATACTTCCTGCCCTTTTCTCCAGACCAACAGCATGATCCAGTCCTGACTAAACTCACCAGGACTACACAGAACCACTTCAAATCGGCCATGAGTGGGTGAAAAACGGATCTGCACGGGAAATAAGCCCCCGAACTCGCTACGATACTCCCCGTTAACATCCCAGTTTGCAGGCGCACTCAGTGCCCCCATAACAGCGTGTGTCATCTCACGGCGATAGGAGTAACCAGCGGCGCGGCAGGTTTCGAAATCTTCACCGATCATGGAGGAAAGCTTAAAGTTTGGCATATTCATCAGGTATCTCCTTATTGCCGCCCCGTAGGGCGGCTATCCTTATCAGGCGGCAATTGCCGCGTTGTCAGTGTCGGTATCGGTGCTGTCTTTTGCATCAGGCTGCGGTGACTGTAACCATGCAGGAACCCAACGGTTCTGCTTCATAAAGAACTCCGCATGCACTGCCGCGTCGCCTTTCTTCATTTTTTCTGCGTCAGCAGCGGCACCAGTCAGACCTGCATCTTTAAGTGAAGTGACTATCTGTGAATGTTTCAGGCTACCGAAGTAGTTCTCTTTTGTAGGCTGCCACCAGTCGCGAAGGTGAAAACCTATCGCGGCCTCAACCGTATCGAGAGGGCTGCGTGATGTGTGTCCATTATCACGCGTCTGTACACCATCGACGGAACAAGCCGCACAGAAGGCCAGCAATGACATCAGTACCTCTCCGTTCAGGGCGAAGAAGGTCGTGAAGTCCTTCTCCCATCCTGCTGGCAGCAGGGTTTTCAGGCGCTCTTTTTCGGTCATCAGGACTTCAAACGCTGCGCCTTCTTTACCGGACGGGGCGTTCTCTGTGAGGCTGCTGTGAGAAACGGTCAGGTTGATACGGAACGGATGCGGCGTGGTCACACATCCAGCAAAGACGCAGGTACACATACGCCAGACCATAAGCGCCACGGCCTTTTCAGGTTGCTGCATCAGCGCGGCCTGTACCGCCAGAGTGCGCTCGGATGACATTTTGGTGAGCAGCGGGATGCTGATCCCTTCTGCTGCATCAGGTCGATGCATATGAGTCACGGCAGGAGACTGCGCGGAATCCTCCCCGTTACTGTCATGGTCAGGTAAATCAGACATGCGGCATATACCACGCTGAATACGAAGCGCACCGTGCATGAAGCTCACTACCACGCCTGATTTTGCTTTCAGATCTTCTGTCCACCCACGAAGCTCAGCGGCATGTTCAATGAGGGATATTTCGCTGCTAATGGCCTCGGCTTCATCACTGTCAGGATCCAGAGCGTTAAATTTGTCGGACAGTTCGTCGATACGGCGGCTGTCATCTTCGCTGTAGATTGCATCTGGCTCCGGCAGAATGCGGTAGTCCTTTCCGTCAGGTCCGTAAAGGTTAATTGCAGCCAGACGTCCGGCAGCCCACATCCAGCCCTCTTTTTGATGGATTTCCTGAGCGATCAATTCAAGCTTTTCCAGTACCAGACGTTCAACAAGCAGACTGTCTACTGTTCCATCCCCTTCCTGCTCACTGAACAGATCTTCACGAACAATTCCGCCTGCGGCTTCATAAACATCACGCCCGATAAATGCGAAACGTGGATGCGAGACAGAAATTTCACTTTCCGTGATTCGGTTTTTGAGTGCGTTTACGGTAGTGCGTCCCCATTCCTCCTTTACGCTTTCGTAAACAGCAACCTGACGTTCAGGATCGCTTTCAAGACACAACACCTGACACTGCTCAACATCAAGCTGACCTTCTGCCAGCAGTGTGAGCAGTGACGGGGCAAGACTGGCAAGTTTGAGCATGCGCTGGACGTGGCGGGAACCGTAGCCAAGCACGTCGCCAATCTGTGCGGGGGTTTTCCCCTGCGCCGCCAGCGTACCAAATGCAGTGATCTGCTCGGCAGGGTGCATGGTTTCAAGTTCGTTGTTCTCGGCGTAAGAAGCCTCAACAGCAAGCTCGTCGCTGACACGTTTAACCGGAACCTGATAATCCGGTTTGATACGCCCCATTTCAGACATGAGCGTCAGCGCAGTCAGACGCCGACCACCTGCTGCCACACCGTATTTTCCCTCGGGCAGGGCATGGACAACCAGATTGTGAAGCAGTCCGAGGCTTTCAATGGAGTTAGCCAGTCGCTTAACGCTCTCGGTGGTGTAGGGAATCGTGCGCACGTTTAGCGGTGATTTAATGAGATCGGTCAGCGGAACATACTCAATGACTGCCGCATCGAGGGCAGCTTTCAGCGCCTCGTTTCCGGCGGTTTTATTCTTGCTGGTTTTTTTGGGTGCTTTTGATTTAACATCTGCAACTGTCATGATTTAGTACCTCTCAGTATTAATGATTGTCTTGCCCTGCGGAGTGACAGCTCCGACAGGGCACCTTCTTACTGCTGTTTTCTGGCTCTGTAACTGGCAAGGGCGCGGTTAAGCAATGCCCCCACGTCGTTCTCAAAGTTCCACGCGCACTTCGTCAAAAACCCTTCTTCACCCCGCACAACAAGCTGAAAATAAGTACCCTGATCGTTCTCAATACTGACGTTGGTGTACTGCGCCACCAGGGCGGTCGCCTCTTCACGGGTAAACGGCCCCTGAGGCAGCATCACGGGTGCAGTGACGGTACTGCCATTCAATAGAGCCGCCAGTTCGTTTTCTTCGGCGGTGGGTTCGCGCAGCAGCACTGGCTGATTCAGAAATTCCTGTAATGTTTTTCCCACTGCATACTTCCTTTAAAAAAGTGGCTGGTTTTAAAACCCATCACCCGTTGAGTTACGGGAGCCGCGGTTTTGACGTTTCGCGGGAACCTGCTGAACTTTCCCGGGGGATAAAACATCACCCGTTTGAGAACCTTCGCCGCAGGTGCGTAAACGACACCGGCCGAGGCAGATGTCCGGGGCGGACGCTAAAAGTTTTTGCCTGCAAAAAGTTTTGGTGGCCGTGCGTCAGCATTCACCCTGGACAGCCACGAGGACTGTGGCGGTCTCAGCACCCGGAGGAGGGACTCAAAGGGGTGTAAAAGGACCGGATGGAATGGGCAGGGACACGCCGCAATGACGGGAAGCCGCGCGCGGCGAAACGACATTGCCCCCTACATCACGACGGGGTATTTACGGCGTGATGCAGGGAGCGCAGGAAACGGCGCGACTGAGCGGCGCAGCCGGAACGGCTGCTGCAAGCGATGGGGGTTGCGTCATGGGATGGACACCCGCTGCCCCGCAGGGGCCGGGCAGAGACAGCTTTGCTGGCTCTGTGCGAAGCATGACAGCCCGCCCGGACGCCCACTGCAACAAGGGCAATGAGTTTGATTTACAGCATATCTTACTGAAAAAATTACTTTTTATTTGCCTCAGCCATTTCTGAATATTGTGGATCGCTGGCTTTCGGTAACTGCTGGCTCAGCTGACGATAATGGCGCAACCTTTCCAGGAAATATTCACGAAGCTCCTCGGGCTGCTCACGCGCCACAATTTCCGGCACTATGGGCTGATTTAGCCTCTCTTTATAAGCCACACCTGACGCAGCAAGGTCGACGGCGATCCGGTCCTGATCCTCTTTTGAACGCTTCGAAATATTAATTTCGCTCATGTTTTTCCTCTTTAGAATTCGACAGCACAGCTATTCTCGCTGGCATTATTTGCCATGGCGGTTAGTTGCTGCGCCGCAGGCGCGGTGACAATCGCCGGCAGGCAAAGCCTGCCAGGGTTTTCGCGCGGACTAACAGGCGGATGATACCGCCTGCCAGGTCATCAGTGACCTTTTCCACCCTGCAAAATGAAGTGACCGCCAATATAAACCGAGCACTGGCAGGTCATGTAATAGCATATTTCGTCGATCACCTGCTCCGTTCTTAGTTCCCGTTGACCATTTTCACGTCGACGGGCGTTAATCAAATTTTTGTACTGACGCAGGATGTCACGGGTCTGTGGATCAAGTTTCATTTTTTCTCCTGTTTGGCGGGGCTTTGCCCCGCCTTTACAATCAACCGTTGAACACATATCCATCAAGAAACACCAGACCGCTCAAGAACATATCTTTGGCATAAGCCGCCATATCAAAATATCCCCGCAGCGATTCCGGAATGTCATTGAGAAGGCCGCACTCTTCAGCCATAGTCCAGGCGTAGTCTTCTTCGCTCTCAGCTTCTCCGCAATATGCATCCTCGAACGCGTCATAATCACATTCGCCGGAGTATTCAACCCAGGCAATAAATGCAGCATCCTGGCCGTTTTCCAGCGCACGCTTGTAGGCTTCAATGAAATTCCAGTCAACGGAAGATTCGGATGCAAAGGCAGACGGGATCCCCTCCCAGTCCTGAAACATGAGTTCCGGGTCGGATTCATTGGCGTGCAGCTCGTTGCAGGCTTCCAGAAACTCCGACTTGTCATCAAAATCGGTGAGGTCAAACCATTTACCGTAAAGGCTACCGCAGTTGTATTTGTGGTACGTACCTACATAAATTGCCGGGGTGGTAGTGTTCATTAAATATTCCTCCAGTGTCAGTGTCGTCTGAGTTCCGGCTTACGCCGTGCCGACACGACAGCCCGACTACGAGCGGAAGATGCAGGGGCGACACCGGAGGCCGCAGCGCAGATAAATAGCGATGACGATCTGGACGGTTCTCCCGCGAATATTGAGCGGGAGAACGACGGGAAGAACGGCATCAGGCGTAAAAATCTGCGACCGGGCGAGGATGGCGGCGGAGCGAACCCTTGCATCTGAAGCGATCGGGCTAAAGTGAAGGCACGGCGTTAGCCGCAGACCGCACGGACGTTTTCACCTGCGTGCCCGTAACATCGTGGAGGGTGCGCCGGTAAAGCGGAGCGTGCGACATCCTTTTCGCAATTAGGCGGGGCGCGCTGCCCCGCCTAAAATCAGGCGGCAATTCGTATGCTGGAGAAAGATTTCATCATCGAGTCAATCTCGGTGCGGGCGCTGCTTACAACATCCCGCAGCCAGTGCCTGTCAAACCAGTCGCGGGATGGGCTGTCAGGGTGACGAAGCGCATAAGGCACGTGGGTCTGTCCGACTGTGCGGCCATTACATTCCAGGCGGATTTGCAGACGACGAAAGGTTTCCTTCCCGTCGAGTACCGATTTAAGACGTGCATCGAGAGTTTCGTTATCCCATTGCGCATCATCCTGCACCTGCTCCACTTCCGTTACTGTCAGGAGGAAATTGCGAGTTCGCCGTGTAAATACCAGCGGTTCAGCGGCGGGACGCAACGCTTCCATCAAACGGTATCCAGCGGATGCCACGCAACTACAGACGTGGTTAATCTCGTCACGCAGGGCTTTCAGCAGGCAGAGGATATGTTTCGTGGACATACCATCAGGGCAATTATCATATTCAAGCGAAATGGTTCCGGCATGAGCCTTACGATGCCCCAGCGAATTACGATAAAGGCGGACAACTAGTTCACTTCCTGCCAGTAATGGCAGCAGCATCTTCATAGCCTGATCGGACATCAAACCACGCAGTGCAATCTCAGGTAACAGTCGCTGTAACTGTAAAGCATCCAGCTGGCCATAGAATGCGACACCTTCTCCCCTGGAATAATTCAGGCTTGTATCGATATCCATATTGGCTGGCCAGCCGCGCGCAACCAGCGTGTTACGCGTATGACGGTGCATAAAGCGGTAAGCAATAGTCATGGTGTTCTCCTCTTCTGAATGCGGCGACGTCTTCGCCGTGCCGACACGACAGCCCGACATCGAGCGGAGAATGCAGGGGCGACACCGGAGGCCGCAGCGCAGAAAATGATCATGGCGGTCTGGACGGTGTTCCGGCGAAAATTGAGCCGGAACACGACGGGAAGAACGGCATGAAGCAATAAATTACTGCGACCGGGCGAGGATGGCGGCGAAGCGAACCCTTGCATTTGCAGCGTTCGGGCTAAAGTGAAGGCACGGCGTAGATATCCGCCGCGCCGGCGCGGCATAAAAAGCGGAGTGAGCGACTTCCTTATGCGTTGAAGTGACACCGGCCAGCATCAGCTGACCGGCAATGATATCAACGGGTATACTCCTCCCAATAATTATCATAATGATCAATAGCATCCAGCCGCTCCTTCGTACCGGTAATTGACCATGTATCCAGGAACCTCAGGCCTATGAGCACTGATTTCTCGACATCATCCAATAAAACAATACTGCAGAACCAGACAGTTCCTTCCTGATACGTCCAGCAATGATCAGAGTCTTCCCCTTTTAAGACTGGCCACCATGTGCGCCCCATATGCATGGCACCGGCTTCTGCCATCTCCAGATTTTCAGCCTCGATCAGGACGTGAACAAATGTCTCTACATTCGCAATTTGTGTCTGGAATCCAACAAGCCATGTATTCATGTGCGCTTTACCTCATCGATAGCAAAGCGCAGGTGATCCCAGTTAAAACCATAATTTGCATCATGGGAGTAATACGCCCGTTCCATAGCGGCAGCAATACTTGCGGAATCGAGCGAAGCGTCAACCTCAAGAAAGTCATCTTCCAGCCAGAATGTGCCGGTACAGAGAGCCACCAGGGGGTATTCCTGCAGACGGGTAATCATTCCCCCCACAGTCATCTCACGACGCAAAGCATGAGATGGGGTAAGCAACGAATCTGCGACATCGTTCCAGCACCATTCTTCATCATCGGGCACAGGCTGTTGAATGGTCTGGAGATGAACACCAGGCATCCTGGAAAGTCGTTCCAGCACATCACCCAGATAAAGTTTTTCACCGCTACCATCTTCACTTCCCAGGTAGTGGTTGTTGATGTATACGGCAAACTCCCCATTATCAAGATCAATACAGGTCAGTCTAAACATTCTTTAGTCCTCATCATCCGGCACCAGTCTGCGCCGTGCCGACACGACAGCCCGACATCGAGCGGAAGATGCAGGGGCGACACCGGAAGCCGCAGCGCAGATAAATAGCGATGACGTTCTGGACGGTTCTCCCGCGAATATTGAGTGGGAGAACGACGGGAAGAACGGCATCAGGCGTAAAAACTGCGACCGGGTGAGGATGGCGGCGAAGTGAACCCTTGCATCTGGAGCGTTCGGGCTAAAGTGAAGGCACGGCGGGAAACTTCTTTAAGCAACAGAGAGTTAAAAAATGGGCAAAGCAAAAACTTGAAAGTACATTCAATAAAGCAATAATACTGTATATAAATACAGTGCGGAGGTGCCTATGTTTGAATTATTACGTGTCGATTGCGAACCGGAAATTATACCTATTCCTCTTTACAGTGAGAGGTGCCCAGCGGGGTTCCCGTCCCCGGCGCAGGACTATGTCGAAGCCGAACTTGACCTCAATGATTACTGTATATCCAGACCCAGCTCGACATACTTTGTGCGAGCTATCGGTAATTCCATGAATGATATTGGGCTACATTCAGGCGATCTGATGATTGTTGATAAAGCCGAAAAGGCACAGCACGGCGATATCGTTATAGCTGAAATTGAAGGTGAATTTACTGTTAAGCGATTACTACTGAAACCGAGGCCAGGGTTACAAGCAATGAATCCGGCCTACCCTACTCTATGGCCAGAACCTGAGCAGCTACAAATTTTCGGTGTCGTAACTGCCTTTGTACACAAAACCCGGGGACATGGCTGATGTTCGCCCTGGCAGATGTGAACAGCTTCTATGCGAGTTGTGAGAAGGTCTTTCGTCCTGACTTACGTGATAAACCAGTGATCGTTCTTAGTAATAACGATGGTTGTGTAATAGCGAGATCGAAGGAAGCGAAGCGGCTTGGAATCAAGATGGGGATCCCATGGTTCCAGCTGAAGGCAATGCAGTTCCCGGAGAAAATCCTTACGTTTTCCAGCAATTATGAGCTGTACGCGAGTCTGAGCAACAGGGTCATGGCACACCTGGAAGAACTGGCGCCCCGCGTTGAGCAGTATAGCATCGACGAGATGTTCCTGGACATTCGCGGCATCGATGGCTGTACTGACTTTGAAGATTTCGGGCGCCAGCTGCGCGAGCATGTCCTAAGCGGAACCGGACTGACAATTGGTGTCGGGATGGGACCGACAAAAACTCTAGCAAAATCAGCACAATGGGCTTCTAAGGAATGGCCACAGTTCGGCGGCGTGTTAGCCCTTACCACCAATAATCCAAAGCGTACTGAAAAGTTGCTTTCTCTGCAACCGGTAGAGGAAATTTGGGGGGTTGGGCGCCGCATAGGCAAAAAGCTGAATACATACGGCGTGACGACCGCGCTGCAGTTGGCGCGCATGAACCCTACCTTTGTGCGCAAGAACTTTACCGTGGTACTGGAGCGAACTGTACGTGAGCTGAACGGTGAGGCCTGTATATCTCTTGAAGAGGCACCGCCCGCGAAGCAGCAGATTGTCTGCAGCCGATCATTCGGGGAGCGCATCACAACTTACGAAGCGTTGCGGCAGGCTATCTGTCAGTATGCCGAACGCGCGGCTGAAAAGCTGCGGGGAGAGCATCAGTTCTGCCGGCACATATCGGTCTTTATCAAAACCTCCCCTTTCGCAGTCAACGAAGCGTATTACGGCAACGTGGCCAGCGAAAAGCTTCTTGTACCTACCCGCGACACCCGGGACATTATTAATGCCGCAGTAAAGGCCCTGGACCGAATCTGGCTCGACGGGCATAGATATGCAAAGGCCGGCGTAATGCTGAATGACTTCACTCCTACGGGAGTAGCACAGTTAAATCTTTTCGATGAGGCTAAGCCGCAGGAACGAAGCGAGGAGCTAATGAAAGCCCTAGATGGCATAAACCATTCAGGGCTCGGGAGGGTATGGTTTGCTGGTCGTGGAATTGCACCAGAATGGCAAATGAAAAGAGAGATGCTTTCTCCGGCATACACAACCAGGTGGTCCGATATCCCCAGAGCCTCAATTTGAGTGTCAGAAGAGGCCTTTCATTTTGACTCGGGCCTCTTCAAGTCGCCGCTGCTCATCATCTTCTACGACTTCAGGTTTGATTGCAGAATCAAATGTCCCTGCCCCCAGTTCTGTAAGCACATCACGAATATTGGCCTGGGACGGCTTCCATCCCGTTGTCTGACTGAGTAAACCTACCAGACTATCTGCAGTGAAACTCTTATCCAACAACAGTGCAAGTAAGCCAGGAAGCCGTGGGTCGAGGTGGTGAAGTGCTAAGCCGGAGATAAGCGCTCTCCTATATAAATCCCCTCTATCGCTCCGTGGGACAGAATCAATAATGTCTAAAGACACATTGTCCGCCACCTGGTCCGGATGAAGATAAACCGTAAACTTCTTCCGTTCCTCGCTCACAGTCCTATTCCCCTTTAAATGCTGCGATGGCTTCTACGAGTGATGTTTGCGGCGAGTCCATCATGACAACCTTCGAGCCCAGATGCTGCCAAGCAGCCTTAACAGCATCCTCGATCAGTGGCGCACCGCCACCAACAATATAAACCCGGTTAACGTCCCTAAACCCTGCCAGGTCATCGACAACCTGGGCACCCAGTGTAGCGATCGCGCTATCGATGGTATCCAATACCAGTGCTGTCTTGCTTTCATCGTTGATAACCTGACGGACGAAGTCAGCGTTTGTACGCTGTTTGATAAGTTCATCAGCGACCATAGCACTCGTGTTGCTGGATGCCATTTTTAACGCCGTGAGTGCAGCGTTCGTCACCAAGGATACGCCGATATCCGAGTTTCCGTGTATCGCGCTGACAGAGTCGAACTGACCAACGATAACGCCAACGTCGAGAGTTGTACCTCCGAGATCAATCACCAGAGACTTTTCGTACTGCCCTACATTGTCTTTCACCAGGCGTTCAAATACGGCAGGCAAGGATTCAGGCATGACTTCGACATGCTCGATGGTAAACACCTCGCCTTTGTTCAGCTTGACCGGACGCATCAGGTTGTCAGTTTTCCGCTGAATATTCAGCTCATTCTTTTGACAATCCCTGGTGTAGAACTCACTGATAGGTAAGGTCACTGTCAGTGACACAGGCTGAGGTTTCAGCCCGCTGTTCAGAAGTGCATGGTGAACCGCCAGAACGTTTACATCGGTATATTGATACTCAATATGAGTAGTAAGAATGGATTCATTGCTGACTTCGTCATATGTGTACTTTTTACCTTCAAGCTCATAGTTGAAGGTCTGACGTACACCCATACCCTCCACTTTCCAACCCTCACGAAAAGAGTTAGATGACAATGACTTATGAAGTTTCTTATTGTTGATCCATGCAAGTTTTACAGTTGTAGAACCATCATCACAATACACTTTCATCCTGAACCCCTTGATACTCAAATTGAGAAATCCGATTGAACTTAAGTGTCTAAACACTCAGATTGAGTATTAAATCATAAGTATGAAATAATAAAACACAAGTAATATTTATGATGTATTAAAAAATAACTCACATATCATACTTCACACCTCATACTTCATAAATTTTATTGCGAGCATTGACTATAACTGCGTATGTGACAGAATAAATCATACTTCACACATCACATTTATGAGGCAGAAATGATTACTGTCGTAGGTGGAAATAAAGGCGGTTCAGGTAAAACAACAACGGCGTCAAACCTGGCAATAGCACTAGCACATGAAGGCCAAGATGTATGCCTATTAAATGGAGACCTGCAGCGGACGGCCGCTAAACATCATGCTGAGCGTGAAGCTTCGGGGATAGAGCCAACATTCACGCTCATCGAAAAATTCGATAATCTGACACAGACCCTTCGAGCATTAGACGAAAAATATGATCATGTAATCGTGGATGTGGCTGGCAGAAACTCAAGAGAATTCATTACCAGTGGCGTCGTCGCACATCAGATCATTGCACCATTACAATGCTCACAGCCCGACCTTGATACATTGACAGAACTTGCTCAGCAGATTGAAGCTATGCGAGATCTCAACCCTGAGCTGAAAGTCTATTGCTTACAAAGCATGGCTACCACAAACCCAGTGCTAAGAGGGAATGAACGGAAAGAGTTTCTGGAGTACCTGGAAGAGTTTCCAACTATTGAAACGCTGCAAACAGTAATCTGTTTCCGCAAGGTCTATCGAGATTGCATGAGCAACGGAACTGGTGTCGTAGAAACGAATAATGAAGCGGCAAAAGCAGAAATTATGCAATTAATGAAAGAGGTATTCGGATAATGGTTAAAAAGCCGAGCCAGCAAGCGACAGGCAGAACAGGTGTCACGGCAGAACAAGCTGAAGCCCTCGCGCAGCGTCTTGCAGATAAACCTTACGGAGCACCTGAAAAACCGGAACCTGAAAAACAGTGCCGCACAACAATCTCATTAGGGGAGTCTATGTTAGTGAAGGTCGAAGACATCGCACTGCGGAACAAGCGTAACGGGAAGGATCCTAAAAACGTCAGTGCTATAGTCAGAGAAGCCCTCGAACTTTACTTTCAGAAAACTGGCGAATAAAAACAATACCACATCATAAGTATGATATATGAAGTATGAATTAGGCCGCATTTGCGGCCTTTCCCATACCATGCAGATCCTCAAAGCCTGAAGAGAAACTAAATGGTTCCTTTGAGTAATGCCACAGCATCAGCCCCCGGCATCTGAAACTGTACCCTGTGCCGTGCCGCCACATCGAGCGCAAACACCTTCGTATACACCTCCGTCGAGCTGATGCTCTTATGTCCCATTAAACTCTGCAGCACCTTCAGTGGTATACCGGCATACAGCATGTGCATGGCGTAGGAATGACGGAACGTGTGCGGTGTCACCGGCACAGAGAACGTCACCCCGTCGGCCGCTGCCGCTTCAACCGCTTCGCTGAGCCAGGTGCGGACCGTCCGATCGGTGATCTCCCAGATACGCGCCTTCTCGGTTCTGCCGCTTCGCTTGTTGCGTCGTTCAAGAGGTATTTTCAGCGTGGCCACCATCATCTCCAGCTGGCTGACATAGTTCGCATCGGAAAGCGGAACCAGGCGATGCGCCTGACTGCCGGCAGGCGAGCGGCCGGCCGTTCGTGCCGCTTTCTCCGCCCGCTGCTTGAGTGTGGCCAGCTGCACGAACGGGTAGGGCGGCGACAGGGAAAAATCACTCCGGGTCAGCGCCAGCGCCTCGTTAATGCGCGCGCCGGTGTTCCAGAGGGTTGCCAGCAACATCTTGCGGTGGAGATCAGGTACATAGTGGAGCAGGGCACTCACTTCCGGCGCCAGCAGATATTTCGGCAGTTCGTCCTGAACGAGCGCCATCTGACGCAGGGCAAGTGCGGCAGGGTAGTCGATGGCCACCGGCAGCTGCGCGGCCGAAAAAGAAACGCCCTGACCTGGGATTGCCGGCATCATTGCTTGTTGTCCCTGCCGGACAGATATTGCCCAGTAAGTCGTGCCAGTGCTTTCTGCGCGTAATCCTCGCCCGGGAGCACACTGATTTCTCCCCGGCGTTCCATCTCGGCGCCGATGGCGCTCAGGGTCGTCATCACAGGTAGCAGCCGGCGCAGCTGCAGGGCATGTCCGCACGCTGTGCGGATACGATCGGTAAACGCATCCTCATCGCGGGAATAAGCCCCGGGCTCCGGACGTTCCCGGCCGTCCTTTTCTGACTGCAGCTGCTGACACAGTTTCATAAGGCCAATAATGTCATCGGCGGCTTCGTTTGCATGCGGATCGTTGAGATAATTGAGTTTCACTGGTTATCCTTTCTCATCAAGGGACAGGTCGTTCTGTATCTTCCGCTGGCGTTGCACATGACGGCGCCACAGCGCGCGCCGGTTGCGCCACAGGATGAACCCGATCCGCCTGCACAGTTCCCCTTCGCGCGGGGGAGGAAGATCGCAGATCCGGCGAAGACGCCAGGCTATCAGCAGCACTTTCAGCCCCAGACGGGCATACTGGTACCGGGCGGATTCCGTGACGTCAGGTGGAGATTCGTACCGGAATACGCTTTCAATAACGTACCGGGCCTCCCTGTTCAGCGCCGGCAGGTTACGGAGACGAAAAAGCAGACCGGGAGGAAGCGAACGCCAGTCTCCCTCGACTCCTTCCAGACTCAGGAGAGGCAGCGCCTTAGCCGACCAGTTTTTTTTCACTGGCTCCGCATCGCAGGCCACATCACTGCACTGATCGGCAAAGTGCTCAAGCAGACAGATCAGTTCCGTGCTGATAAAGAGGCGCTCGCGGACCAGTTTCTCTTCTGCCGCTCTTTCCTCGCGCTTTCGGGTGTAATGATGCGTGAGACTGACACCGCCCAGAGCTGCACCAATGGATGAAACTGCCGTGATGATCTGCGGCCACAGGCTGGCGCTGTCCTTCACCACCTTCACGCCCTCAGTTGCAATAAACCAGTCAGCCATATTTGTTCCCTTACTGAAAAATCCCGCCCCGTTATGGTGTTCATCCGTGCAGCGGCAGGGAGTTCAAATGTTCCGTATTCAGTTTACCGGACAGACACGGTGTCACATTCGGAGCAAAACCGTCCTTCGTCGTCAGTTGGATATCACCATTCGGCCAGCGCTCCAGGAAGCCCGCCACTTCGCCGGTGCTCTGACCGGCGGCGCTTTCCTGCCAGAAACGGTAGATATTTACGCCCGCCACCATCAGGCTGACGATAATTCCGATGCTCAGAATTTTACTCATGAGCTGAAATGCATTCATAAACCGTCCTCTTCTGCTGCATAGTCATAAATCCCGCCAACCATTATGATCAATTCTTCCTGCGCATATGTAACAGGGGCTCCGGAAGCATGGATCTCGTTACCCCGAGAAGATACCTGGTTGATATGAGATGCAAATCCATTTCCACAGCCCCTTCCGGCAGCCCTCCAAAATGTCTGGCGTGCCATGAATCAATTCGCCAGCCATTTTCTGGCATTTCCGGGACATCAATGCGACGGGCCAGTTCCTTTCCGTTCAGATCGACAATAACCTGGATGTCAGGAGAGTTACCGTCCGGATTGCTGACGCCTGGTTCACGGAGATACCAGACAAATTTGTAACCGCTATCCATCAGCTCACGAAAAAGTTCTTTCTCGTCCATTTCTGCTCTCCGCAATCCTTTTCCAATAAATAGTCACTCAGAGTAATTATGACGCGCAGCACAATCAGCTTCGCACAACCCTGCGTCTGTCACCGGGATGATTTTCCCCTGCCGTCATCATTTTCAGGCTGATAATAAGCAGGCATATAGCCACGCTATTAAATTACCGGATGACCGTTTCCGGCAGATCCGATTTTCTGGCGTATAACAGATTTCCGGAAGTGTACCACGCACGCGGAATAAGCAAAGCTCCGTTTTTGGGTGGTGAGCTGGCGGTCGCGGGGCAGGGGGAAAGCACTACATATAGATGAAAACGCCGCTGACGGAGAGGCACATGTTGTGTTTCCGTGCCGCTGCGCCCCGGAGGGAACTGAGAAGATCCGGAACCTGAGGTTTTCGGATCTGACCATGAAAGGAGAGAGACTGTATGTAAGTTCTGTACTGTATGTATGGTATGTACAAACTGTATTATATGTATTAACTGTATTTTGTGTATTGTGTATTTTTTACACCGGGCGTACGATGACGTCATTCCCTGTAAAAACGGAGCCAGACCATGACCACCCTCTCCCCGGACACCGTCCGCCGCATTGAAGACGCCGCTGCCGCCCTGATCGCCGCCGGCACCCTGAACCCGACCAACGAGCAGGTGCGCCAGCACCTCGGCGGCGGCTCCCTGTCGCATATCTCCCCGGTAATGCGCGCGTTCCGCGCCCGACGGCGCGAGCAGGCCTCTGAGCAGACCACGCCCCTGCCGCCGGAGCTGGCAGAGCTCCTGACCGGCCAGCTGGGGCTGCTGTGGCAGGCGGCCGTCAGGCAGGCTGAAGCCGGGACCCTGGCGGCGCGCGAGCAGGCCGACGCGGACATTGAACAGGCCGACCGGGAACGGGATGAGGCGCTGGCGAGCGTGGCCACCCTGGAAAGCGAGCTGGCAGTGCTGCGCGAGGTGGTGGCCGAGCGTGACCGCCTGCTGCAGGAGGTGCGCGATCTGCGCGCGGAGGCGCTGCCGCTGCGCGAGCAGGTGGCCCGCCTGACCGCCACCGGCGAACACCTGGCGGCACAGCTGCAGGACACGAAGGCGGAGCTGAAGGAGTCCCGGGAGGACGGCCGTCAGCTTCAGGCCGAACTGCTGGCCCTGGCCCGCCAGGACGGGAAGGTGAAGAAATGAGACCGGAAAGACTATTACGTATAAAAGCCTTTCGACGGGCGCTGGAGCTTGCCGCCGGTGAGCGGGCTCACGAGTGCCGTCGTTTTCCTCGCTGGGAAACGGAACATAGGAATTTCCCGCACGGCAGCTGCGACCTGGCCAGCAACACACTGGCGCAGTATTTGATGGATACTGAGGGATGCCATCCCTGCATCATTTTTATGCAGGGGAACGCAGACTTTCATGAAGCGGAAAACTCAACGGTTCACGCGCATGTCATCGTATTGCTGGACGGGGAGTACACCGATCTGACGCTGGACCAGTTCGACGAATATCCGGACTACATTCCTGCCGAACCTGTCGAGTCTGACGGGCAGCTTGGTAAGCTGTTACGCAATATCATGAAGCATGAAGGCCCCGTAAAAACCCGCCAGGTTGATCTCGATGGTGGCGATACGCTGTATGCCTGGTTACGCGATACCGCGGAGGAAGCGCTGGCGGCAGATCCGGATTGGCAGGCCTGGGAACAGTCCATAGAAGAAGCAAGGGAAGCCGCTTTTAAGGCGTTCCCGTTTCTGTCTGACATGCAGAAAACTGAGTGCGAACAGGGCCCGGACAGTCAGGAGGCTGCCAGATGAAGATTTATCATTACACTGACCTGAACGGACTGAAGGGCATCATCGAATCAGGCTCACTGTGGGCGACGCACTTTTCCTTCCTCAATGACAGCAATGAGCTGACTCACGGAATGAACTGCCTTGAGAATGCCCTGCAGTACCTGAGGGACGACTTTAACCCGAAAACCCTGAAGTTCATCGAACAGGCACTGACGCACTTCAGAATGCACCGGGCTGCTCATGTCTATAACGTGTCGTTCTGTCTCGAACCCGACTTGTTAAGCCAGTGGCGGGGTTATGGCAGCTCTCAGGGCGTGTGCCTGGAATTTGATGATGAAGAGCTGCTTGCCTCCCTGGAATTAACTCAATATCAGGTGTTTAAAAACCGGGTACTCTATACCAAAGAGGATTCCACGGTTGAAGCCCGGAACGAAATCCTCGCCTTCTTTCGTCAGCCACAGGTTCAGGCGGCAATAAATGCAGATGTAATGCATGAGATGATTCAGGCAACCAGACTGGCACACAGCCTGCCGCCTTTTTTCAAGAATGACGGTTTCAAAGAGGAGCAGGAGTTCCGGATGGTAATCCTCCCGGACAGCCCTTATGAGGGTGTTAATTTTCGTGTCAATGATAACGGTCTGGTGCCATATCTGATCATTAATGCAAAAGACAAGCTGCCACTGACAAACATCAGAATTGGTCCCCGCAGTAACAGAGCAATGATGATGGACGGGATTTCATTCCTGTTGCAGAGCAGGGGGTATACCAGTACACGGATTTCATTTACTGAGACTCCGTTCCGGTAATCTCAACTGAGAAGTACAAACTATTAGGGACCAGTATGTTGGATAAAGTTTCTCAAATAAAATTGGCCAAAGTCCTGGCATTAAAATTTAACAGCGGTGACTGGAGGGAGCTTTTTGCTGTTACCGATTGTGAAGACGTTCCTGCGGGGCTGAATCAATTCTACAGGCATGTTGAATGGGGTAACGATCAGCTGAAAGGGGTGGCCATCGCTGCCATAGAAACTACCCTGGCCAGGGACGCTGATAACCTTTCTAAAATCTGGGCGCTGGATAATGTTCAACGCTATATCAGCAATACCGATAATGATTTATTCAATGAAATAAAGGACATTGTTAATCAGAATGGACAAAGAAACGTTTCTGCAGCGCCAGTGAAAAATGTGAATGAAAATATTTACCAGGCCTTAGAAGATGCGGAAGTGTTGCTTCAGAAAAATGGCCCACACCGGGCTTATGATCGTGTCCATACTGCTCTTCATGCTTCATTAAGACAAATGTGCGCAAACCATGGAATTGCGACCAATAGTACAAATAACAATGTTCCAGGATTGCTTTCCCTGATTACTGCACATCTTAAGGCTCTGCCGGATGATGGAAGAAATGAAGATGTGTTTAAAATGTTGAAGTCTTCTGCCGCAATACTTCATGGAATCAATAACCTGCGCAACAATTACAGTATGGCCCATCCTACTGAAACTTTGCTGAATGAAGCCGATGCCCGTTTTGCCATAAATCTGGTTCGTTCCATCATGACTTATGTTGATGAGTTGCTTTAGTTTTAATAAATATATGAGACTCACAGCGAACAGATAGAGCTTCAACGAAGAAGTGAAGTACGGCCAGAATTTCGAGCTCTGGCCCTCCGGAAGATGCCGGACAGACGCATCATCCCGTCGCGGCCGCTTCCACTTTTGTGTGTACTCAACCTGCCGGATCAGGATGGCGGCAGGATTTGCACCCGATGTTCCAGCCGCCTTGCCTCTTCCTGATCCCGGTATTCCCTCGCCTTTTTCATCATTTCTGCCGTTGGCTCCTGCAGTTTGTCCAGAAACTCCTTAGATCGTTTAGCCACCGACTGAAGGGAGACACTGTCCGTCCTGCCGGTATTGCGATTGGTGTAAACCAGGCGGGTAAGGGGTCTGGTTAACTCCTTCCCTTCCATAAAGCGTTTGAAGATCCAGAGATATATATCAACCAGCTCCAGCCCTGCACTTTTTGTACCCGACTGGAAGACCAGCGGTTCAGCAGGCATGTTCGTCACATCCATGACCGGTAAACCGGGACCGTGTGCCCACGGCATCTCACGTATCTGGTAATAGAACTCCCTCAGCTCCCGCTGGGTGGTGTTGAACTGTGACTGCTGGTCCACAACGATGTCGGCTTTGCGATTTGGTGCTCCCAGGCGGGAACAGATACCGCGCAATACGAACTGAAATCCAACCATATTGGGCATGATCTGCAGCTTTTGTTTACCGGTTTTGCAGTTATATCCCAGTTCGTCAAAGTGGGTCATCGCCCAGGACAACGCATCGGTAATCAATTCAATGTAACGGCGGTCCCCCAGGGAATGAGCGCGCGCAAGCAGCTCACTGCAGACCTCACTGAACAGAGATGAGGACCTTCCATCATGAGCTTCGAGACGGGCACGCCACGCTTTTTCAGCCAGTTCATTATCGAACAGGCTTGCCAGATTCAGTAGCAGCGGGTAACGAAAGGGGGTCCAGTAGGCAACCCTGGGCACTGCAGGATTCATCCCCTGATCGAACACCTGATCGAAGAACGAAATAATGGCGTGATCCCGTTTAACGACCTGCCAGACATCAAACCGTATCCGGTGCTTCTTTTGCAGGACAAGCAGCGTATCAACCACCTCATCAAGGCGGTGCATGCCAAGCTCTGCGGCGTGCAGGCGCTGCACTCCCAGTTTCTTACGCAAGGCAGCAAGATCGGCTTCGGCAACCTTGTCCAGGTCATCCGGTGAGGAAAGCACACCGTAGGAAAGCACAGGCTGGGTACGGTCAAAAAGATTGGGACCGGTATGACCGGTTTCATCCACATAAAAATGCATGCAGGGTTCCTTTATCAGGCAGGCGCAGGCGAAACGATATTGTTGATGCGACTGTAAAACCTTCCTGTCAGTGGGTGCAAGAGAACCTGTTAACACTTTTTTCGGATCTGCGGAAAGGTTGTGCGCAAAAAACCAGCAATATGCGATTTATTACTGAAGGCTATGTGCATTCTTTAGCGAAAATGATGGTGTTCTTTTAAGTATCGGATTAGAAAGGTGATGAAATAATGACAATAATTTTTAAAGGATGATTGCTCCGACTATGAATATTATCAACCCTTTCCACACAGACTGCACTGCCAGAATACACGATAGTTACCCCGACCATGTGCCGCGCTCCCCCATAACATCCCAGCTTGATGCGGCGCAAGTTCTGGCTTTCGCAGGGGCTAATGGCGATATTGCCTGGCATATTGAAAATGAACTGGAGAATGGCGGTGAATACGCGAACTGGAGAGCAAACATGCCGCCAGTTACACCGCAAATTTTACTGGACTATCAGCAGCTGTATCCCCTTTCGCCGGTGCAGATGGCTCAGGTGAACAGCGAGGTAAATACCCATGGAATGATGATCCCCCATGGTCAGATTCTCTTCCACGGTGGCCAATGGAAGGGAAATAACGCTGTTACTAAACTCAGTGATCCCTTTGCCACGACCTTCTGTCCACAAGTTGCCATGCGTGAAGCTGAGCACTCAGGAAAAGCATACAAGCAAGGCTACATTGATCTGATGGTCATTACGGTTATCGATCCCCAGGTCAAAGCCTTTGTGTTCGACATGGATGAGCCAGAAAAGGGAAATGAGCTTGAGGTTCTGTTTGCGGCCGGAGCCACGATAACGGTTACCAACAGAACCGCTATGAATTTCAAATACCCTGTTTACGGGAATCCAGAAAAAGAAATTACGACCTACCTCGTTGAAGCGACACTCAGTTAATAACAGAAGGGCGCAATGTGCGCCCTTAATATATGAGCTCGTTGCGCAGAGAGAGTTTTACGGCGACTGAGCCCCTTATGCAGGCCGATAAGCGCCAGCGTTCGCTGAACAAATTCTGTCTCAAAATCTGAATAATTTCCCCTTCAAACCTCCCGCTTCGGTCCAAAACCCACAATACCGTCAGGTCAGTCAGGTGCTTAAGGCCAGCAATTCCGATTTCGGGAGTTTTCGGATCTGCGCGGCGGGAAACGGGCGGGTGATATGATTATCAGGAAACCAGAATAAATTAATATCTGATGTGATATTTATTATTTATCAAAAAATCACATCTGATATGATGTTTGCAAACTTAGTATAAAATCATTCAAAGTATGATTTCACACTTAACCTGACATAATCAGACGGAGCGTGCAGGATGGAACAAGAACAGAACACTTCACTCCCCTATGACATCCTGACGGGCGAATGTGAAGCCGCAATCAGAAAACATCTGGCCAGAACGGAGCTCCTTGACGACACTGGCCTGGAGCTCGAACAGGCAAAGGCCTTTGCCGTGTTGTCACTCTGGTCCAGTCTGGCCGTCGCGGCAAACGCACGCCCGGAAATCATCGATGCGGACAGGCAGCGCCTGATGCTGATGATTGACGAAATCCAGACCATGAGGCAGCTGTAATGACCGATGTGAAAAATGCGCGCCGGCCTTCGCCACTGCAGCGGCGGGTGCTGATTGTGCTGGCTGCCCTTGATGCAAAACGTCCGGGACCGGTGGCAACACGGGATATTGAGCGGGTGCTGGAGCTGGGCGGGGATGCCCCGGTGTACGGGCCGAACCTCCGCGCCTCCTGCCGGCGCATGGAAGCCGCGGGCTGGCTGCGCACCCTGCGCGCCCCGAACATGCAGCTGGCCGTTGAGCTGACGGACGCCGGCCGTGCGCTGGCCGCCCCGCTTCTGGCTGACGAACAGGCGCGCGTCCTGGCGGAGCAGCGCGCGACGGCGGTCCGGGTTCTGCCCCTGGTCCCGCGCAGCCCGGATGAGAAAGCAGACGACCGGCCGGTGGCGCTGGACGACCGCTGGCACCTGGCGTGCCGGGGCGACTACGTTATCCGTCTTGACGGCACCACCTGCCTGCAGCTGTGGAACACGGCCGGCCAGCTGACGCGTCTGGAAGGCGATCCCCTGCAGGTCGCCGCCTGGCTGCAGGCTTGCCACGATGCGGGGATTGCGGTCCGGGTGCAGATCAATGAGAGCGCCGCGCCGGAGGAGGGTACACCGGACGGGACCGCGCCGACTGACCTGACCGGCACCTGGTACCGCCAGCTGGACACCGCGCTGCAGGCGCTGGGGATCACCGGGCTGACTGAGGATATTCGCCTGGCCGTGGTCAGTCCTGAAGCGTCCCTCCGGATGATGCCGGCACCGGCGCGCCTGCTGCACGTTCTGCGCGACGCGGACCCGCTCACGGCTGCCACATACGAGGAAGACACGGAGGCTGCGCTGGCCGGCCTTCTCACCGGCGCGGGGTTCACGGGCGACCAGGCGCAGGAGCTGCAGTGGCACCGCATTCGCTGGCCGCAGATGAGTCAGGAAGACGCTGACCGGCGCGAGCTGAACAGCCTGCTGGATGAACTGGAGCAGCGACAGCTGTACTGCAACCGCGGGCAACTGACGGAGATTGTGTTTTCGCCGGTCCGCAAACCCGGCGAGCGCTGGACTGACCGTCTGCAGTGGCTCCTGATGACGGACGGATTCGGGTTCCGGAGCCCGCTCTCCCGTGACGCAGGCTCCAGGGGGCTGGCGATCCTGGCCGGTTACACGGGGCAGGAGGTGGCGGACCATCTGGCCACGGTGATCGTCTGGAACGACGACAGCGCGGGGACGCCGTCATGAGTACAGGCAACGTCCATCTCATTGTGACCTGCACGCGCCGTAAAACCGTGCCTGCAGGTGATGCGGTCTTTCCGGATGAACGAGACGTGGAGAGAGCATACGGGCTCTGGCTGGAAAGGCTGGCGCAGGCCCGTTGCGGATCGCCCCCCCTGACCGCCGGCGAACTGTATACGGGTCAGCACTGGAGCAGGGCAGCTGCCGCTGCGGCGCGTAACGGTGCTGAGATGTGGATTATATCTGCGGGCCTGGGGCTACTGCATGTCTCAGATCCCGTGGTCCCGTATGAGGCCACGTTCTCCTCGATGCCGTTCTGCCATCGCACTCACTGGGAACGACTGACGGCACGTCCGCCTGCTGAACGACGCAGCACCTCCCTGAGGACGCTGATGCAGGCAAAGCCTGACGATCGGTTTGTGGTCGCCGCCTCCCCGGTGTACCTGCGCGCCGTTGAATCAGACCTGCTCGCGGGGAGGGGAGCGCTACGTACATCTGAACAGCTGCAGGTTGTCACCTCAAAAGGTTACCAGGGGAAGCTGAAAGACAACGTCAGATACACCAGTGCGGGTATGATGAAGGCACTGAACACCAATATGACAGGGCTCAATATCAGCTATGCATCTCAGTTACTTGTTAACGACGTCAGTAAATGACTTAAGAGCAAGCACCCTGACAGGACGTAAAACTAAAACACGCGACTTCTTTTTTGATATTCGTTACACAGAAACGATATCATAGGATTTCAGGAAAATATTACGTGCTCTGCTTTCCGAAAGGCTGAGAACAATCAGAACAGCCATAAAATATGTATATGTAAGGTGCCATTATAAAATGGATTTAGTTTTAGATAATCAAACGAAAAGTTATGCAGTACAGAATTACAGGCAAGATATAGACGGTCTTCGCGCTGTCGCTGTCCTGCTTGTTATATTATTCCATGCAGGATTGTCATACTTCCCTTCAGGATTTATTGGTGTTGATATATTTTTTACCATATCAGGATTTCTGATTACCGGAAAAGTCATCAGTGAAATTGAAAGAGGAACCTTCTCCCTAACTAATTTTATAAAAGGCAGATTATGGCGATTGCAGCCAGCACTGCTGGTGACAATTCTCGGCGCCATCATTGTAGCGACATACTGTTACATTCCTGACGATTACACAGCGTTCACGAAAAGTGCCAAATACACCACTCTGTTCTTATCAAACCAGTATTTTGACAAGCTTAGTGCAGCATATGCATCTCCTGACTCTGATTACTTCCTCCTCTTGCATACATGGTCGCTGGCAATTGAATGGCAGTGGTATTTTTTCTTTGCGCTTTTCGCGGGCATTTTGACACTACTGCTCAGTAAATTTAAAAGAAAGTTTTCGTATAAGCCGTTCCTTTATGGCTGGTTGTTACTGACCTTAACTGCAACAATAATTGTTATTCTTATCAGCCTGTACTCTTCCAGTCAGCATTACTATTCATTAAATATGCGCGCTTTTGAGTTTCTGATTGGTGGAAGCGCCGCTCTCCTGAAGGACAGAGTTCAGCTAAATCATAAATGGCTGAGTAATTCTCTGACAGTGGCAGCTATCGCTGTACTTATCTGCACTTCAGGTTTAAGCATTCGCGTCGAGACATATCCAAACAGCTGGACACTGCTTGTTTGCCTTGCCTCTGCAGTATTACTGTTAAATCCAAATACATTCGTAAATCGTACCTTACAACTGACGCCGATAAACTACACGGGGAAAATCTCCTATTCTCTGTACCTGTGGCACTGGCCCGTATTTGCAGCGTTCAATTATCTTGAGTTCACCCTGTCCGGCAAGGCACTGTGTATTGCACTGGCGATGACTGCAGGACTGGCGGTAATCACCTATCACGGCATAGAAGAGCGCTTCCGTCGGGTTAAGCTGTCTTTTACAAAGAGTATAATCCTGCTTGTAATTATCCCGCTCACGGTCTGCACGGCCCTTTACTCATTAACCGAGAAAACCAAGGGGTTGCCGCAGCGCTTCAGCGATGAATACAATCACTCGTTACAGCTGTTGAACAACGCTTCCGGGAATGCCGCATCGAGGGATGGCTGTCTCAGTGGAAGCATGGTCCTTACGGACTGTCAGTTCGGCGATCATGAAGGGTCGAAGAAAGCCTTTCTGATTGGCGATTCAAACGCTAACCAGTTCTGGGGGTTTTATGATGTGCTGGCTAAGGATGCTGGCATAAAAATGTATTCCCTCACCACCTCTTCGTGCCTGACCTTACCTGGAATCTATCAGTTTGACTGGTGGAAATATAAAGGCGTCAAATATCAGGAATGTCATGATAATACTGAGAAGTATTATGATTATATAAAATCAAATCACTTTGATTACGTCATTATAGGCCATGTGTGGTCGAATTATTTTGGCGCTCAGTTAATCACTAAGGATGGAGATGAGCGAAGTGAGGCACTTTCAGGCAGTCGATACGAAATGGCGTTACGTACAGCCATACGTACGATCATAGATGCGGGTTCAAAACCAATTATCATGTTCACCACTGCGACCATGCCACGCAACTATCAAAACTGTATAAATCAGCACGTTATTCATCGGCGCCCGTTTGACATCAATGAATGTGATATGCAAAACCCGGCAAATACCAACGGGGAAAAAGTCACGCAACTGATGATTAAAATGAAGTCTGAATTCCCAACACTGACCTTTATTGACCCTAAATCAATACAGTGCATTAGTGGTAAATGCATTACAAATATTGATGGCGTAACTGTTTACCGTGATGTGGGACATCTTACCGATTATGCTTCCTATAAATTCGGTCAGCTGTACCTAAATGAATTTGGTAATCCATTAAAGTGAATCTGGTGTACTTATAAAATCTGACGGTAACTTAAAGGGCACATTGTGCCCTTTTTAATACACTTTTATCTATACGATACATCAACTACCCACAACATCGCGATATACTCTGGCTTCTATAAATGAGACATTCATATAACGAAAACATCAGAGATATAGCCATGTTCCGGAAACTGTACTTAATTACTTTGCTCATCGTGACGTATCAGGCCAGTGCGGATATCAACGGCAGGATTGTTCGTGTGCTCGATGGGGATACCGTTGAGATTCTCGGTGAAGGGAACCAGCTGACGCGTGTTCGTCTTGCCGGTATCGATGCGCCGGAAAAGAACCAGCCCTTTGGCCAGCGCTCCAGGCAGGAACTCACATCAATGGTGGCGCAGCGTAACGTAACCATCACGGGTGAAGAAACGGATCGCTACGGGCGGCGGCTGGGCACCGTGTGGCTTGGCGCGACGGATGTGAATGCCGCGCAGATCCGCAAAGGGCTGGCTTGGGTATACCGGTACCACGGAAAACCGGCCCGGACTGACTATGCACAGCTGGAAGCCGAAGCCCGCCGACAGGGTATCGGGCTCTGGTCAGTTCCGGGTCAGACTGAACCCTGGCGCTGGCGTAGCCAGCATCAGGAGAGAGGTTCAATCAGAGACGCTCCCTGATTCCGCACGTTGCCGATCGCTGGGGAAACCGGATACCAGGTGAATGCCTCAGCAGGTACCGCCCCCTGTTTGGCTGTCCTGCCCGCCTCGTCACCACTGAGACTCTCGCGCAGCCAGTCCCGGGCAGCATCCGGCGTCAGCACCAGAGGACGACGATCGTGGATATCGATAAGTCCCTTGTCCGCAGCTGCCGTGACAATAACAAACCCTTCCCCGTCATCCCTCAGACCAAATGGCCGTGCACCAATGGCAGCCATGAGCACGGGCTGACCGTCCCTGCGGTAAATGAAATACGGCTGTTTTTGGTTCCCCTGGTGTACCCATTCATACCACCCGTCAGCAAACACTATGGCGCGGCCGCGTTCCCACAGCGGACGAAACATACGTCCCTCAGCTGCAGTTTCAACACGGGCATTAATCAGGGGCGCTTTATGCCACCACTCCGGGGAATATCCCCACAGAACGGGATCGAGCTGCAGCTGATCATTGCTTTCACTGAGCAACAGCACCCGGGTCCCCGGCGCCACGTTGTAGCGTCCGATCGGCTCCGTCACTGCGGAAAACCTGGCATCAACCTCACCGGCCAGATAAGCCAGGTATTCAGCGCGGGTCTGTGACTGAGAAAAACGTCCACACATAAGCGTTTCCTGCCGTTAAAGGGTAAGTATAAGAAAAATGAGAAGCATGGATTGTTTAACGGCAACGGACAACGATCCGGACAGGGGAGACAAAAGCAGGAAGGTACGGGACGTCTAAATAGTGTATTCTTTTTATCAGGTTAAAGGAGACGTGAATGACAGTGAAAAACCAGGAACTTATCGCGGCAGGATTCACCAGTAAGGATATCGAGCGAATCAAACGTCACCAGGCGACGGGGGACTCGCTGGATAAGGTTCTGAAAGATCTGGCCGGCTATTTCCTGTCGGTAGCCTGGATCACCGGCGGGATGGCCATCATCACCCTGCTCACCGCGCTCTTTGGCAACGCCAGCCATCTTATCTCCTGCGTGGTTGCCGTCGTCTTTCTCCTGATTGTGCTGCTTCTGGTGATGCCGGTCAGACTTGGCTATAAATCATGGAAGCTGATGAGATCTCATATCAGCGACTCCGGTCATCACGGGTAAGGAGTTCAAGTACTACCTTTGCACCGACCCCCCATCCCAGAACCTTCATCGTCAGTTTGCCCGGAGACATGGTTTCCACCTTGCGGTAATAGTCTCCGGGAAGATAACGGAAAAGACGCCAGGCCTCAGCTTTCCCGGTCAGACCAAACACACCATAAACGCTGGCTGCAAGCGTGGTTGCATTAAAGATCCCCAGGCCGACATCGCGGCTGAAGCCCATAAACTCCGCTATGGACATGGCGCCGTCCGCAAGGATCCCCTCTGAAGCAGGTTCATTCAGGAACTGACGGGCTGCCTCCCGTGATACCGTATTAAGGGCATCACCGACCAGAACGGCACCGGCAAGCATACCAGCAGGCGTCATCGTTGCGATCATAACACCGCCAAACACGGCCTGAACGCCGGCGAGAACGACCTTAATCCCGGATATGAAGTATCCGACAATTTTATTCTGCTCTGTTACATACTGAATTTCAGCGTAGATTCGGGCATAACCGGTTTTCAGCATGCGCGACTGTTCAAGCAGGAACTCATTCTCAGCCCTGAGGTTCTTCAGGCAGGCAATGCATTCTTCATCGCTCCTTGCTCTTCTCGCCGCGTCAAACTGTTGCATGACAACCTGTCTTATTTCATCCACGAATTTCAGACGAGTCAGTGAATCACTGAGGTGCATGGCCGCGACGGTATTTGCGGTATTCACAAGCTTTCGGGCTTCCAGATTGATCATTGTATCAGCCCACTGACGCCGGCTCTGCCCGGGAAAAAGCGCGATATCCATTACATATTCCTTATCTGTCGTCAGGACAAGAAGCCATTAGCCTGCCTGTCTCAAATATTGCAGCTGCGCGCCAGGACTTCACGTCTTCAGTTTTCTTACCGTCAACATACCAGTGGAGCCCGTCGGTATTTATTCGCTCAAAAAGAAAAGACATATCCCACACGTGTTCAGGGATTAACGTTCCTTCCCCCGCCAGAATACCGGCCGTGATGGAGTGATTACCTCCCCGAACAAAACCAATGCGCCAGGGCAGCCAGAGTTCAACATAATGATTAGTACGATCCTGCTGCCATACTCTTCCTTTTGCCGTACCAATCCGGGACACATTATCGATATAACGGGAAAGACTCCACGGCCAGGGAAGAACCATATCACTGGCCAGAGAAAGCGGGTAATCTTCTGGATTAACTTCTCCCGCCTTCATACGGCTATAGTCCTGAACCTCTGTGATGGCATTAAAGAAAAATGCCCCGGGAGTCAAATCCGGACGGGCATCGGTTCCTTCTTCTGCCACCGCGAGCAGGAAATCACTCTGCAAAGGGCGGACCATAGCGCGAATCAAATCCGGCAAAGCCTGGACCGGAAGCGAAGACGCAACCGACAGCAGATGTTCAAAATTATGCTTAGCCGTGGTGAGCCTGCTGCACTTCCTGTTCCCTTTCCAGAACACAATTCTTCTCCCGGTGTTCACTCAGCCAGCTATGCCAGTCGTCAGATCCGTATTCGATTTTGTCAATAATCCCCACTGCACTGGTATCAAATATCACGGTAGTTGTACCGTGAAGATAGCTGTCCGTAAATATACCTTCCCAGTCATAAACGCCCTGGATACCACAATTCAGGTACAGGCGGATCATTTCATCTGAATCCACATGCCTGTTACCCACATAAAACATACGCCCTTTGTAAGTGCTGTAATGAGGCTCGCGCAGGGCATGCCAGTCCCAGCCTTTACTGAGTTGGCTACTGATGCTGATAGGAAGTCCATCTCTCAGACGTGCCGCGATATCGGGCTGCTCTGCGAGCGGCAGCCGGTGATTAGCGATAATCGCCCCAGAGTTCAGTTCACACCGGCAAACCAGTGGCTGTCCGGGATTTCTGTTTTTGAATAACGCATGATTGCTGGCTCCTTTAAAATTATCTGTAAACCAGCAAGCATCGATGTTTCCGGACTCACCAGTTCCCTTGTATGCCACATCAAACTCATCAAACCGCTGTCTTGTTCCGTGGAAAAGCTGCATTACTGGTACCTCCAGTCAGACAGTATTGAGGATGAGGATCTCATTGATCATAAACGTAGAATAATTATGCCGCCTGGCGACATGGAGGCGCCAGCGGATGTTAACTATGAAAACGAAGGTCAGTGGCGCCGTCACCCGGCAAAGCCGGTAACGCCGCTGGCAGATTCTGATGTTAGAAGGCCGAGCAGCGCGCAGGCATTCAGAAAATGCGCCGCAGGCGCATGAAGGCGCCCTCATGAACAAAATATTGCACTTTCGTAAATGGCGCCGTAGCCCGGCGAAGCCGGTTACATTATTGATAGGTCCCACCAATCCATCCCTTCGCCCTGCTAAGCCATAACCCGCTTTCAGCGTTCACAGTATTCGATGTGCGCCGTCGGAGTGGTCACGACAAGGCGTAGCCGCAGTCGGGGCGTATCTCCGCGTTAGCGGGCCTTAAGGACCGCTTACGGGCGTGTGACACAGAACTTGGCAGCAGAATGCATTTAAGCGACTCAGATCCTAGTTACAACATCCATCATTAAAAGCGATGTCTTCCGGCCCTTTGGGCCGGGTGGCTGCGCTTTTCAGTGGTGGGTCTATGTGCGGAGTTGAGGATATTGGTGATCGATGCTCGGCTATTGGCACTTGGTAACGTACTGCACCCTGCCCGCCATTTTTGGCGGGTGCTACCTCCAGGCGCAGAGCGCCTGAACCGAACCGGCGCGGACAACGTCCGCTGCAAGGGCGGGCGTTATACACATGTCCACAGGACAGGTGCCGAATAGGTTTTATTTTTAAAAGTAAGTAATAACTGAATTTTAAAAGAAAGTAGATCAGGAGTTTAAAAGGATCATCGTGGTTTGTAAAAATTCCATTTAGTGGTTTGAACGCTATCCTTCCAGTGGATTGAAGAGAAACCCTCTTGTAGTTTGTGTGGATAACTAGAAGAGCAAAGAAAAGTGGTGAAACTTTGGGCGAGCGGTCACAGAAATGTGTGGTTAACAACGTTCGGATTTTAGTTAAGTTAATTCACACCGATGTCGGCTGGGCGTGTTTGTCATTTCGGTGCCAACCGGTGGGTGGAAACAGGGACTGGATCAGGTGAAAACGGCAATAAAAGCCGAAAAGCGGGCAGGCGTAGATCGGTGCCAGGGCACCAGGTCATGGAGGCTGTATTAGCAGGTGTCAGGTTGTGACCAGTAATGCATCACCGAGTCGAGCATAATGGCCACGCGAGAGCTTCATTCGCTCCGTGACGCGACGTTCTATCTCCGCGCGCACCGCATCAAGACTGCCGAAGAAACGGCCCTTCCTGATTTCTTTCTGGATCTGCAGCCGAACCAGCTGCTCGATCTCTTTGCGTGTTCGAGGAGCATCCTTACGCGCTCTGTGCCGTTTCATGCCGTGTTCATAACGAGACTTATGGTACTGACGGAAGCGTTCACGAACGAATGACCAGGCCGCACTGATAAGTTCATCAGCACCGGCGCGTGGCAGCCCTTTCTTCTCACGCTGTTTATTCTCCCACTCGATACGGCTGCGACGCGCAGCGGCAACGGCTTCTTCAGAAACCCCCAGCACCTGCCACATCAGCGGGGTGAAGGTGATATCAGTGGGAATGTTGCAGCCAATTTCTTTATCGTATTCGGTGTTATAGGTAATGAGGTTCAGCTGGGCGAGAAACTTCAGGGCGCCCGTCAGACGGGTGATCGACAGACGTTTTTTTTCCGTGGCCAGTCCGCAGCGAATACTCATGGTAGTGAGCGATGAACCAACGCGATTAGCCAGGGGATTAAAATAGTGGCACATTGCCTGAACAGCTGCTTCCAGAGCCCGAATGCGTAACACTGGCGGGCGCTTTTTGCGCTCACCACGGGCGATCAGCATAGCAACCAGAGCCTGAAACTCTGCACGCTCAGTGAAGCCAACAGCTTTCTCGCGAATTTTTTCACAGAACGGTAGAGTTTTCTTTCCCTTTTCAGGAATGAATTCTGGATTCGGGTTTTTTACCTGACGGTAAAGTGTAGTGGCTTCAGATTTCTGCTTACTCACCACTTCCTGCGCTTATGTTGCACAGAAGGAGTAAGCACGGAATCTCTTGTCTTTTTTCGCGCACGGGTTATACTCCCATACAGAAGCAACAACTTCTGCATGATTTGTTAAGGACCCCGTTAATCTCGCGATGCCGCCAAGTATCTAAGATTATCGGGGTTTTTGCTTTTCTGGGCTTTACTAACTAACCACCCAGAACCTGCCACCTTCTTCGGCGTGACAACCTAATAAATTCATTTAGAACAATAAGTTCTCCGACTTTATCACCACAACAATGCTGGATCAATTTTTAGGATCTCTCCGGCAGCAGGATCAAACATCACCTCTGGAGCGATGCGCCTCTGCGTCTCGTTTTAAGCTTTCGAAAAGCTCAAGTGGTACAAGATAAAACGCCGGCGCGCTACGGTTCAGAATAGCAATAGCATCACCCTCTGCTGACTCGACAGTCCCTAACGGATCCCTTTTGAACTCCGTGATACCAGCGACTTTCGTGCAATGTATCGGATGTGCCATAACTCCTCCTGATTTACAGATAGCACCTACGAATTATTGTATCGTAGCATACAATCAGACACTTAAAAGCATCATTAACTAATATTATGATCGCAGATCAAATCCAGTTAAGTGATGGCTTACATGATATAGTACATCAACACACAAAATATACCTCTAAATTTCAAATACATACGGCTATTAGTGGATGATGTCTAAACTCGTTTCTTCAAAAAAAAGTTCCAACTCGCTCCTCAGGTCTTAAACCTGATATCCAACAGCAGAGAACCTATGACAATCAAGAACGGCAATCTGCAGTATGTAGCGGTAAACCAGGCTTTTCTTCGATTATTGAAACTCCCCAACGATTATCCGATTGTAGGAAAAACATTAGACCAACTCCCTACCTCCTTAGCTTACCTCTCACAGCGGATACATAAGCAGGAGGAACTCGTTATGGAACATGAAGATAAGTTTTCTTCAATCGTTACGCATCCAATAGGTGAGAGCAACTCTATACATGCTCTCTGCTTCGAATCCCGCCCCTATTACGACGATGATGGGATCTGCTCAGGAACTATGCTTCAAGTTAGGCCTGTTGATATTTTTGGACCAGACAGCTTGCTATCGGGAGACGTTCCTAAATCGTTGGTATACAGGGTACCGTCCGAGATATTCACTAATGCTGAATGGGAAGCTATCTTCTTAATCTCTCTAAAATACAGCAGGAAAATGATGTCTCGGATATTAGGAACCTCTCTTAAAGCGGTAGAACACAGAATCAGCCGATGCCTGCAGAAAACCGGAACCTCGTCTGGATCCGAACTTTTAGACTTTTGCAAAAAGAATAACTGGGATGCGTATGTTCCTCCTCGCTTCTTAAAGCCGCGGTTTCGACTATTCAGAGCTGCTCCTGATGCGTATCTAGTTGACTCATCACGAAGCAGACAGTAGTCTTCAAATGTCACAGTAAATCCTGTGATCGGGCGTGAGAACCCGCATCTACACGTGCACACAGACACGCACATGCGTGTTTTTTTGTGTACTGAACCAGCACATCTTCGTAATGGCGGTTCAGGTAGGGCAACCGTAAGGTTGGCCGGTACCGTGTAGGCCGGTTTCTCACCCCTGCCTGGGCTGCCACCAGAGCGTGAGAACTCCTTGGTAGCCGACATAGCAACTACACGGGAGCATCATCTATGATGTGCAAGAACCTATCAAAAACCTCTACATCCCCCTTAGCAAATGAACCTGGCTTTATAGGCCTCGCTGCAAAAGCCCCCCCTTATCAGAACTCCTTCGCCCATACCAGATGTCGCGACAAGTTCCATGGGGTTTCTCCCCATTAAGGGAGATGCATATTACGCGTAAATTTACTACGTATAGATTTGCTAGGGGACTTAACGATGATTAATGACAACACTATTAACGCCCTGCATAGCGTATTTCCTGAGCTTTCCAGAAAACAGTTAGAAATCGTTACTCTGTATGCTCACGGTAATGCATATGAAACCATCGCTGACATTTGCAATATCTCTGTTGAGACAGTTCGCTCACATCTAAAGCGAAGTACTAAGGCGCTGAACTTAAAAAGTAACGATGCAATGCGTGCAGTTATATTGTCACGCTCTTACTTTTTCATGATTTCATTGATGATCACAAATCAATCAAAAATTGCACCCTAACGGGTGCAATTTTAGGATTTGGACTATTTACACTTTACTTCGTTTTGAAGTGATACAAAAATACGCACAGATCCTTAAGTATTGCCGCCAATTTTACTTAAGGGTCTAACCTACAAGAGCATCCTGAGGCATGAGAACTTCCCAATAACAGCTTTCAGACTTAAGTGTCTGTTCGTAAGACTGTTTTGTTATCATGTTTGAGTATGTTCGACCCCGTTGAACTTTGAATTATCCCGCTATGGATCAATTCTGCGCGAAGCGTTCAAAAAATGAATATTGAGACTGTATGTAACCAACAATGGTATCTTGCTCTCTATATTACGGGGGGCAAAAACCGCGAGAACTTATTTGACTGGCTTCACGATAGGAGAGTTACTCCTTGGACGCCATTATCCCTAACTCAAATACGACGTGCGGATGCACCGCATGTTTTCAGAAAAAGGGTCTCTGCTGTATTTCCAGGATATTTCTTTCTTAAAGCCAATTTCGAATTCCAGAAAATTGATACCATTCGGGCGCATTCAGCGTTTTGCGATTTTGTGAAGTTCGGCAGTCAAATCACTCCCGTTAATACAAGAGTGGTTGAAGCATTAATGAAAAAATACCCCGACCCTACTCACCATCCAGCGGCCAGAGCTGAACTCGAAGCTGCATCAGATATCTGGCTAACGAAAAGTCAGTACAAACGTTTAACTCAGCTGGAAAAAATTGAACACCCCATATCCCGGACAGCAATGTTGTTCGATATGATTACCCATGCTAATGCATGGGGCTTTTGAGATGTACTTAGACCGAAGCCTCTTTTGCTGGCCATAACCAGTTTTCATCCCTTTCCTTTAGTTCCCCCTTTTTATGGGGGCTTTTTTTCCTCCTTTTTCTGGCAATGACGTCTGGGCTGGTCCTGCCCGATGAACATCCTCTGTTCCTTTAACCGGCCTGCACTCAGGCTTCCTTCATTCTGGCGGAATGAAGGTACAGACGTCATTGCCAGAAACTGAACCATAGAGAGACATACCATGCAATCCACCCAGGAACAGGTCAGCCATCTCTTGTGGTGCATTCTCGTTGCCTTACGCACGGCAGTCGAAAACCATCACATAACCTCAGAACGTGGCAAACGTAAATTCATCACTGAATGGCTAAGCGGGGCACGAAAAATACCTACGTTCAAAGGAATGGGTAGTGAATTTATGACTATCCGGCAATTACTTGATACCGAAAAAAACCGCCCCATCGATGCCGTACTGACTGCACTATGGACCAATTCTGTATCAACCGGAAACTGTGATCTTTTTCGGTTTCGGGCTGTCCTGAATTCACTTCTCGGACTCGGGTGGAAACACTGCCTTTGCCCCTGGCCAGAACAGGTTGTTACCGAAATCATGGAGCGTCAACGCACTCGAAAAAACCACATCCTGCAACTCACTCGTATGGAAGAAGCATTTACCGCAACAGGCTCAATGACTTCACCTGTCACATTTCAACTCCTGCTGAAGCAAAACGAGGACGATGAAGTGGAAAAGTCTTTCTATCTCGATCGTTTCTCTGTTGTTCGAGGCCGTGACACCTCGCTGTCTAAAGCCACTTTACGCACTCTCTATATCGGACATAGCACCCTGCCGGAATCCGCCTGGGGGGCATGGGGAGATCGCGAAGGTGTAGGCAGCGGTAATCTCTGGCGGCCAGACCTTCACTGACCGAAAACAAAAGGAACAAACCATGAAGTTTCGCCCATTCTCCCGGGGCGTCAGCGTGCATAAAATTGCCCTGCCCCTGTTAATACCGTCACTATTAAGCAGCTGTACGGGATTTCAAAATCGAAACGTCGCACCAGATACACCTGCGCTCGTGTTTGTCGACGGTCAGATCAGCGAGAGCGCTGATATAATCACACAGACACAGCGGCGGGTAGCACCTCCGGCCGCAACACCTGTTCCCGTACGACAGCCGACTACCGCAGCGTTGGCACCACAGACCTCCCCCTTACCGAAACCTACGATACTGACATCTTCAGCAAGGCAATCCGGATCACCAGACCCAATAGTGAACACATCATTGCCAGCACTTACGTATATTGGCACACCTGGTCCCGTTGCTGTTCTGTCATTATCCCCGGCACGAAGTCTCACCCTTGAACAGTGGGTAAGACGCATCATTCCGACAGGCTGGGCATTGAACTATGAAAATGCCCTGCGCCCTGTTCTGAATACCCGCATCGTCTCGGTAGATACAAATGACCAGTGGACCAGGGTGCTGAATCGTTTGCTGGACGAGCAATCAATTCAGGCGCAGGTGGACTGGAATCGTCATGCCGTCACACTGCAGCGAAAGGGGCAATCCGTTCAGTTAACATCACCTGCACCGTCCACTGAAAACCACACAGCTCCTGCACAAGCAACTGGCGCACCGAGAAACCCGTTCAGCAGCCCGGATAAAGCCCAACCCGTAGCTCCGCCAACGGTTAAAGCCAGTCCGGCCCCTGTAACAACTAAACCGGCGCAGACACCGATAGCGGTGGTGAAATCGCAGCAAGTCATCGGGCAACCAGTCGCACCTGTGGTTCAAGGCAAAAGCTGGACGGCACCGGCTGGAACAACTCTACGAGAAATGCTGATGAAGTGGGCACAGGATACCCGCTGTGAATCTGGTGCCTCGCCACACTGGACGGTTATATGGCCAGTATCCGTGACGGATTACCGGCTTGATGCGCCACTGACGTTCCGCGGCTCATTTGAAACTATGCTCGGCCAAATGTTCGATCTTTACCGGACGGCACAGAAGCCGCTTTATGCTGAAGCTTCCCGGATGCAGTGCGTGGTATCGGTCAATGACACGCCGGCAGGTCGATGATGGGCTGGGTCATACTGGCCATCGGCATGATATTTTTCCTGATCGCCGGTGATATAGATTCGCAACGCAATCAGAGCAGTCGGGCCGCAATACAAACCCAGAGCGGCCAGCTTTATGCTTCCCAGTTTCTTACCATCGCTAACCGTGTTAATGACTGGCGTTACAAGACTGGTCAAAAGGACGGCACCATCCCTGCCGACCAGTTGGGTCTTCCCTTCACCCCAGACAGTCGAATCCAGTACCGGTTACTTCAGAGCAGATTGTGGATCTGGATGCCGGAACAACCTGGACTCGTTGATGCGTTACGGACACAGAGTCGCGGTTCGGCACTTATCGGCACCATGAGAAGTGGTCAGCTAATCTGGCTTTCCGGTCTTGCCACCGGACTCACGGCACCACAGGGCGTTCCTGAAGGCGCCGTGGTTTACCTCAACTAATCCGGATTTTCCCCATGAAGAAAACCCTTTTGCGGCGCCTGCTGATGGCGTCCTGCTTTGCCATGCTCGCAGGTTGTACCTTCTCTGAAATCAACAAAATGCAGACTAAGGCACAATCTGACGCCACGGTAGCCCGCGCGCAGGCGCAGCTGCCACGAACACAACATCAACAACCACTGACCTGGACGGACCGGCAGTGGATTAACCCTAGCCCCATTCCTGTAGCCGTACGTGAAAGGAACCGTCAGGCTCCGTCCTGTAATATCACCCAGGCAAAAAACAACATTACGCTGCAGGAGCTGGCACAACGCATCACCGCGCTGTGCGGCACACCAGTTATCTTTACTCCTGATGCCATCGATATCAGCCAGAGTAACGTCAGCACCGGCGTCACGCGACAGATGAGTGGCTCACTACCACCACCCGATGACAGCGGTCGGACACCACTGGCAAGCCTGGGTGGCGTAACCTCTCCGCAAACAAGCGGAACCAGCCAGCCCCTGAACCTTACCGGATTGATGTGGCAGGGAGATTTGGGCGGGCTTCTGGATCTAATGGCCAGCCGTAGCGGTCTCTATTGGCGGATGGATAATGGCACCATCGTGTTTTACCTGATGGAGACCCGGACATATTCGTTGGCCATGCTGAACACAAAAACGTCCAGCACGTCGAGCGTCAGCTCAGGAACAACCAGCAGTATGGGAGCCACCAGTGGCACAGATAACTCCGCCTCCGGTGAATCCACCACGTCACAGAGCACAACCACCGGCCAGGAATACGATTTGTATGCTGACCTGCGCAAAGCTGTGGAGTCCATGCTGACTCCTAACAAAGGCCGCTACTGGCTGTCCTCGTCCAGCTCCTCACTGATCGTGACGGACACTCCGTCTGTACAGGCAGCCGTGGCCCGCTATGTGAACGAACAGAATCTCATCATGAACCGGCAGGTTGCCCTAAATGTTGAAGTTCTGAGCGTCGGTAACTCACGAAACGAAGACTTCCGGATTGACTGGAATCTGGTCTACAAGTCGTTACATACCGCGGGCGCTACCCTTAACAACGCAACAGGGGATCTCACTGGCGGCATTTCTGCTGGCGCGTCCATTCTTGATACAGCTACCGGTAATGCGGCGAAGTTTGCTGGCTCAAGCCTGCTGCTGAAGGCTCTATCAGAACAGGGCGATGTCAGCGTCGTCACCTCTCAGTCCAGTACCGTGACTAACCTGACGCCCGTGCCTATCCAGATGGCAGATCAGACGGTCTATGTGGCACAGTCGGCTACAACTACCACCACGGATGTCGGCGCAACCACAACTCTGACACCAGGGATGATTACCACCGGCTTCAACATGACCTTGCTGCCGTTGATTCAGGAAACGGGTAACGTACAGCTGCAGGTGAACTTCAATCTGTCAGATCCGCCGACCATCCGTAACTTCACGTCAAAAGACGGTAACTCTTACATCGAGATGCCATATACCAAACTGCGCTCTCTGAGCCAGAAGGCAAATCTCCGCGCCGGGCAGTCGCTGATCCTCACTGGTTTTGATCAGAACAATACCTCCGTCAATAAATCCGGCACCTTCACGCCAGGGAACCCGCTCCTGGGCGGGAGTCAGTCAGGTAAAAACGAGCGGACCACTCTGGTCATCGTGATCACACCGACATTCCCGCAGAGTTCCGGAGGCTGAAATGAATGATGAGGCTTACCTGTTTACAATTCGGGATGGAAAATCCCGCAGCCGTTACTGGTTGGCGGGAATGGACTGGGCCCCAAAGGAAAGACAGAAATTCAGGCTCCCGTCCTTTCAACTGAAAAAAGCACGGCATGCCAGAACAGGTGGTGTTGGCGTCCACACCTCAACTGGACAGATAAATGGGCGAAACAAGCAGCAACTGGTCGCGGGGAGTGGTCTATTACCGGCCCGCCATCGCCGTCATCAGCTTTTTTCGCTGGCACTCGCGTTCTGTGCCGGTACACGAAATGGATACGGTATTTACCGACTGAACAGCACCGATTTCGTGTTCCTGGCCAGCATTAATGGTTTGCCTGCCGTCACAGCCGATAAAACGGGTGGCGCCGACAAAATGGAATCACTGCTGACACTGTTTCTGAGCATGAACGAACCGCCCGCGGAAGGGTGGGACTGTCTTGCTACATTGGACAATCCCCTGGATGCCAGCAGCCTGATTGACGGACTATCTGTACGCAGGCGACAGCAATGCCGTGTGCAAGTCGATGGACTGCAGAAACAGCGATGGTTGATGTTATTCGCGGCAATTCTGATAGGAGCCGGTGCCATTGCATGGTGGCATGCAGCGACACCACCTGAGGAGCCGGTGCTTTCCGCCGAAGAAATCCAGGCCAGGGCCCGCGCAATGTTCGCCAGTCAGGCAAAACCTAAGGTTTTGCCTCATCCCTGGGCACGAGAAGTCACGGCTCAAGCATTGATAGACGATTGCCAGCGAAAAACCGATCCAGCGCTACACGTTTTGGAAAGCTGGAAACTGGCGTCCGGAACCTGTTCTCCTGATGGGATAACCCTTTTGTACCAGATTATGCCCGGAGGCACAGTCGAAGGGTTTCTGGCACGCAGTCAGGAGGTCTTCGGCGTCACGCCGGTATTCAATCTTAAGGAAGGGGGACGGGAGGCCCGAATTACACTTCCGCCCCCAGAAAGGCCACTCAGAGATGAAGCCGTGCCTGACAGCTCATCGCAGCTCATACGAATCCTCTCCTGGTTCCAGCGTCAGCAGTTAACACTCAACATTACCGATGTAGTCATGCCTCCAACCTTACCGGGATCAAGCGGGGAACCACCTCCTGTGCAGGACTGGCAGGAATACGCGTTTAGTTTCTCTGCGACCCTCCCCTCCATCATCTTATTCGATGGTCTGGATGAAACAGGTATCCGACTTACCCGTTTAAGATTCGAGCTGAACGGAAGCGCGTTCAGCTATACCACTGAAGGTAAAATTTATGCGTCAGCAAAATAACTTTCTGCGACAGGCGACAATCTGGCTTCTGCTGCCAGTATTCAGTTCATTACCCGCTCTGGCCTCTCAGTCCACTAACCAGCAAGTATCACTGCCAGATGGGAACCTGGCAGCCGGAGTGACGAAAGGACAGCTTGAACAGCTGCATATCCGGAACATCATTCTTCAGGCTGAAGTTCAGGGGGCACAACTGCAGCGCCAGCTGGAGGAAAATCAATCTGGCGGCGCTACCTCTGCCCCCGCTCTCCCCGGTGCCATAGTCGGCGATACTTCCCTGCCCGGCCAACCTGCGCGCTCAGTTGCCGTGAATAACCGCCCTGTCGTGCTGGAAATTAACGGCCGGGACAAAAACCTCCGCGCCACACTGCAATTGCCATCAGGACAGTCACTGGTTGTATCACCGGGGAACCGTATCCCGGGGCTGGAGAGTACCGTCAGGAGTATTACGCTTGCCGGAGTCACACTCAGCGATGGCACGCTGCTTGCCTTCGGAGATTAACCATGAGCGCTATTACTGCAGAATCTCTCCTGCTGTTTGATGACGGAGATAAGAAAGAAATCCTCATCGACACCAACCAGCGAGGCGATCCCGGTGTACAGGCCGCACTGATGGATTTAATGAACAAGCATCCAGGGATCAAACATCGGTTTGTTACTCTCTCCGACTTACGTGAGGCGCGGAAAAAGCAGGCTTCTCAACCTCAGGCCAGCGATAAAGCAGGTTTGACGCTGGCAGACCTGGGCGGAGACAGCAGCCACAGTGAACAACGGATACTGAACTATTTCTCAGTGGCCAGAAAGCTCGGCTCCTCAGATATTCACTTCCTGATTTCAGATTCACTCTTCCAGGTCAAAATGAGGGTCCACGGCTATTTACATGTGGTGGATGAACGTCAGCGAGACGAAGGTATGTCCCTCTGTGCTACCTGCATTCTCTCCATGTCGGATGTGTCAGAAACCAGTTTCTACCCACACCGTGAACAGGATGCACGACTCTCTCCGGCCATGATGCGGAAAATAGGCCTGTTTGGTGCCCGCTACAGTCACCGTCCAACTGGTGATGGGCTGATTGCGGTTATGCGCCTTATCCCGGATGACGGCAACAACGTACCTGACTTCCTGCAGCTGGGGTATCTGCCCGAACAAATCAAGCTACTGAAACGCATGATTGACCGCCCCGAAGGGAAGATAATTCTCTCGGGACCTACCGGTTCTGGTAAATCCACCACGCTGCGTACTGCCTGCCGTGTATACCTCGATACCAACCCCGGGCAACACCTTCTGACCATTGAAGACCCGCTTGAGGGACAGGTCGTAGGTGCCGTTCAGACGCCGATCATCTGCGACAAATCAGATGAAGAAGCAGTACGTATCGCCTGGGGAAAAGCCATCTCGTCAGCGCTGCGACTGGATCCGGACGCTATCATGGAGGGCGAAATGCGCGATCTTGTATCGATGCTGGCCACCATTTATGCCGCTCAGACCGGACACCTGGTGATGACCACCCTGCACACAAACTCAGCACTCGGCATCCCGGAGCGCATGGTTACGCTCGGCGTTAACGAAAATCTGTTGTGTGATGCCCAGTTATTGATTGGGCTTATCAGTCAGCGCCTGGTGCCCACGCTATGTCCGGAATGCCGTATATCCTGGCAGGATAAGGTCGACACCCTGAGTGACGAGGAAAAGGTCTGGCTGGAGAAATACTGCAATATTGAAGGCATCTGTTCGACCGACAAGCTCTATTTCCATAACCCGGCAGGGTGTGAGGCATGCACACAGGTGGTGGAGATAAACGGTCAGGTTCGCGGCAAGGTTGGTCAGGGAATCAGGGGGCGAACTGTCATTGCGGAAGTTATCGAGACCAATAATCGTCTTTTTAAACTACTGAAAACTGACGGCAAAGTAGCGGCTCGGCAATTCTGGATAAACCACATGCAGGGGATCAGCCGTGTCCGGCACGTCCTGAATAAAATCAACGACGGGTTAGTCGACCCGCTGATGGCCAACCGTATCATTCCACTTGATGAAGATGAACGTCTGGAGGTGGATGATGCGTGAAATGCACTTCCTGAAACGAATCCGATATAACCTGGTTCGCAAGACGTTCAGCGGTCAATATCGTGTTCAGTTCTATGATGCACTGCGGTTTCTGATAGAAAACCGGCAGAAACTTAAGCCTTCACTGGAGAAAATGCGCAATGCCTGGACGAACTTCGGCCAGAACTGGCACCCCTACGTTGAGCTGACGGATGACTGTGTTGATGCCTTAAGGGAAAACAGCGGGGAGAAAACTCTGGAGCGTACACTCTCCCGATGGCTACCGGCCGCAGAAGCCTCAGTCATAAGCGCTGGCATACGCAGTGAGTCACTACCACGCGCACTAAGATACGCCAGTGCCTTGACCAGCGCCGGTAAGCGTATTCGTGCTGCAGTATGGCAAATGGCCATCTATCCGATTGGCTTTGCCATCATGATGTCCAGCTCTCTCTACGTACTGAATACAGAGTTACTTCCTACGTTGACAGAAATCAGCCCGCCAGAGAACTGGACCGGTGCGCTCGGTTTTCTATACGGTATCTCGCTGTATTTCCGTGAATATGGCGTGATAACTGCCATCGCAACCATCGCACTAATTATCTGGACTATCTGGTCGCTTCCTCGCTGGCACCGCCCCGACAGACTTCGCCGTGCATTCGACGGTCTGATGCCATGGTCGGTTTATAAGGATATTCAGGGCGCTACCTTCCTGCTGAACATTGGCGCACTGCTACAGTCCGGCGTCAAAACCAAAGACGCGCTGGAGATCCTGCAGGAAACAGCGTCTCCCTGGCTTGCCGTACGTATAGAAGCTATTACCGAACACGTCCGTGAAGGTAAACATTTCGGACTGGCCCTGAAAGACTGCGGTTACGACTTCCCGTCGCAGGAAGCTGCCAACTTTCTCTCCCTTCTACAGGGGGACGGCGATGATGAAATCATCATTAACTACGGCCAGCGATGGCTTGAACAAACCCTGGAGCGAGTAGCAAAACGTGCTGTCGTTATCCGCGGTCTCATGTTCCTGACAATGATCCTGATGCTTCTGCTTCTGGTTCTTGTCGTTATGGATATCAATGCCCTAAACAGCTCGTCGGGCGCTTATTAAATGAGGAAAAATCATGCAATTAAATTCTGAACCAACTTCTCAGACATACAAACCGGCTAAGGCGATGTTGCACCATCGCGGTTGGGGGTTCCTGGAACAGGGCAGTATTGCTCTGATCGTACTTGTCGTCATCGGGATCGTACTGGCGGGATACTTCGCCCTTAAAAATAACGTCAACGTGGGTAAAGAGTCGTCGAACATTCAGTCGCTCATCACAAGCACCCAAAACATGATGAAAGGAGGCGATGGATACACATTCACTTCCGGTGCCAAAATGATGGGCTCGCTTATCCAGATGAAACTCCAGCCTAAAAGTATGACTGTACGTGGCACAGCTTCTTCCGGAACTGCCACTCTTTATAATGGATGGGGTGGAGCCGTGACACTGTCACCGGTCACAGTGTCCGGGTTCTCAAATGGATTCTCTTTGACCTACGAAATGGTTCCTCAAGATGCCTGCGTCTCGCTCATCACACAACTCAGCCGCGCCAAAATTGCTGATGCGATCACCGTCAACTCTACGGCGCACAGTGATGGTGTCGTGACAACCGAAGAAGCAAGTGCGCAATGCACAGCTGACAATGGCAGCACGGGCACTAATAAGCTGATCTTCACAATGAACAGCTAAGGAGATGACATGCGGAGAGAACGCATTCTCTCCTGCCGCCTGGCAATGACGCTGCTCTTTCTGTCCTTTTCCTCCGGCCCATTGATGGCCAGTTCGAACTCCCCGCCTGCTACGTTTGATGCCTGCTTTAACAATGCCGGTGCCCGTTACCAGATAGAGCCACTATTGCTTAAAGCTGTGGCCAAAGGGGAGTCATCGTTCCGTCCATGGGTCACAAACACTAATAGGGATAAAAAGGGTAATCCGGTAAGCACGGACTATGGGTTGATGCAGATAAATTCAACCCATGTACCGAAGCTCGTACGGATGGGCGTCATCCAGAGTGCAGAAGATCTGTTGAAGCGACCTTGTCTGAATATTCAGATCGGGGCGTGGATTCTGGCCAGCCATTTTCAGGTATGTGGTGTGACCTGGAATTGTCTCGGATCTTACAACGCTGGATTCCGTAAGGATCGGCACGAAACCCGTGAACAGTATGCCAATCGTATCTGGGGGTTCTATCTGGAACTGAAAGGCCTTCGAGTCTGCCGGCAGATGAAAGGAAAGCGAATATGCGAACCATCATAGTCACCAGTCTGGCCACAGCATGGAGTCTGCCGTTACTACTTGGGTTTGCGCTCATGGGTAGAGGTCTGATGTGGCGCGTCCTCGACTTTCTGGGGGATGTCCCTGCTCATGGTAAGGAGCGGAACTCGCTTCTAACTGCAGGGATTTGGCTTTTCGCCACTTTCAGTATGATCGCCGCGTTGGCGCCGGCTCCAATTGCTGATCGTGCTGCAGCCATAATGATGATGGCTTTCCTGCTTCAGGCCGGTATCACCGACGCAGTCAGTGGATACTTGCCACGCACTTTCACTGCACGTCTGTTACTTGGAGGACTCATCTGGGGAGTAGCAACAGACGTTTCGATTGCAGGTGTATATACGCAATTGGTGGAAATCGCTGTGATGGGCGGCCTGGGGGCGCTGCTGAGTGTCCTAGTGAACCGGGGCGCTCAACGTCTTGGTCGGGGAGATTTATGGCTGATAACAGGCCTGACGGCCTGGATAGGGGGGAAAGATGCTGCACTGGCCACCCTGTTTGGTGCTGCAGCCTTTGTTCTCTGGCTGCTAACCTGGCATTTGTCTGGAAAAAAAGAGGGGCCTCTGGGCCCCTGGCTGTGTCTTAGCGGAAGTCTCTTCCAGCTATCTCATCTGTATCAACCTGTATGGATATCAATCCTATGAAAAAGCACGATCGTGGCTGGGCGAATCTTGATGTTGCTCTGGCACTCATTGTTGTGATGGCAATGACCGTCTTTGGGCTCACTAAATACAAAGACTGGCAGCAGGAGAAAAACTGGCAGGTTGAAGCCGCCCATATCAGTACATACGCAGCAGCTGCACGGGGATACGTCGGTCGTAACTACGCCACGCTGTTAAGCGCAACCAGTACCACCGCGCCAACAGTGATCACCACGGCCATGCTTAAAAATACCGGTTTCCTGCCGTCCGGTTTCACCGAAACAAACAGCCAGGGCCAGCGTATGAACACTTATCTGGTCAGAAACGGGCAAAACACAGAGTTACTGCAGGGCATGGTGGTATCCAGCGGCGGCAGTGTATACCCGGCCAAAGCATTAAGGCTAATCTCAAGAGATATCAAAACCGGCTTCGGGGGATACATTGATGACAGTAAAACCGCCACCGGTGCATTGCGGACATGGAAAATTCTGCTAAGCAGCTACGGAGCCACCTCCGGTAACGGGCACATTGCAGTGCTTCTCTCAACAGATGAGCTGTCTGGCGCCCAGGAGGACAACGACAGGTTATATCGTTTTCAGGTAAATGGCCGCCCTGACCTTAATAAAATGCACACAGCAATCGACATGGGGGGAAATAACCTGAACAGTGTCGGTACCATTAATGGACAGACCGGAACATTCAGCGGGAACGTAAGTGGTTTAAACGGTATTTTTTCACAGAATATTACAGCGGGAGCGCAGGTAAAAGGAGCCACAGTTCGTGCTGACAGCGACGTCAGCGCCGGGCGCAATATTTCGGCAACTAGCGAGGTATCAGGTGCCACAGTGAAAGCTACTGGCAACCTTTCAGCTGGCGGTGTTTTGCAACTGGGTCAGGTCAACGTTGCAGGTATGGCATGTTACCCAAACGGGCTTATAAGTCGTGATGCCAGTGGTGGCATACTTTCCTGTCAATCCGGTGCGTGG
>NZ_KQ089936.1:0-96820 GCF_001037675.1 Enterobacter sp. MGH119 | reverse complement strand
TGGGCGAAATGCGCCTGGTAAGCAGAGTTTTTGAAATGTAAGGCCTTTGAATAAGACAAAAGGCTGCCTCATCGCTAACTTTGCAACAGTGCCCGGTGTGGCGGGCTTCGTGATGCCTGCTTGTTCTACGGCACGTTTGAAGGCGCGCTGAAAGGTCTGGTCATACATGTGATGGCGACGCACGACACCGCTCCGTGGATCGGTCGAATGCGTGTGCTGCGCAAAAACCCAGAACCACGGCCAGGAATGCCCGGCGCGCGGATACTTCCGCTCAAGGGCGTCGGGAAGCGCAACGCCGCTGCGGCCCTCGGCCTGGTCCTTCAGCCACCATGCCCGTGCACGCGACAGCTGCTCGCGCAGGCTGGGTGCCAAGCTCTCGGGTAACATCAAGGCCCGATCCTTGGAGCCCTTGCCCTCCCGCACGATGATCGTGCCGTGATCGAAATCCAGATCCTTGACCCGCAGTTGCAAACCCTCACTGATCCGCATGCCCGTTCCATACAGAAGCTGGGCGAACAAACGATGCTCGCCTTCCAGAAAACCGAGGATGCGAACCACTTCATCCGGGGTCAGCACCACCGGCAAGCGCCGCGACGGCCGAGGTCTTCCGATCTCCTGAAGCCAGGGCAGATCCGTGCACAGCACCTTGCCGTAGAAGAACAGCAAGGCCGCCAATGCCTGACGATGCGTGGAGACCGAAACCTTGCGCTCGTTCGCCAGCCAGGACAGAAATGCCTCGACTTCGCTGCTGCCCAAGGTTGCCGGGTGACGCACACCGTGGAAACGGATGAAGGCACGAACCCAGTGGACATAAGCCTGTTCGGTTGGTAAGCTGTAATGCAAGTAGCGTATGCGCTCACGCAACTGGTCCAGAACCTTGACCGAACGCAGCGGTGGTAACGGCGCAGTGGCGGTTTTCATGGCTTGTTATGACTGTTTTTTTGTACAGTCTATGCCTCGGGCATCCAAGCAGCAAGCGCGTTACGCCGTGGGTCGATGTTTGATGTTATGGAGCAGCAACGATGTTACGCAGCAGGGCAGTCGCCCTAAAACAAAGTTAGCCATATGAACTCGGAATCAGTACGCATTTATCTCGTTGCTGCGATGGGAGCCAATCGGGTTATTGGCAATGGTCCTAATATCCCCTGGAAAATTCCGGGTGAGCAGAAGATTTTTCGCAGACTCACTGAGGGAAAAGTCGTTGTCATGGGGCGAAAGACCTTTGAGTCTATCGGCAAGCCTCTACCGAACCGTCACACATTGGTAATCTCACGCCAAGCTAACTACCGCGCCACTGGCTGCGTAGTTGTTTCAACGCTGTCGCACGCTATCGCTTTGGCATCCGAACTCGGCAATGAACTCTACGTCGCGGGCGGAGCTGAGATATACACTCTGGCACTACCTCACGCCCACGGCGTGTTTCTATCTGAGGTACATCAAACCTTCGAGGGTGACGCCTTCTTCCCAATGCTCAACGAAACAGAATTCGAGCTTGTCTCAACCGAAACCATTCAAGCTGTAATTCCGTACACCCACTCCGTTTATGCGCGTCGAAACGGCTAACCATTCCGTCAACGGGACGCCAAAATGCTGCGCATTTTGGTTCCCTCCGCTGCGCTCCGGCTCTCGTTACGTCCAACGTTAGCACCACTGAAACCCAGCTTTATTTAGCTCATGTTTATTCAAACGGCATTTAGCTTTTCAGGCGTTATTCAGTGCCTGTTTTGCCTTTTTTCCGGGCTTCGCCTGCATGGGCTGCGCAGGTTTTCAGTCTTTTTGGCCTCTAGCCCTTGCGTAGCAAGCGCAAGCAGCTATCGTTTTTGCAGTGCTGTGCCGCCTCGGTGGCGCAGCGTTTTTTCACGGTTAGCGCCCGTCGCCAAATTCAAGTTATCCGTTTTGGCTTCTGGTTCTAACATTTCGGTCAAGCCGACCCGCATTCTGCGGTCGGCTTACCTCGCCCGTTAGACATCATGAGGGAAGCGGTGACCATCGAAATTTCGAACCAACTATCAGAGGTGCTAAGCGTCATTGAGCGCCATCTGGAATCAACGTTGCTGGCCGTGCATTTGTACGGCTCCGCAGTGGATGGCGGCCTGAAGCCATACAGCGATATTGATTTGTTGGTTACTGTGGCCGTAAAGCTTGATGAAACGACGCGGCGAGCATTGCTCAATGATCTTATGGAGGCTTCGGCTTTCCCTGGCGAGAGCGAGACGCTCCGCGCTATAGAAGTCACCCTTGTCGTGCATGACGACATCATCCCGTGGCGTTATCCGGCTAAGCGCGAGCTGCAATTTGGAGAATGGCAGCGCAATGACATTCTTGCGGGTATCTTCGAGCCAGCCATGATCGACATTGATCTAGCTATCCTGCTTACAAAAGCAAGAGAACATAGCGTTGCCTTGGTAGGTCCGGCAGCGGAGGAATTCTTTGACCCGGTTCCTGAACAGGATCTATTCGAGGCGCTGAGGGAAACCTTGAAGCTATGGAACTCGCAGCCCGACTGGGCCGGCGATGAGCGAAATGTAGTGCTTACGTTGTCCCGCATTTGGTACAGCGCAATAACCGGCAAAATCGCGCCGAAGGATGTCGCTGCCGACTGGGCAATAAAACGCCTACCTGCCCAGTATCAGCCCGTCTTACTTGAAGCTAAGCAAGCTTATCTGGGACAAAAAGAAGATCACTTGGCCTCACGCGCAGATCACTTGGAAGAATTTATTCGCTTTGTGAAAGGCGAGATCATCAAGTCAGTTGGTAAATGATGTCTAACAATTCGTTCAAGCCGACCGCGCTACGCGCGGCGGCTTAACTCCGGCGTTAGATGCACTAAGCACATAATTGCTCACAGCCAAACTATCAGGTCAAGTCTGCTTTTATTATTTTTAAGCGTGCATAATAAGCCCTACACAAATTGGGAGATATATCATGAAAGGCTGGCTTTTTCTTGTTATCGCAATAGTTGGCGAAGTAATCGCAACATCCGCATTAAAATCTAGCGAGGGCTTTACTAAGCTTGCCCCTTCCGCCGTTGTCATAATCGGTTATGGCATCGCATTTTATTTTCTTTCTCTGGTTCTGAAATCCATCCCTGTCGGTGTTGCTTATGCAGTCTGGTCGGGACTCGGCGTCGTCATAATTACAGCCATTGCCTGGTTGCTTCATGGGCAAAAGCTTGATGCGTGGGGCTTTGTAGGTATGGGGCTCATAATTGCTGCCTTTTTGCTCGCCCGATCCCCATCGTGGAAGTCGCTGCGGAGGCCGACGCCATGGTGACGGTGTTCGGCATTCTGAATCTCACCGAGGACTCCTTCTTCGATGAGAGCCGGCGGCTAGACCCCGCCGGCGCTGTCACCGCGGCGATCGAAATGCTGCGAGTCGGATCAGACGTCGTGGATGTCGGACCGGCCGCCAGCCATCCGGACGCGAGGCCTGTATCGCCGGCCGATGAGATCAGACGTATTGCGCCGCTCTTAGACGCCCTGTCCGATCAGATGCACCGTGTTTCAATCGACAGCTTCCAACCGGAAACCCAGCGCTATGCGCTCAAGCGCGGCGTGGGCTACCTGAACGATATCCAAGGATTTCCTGACCCTGCGCTCTATCCCGATATTGCTGAGGCGGACTGCAGGCTGGTGGTTATGCACTCAGCGCAGCGGGATGGCATCGCCACCCGCACCGGTCACCTTCGACCCGAAGACGCGCTCGACGAGATTGTGCGGTTCTTCGAGGCGCGGGTTTCCGCCTTGCGACGGAGCGGGGTCGCTGCCGACCGGCTCATCCTCGATCCGGGGATGGGATTTTTCTTGAGCCCCGCACCGGAAACATCGCTGCACGTGCTGTCGAACCTTCAAAAGCTGAAGTCGGCGTTGGGGCTTCCGCTATTGGTCTCGGTGTCGCGGAAATCCTTCTTGGGCGCCACCGTTGGCCTTCCTGTAAAGGATCTGGGTCCAGCGAGCCTTGCGGCGGAACTTCACGCGATCGGCAATGGCGCTGACTACGTCCGCACCCACGCGCCTGGAGATCTGCGAAGCGCAATCACCTTCTCGGAAACCCTCGCGAAATTTCGCAGTCGCGACGCCAGAGACCGAGGGTTAGATCATGCCTAGCATTCACCTTCCGGCCGCCCGCTAGCGGACCCTGGTCAGGTTCCGCGAAGGTGGGCGCAGACATGCTGGGCTCGTCAGGATCAAACTGCACTATGAGGCGGCGGTTCATACCGCGCCAGGGGAGCGAATGGACAGCGAGGAGCCTCCGAACGTTCGGGTCGCCTGCTCGGGTGATATCGACGAGGTTGTGCGGCTGATGCACGACGCTGCGGCGTGGATGTCCGCCAAGGGAACGCCCGCCTGGGACGTCGCGCGGATCGACCGGACATTCGCGGAGACCTTCGTCCTGAGATCCGAGCTCCTAGGGATCGCCTCAGAAAACGGAAAATAAAGCACGCTAAGCCGTAAGTAAGCGTGCTCCTGTGAAAGCCACAGCTAAAACTGCGTAGTACACATAGAGGTATTTTTTTCTAGATTTATATCGAATTTCGTTATCGAATTTCGCTTATTATTGATCAACTCGTTGCAGATCATGAAGGCGAAAGTATGACGAATAACCCTACCGATGACAGCAGACCATGGTCGGTCTTTCTTATTTTTCTGCGGCTTGGATTGACATCTTTTGGCGGCCCCATTGCGCACTTGGGCTACTTCCGCGCCGAATTTGTCACACGGCGGCGCTGGCTCTCCGAACGGAGCTATGCTGACTTGGTCGCGCTTTGTCAGTTCTTGCCAGGGCCTGCAAGCAGCCAGGTCGGCATAGCGGTAGGACTGTCTCGGGCTGGATACAGCGGGGCGCTGGCTGCTTGGGCTGGCTTCACGCTGCCGTCTGCCATAGCCTTGATCCTTTTTGCGCTCGGCATCTCCAGCTATGGCGATTACGTCTCGCAGGGCGCGTTGCATGGCTTAAAAGTGGTGGCTGTGGCCGTGGTCGCTCAAGCAGTATGGGGCATGGCGCGTAACCTATGCACGGATGGGCTGCGAGTCACCATCATGGCAATTGCTACCTGCGTCGTTTTACTTGTGCCGTCCGCGTGGGGACAGGTTGGCGTGATTGCTATCGCAGGCATCGCAGGCCGGTTATTGTTCAAGCCAGCGAAAGTTGTTGAGCATGACCCCCTACCTATCACGGTCAGTCACCGGGCCGGCGTGCTTTGGCTCTCGCTGTTCTTTGTCTTGCTGATTGGCCTGCCGGTGTTGGCCGAACTGATGCCAAGTCAAACCATGGCAATGGTGGATTCCTTCTATCGTGTCGGATCACTGGTGTTCGGCGGTGGTCACGTTGTGCTGCCATTACTGCAAGCCGAAGTGGTGCCCTCCGGCTGGGTCAACAATGAATCCTTTCTCGCGGGGTACGGGGCAGCTCAAGCGGTGCCCGGCCCTTTGTTCACGTTCGCCGCGTTTCTTGGTGCCTCGATGAACACCGCCCCGTCGGGCTGGATCGGCGGCATTGTGTGTCTGCTGGCTATCTTCGCGCCCTCGTTCTTGCTGGTCGTCGGATCAATGCCATTTTGGGAGCGTTTGCGCCGCAATACAGGCATCCAAGCTGCGCTGGCCGGGATCAATGCCGCTGTAGTCGGCTTGCTGCTGGCCGCGCTGTATCAGCCTGTATGGACTAGCGCCATCTTTCAGCCGCAAGACTTCGGCTTGGCATTAGTTGCCCTTGTCGCACTTATGTTCTGGAAGCTCCCGCCGTGGCTGGTTGTCCTCGGTAGCGGTGCAGCTGGGTGGCTGTTGAGCGTCGCTCTGTGAGGCACAAAAAATGACTGACAAAGACCTCTACGGCGGTTTGATCCGCCTGCACATCCTTCACCATGCAGCCGAGGAACCTGTCTTTGGGCTGGGGATCATCGAAGAGCTACGCCGACACGGCTACGAGATGAGCGCTGGCACCGTGTACCCGATGCTGCACGGCCTGGAAAAAAAAGGCTATCTGACCTCACGCCACGAACGCACCGGGCGACGTGAACGGCGTGTTTATGACATCACTGAACAAGGCAGAACTGCACTTGCTGATGCGAAAACAAAGGTCAAGGAGCTGTTCGGAGAGTTGGTAGAAGGTGGTTGAGTTTTTGCTTCTATGTCAGGTTGAGCTATACCCTAACTGGATTGTCATTTTCAGAAGACGACTGCACCAGTTGATTGGGCGTAATGGCTGTTGTGCAGCCAGCTCCTGACAGTTCAATATCAGAAGTGATCTGCACCAATCTCGACTATGCTCAATACTCGTGTGGGCTCTGTTGCAAAAATCGTGAAGCTTGAGCATGCTTGGCGGAGATTGGACGGACGGAACGATGACGGATTTCAAGTGGCGCCATTTCCAGGGTGATGTGATCCTGTGGGCGGTGCGCTGGTATTGTCGCTATCCGATCAGCTATCGCGACCTTGAGGAAATGCTGGCGGAACGCGGCATTTCGGTCGACCATACGACGATCTATCGCTGGGTCCAGTGCTACGCCCCGGAGATGGAGAAGCGGCTGCGCTGGTTCTGGCGGCGTGGCTTTGATCCGAGCTGGCGCCTGGATGAAACCTACGTCAAGGTGCGGGGCAAGTGGACCTACCTGTACCGGGCAGTCGACAAGCGGGGCGACACGATCGATTTCTACCTGTCGCCGACCCGCAGCGCCAAGGCAGCGAAGCGGTTCCTGGGCAAGGCCCTGCGAGGCCTGAAGCACTGGGAAAAGCCTGCCACGCTCAATACCGACAAAGCGCCGAGCTATGGTGCAGCGATCACCGAATTGAAGCGCGAAGGAAAGCTGGACCGGGAGACGGCCCACCGGCAGGTGAAGTATCTCAATAACGTGATCGAGGCCGATCACGGAAAGCTCAAGATACTGATCAAGCCGGTGCGCGGTTTCAAATCGATCCCCACGGCCTATGCCACGATCAAGGGATTCGAAGTCATGCGAGCCCTGCGCAAAGGACAGGCTCGCCCCTGGTGCCTGCAGCCCGGCATCAGGGGCGAGGTGCGCCTTGTGGAGAGAGCTTTTGGCATTGGGCCCTCGGCGCTGACGGAGGCCATGGGCATGCTCAACCACCATTTCGCAGCAGCCGCCTGATCGGCGCAGAGCGACAGCCTACCTCTGACTGCCGCCAATCTTTGCAACAGAGCCCGCCGTGCTAGTCTGCTCGGTGATGGTGGAGTGAAGCCAACCCGCAATCGGGTTATGAATCTGCATCGCGATTCGCAATCAGCTGTCTCTTGAGCATGTCGAACTCCTGCGATGTTATCTCGCCGTGCTCGTGCTGCTACACCAACTTGTCCAACTCATCCGCCACACCGCTCCCCACCACCTGCGATGGCCAGGTTGTTTGCTGGGCGCATTGGCGGAGTATCGTCTCGACCCGGGACACCCACACCGGCACAACCTTACGGGAGTGATTCACTGTCAAAGAATCGGCCCGGTGCTCTGACGCAAGTATCGGGATGGTCACCATTTGTAAGCCGTAGACCTGAGTGGTGATCAAGACTTCGATACCACCGACCGTACCGGTACTAATCGACGACGGTCGTGTTCGTCGCCTGCCGCAGGGACTCTGCACACCTCCGTTTACGCATGTGCCTGGAGGAGTTGGAAATCGTCGTGTTCGGGAAACATTAAACACAGGATGGCAGCGATCTGAGCCAGCACATGATCAGCTAGCTCACCATCCGGATCGACGGCCCACTGCATCGTCGCGCCAGCGATGACCGAGTGCAGGAGCAACTCAGCTGCCGCAGGAGCACCTGGGGGCAGTCGCTTGCGGATCCCCTCCACCACCGCGCGGTTCCGCTGGATCGCAAGCGTGCGTAGCTCCGGCACCTGGAGCTCGTACCAGGAGATGAGATAGTTCACCGAGAAGTCGTTGCGAGTGTTCATGCTCCGAACGAGCACCTGCAAAAATTCCCAGAGCCCTTGCGGCCCTGCGCCTATCGGTATCGCATTCAGGTAATGCCGCACCTGCTCGACGCCGCGCTCCATCATCCTCACCAGCAGCGTATCGCGGTTGGTGAAGCGCTGGATTAACGCTGCGCGGGAGAGCCCCACCTCCTTTGCTACTCCGCTGAGCGTGAACTCTATGGGACCGCAACGCTTCAGCACTACGGTGGCGGCCTCGAGTACCTCGTCATCGGACTTGAGCTTGGGGCGGGGCATCAGTGTTCACCTTCTGTATGGGTTGGGGCGGAGGCTGTGGCTGCCGCCGCCATTGTAGCAAATTGAAGACGGAGCGAGAGTAGAGCCACGAGCCCCGCAAACACGGCCGATACAACGAGGCCAGGGAGCGGACCAGCAAGGTCGACAAACGCGCCGGCCGCAAGCATAACCATGGGCGAGGCTGACAGCATCACCGCCGAGACCGTGCCGAGTACCCGGCCGAGAAGTTCTGGCGGCGTGCGGTTGTAGATGGCAGCGTTGAGAATGGGAGAGACTGAGCCGGTCAGCAGTCCCACGAGCGCGCCCAACAACATCAGCACCGGCACGCCTGGCAACTGTGAAAGCAGAAGCGAGCCCACCGCAGAGCCACAAAATGCCACCGCCAGCCAGTTCTGCGCTGATATCCGGGCGCCGACCGACGCATGAATGGCAATGCCAAGGAGACCACCAGCCCCCATCATTGAGGAGAACAGCCCGAGCTCTGCTACTTGGCGTCCTGCATCTACAAACAGCGCAGGCATGATGACGCTGCCGTTGGCGCCAACGATGCCCACGAAGATCATCACTATACCAAAGAGAGGGCGCAGCAGGGGTTCGCTCCAGAGAAAAGCGACGCCGGCGCGCATGGAGAGAGTCGCCGTCGTGGTCATCGTCCGAGCGGCACGCGCGGGAAGCACCCACGCGCCGAGCAGACCTGCAAGGACGGAGCAGAACGCCGTCAGCCCGAGCGTTGGCGCAGCGCCAAGCAGGCCGATTGCGGCCCCCCCAAGGGCCGGGCCACCTAGAATCGCGACGTTCCCGATCACCGCTTTCAGTGACGAGACGCGCTCAACGGAGAGCCCGGCGACGTGGCCGAGTTTGGGCAGCTCACTGTCCTGCGCGGCCATACCGGGTGCGTCGAACGCGGCACCGAGCACCACGCAAGCGATCAGCCCAGTGTTCGAGAGGGCGCCAACGGCATCGAGCAGTGGGATGCTCGCCATGGCCACGCCGCCCACCACACCCGAGATCAATGCGACGGGCGCGCGCCCGAACCGATCGACGAGGCCACCACCAACCCACGCGCCGATGATGGTCGCGATGACGCTGCTAGCGGCCGTGGCGCCCGCCCAGGCCGCGCTCTTTGTATGAGACAGGACGAACCATGGAAGCGCGAGGGCCGCCACCGCGTTGCCGATCCGGAAGAGAAAGGTCGCCGCGAACAGCGTCGCGAGCGGGCTATATCGACGTTCGCTCATTCCGCTGCGGCGAGCTGCGCCTTCGCCGCAGCGAGGTACTCTTCGTTACCCGAGTCGAGGGCGAAGAGTGCGTAGGTGACCGCCCCGAACGCAAGGCGCTCCGCGATGTGGTGGGCGAGCCGCGGCCACACCCGGCCACCGGCCGCTTCATACGTGAGGAGGAGCTTCGCGAGCCCCTCTTCACCAAAGACCATAAGGTGCGCGGCCATGTCGATGGCAGGGTCATCAACGCGGGCCTCGCTCCAGTCGATCATCCCGCTGACGCGCTCCGTGTTGTCGATGAGCACATGGCCCACGTAGAGATCGCCATGCACCACCACGGAGAAATCTGGCCACGACGAATCGTCGTCGAGCCAGCGCTGCCACCGGTGGAGGCGCTTGTCGTTCACCACGAACTCGCGTCGGACGCGGTCAACGTCGTCGGCCACCTTCTGACGGGCCTGCGTCGGTGTACGGATGAGCATCCCCGCATCCACGGCGGCGGAAATGGGGACGGCATGCAGGGCGGCGAGCGCGGTCGCGAAGCTCTCCGCGAAGACCTCCGAGTCCTGCGGCACGACCCAGTCGGGCGTGGACGAACCAGGCTGGATGACCATCGCAGTCGAGTCTTCGAGCATGGGATAGGCAACGAGCTCGGCGTTGGCCACGCGCCAGTCCGGCACCGCGAACGGCAGGCGATTCTTGAGCATTGCCAGCACCCGCGCCTCTGGTTCGACCTTCGCGCTTACCTCGGCTCGGCGCGGGATGCGCAGCACCCACCGACGTCCATCGTCGACGGTGGCGATCACGATCCTATAGTCGAGCCCAAGCTCATTGACAGTCAGCGGGCCATGGAGCTTGAGCCCATGTCGGGCTGCAAGTGCGTACAGTTGGGAGGTATCGGCGGTCGTGACTACGGTCATGATTCACTCCTGAGGGCTTGACGGGTTTAGCCACCTAAATGTAACAGTCACGTCGGTTATATTCAATCCGGCACTGTTGCAAAGTTAGCGATGAGGCAGCCTTTTGTCTTATTCAAAGGCCTTACATTTCAAAAACTCTGCTTACCAGGCGCATTTCGCCCAGGGGATCACCATAATAAAATGCTGAGGCCTGGCCTTTGCGTAGTGCACGCATCACCTCAATACCTTTGATGGTGGCGTAAGCCGTCTTCATGGATTTAAATCCCAGCGTGGCGCCGATTATCCGTTTCAGTTTGCCATGATCGCATTCAATCACGTTGTTCCGGTACTTAATCTGTCGGTGTTCAACGTCAGACGGGCACCGGCCTTCGCGTTTGAGCAGAGCAAGCGCGCGACCATAGGCGGGCGCTTTATCCGTGTTGATGAATCGCGGGATCTGCCACTTCTTCACGTTGTTGAGGATTTTACCCAGAAACCGGTATGCAGCTTTGCTGTTACGACGGGAGGAGATATAAAAATCGACAGTGCGGCCCCGGCTGTCGACGGCCCGGTACAGATACGCCCAGCGGCCATTGACCTTCACGTAGGTTTCATCCATGTGCCACGGGCAAAGATCGGAAGGGTTACGCCAGTACCAGCGCAGCCGTTTTTCCATTTCAGGCGCATAACGCTGAACCCAGCGGTAAATCGTGGAGTGATCGACATTCACTCCGCGTTCAGCCAGCATCTCCTGCAGCTCACGGTAACTGATGCCGTATTTGCAGTACCAGCGTACGGCCCACAGAATGATGTCACGCTGAAAATGCCGGCCTTTGAATGGGTTCATGTGCAGCTCCATCAGCAAAAGGGGATGATAAGTTTATCACCACCGACTATTTGCAACAGTGCCCTCTGATGTTACATTGCACAAGATAAAAATATATCATCATGAACAATAAAACTGTCTGCTTACATAAACAGTAATACAAGGGGTGTTATGAGCCATATTCAACGGGAAACGTCTTGCTCGAGGCCGCGATTAAATTCCAACATGGATGCTGATTTATATGGGTATAAATGGGCTCGCGATAATGTCGGGCAATCAGGTGCGACAATCTATCGATTGTATGGGAAGCCCGATGCGCCAGAGTTGTTTCTGAAACATGGCAAAGGTAGCGTTGCCAATGATGTTACAGATGAGATGGTCAGACTAAACTGGCTGACGGAATTTATGCCTCTTCCGACCATCAAGCATTTTATCCGTACTCCTGATGATGCATGGTTACTCACCACTGCGATCCCCGGGAAAACAGCATTCCAGGTATTAGAAGAATATCCTGATTCAGGTGAAAATATTGTTGATGCGCTGGCAGTGTTCCTGCGCCGGTTGCATTCGATTCCTGTTTGTAATTGTCCTTTTAACAGCGATCGCGTATTTCGTCTCGCTCAGGCGCAATCACGAATGAATAACGGTTTGGTTGATGCGAGTGATTTTGATGACGAGCGTAATGGCTGGCCTGTTGAACAAGTCTGGAAAGAAATGCATAAGCTTTTGCCATTCTCACCGGATTCAGTCGTCACTCATGGTGATTTCTCACTTGATAACCTTATTTTTGACGAGGGGAAATTAATAGGTTGTATTGATGTTGGACGAGTCGGAATCGCAGACCGATACCAGGATCTTGCCATCCTATGGAACTGCCTCGGTGAGTTTTCTCCTTCATTACAGAAACGGCTTTTTCAAAAATATGGTATTGATAATCCTGATATGAATAAATTGCAGTTTCATTTGATGCTCGATGAGTTTTTCTAATCAGAATTGGTTAATTGGTTGTAACACTGGCAGAGCATTACGCTGACTTGACGGGACGGCGCTTCCCTACCCTCATGGCCGCCTCCCAGGAATCGACCCAGGTGCTTATCGTGGACATAATCCTTTACTCATAAATTGGCACTGTTGCAAAGTTAGCGATGAGGCAGCCTTTTGTCTTATTCAAAGGCCTTACATTTCAAAAACTCTGCTTACCAGGCGCATTTCGCCCAGGGGATCACCATAATAAAATGCTGAGGCCTGGCCTTTGCGTAGTGCACGCATCACCTCAATACCTTTGATGGTGGCGTAAGCCGTCTTCATGGATTTAAATCCCAGCGTGGCGCCGATTATCCGTTTCAGTTTGCCATGATCGCATTCAATCACGTTGTTCCGGTACTTAATCTGTCGGTGTTCAACGTCAGACGGGCACCGGCCTTCGCGTTTGAGCAGAGCAAGCGCGCGACCATAGGCGGGCGCTTTATCCGTGTTGATGAATCGCGGGATCTGCCACTTCTTCACGTTGTTGAGGATTTTACCCAGAAACCGGTATGCAGCTTTGCTGTTACGACGGGAGGAGATATAAAAATCGACAGTGCGGCCCCGGCTGTCGACGGCCCGGTACAGATACGCCCAGCGGCCATTGACCTTCACGTAGGTTTCATCCATGTGCCACGGGCAAAGATCGGAAGGGTTACGCCAGTACCAGCGCAGCCGTTTTTCCATTTCAGGCGCATAACGCTGAACCCAGCGGTAAATCGTGGAGTGATCGACATTCACTCCGCGTTCAGCCAGCATCTCCTGCAGCTCACGGTAACTGATGCCGTATTTGCAGTACCAGCGTACGGCCCACAGAATGATGTCACGCTGAAAATGCCGGCCTTTGAATGGGTTCATGTGCAGCTCCATCAGCAAAAGGGGATGATAAGTTTATCACCACCGACTATTTGCAACAGTGCCCATCGGCGTAGTAGTGGATGTGGTCGATGACAAAGCCGGTGCGGGTCAGCGTGCGCCGGAGGATCGGCAGAAAATCGACCAGGAACGAAGTAGCGCGTGTGACGACGGCCGGTACGCCGACACGCGCCACGGCCTCGGCCCAGCGCGCGGCCGGCGGTTGGAGCAGGCCGTTGTGCACCGAACCGTGGTAGGTGCCGACCGCCAATGTGAGCCAGCGCTCTAGCTCGCGCAGCGTCAGGGCGGCCTTGTTTTCGGAATCGTAGTCGCCGCGCTGGTCAGGGTTGGAGAAGGTCGTTCCCGGCAGTTCGTCGTGAATCATCTGCATCGCCGTGCCGATGATCCGTTCCACGATGCCGCCATAGTGCGGCTGTCCCAGCGGGCGATAGTCCAGCCGGATGCCATGCTGCTCGCAACCCCGGCGCAGGGCCTCGCTCTTGAACTCGGCCGCGTTGTCTAGGTAGAGCAGCAAGGGCTTGCCGCTCATCTGCCAATCCATTTCCACGTTCAGTCCTTCCAGCCAAGGGCGCTTGTCGCAGGCGACATGCACGAGGCACAGGCCAACCGAAACGGCAGACGGCGCTTCCAGCGTGACGACCATGCCGAGCACGCAGCGGGTGAACACGTCGATGGCGAGGGTCAGGTACGGGCGGCCAATAGGTTGCCGGTCGCGGTCATCGACCACGATCAGGTCGATGACCGTATGGTCTATCTGCACCTGCTCCAGCGGCGCGGTCACGGCAGGAGGCTCGCCGCCCACACCTTGTAGGTCACGAGCGGCATCCTGGCCTTCCCGCCGGCGGATGACCTTGCGCGGGTCAAGGCTAGCGATCCGTAAGGCCACGGTATTGCGCGCCGGCACTCGCAGTTTTTGAGCCTTGCACACCTGAGTGACTTCGCGGTGAAAGGCCGCTAGGCTGCGCTTCTGCTTGGTCAGGAACCGCTTTTGCAGTAGCTCGTGGATGACGCGCTCGACCGGTTCCGGCAAGCGCCCCTTACCTTTACCTCCACCGGACTGGCCGGGCACCAGATCCGTCACGAGGCCGCTGCCTTGCCGGGCACGCCGGATCAGAACGTATACCTGGCGCCGAGACAAGCCCAGCGCCTGAGCCGCCATATCGGCCGCTTCGTGCCCGACCGTCTCCGACTGCGCCAACGGACTGATGATCTCCGCACGACGGCGCGCACGCTCCCAAGCCTCATCAGGCAGAGTGGCCACGCCTTGTTCTGGAATCCGTGGGGTGTCCGTCGCCATGCTCACCTCGCTTTGGTGCACACGAGTATTGAGCATAGTCGAGATTGGTGCAGATCACTTCTGATATTGAACTGTCAGGAGCTGGCTGCACAACAGCCATTACGCCCAATCAACTGGTGCAGTCGTCTTCTGAAAATGACATCCATGCCCAGCCCGTGCGCGAGCTGGATCACCGCCCGCACGATAGTTTGGTCACGGGCATCATCCGGGAGCCTGGCGACAAAGGATTGGTCGATTTTCAATGTGGTGATGGGGCAGCATTTCAGATGTTGCAGGCAGGAATAGCCGGTGCCGAAGTCGTCGGCGGCGAAGCGCACGCCGATGGCGCGCAAGGCGTCGAAACTGGCGAACAGGGCTGGATTGCCGAATGCGACCGATTCGGTCAGTTCGATCTCCAGAAGCTCGGCGGGCAGGGCCATATCGGCCAGCACCCGCTTTACCTCGTCGTCGAACGTTGGCCCAACCTGGCTGGCGGACACATTGATGGCAAGACGGAACGGTTGCCATGCCGGTCCTTGCCACTTGTGCATCTGGCGACAGGCCTCGCCCAGCACCCACGCGCCTATTTCCGGCATCAGGCCGAACGACTCGGCCAGCGGCAGGAACTGGCCGGGCGGCAACAGGCCAAGCCTCGGATGCCGCCAGCGCATCAACGCTTCCGCGCCAGCGATCCGGTGATCGCGCAGATCGACCAGCGGCTGGTAATGCAGGTCAAGCTGTCCGCGCGCCGCCGCCTGCGCCAACTCGGCCGCCGTCCATCCGGCGGGCTGCGAACTCGTCATGATCCGCCCCGGAAGGCGCGCAGCAGCCGCGTTACGGCCAGAACGAACAAGCCGGTCAGCGCGAGCGCGGCAACACCCCAATGCTCGCCAAGGAAGGCACCGGCGGTCGTCCCGGCCAGCACGGCGGCGAGAATCGGCAGATGGCAGGGGCAGGTCAACACGGCCAGCGCACCCCACAGGTAGCCGGAAACGGGTTGGCGCGTCTCGGGCGGCAGTTTGTCAGGGGCGTTCACGGCAATGCCTCCTCGTGCGCCCGCTCGGCTGGCATGGAGGCCAGTTGCGCGTCCAGATGGGCCAACGCCGCGCGCCGCCGCTCGACCAACTGGCGCAGCACGGCAAGCTGCGCTGCGGCTTGTGCGCCGTCCGCTGCGTCGAGCGCACGGCACAGCCGCGCCAGGGCATCCAGGCCGATACCCGCCTCGAAGGCCGCGCGCACGAAGCACAGCCGTTGCAAGGCCGCATCGTCGAACACGCCGTAGCCGCCCGTGGTGCAGGCCACCGGCCGTAACAAGCCGCGCACCAGGTAGTCGCGCACGATATGTACGCTCACCCCAGCGTTATGGGCCAGTTGCGATACCGTGTAGGCGCTCATCGCACACCTCCTTGTCCTCACCCGGCGCAGCAGGAAAGCTGCTTCACATCCTTGTTGAAGGTCTGCGCCGCGAGCTTCAACCCTTCGACCATCGTCAGGTAGGGGAACAACTGGTCGGCCAGTTCCTGCACCGTCATCCGGTTGCGAATCGCCAGTGCGGCCGTCTGGATCAGTTCGCCCGCTTCCGGGGCCACTGCCTGCACGCCGATCAGTCGTCCGCTGCCTTCTTCAACCACCAGTTTGATGAAGCCGCGCGTGTCGAAGTTGGCGAGCGCGCGCGGCACGTTGTCCAGCGTTAGCGTGCGACTATCAGTTTTGATGCCGTCATGGTGCGCTTCCGCCTCGCTGTAGCCTACGGTCGCCACTTGCGGGTCGGTGAACACCACGGCCGGCATCGCGGTCAGGTTCAGGGCCGCGTCACCGCCGGTCATGTTGATCGCGGCGCGAGTGCCGGCCGCTGCCGCCACATAGACGAACTGCGGCTGGTCGGTGCAGTCGCCTGCGGCGTAGATGTGTTCCACGCTTGTACGCATGCCGGGGTCGATGACGATAGCGCCTTGCGGGGTGAGCGTGACGCCCGTCGCATCCAGTGCCAGCTTGCGTGTGTTGGGCGCGCGGCCGGTGGCGACCAGCAGCTTGTCGGCGCGCAGTTCGCCGTGCGCCGTGGTGAGCACGAATTCGCCGTCCCCTTCACCATTGATATACGCGACCTGGCTGGCCTGGGTGTGTTCCCTCACCTCGATGCCCTCCATGCGGAATGCGGCCGTGACGGCTTCGCCTATAGCTGGGTCTTCGCGGAAGAACAGCGTGCTGCGAGCCAGGATCGTCACCTTCGCTCCGAGTCGGGCGAACGCCTGCGCCAGCTCCAGCGCCACCACTGATGAGCCAATCACGGCCAGGCGCTTAGGAATCGTCTCGCTGACCAGCGCTTCAGTGGAAGTCCAGTACGGAGTGTCTTTCAGGCCGGGAATCGGCGGCACGGCCGGGCTCGCGCCGGTGGCGATCAGGCAGCGGTCGAATGCCACCACGCGCTCGCCGCCGTCGTTGAGTTGCACGATCAGGTTGCGATTGTCCTTAAAGCGGGCGGAGCCGTGCAGCACAGTGATCGCCGGATTGCCCTCCAAGATGCCTTCGTACTTGGCGTGGCGCAGTTCATCGACGCGGGCCTGCTGCTGGGCCAGCAGCGCCGTGCGCTGGATGGTCGGCGTGGTAGCGGCGATGCCGCCATCGAACGGGCTTTCCCGGCGCAGATGGGCGATATGGGCGGCGCGGATCATGATCTTGGACGGCACACAACCGACATTGACGCAGGTGCCGCCGATGGTGCCGCGCTCGATCAGCGTGACACGTGCGCCTTGCTCGACGGCCTTCAGCGCCGCTGCCATCGCGGCCCCGCCGCTGCCGATGACGGCGATATGCAATGCGCCGCTGCTACCCGTCTTGTCGTTTCTGCCCAGCAGATCGCGCATCTTGTCGAGCAATCCGCCCGGCGTCGAAACTGAGGGGGCATCGGCCAGCGTGGCCCGATAACCGAGTCCAGCTACAGCGGCCGTCAGCGCGTCGGGTGACGTGCCGACCTCAATGGCGAGCTTGGCGCTGCCCTTGGCGTAGGAGACATCCGCTGATTGCACGCCGGGCACTTTCTCCAGGGCGTCCTTGACATGCACTGCGCACGAGTCGCAAGTCATGCCGGTGATTTTGAGAGTGCTCATACCATCGTTCCTTATTCGTGTGGGCCGCCGTGTCGCACGGTCAGCCGTCTTTCACAAGCGCTTGGCGGGGAGTTCGCAGCCGTCCGGTCCGCAACGGCGATGCGCCGGCGACACGAAGTCCCAGATCGACACCCCAATCATCAAGGCCAGGCCGACGTACATCAGGTTCGCCGTCCACCAGTTGCCGAGCAGCCAGACCGTGGCCGCAAACACGATGGCCGGGCCGATCATGCCGAGCAGACTGCGCAGCCATTGCCGATGACTGAACCAACCCAGCGCGTTCGCCAGGAAGGCCAGCGCGGCAAACAGCGGCAGCAGGCGGCTGATGAACAGTCCCTCGTACTGGCTCAAGAAGCCCAGCCCGATGGCCGCGCCGAAGCTGGCGAGGGCTGGAAAGCAGGCGGCGCAGCCCATCGCGGAAACGACGCTGCCGAGCGCGCCGGTTTTATCGGCAATGCGTGTCATCAGTCCCATGAAGCGGCTCTCGCTGTTGTCGTTGGCTTGCTGGCTCACTGCTTGACGCTGGACGGATAGCCGGCGTCTGCGGTGGCCTTGGTCAGCTTCTGTACGCTGGCCTTGGTGTCGTCAAAAGTGACGACGGCCTCGCGCTTCTCGAAGCCCACATCGACCTTGCTCACGCCTTCGACCTTGGAGAGCGCTTTCTTGACTGTGATCGGGCAGGCGGCGCAAGTCATGCCGGGAACCGCTAGCGTGACGGTCTGGGTAGCGGCCCACACCGGGGCAACAGCGGCGGCGAGGGCAAGGGAGGCAAACAGTTTCTTCATGATGAACTCCTGGTTAATAGAAAAATGGAACGACATAGGGAAATCCAAGCGCGACCAGGACCAGCACGGCCACGATCCAGAAAATCAGCTTGTAGGTGGCGCGCACCTGCGGAATCGCGCAGACCTCACCTGGCTTGCATGCCTGCACGGGCCGGTAAATCCGCTTCCAGGCGAAGAACAGCGCCACTAGCGCCGCGCCGATGAACAACGGTCGATAGGGTTCCAGCACCGTCAGGTTGCCGATCCAAGCACCGGAGAAGCCCAGGGCGACCAGTACTAGCGGCCCCAGGCAGCAGGTCGATGCAAGAATGGCGGCCAGCCCGCCGGCGAAGAGCGCACCGCGCCCGTTTTGTGGTTCAGACATACGTTGGCCCTTTTGAATTTGGATTGGATAGCGTAACCTTACTTCCGTACTCATGTACGGAGTCAAGCGATATGGAAAATAATTTGGAAAACCTGACCATTGGCGTTTTTGCCAAGGCGGCCGGGGTCAACGTGGAGACAATCCGCTTCTATCAGCGCAAGGGCCTGTTGCGGGAACCGGACAAGCCTTACGGCAGCATCCGCCGCTATGGGGAGGCGGACGTGGTTCGGGTGAAATTCGTGAAATCGGCACAGCGGCTGGGGTTCAGTCTGGACGAGATTGCCGAGCTGTTGCGGCTCGACGATGGCACCCACTGCGAGGAGGCCAGCAGCCTGGCCGAACACAAGCTCAAGGACGTGCGCGAGAAGATGGCCGACTTGGCGCGCATGGAAACCGTGCTGTCTGAACTCGTGTGCGCCTGCCATGCACGAAAGGGGAATGTTTCCTGCCCGTTGATCGCGTCACTACAGGGCGAAGCAGGCCTGGCAAGGTCAGCTATGCCTTAGCGTGCTTTATTTTCCGTTTTCTGAGGTGCCCCCTACAGCATGAATCATTCAGTACCCGACGTTCTTCCCAGTATCCGGGACGCCAGCCAGCTCAGTCCCGCAGCTCTCGATATGGTCAAACTTCTCGCACTTCTGGCCATGATTATCGACCACATCAATACGGTGTTTCTGTCGCCAGCATTGCCGGTGATGTATGCGCTTGGCCGGATGGCCTTCCCCCTGTTCACGCTTATATGGGCGATGAACGTACAGCGTACCCCGGAACGACTGCAGAAGAGAGCCAATCGTCTGTGGATCTGGGCAGTCATCACGCAGCCGGTGTTCAGCCTGGCCTTCTGGCATCACCAGCCCTGGTGGGCCCTGAACATTCTGTTCGTGTTTGCCGGCGTCACGCAGCTGATTGCCCTGCAGTACCAGCACGGCCTGAAAGGAATGTTTGTGGGATATCTGCTCCTGGCCATCATGATTTGGCCATTGCAGCCGGCAAGCTACGGGCTGGCAGGAATAACGCTGGCCATCAGTATGGCAACCGTTTCTGGCAACGAAAAACCCGAAGTGCAGCGTCTGGCGGCCATCACTGCCGTGCTGTCACTGATTTGTTTAAACGGGTTATCGCATCTCCTGGATATGCCCGCAGAAACATTATTACTGGCCACGCTGCCTACTCTGGCATTCCCCCTGGCAGTGGTTTCCTTCTGCAGAAAAATCTGTCCGGAGGGCCGCAAGCGTTTCATGCCGCGTAATTTCTTTTATTATGCTTACGCCGGCCACCTGGGGATTATTGGTCTGGTACAGTCTGCTTTTGGCTGACTTAGGATGACGTGATGGCTATCAGTGAGAAAGAGCTGATAGCCCGTAACCACCTGAGAGGTTATCGGTCGGGCTTAACTGATTATTAGCGCAGGGCATGTTAAACTTCCCGCAGGGAAAAGGAGAGAAGCATGAAACATGAAAGTGATCTGACGAACCACGGCTTCAGTGAAGAGGACATTGTCCGGCTGCGGGCCAGTTCAGCTAAAACGGGTACGGAGATTGATACCCTGCTGAACGATCTGGCAAACCGTTTTAAGGCCCTGATATGGGTGCTGTCAGTCATGTTACTGATTTTTGTGGCCACACTTTTGGCGGGCTCGAGGATGCATGCCATTTCCTTTGGCGTGGCTATTCTTGTTCTTGGCACTCTGTTTACGATTACCATGCCTTTGAAGCTGGCCTATAAATCATGGCATTACCGCCGGAATCTCATTTCCCAGCCTCATCAGAAGTGATCAGATCGAAAACAACCTTAGCCTTTACCCCCCATCCCACAATTTTCATTGTCAGTTTGCCCCGGGACATGGTGTCGATTTTCCGGTAAAAATCGGTGCTGATATAGTTAAACAGACGCCATGTTCCAGGTCTGGCCATTAATCCATAGACACTGTAGATATTGCCTGCAAGCGCGATCCCGTTGTATAACCCCAACCCTGTTGATCGTTCAAATCCCATGAATTTAGCGATGTTCATGGCACCATCACCAAACATACCCTGCGTGTCAGGTTCATTCAGGAACTGACGACCAACTTCACGGGTTATCGTGTTGGCCGAGTCGACAATCAGAATAGCCCCGGCAAGAACGCCAACGGGGGTCATTGAGGAAGTCAGCACGAAGCCAAATACGCCCTGCATACCTGCCAGCACCACTTTAATTCCTGAGATGACATAACCGACCATCCGGTCTTCATCCCTGACGTATTTGATCTGGGCATATAGCTTCGCATAACCGGTCTGGAGCTGACGGCTCTGCTCAAGCAGACTGGTGTTTTCGGCCTGCAGGTTACGCAGGCAGGTCATGCACTCTTCGTCAGACTGTGCCCGCCGGGCACGCTCAAATTCGCCATTAATGACAGATTTAATTTCATCGATGAATTTGAGACGCGTCAATCCATCCCCCAGATGTCGGGCGCCAACAATATTAGCGGTATTGACGAGTTTGCGGGCCTCCAGATTAATCATGGTTTCTGCCCAGACTCGTGCCTGGCTTTTGTTTCCCGGAAGAATTATATCCATGTTTCTCATCCTGATTGAAAATCACCCGTTAAAGCTTATCGCGCTCCCGGATTTAGGCAACCCTGCTTTAAAGGGTACATATATGCCGCGAAGCGGCATGGAGACGCCAGCCGGAGCTGAACCGGGTGATTCTGGTGAGGGGCGTCGTAACCGGCATCAGCCGTTACGGATTGATAGGTTCTGCCAATCCCATCCCTTCCCTGCAAAGCTATACCCGCTTAAAGCTTCCTGATTGCTAATGTGCGCGGTCGGAGTGAGTCCGTCAAGGCCTCTGGCCGCTGACGGGCTGTATCTCCGCGTTAGCGCCGTCAGGCGCTTACGAGCGTGTACAGCGGGCTTGCCGCGACGCTAACTGCAGCAGCTCTGATTTCTAGTTACAACATCCCTCTTAAAGCGAGGGTGTTCCGGCCCTTCGGGCCGGGGCGGCGTCGGTTTAGCAGGGGTCAGGCCAGGAGAGGGGGGCAGGTTCTGGCCTGAACGGGGCCCGTCGTGTGCGACGGGAGGAACTTTTGATTTTCTTCTGAGCGCGCGGCCGTGAGGCCGCTGCATGCGAAGGCCTTTTTAATTATCCACAGAGTGGCGGAAGACAAAGATCCACTCTGGAATGAAATGAACAGAGCGATAAAAAAAGGGGGTTAGATTAAATTGCGGGTTCTGTTTTTTTCCTTTCCGGAAAAGGTGACTTATTCGTTTGCGGATTTCTGTGGAAAAAAGAATTCACCGGTTTTCCAGGCCATCAGGGTAATGCGTCTGCGTCAGAAAATGCCGCCCGACCGGGTGGCGGGAACAAAAAATGCTCAATTTTTCCGGGAAAAACCAGCACCAGAAGCCCCGGCGAGGGGCATGTGAACAGAGGGAGATGATGTGCCGTATGTCGCGGCTAGTCCGGCGGTGACAGCGCCAGGTCCAGCTGGTAAAGATGCTGAATCGCCAGCTGTGTCAGTCGTTCCGGCGTACACCAGTACGCCTCATCATGAGGAAGGGTTTTGAAAACCCATTTTTCCATGGCATGAAGACGTTCATCCACCGGCAGCTTTATCAGGTTATTGGCACGTTTACGCTCAGCGCCTTTTTTACGACGGTAAATCAGTGCTTCACGGCGCTTACGGGCAGACCAGCATTTACGCGCAGAGTGGGGCTGAACATCATTATGTTCGCTCATCACCCCTTCCCGGATCAGCTGCTCGCGCTCGGCGCTCTGACGGAGCTTCTTATCCTGCTCCTTAAACAGCTTGTCCATATTGACGCCCAGCATCTGGAATCCCAGATGGGTGATATAGACATAGGTCGGCAGCCAGGAGCGGGATTCCCGATCCCAGGTGCGCTCTTCCGCCAGCCCAAGCACACCAAAGCGTACCTGCTCTTCAATCAGGCGGGATAAGCGTGACACTGTCACCTCCGTTTCCGGGATGACATTTCCTTTAGCGTCCTTCGGGCTTAACTCTCTGGCCAGCCTGGAGATACACATGCCGACGGTATGCTTGCCGCCATCACAGAAACTGATGAGCAGGGGCCAGAGGGAGTCGATCAGGCTCCGGCGTTCCGGCCGGAAACCATATCTGCGTCCTGCCTTACGGCGACCGGTGACAAAAAGGGGATGACGGGAAACGTGAACACGCAGTCTGGGGCGGCCGGTCCGCTTGTCGAACATCACGAGACGGTTGTAGGCATGCCCCAGTTCCCCGGAGAGCTTTTTATAATGCTCAGGACGGAACCAGGACGGGTTTTCACATTTGGCTTTTGTGGAGTGTTCACCGCGCTTACGGCGGGTCCGCTTTTTGACCGGCTCAGTAAGAAAATTATCCTGTGTGCCGGCATCGACATCCTGCCAGAAACGGATTAACTCTTCGGCCGGAAGTTCAGACCAGTGAACAGAAATCTGCTTGTCATTCACGGCGGCCTGTTCTTATGGCGGCCGGGTGTTGTTTTCTATGGTGCATGCGTTATAATCCTTCACAGGCAACGCGCCTGCTTTTGGACCCCCTGATACCTGTTTCTTCCGCCAAGATGATGACAGTTATCGGGGGGTTTGTGCATTCAGGCTCCGGGAAATCCCGTCACCTGCTCCTGAACGTTTTACTGGACACGTCCTGTCCCTGTCTGTTTCCGGAAGTCCGCATTTCTTCCGTAAAACCATCTTCTGCCACCCGTCTGCCTCACCACAAAGCAGTCAAACCGTCAGTTTGAGTTAGGTCACAAAAGTAATCTGAATCAACAATCTGTCCCACCACAAGACGATCGCTGACGATCCGAATACTACCTTCTCGCTGGCAATATTTCCAGATGTCAGGCCAGATTAGCGTTCATTGTTTGCGTGCTAATTGTCCTGAAGGGACGTTTAACCGGCAGCGCTCGCCGCAGCATCAGGCCGGCAGGCCTGATCGAGGAAGCGCAGGGGAACGGAACGGGAAGATGGCATTTACGCGCGGAACATGAAGAACAGTCTCTGGCGGGAGACGTTCGCCGGACCGGTGGACTATTGTCCCTGTGAGGCTTTCCTTATAGCGGCCTGCAGTTTTTCAGCGGTAACGGCTTCCGGGAAGACCGTGATGGTGTCAGGAGTGGCTCCGCTAACGGGCATGACGATGATCCCCGGCGTTCCGGTGAGTCCCAGCGCCTCTGCCAGGTTACTGTTTTTCTCAAGGGATGCGGTATTTTCGTCCTTCGCTGGCGTTGCCAGTCCGGCTTTTGACGCCGCCGCCCTGATATCGCTCTCTGTGAGGGCGCCCTCGTTGTGCCCAGTGGCGTAAAGGGCGTTATGGTAGGTCACATACGCCTGTGCTCCTTTTTGTTTCCAGACCGACAGACCCTGCTGTGCGGCCTGAAGAGATTCTGGCCAGCGGTTGCCAAAGATAGGCCACTCCTTAAAGACATAGCGGACGTCCGGCTGTGCTTTCATGACTTTTTCCAGCTCCGGCGCGAAGCGGCTGCAGAACACGCACTGGTAATCAAAAAACTCGATGACTGCCACTTTCGCCTTTTCCGGGCCGAAGGCCGGGGTGTCAGGGTCCTGCAACAGAGCGGTCTGATTATCCATCACGCTGAGTGCAAACATATTTTGCTTACGCGTCTGCTGCTGCTCCAGCAGCTTACTGCTGACCGTGACCAGGATTTCCGGGTGTGCCACCAGGTAGTCTGCGGCAATTTCGCCGATTCGTGCTTCCTGCTCCGGGCTGAATACCGGCTGAGGTGCTGAGGCGTGGGCAGTAAAACCAAAGCCAATGTATGTTGTAACTATTAATGCCGCTATTGTGTTTGCTTTCATTACTGAACTCTCATGTTTAAAGGGGGATTAACGTTCTTTCTGAATGGTTCGGGTGAGGGTGTGTTCGTCATGTTCCGGCATACGCCCACGTTCGCCGGCGTCCGGCTGACGAACAATATCCCGTTCACTGTTGGCAAGCTGATTAACAATCAGTGATGCTGCATGCTGTTCTTTGCCTAAACGGGCAGTTTCAGGCTGGCTCTCGTGACGAAGTTCCCTTCCTGCTTCACTGGCGGCGTTACTGTCACTGGCAGCAATTTGTTTCAATACCCGACTGTCAGGTTTTACGGATTCAGTACCATCACTGTCCGTGAGCATATCAGGCCGAATGTGAATAACATCCGGATCTGTATATATGAATTTCTCCTCCACATCTTTTGTCGCATTCTCCTGTAACAGTGCCTTACTGATAAGAGGCTCCTGTTGCTGGCGTCTTGCTTCTTCCTGAGCCAGGGCAGCTTTAAGATCCACTGTTTCTGATGCGGTTTCATTACGTTCAGCTTTTGCCGAAAGCAGGATGTCACTCTCTTTGGCGTTGATACGCTGAGCAAGTCCTTCCTCCTCGCGCCTGAGACTTCCACCACTGACTTTCAGAAGGTAGGCTGAAGGCGGTTCATCGCTGGTCTGCCAGACCACACCGTCCTTTGGATGGTTGCGGACAGCATCGAGCGCGGCAGTCAGGTCGCTGGCCACAATCGTGTTTCCGGACTGACTCCGCTGCAGTACCGCACCACGGGCACGTTCTGTCATGACCATCCGGGTCTCCCCCTGTGTCATCCGCCCTTCCGGGCTGGCAACCAGGGAAACCAGGGCCAGGCCCGCACTCCGGCCGTTGTTGTCATACACCGGCAGCGCCAGCGCCGGTTCAGGAAAGCGCCGGGTGGCCGGAATGATTTTTGCCGTCAGTGACGCGTCCTGCATACCCTGATGGCGCACCCAGGCGCGGCCAATGGCCGTTTTATTCACCGGCTGTCCCATTGCCCAGATGGCTTTCGCCTGTTTACGCTGCGTTTCTGGTGCGAGCGCATCGTGCGCCGTTTTGATATCCCGCTCCGGCGTTTTTACCGCCTTAACCCAGTCCGCCTTCCCGTCGGTGTATATCTGGACGTGCTCTTTCACGCGCGAGGCCGAGATGTAGAAGGCGCGACGGGAGGCAAGTGCCTTACGCCCGCCTTCCGTGCCCTCAAGCGCAATGACATAATCGCTACTGGCCCCCTGAGCACCGTAGCCGGTGACGGCCCAGCCGTAATCAATATGCTGCTGCGCCCTGACGGCCTGAGGATTGATGGTAATGCGGCCGTTTTCCCCCTTCAGACGAATATTGCCCGTTTCGCTGACCGACTCTACCGTATAGCGCTGGCTGGCCATCTGTCCCTGCTCCTTGTCTGTCGCCGTGAACTTCAGCAGATCGCCGGCACGGACTTCCCTCTCGCTGCGGCGAAACAGTTGCACGTCGCCGGTGATGAGTTGCTTCGGGGAATACAGCCCAATTTTGCCTTCCTCATCTCGCACCGTCACCGTACTGCCGTTGCGGTCAACGGCCAGCACGTCCTGGTAGCGATCGCCGCGTTTAACCACCATCCCGGCTTCCCATGCATCGGTTTTATTGAACTCATGACGGGTGTGGGTGATTTTATCGAGCACCGGCACCGTAATGGCCTTCTCCCCCAGCTCTCCCCGGGCAGCCAGCACAGCATGAATGCCGGCATTTACCGCACGACGGTCGGCGTTCAGCTGGGTGATAATGAGGGTACGGGACCGCGCCTCCGGCGTCCGGTCCGTCCAGTCGGCCACGATGTCGCTAACAGGCGTCTCCGTTTCCTGAATAGCACTTTCCGGAAGCGCGGCTGAAGCGCTACGCGCCACACGGTCAGCCGGCTGGGTTTCAATGCGCTGCAGGGCCGCATCGATCCGGTTATCAATGATGTCGTGAACGGCACCGCGCAGCTGCAGGTCTTTCTGACGGACGATTTGCTTCATGATGGCCACATCCATCGGGCTGCGCTCCTGCATCAGCTTAAACGGTGCGCCCACGTCGACCGATTCAAACTGGTCGATATCCCCCATCGAGACCGCGCGACCGCCGCCGCTGGCAATGGCCTGGAACAGGGCTGCCGTATCCTGGTTGCCTGCCATTGAGGATTCATCGATAAGAAACACCTGTCCTTTATAGTCGGGCTTCCTGCCTGCGGCCGTCGCCTGGTCATGTTCAACGATAAAGGATTTGATGGTCTGCGCCCGGACACCGACGTCGTTCATCTCTTTCACCGCCTGGTGCGTAGGAGCAAGCCCCGTCATCACCGGACGAACGTCCGCCGGCAGGGTCTCCAGTGCAGATATCACCGCCTTCAGCTGCGTGGTTTTCCCCACGCCGGCATAGCCCTGAATCCCGATAAACTGATCCGTGGTACCCAGCACAAGGGTGGTCGCCTTTTTCTGGCCATCGGTGAGTCCGTTCAGCACGGCCTCCGGTACCTGTTCCAGCAACGGCTGCTGTGTGCCTTTCCCTTCCTCCACCACGCGCAGAATGGCTTTCTCCATCTCCCAGGTGGACCGGGAAACCAGTACCGGCTCTCCCCCTGCGGATACGGACAACAGCTCGCCATTTTTAATCATCGCGCCAATTTCATTCCCGATGGCCTCGAGGTCGGGATGATATTTCTGCGCTTCCGTTGCCAGCTTAAGCTCGCTGATCACCACGGTGCGCTGGTCGTTAATGGCACGCCAGACGGCCAGGCCCGCGTCAGTCCGGACGCTGTCATGCAGTGAATCAACCGCCTGACTGACGTCCTGGTGACCGCTCAGGTTTCTGACCAGCTGCACGGGAGAGGCACTGGTCTTCATGCGCTGCAGCCGGGCTTCAGCCCGGTCCTGCACTTCGGCCGTGAACACTTCCGCCCGGTGGCCACTCTGTGCCAGCGAGTTCATGGTCTGGGTCGATATGTCGCGGCTGTTCAGCGCGGCCAGCACCACGCCGGTGTCGTTATCCCGTCCGCCCGGCGCGGTCACGTAAGCATGTGACAGATAGAGCGGCTGGTCTTTTGGCAGCGTCAGGGTGTCTTCCCCCCGTTTAACCTCAATCCCCTTTTCACTTATCCCGGTCACCTCAAGACGATCTTTGGCCTTCAGGCTGTGCTCACGGTCACCCGCCACGGACAGCAGTTTTTCGCCGGTGGCCACGCTGAGGGTTTCACGGCTGAAGAGACGCCAGTCAGCGCTGATATCCCCGATTTTCATCCGGGTCAGCACGCCATCCCCGTCGATGAGCGAGAGGACTCGCGTGTCCTCATGCACCCGGTCAATCACATAGGACTTACGCTCTTTTGCGTCCGTGCGATCTTCAAGCACCATGCCGGGACGGTATGAACCGGGCATCCGGCGCGTTTTGCTGTCGAGCCACACCGGCTGCCGGGCCTCTATCTCCACGCCGTCGCGCCCCAGCTGTCCTGCGTTCTGCAGCGCCTCACGTACCAGACCCGTCAGCTGCGCCTGTTCACGTTTGCCGACCACGACGGCGGTGACGTTATCAGTTCCTCCGCTCAGCTCTGCAAACCGGTTGGCCAGCGCCTCGTAACGGTCGCGTTTGTTCGGAATACTGACCACTTCGGCCTCCAGCCCGGGCGCCGGCTCCGTGCGGCGGGAGCGGGCAACCCCCGCGGACTCCAGCACGGACATGGCATTACCGTTCGCCTGACGCCCGGCACTGTCGAGAAAGACCAGCTGTGCGTCCTGCGCACGCGCTTCGCCCAGCAGTACCAGCGTCTCCTTTAATCCCAGACGCTCTGCCCCTTCGATAATCAGCGTGCTCTGGGGTTTCAGGTGGAAATCACCGCTCAGAACATGCTGACGGCTGATGATCCGCTCCCGCAAATCGTCGGATTTCGCCAGCGAAATGGCGCGCTCGGCAGAGCTGGCCAGCACCTGCACGTCACGACCGTTCGCGCCGGCAATACCGGCCAGCTGCGCGGTCAGGTCACGGATACCCGCCACGCCTGACGGGGCATTCATCAGAACCAGGGCGTCTTTCTCCACCACTTCCAGTGCCGCCGGCGCGTACTGCGCCGGACGGGTGAAACTGACGACTTTTGTGGATTTGAGGTGTTCCTGACTCAGCGCCTGGATCGAGAGTTCATCCAGCAGGTGAATACGGGAGGTGAAGACCCCTTTCTCACTGTCCAGCGGCACAATCATGCCGTCCTTCAGCGCCGCATCGATGGCCACGCGAATATCCTGAATCTCCGGCAGCTGTTCGCTCAGCTCCGCCGTGGTCATCATCAGCTCGCCAAAGGTGAAGCGCGTTTTACTGTCGCTGAGCTGCGAGATGGCCAGACGGACAGCCTCAGTCAGTTCCGGGCGGGGTATTTCAGTGTCCAGCTGCGCTGCAGGAAAGCTCCTGGTCGCCGGCGTCTTTTCGGGTCCGGTCTGCGCCGGCTGACTCAGCGTGTCAGTCTGCTGTGGTACAGGCTGACGGGACTGGCTCTCCCGTTCTGCGGGTTGAGCAGGTGTATCGACGCTCTTTTCTGCCGTGGACGACGTCTGCAGAGAAGCCAGTTCAGGCCCGGCAGGAACCGGCTTAGCCAGGTGATCTCGCTCCGGCTGAGGCGCGTTCTCACGAAGACCTGCATCACGCGGCACCACGCTTTCCTGATACGCCTTCAGGTCAAATCCTTTCTCCTTCATCTGGCCCAGCCAGCGTTCCATCAGGCGCATCCTCGAAGGGTCGACTTTCGCCCTGCGGGTGTCTTTGGCGGCCACATCCCGGCTGCGCAGCGTGGCTTCAGCCCCCACGGCACCCTGAATTTCCCTGCCCCGGGAGGAATATTCGTCCCTGACGTCTTCCGGAACGCCCTTAATCTCCCACATGCCATGCTTGCCTACTTCTTCCACTTCATGGCCGAGCGCTTCAACCCGCTCACGCAGCGCGCTGCGATAAATTTTCCCAAGCGTGACCTGATGCTTCATGACGGTTTCGATAAAGCCCGCGTTATGGATATAGTCCGTGGCCAGGGCTTTCCATTTGCCCGCATACTCCGTCATGTTGGCAATCAGGAGATGGGTGTGCAACTGCGGATCAAGATTGCGCGAGGTATCATGCGTATAGGCGGCCGCCACCATCTTGCCGGTGTGTACGATGGACGTAACGCCGTCTTTCGTGTCGCGGGCCGAGATGAGCTTCTCCACATAGCCGGCCGCCACGCGGACGGCATGGTTATGTGCTTCCACCATTTCTTTATCGTTGCCGATGAGTGCCAGAATGGACACGCTCTTGGGGGCGGAAAAGGTCAGGTCATGACCGGGGCGGTGGACGTGCTGTCCGTTAACCTCCTTGCCAAGCCGTGAGCCGTCCGGCAGACGGCCCTCGAGCACGGCCGTCAGATCATCGCCACGGATGTTGCCCTCAAGGCCCAGCTCTTTTGCCCCCTCACCCATCCAGAGGCTCTGCAGGCTGCCCAGAAAATAGTAGTTATCGGAATTGCTGTAGTAGCCTGCAGCCTCGCCGGCTGACGCTACTGGGGCGACTGACATCATAGTTCAGGCTCTCTGTCGTAATAGTGATGGTCGTTTTCGTCGTAACCCGGGTCGTCCGCGTGACGGTGAAGTAAAATGTTCTCTTCTTCCTGCGCCAGCTGCCGGTGGGTGCTGTGGGCTTCATCCGGGGTCTGCGGTGTCACTGACTTCCCTGCCGTCGTCAGACTCAGGCCGCCGTCAGGCAGTGCCGTTACCTTCATGTCGAGGTTCATGGACTCTCCGCCGTTTTCCTCTGTCTGCGGATCGCTTTCCGAAGAGGCCGGGCGCTGGCGTGCCCTCTGCAGCATGCTTAGAGGTGAGGCGACGGGCGGTTCAGGTATGTGGTGACGGTTTCGCAAGGCTTTGAGGGCATCCGGCATCGGTTGCCCGGAGCCAGCCACAGATTTGCTACCGGATACATCGGATAAGATCGGTGCTTTGTCCGGCGTTTGAGAGGTGCTTTTAGCCGGCCCGACAATACGCAGAGAAACCACGTTATCTTTTTTGTCTTCGGTGACAGGGTCTGTCACCGGATTGTTGTTCTCAGTGACTTCTTGCTGAACCACTGGTTCTGCCCGGGATGTGACGGGCTCCCTGGCTGGTACTGGCTTCCGTTCAGATGCAGCGCTGCGCGAAGGTTTCGGTTCTTCCATTCGGGTACGAGCCACATTTTCGGCGGCCGGAGTTACCGGCGCGCCGGATGATCCTGAAGAAGAAACAGGAGCTGGACTGTCGTCTGCAGAGGATGTCTCGCTCCCCTTCTCCAGCACTTCATCACCGGTCGGGAACGTCAGACCTGCAGCTGCAGCTGCGCGCTCGTTCTCCTGAATAACCCTCTCCAGCTCCGGACTCAGTGCATCGCGGATATTGCGCTCGAGAAGGCCTGCCTGCCGCTTCTTCGGCGCGCGATATTTCAGCTTCAGACGGACGACCGGATACTCCCCCGGGAGGCGCACATAAAAGTTGAGGTTCGGCAGACGCATGATCTGCTCGTAGTCGACAATCGGGTTATTGACCTCGTCCTTACCGAGGGACACACCGTCACGCACCTGGTCCAGACCGTAGCTGTTCTGCTCGCGGATTTTGCGCTTACGCTGGTTGCCCAGCTCCTCTTCCACCACTTTGGCCATCTCCGCACTCGGTGAGCGGCCGTACATACGGGTGTTCATCAGGTCGAAGATACTTTTGGCCAGCTCGCGGCCGTAAACGTGAACCAGCTGGGCCATGTTCTGCATCCCCAGCACGAAACATCCGCCAAACTTACGCGCCTCGGCAAGCGTCTCGGCCAGCTCGGGGATGCGCTGCAGGCTGGGGGCTTCATCGATAATGAACCATACGCGGCGGTCGCTGTTCTCCCCCATGCTCTGCAGCATCAGCGTGGCCAGAGATACCCACAGCGAGATCAGCGGGCGTACACTCTTGCGGTGACGTGCCTGGGTTGAAATAAACAGCCAGCTGCTGTCATAGCGCTCCTGCGTCATCCACTCGCGGATGGTGAACGGCGGCTTCGTTCCGTCATCCAGCCCCTGCAGATAGCGAAGGGCTTTGGCGTAGTTGGTTACCACCGAGCGAATGGAAATGGCCGTTTTCTCGATCTTCTCCTCAACCAGGTTGGCTGAGGGCGTGTTGGCCAGATAGTCACGCAGATTTTTCATGCTGAGGGACAGCAGGGTTTTGAGGAACTTCTCAATGCTCCGTTCCGGGTCCGTCGACATACGAATTGCAAGATCGGCATAAATGGTTCGCGAGCTGGATACCCAGAACGGATCGGATTCCCCTTCTACCGGAATGAGGCTGGCGGCCAGGTTGTCGTAATCGACCGCGTCAACGCACTCACCCCACATCTGCCAGTTGGCACATCGCTCGTCGTGGGCGTTAAGGATGATATCGGTGGACGGGTTATAGTGGGTTTCTGTGAAGGTACAACCTGAGTCGTAAATGATGGCCCGGTCACCGCGTTTGCGGATGTAGTCGAGTAACCAGCGTATCAGCGTCGACTTCCCCACCCCGATAGTGCCATGCATCAGGAAATTGAGTACCTCCGCCATCCTGACCATATGCAGGTCGCCTACGCGCAGATCAGAGATCTCACCGTTTTTGCGCAGTAATTTATTCACTTCCGCTGGCTTGTCGGTCAGCTGCATGCCGGAGAGATATTCGTCCTCGCTCTCCTTTCGGCCGATATTCGCGATAAACCAGGTCACGGCGATAAACACCACCATACTGAACAGCCCGCTGGCGCCAGCCGCCCATTGCAGCTCGCGCAGACACTGGTCGCCCATCGCCTGCATGTACGGGTCGGTATAAATCTGCGGCAGGGTCATTTTCAGCACCATTGCCGTCGCGGTCGGCGCATACCAGTAGTGAACGTCGTAGATTTTTGGCGTTCCCGATGCCGGCATAAGGTCAATAAAGCTGCTGTTGATACTGGCGAACCACCACAGGGAACCGTTATCCAGGGCTTCCTGAGGGATTCGCCAGAGAAAGATGGCGGTAGTCAGTACGGCGAACAGGATGAAGATCCAGAATCCTATCCAGTTGTTCACCTGAATGAACATGCGCCAGCGGTAGGCGGTCATCTGCCCGCCCTGGGTGAGGTTTTTTCCTGCGAAGCTCATAGCGTGTTGTCCGGCCGTTATCGCATCACCTGCTCGGTGATGTGTGTTATCAGAGAAGAAGCGTTGAAAAGGGTGATGAAAAAATGTGGTACCGCGTGGGGGGGTTAATCGTCAGGTTATTACATCTGACTCAGTTCATACCTGGCCTGCTGACATCCGTCCTCCCAGTCCTGTTTATTAATGTATGCAGCCACAGAACGGACTGACGAGGCCACATCCCTATAAACCGCTGAATGCCACTCCCGGGGCTCCAGATCATAAAGGGTAAATTCATAGCCAGCCCAGAAAGCAACAATGGTCATACCCTGCCCCTCAGGAAGTGAACCGAATACATTCATCCAGGCCCTTGCTGCCATCAGCTCGCTTTCCAGATGGATAAGTGACCAGAATTCAGCTGAGTAATCTGCACGTTCATTTCTCTGATGCATCATGATGGACGAACTCCTTGAAATTAAGGACGCAACGCTCGCCGCAGACAGGGCTGCGCCTGGCGCAGTCATGCGAGGAAGCGTAATTACTGGTAACTGACAGAAAGCACTGACGCACCCTGCTCCGGAAAGAACGCGGTAAATATCAGTCTGAGGGGGAACAGGCTGTGACGGTCGCCACAGCCGCAGGGTATTACATGATGCCGGCGATGGATTTGGCCAGCTGAGCTTCCAGGACAGGTTTCGCCTCTTCGAACTTGAGGTTTACCTTGTTGGCATTTGATACCACACGGGTCTGGTATTTGGCGCGGTTACCCTGTTCTGAGCTGGTCTGTAGCTTGACGCCTGAGGTTCCCTGCTTCAGTGCAGCAATATTGTCAGTCGTGACGGTCGCCTTGCTGCGCTCGGAAATTTGCAGATCGGTCACCATCGTGTAGTTCACGTCTTCAACCATTGCATCTGCAGCCATACCAATCAGGCCACTGGCAAGACCTACACCCAGCGTTGCGCCCGCTGAAGACGAGTTATACGCCGTAATACCCGCACCCAGTGCCGCTCCCATTGCCGCACCTTCGTACCCGGTCTTGAGGAAGCCCTGCGCATCACGCAGATCCATCTTTTCGGCTTTCAGCACGTTTGCCTGAATCCAGTAGTAGGCGGCGTCAGGAGAACTGGTGACGCGGTAGCCTTTGGCGGCCAGTTCATTTGTAATTTGTGCCTGCAGACCAGACATGTCCTTGTCAGAGGTATTACGGATCTGAAGATAAACCGTTTTCTCTGATGATGGCTCCAGCCAGATGGTTTCACTCATCTGAGTTTTGACATCGAGATTACGCTTCTTCACCGCAGTGGACATGGCACCACAACCTGACAGTGCAAGAGTAGAAGCGATCAGACCTACAACGGCTAATTGTTTTAATTTCATGAATTCTTCCTGTGCATAGAAAAACGTCCCCGTTAGCGAGAGATAGCTAACAGAGATGTTATCGGCTGATTTGAAAGGGAATTTAGGTTAAATAGATGATTGGCTTAGATTACTACAAAAATTAAGGGGGCCATTGCCCCCTTACTCTCAGTATCCCCGGTTAGGGTCATACGTATTTAAAGGTTCGTTGAAGTTTGTTCCCCAACTGTTTCCGTGTATATCCAGGCCAGAGATGCCACCAACCATTGGCATTCCTGATGCAGGGTTCACCGTTATTCCATTACTGAACGAATCGTTGAAGGAAGTATTTAAAGGAACAGGGGTTATACCGGCATCTTGGATACTCATTTGGCTGCCTGAAAAGCTGATAATTTTGTTGTCAATAGCGCTAAGGCGTTGAGCCTCATTATCTGGTAACACATGAGCTATCCCGTTCCGGATAACGTATATCCGCCCATTATCTTCATCCTTAAGAAGGGTATTATCCTTGTAAGTAGTAGGTCGCAATACTGCTCCCACTAGGATAAAAGCTATTAACGAGTGAACAGCTATGCCTGCTATTAAAGCACTTTCTGTATCATTGCCTACATACGCCATCAGGAAGGTTAGCAAGACTGCAAGCACCACGTTACTCAGGAAAGTTGCTTTTAAACTCATCCCTCTTTGGCTGCTTCGTAACTTCCAAAAGCAGAGCAGATAGATAGCGCTGGGGATAATTGATAAGAGCATGCTCTTAGCCATAAATGGCACGTCAAAAAGTACCTGCATGCTTAAAGAATAAGCTGCATAAATGCCGATTGGAATGAAACAACAATAAGCACTTACTTTTTTGTTCATTTTACCCTCCAGTTTTCTTCCTTAATTCTGCCACTCTCTGTTGCAGTTCATCTGGTTGGAGATCATTAAACGGATTGAGTTTACTTGATTGATCCAGTTCAGCTTCGGCACGACCAAGCTTGAATCGCCCTTGACCGATTAAGTTTTCTCCTTTCAGGATATCACTGGATGCCTGAACAGTGGATTGTTTTTTATCAATTTCCCCAGCAGATTCGTTGATTTTATGCTCATTTTCAGATCTTTGTTCCGCCACTCGGCGCTGTAATTCATTCTGAGGACCAAAATCCTGCGTAGAATGTTCATGCAACTTAGCCTGATTTTCTCTATAGGACTCCTGCATAGCATCACCACGTACTTTTTCGCCGCCAACACCTCCCGAGCTATGAGCACCACCATTCTGAGAGCTGTAACTGACTCCAGCATCATGACCAGATGAACCTGATACCTGCTGACTGCCGCCCGCTGGCTGAACAATATGCTCACCACTGAATGGTGCATGCTCCTGGCCGCTGGTAAGATCTGAACGACCCTGCTGATAATCCCCCATAATTTCAGGTTTGAGACGCTCATTTACGAATTCCATCGCAGCTTCTCGCGCCGACGGCGCACTTGTCAGCATGGACTGGGCCTTATCACCGTATTTATTAGCCGCCCAGTCCACAAACTCCTGCGTATAGTTCGTATCGAGGCTTGCGCTCTGATTCTGCGCAACGGTGGCCATCCGACTGAACTCGCTACTCTGTGTAGAACTGGTGGTGTACTGATGGTACTGGCTTTCAGCATCATTGAGTGTTGCGGCCAGCTGCTGAACATTACTGCTTGCTGCATTTTCGGAATGATTCGCGCCATCGGTGATACGGCTGCTTTTAACCATATCCATACCCTGGCGGAAGTCATTAACTGCCTGGCTGTTCTGATCATGCCGCATATCTTGCGAATGGGAATCTGAATTCTGGATTCCTCTTGAGCTGCCCGTCGAATGCCGCAAATCGCCTGAAACACTTCCTTCAGCACCTAACTTAACAACACCCAGATTAAGCCCCCCTCCGGCCGTTCCTTTAATGCCTGCAGATATAGAACCCTGATTACTGATATCCATCAGTTTGTTATAGGCTTCCTGCGTCGAGATGTTGTTTGCTTTCGCATAACTTTCAGCGGCAGACAACATCATGCCAGCACCGCGCGTTGCATTAGTGGCCTGGCTATTTTCACTACCGCTGGTCAGGCTGTCGCTGGTACCGGTCTGATTAGAAAGCTGAGAGAGCTGTGACCAGCCACTGGTAACGCTGTGGTTGTAGCCATCGAGTGCAGTCTGCGCCTGTACCTGCGACTGACGGGCGGACTCCTGGAATCCACTGCTGGCCAGCTGGCTGAGCTTCATGTTCACCGGCAGGTTCGACATTGCACCCGAGCCGTCGATAACCGTATGGCCACCGGCCGTCTGAGTCTGCGTGGAGCCGTTATCCGCCTGCCAGGTTTGCTGACCCTGACGCTGCATCAGGTTGGTATCCATCTTGTTCTGGCTGACATTGTCCATCGACATGTTGTTAAACGACCAGTTTCCGTCGGCTGTGGTCGCGGCCACACCTGCTGACGTGAAGGCGCCCGAGCTGAGTACACTCCCTGCCACCTGAGAGCCCATCGCCGCAGCACCTTTGGTCAGATAGAACGACAGCACCGGAATGGAAAGGGACAAATACCCTGCCAGATTCGCCACGTCCGAATGCTGCAGCGCAACCACATCCTTGTTGGCCAGCACCAGGGGCGTGCCCCCGGACTGGCTCTGCAGCCAGTAGTTGGCGGCATAGTTAAGAATGGCGAACATCACTGGCCACATCTGGAAATAGATAAAACCGGAAACGTATATTTTCAGGGTGTTCAGACCAAAAAGCGTGTGGTTTGACGCGGCCAGCGCAATCATCAGCGGGAACAGGCAAACCAGGATAAGCATCAGCAGGGACTGTGCAAACGGCAGCGTTCGGGTCGCCAGCTCGTTACCTGCAGCCCAGCTGAGTCGCTGTTTTGTTGCAGCGTTCTCGGTGGCCAGATTAAGCAGGTTAGCCGTATCGGATGAGCGAGCGGCAAAACCCTTGATCCCCTGCCGTACTGCACTGTTCGTGATGTTGTTCTTCATGATCTGCGCAGCAGTCATACCACCGGAATAAAAATATCCGTAGCTTTCCCCCATAGCGTTGGCCAGAAGCGTCGCGCCATTCAGCTTGTTGCCGAAGACCTTTCTCGTCAGCCAGGTAAACGTCGCACTCCCCGGGTTGACGTCAGTATTGGCGAGCTTCTGTATCTCCGTTGCGGCCTGCTGGCAGGTCAGGAACTGGCGTGAGGTGGAGGTCATCTTAAAGATGCCCCGCAGAGGGCTTGGGTTACTGGTTATCAGCGTCAGCGGGTCAGTGGAATTGAGCAGCTGATTGATTGTGTATTTACCATTCAGAAGAATGTCGCCGATCACACAGTTTTCCACGTAATCCGGCAGCATCTGCGCCAGCTCCGGGTTTTGCGTGGCGAAGTCACTGGTTTCTGCCACAATCTGCGAGCCAAACAGCATCCCGGTTTTGCTGTAGGTCACCGAGTCGGGTCTGGCCATCAGCATGTCGTAAACTGACGCCATCTTATACCCGATACTGGTCGTCAGCGACGCGATAGCCGCCAGGCCAACCGGTACGTTATCGGTTACCCAGACCGCACCGGGATCGGACAGGTCAATGACCTGCACTGAGCGTTTCGGTACCAGCAGGATGGAAGTCAGGATCATGAAGACCGCCAGCCACTGAACGAAAACCATCGGGTTACGCTGTTTGATGAAGGTAAGCAGTACGGCCAGCACACCGAAGGTGCCGGCAATACGCAGTAAGGTGTGGAAAGTATTCTGGCCGACAAGGGTGACAACGGCGTCCAGCGCCGTTTTCCACATTCCCCCGCCATAAATGGTATATATCTCAAGCATCAGCGATCACCCCAGTGATAGTTGCTTTGATAGGAGCCTGAAACAATGGTGGATACCTGTTGCTGCAGGTACTGCATGTTGCGGTCGATACCGTCCAGCGCGTTCTGATCGGCTGCTGACTGCAGCTTCATGTCAGCGAGAAGTCCCTGCGCATGAATGATGTTGTCGCGTAGTTTTGCGGCTGCTTCTTCAGGGAAGTTCTTGCCGGCCAGAGACAGGCTTGCCTGTTTCACCAGCTCCTGGAGGTACTGAATCATCAGGTCCTGAGCAATGAAGTCGGAAACCTGCAGAAGGTACGTGGCGCTCATCCCCATACTCTGGGCGTTAGTCAGATACTTCAGCACCGGTACAGAGGTGGTGTTCACAAAGCCTTTTTCCTGATCGGTCAGCGCAGTATCGTCGACCAGCTTGTTCTGCATTGAGAGCATCAGGTTTTTAACCAGCGTGACCAGAGCGTTGGACTCAGAAATCGTCAGACTGGTGACAACAGGTCCCAGACACAGAGTGGATTCGTCGCATCCGTAGACCTTCGCCGTCCCCCCGCGCATCAGGACTTTAATCAGGTCGCGGTTATCAACCAGCGGCGTCAGAATTGTCACATCGCCATCCTTGTTGAAAATGATGGAGCCGACGGTACTCATGACCAGCTCCTTCAGCGCGCGGTCGTTGCCGAGAAGACCATTCTTACTGAGGGTGTCCCAGATAAGGTTTTTGTTCTTCAGCACCTGATCCTTCTCAGCATCCCCGGCCTTAGCCGTGACTTTGTCGCCCTGTCCTCCGACGGTGCAGCCCTGACGGGAAGCCGCCCAGTCGGAAAACATGTTGGTTTCGCCGGCAATGTCCTGACAGATTTTCTGCTGAGAGACCTGCGTCACTGGCCACAGCCCGCCGATGATGCCCTGAGCGGCCTGGCATGAACTCATGTTCATGCTGTTCACGTCACTGGCCAGTTTCTGCAGAAAGTCTTTCGCCTGCTTCAGCTCCGGTACCATCGTCTGCAGAGCCAGGTCGAAGGCATAGCCAGCGGCGTTGCTCATGATTTGCTTCACGAATCGCTGGATTTCTTCGCCGCTGATCATACTGAACGACCCCAGATAGGCATCGATACCGCCGCAGCCGGCGTTCAGGGAGGGCAACTGCATTGAGATGAGCTGCACGTTTTTGACGGGGTTTCGCAGATAGACAGAACCACCCGAGAAATACCCGGCCGCCTGTCCCTGCCAGGCCTGTGCCTGAGTCACGTTGCCGCTGTAGCCCAGATTATTGAAGAAACCGTTCAGGTCGCCGTTGACGTCCGCCTTCGCCGGCAGTGCAACCAGCCCAGCCAGAAAGACAGCGCCTGCCGTTATCAGTGCCTTAATCATTGGGCACCTCTGTTCTCTCAGGCTCCAACCCGCTGTCTTTTCGGGTTATCCGGCAGTACAGGGATTCCTCAAGTTTGCCCACACAGCACAGAATGCAGTGCAGTACCAGTACTGCAAACAGACCACTCATGATCGCCCACAGGAGATACTGCGGATAATGGATGAGCAGCGAGAGTGTAAACTGTTCAGAACGAACAAGCGGCTCCGGCATGGCAGCCAGCGTGTTGTCAGCCCACCACACATAAATTCTTTCAGCGAAGATAAAGAAAACAAGGCTGTACAGCAGTTTCAGCGTGAATAAATTCGCCCACTGCCGGGACTCTTTGCTCCCCTCAGAGTCCTTCATCTGTTTAATGAAGCCATTGCGGACACAGGTTTTCAGTCTGGTGAATTTCATGCGATCTCCTCACGGGGTTTCCGGGACAGGGTCAGACGGCAGATGTACAACCCGGTGGCAGTGAAAAAGAAGCCGACACTCAGCGAAATGAGCAGCAGCACCGGCACGTCCTGAAGGTAAAGAGTCATTTCCGGGCGGGACAGTGCGCTGACCACGCGATGGGCCAGCGTCCCGTAAAACGCGGCAGATACCAGCAACGTCATGCTGAACAGCAGCCACACGCGCTCGGCACGCGATAATGCATACGATGTTGTATTCATGTTGAAGTCCGGTTGTCTTACTGAGGGGTGACCTGCGCACTTGCCGGCATCGGCGGCAGCGATTTCGGGTCAACATTATCCAGGTCGGCCTGAATCAGGCTGGCCATACGGCTTTCAAGCGTGGGGATTTCCATCACGCCCTGGGTGAGTGGATAGGCTTTCAGGGTGTTGACGTTGACCATAAAGGCCGTCGGTGTCGCAATTGGCAAACCGTTTCCGAAGAAGGTGACAATCTCATCTGCGATGGGAGAGTTAGGGTCCGTCTTACGCGGGATCATCGGGGTCGGGTAAGATACGTCCCCGCCGCCGTCAAGGGTGTACGGGTACACCCTGATGGCATGCTCATCGGCCCAGCCCTTCAGCAGCGGGTCAAACTTCGCGCTGTACTGACAGTGCGCCTGCATAAAGAGCACCACCGCATAATCCTTCATGTTTGCCTGGCGACCGTCCGGCAGCGACATCAGGTTTACCGGCGCGGGAACCGGAATGGTGGAGGCGGTGACGGCTGCAGCGTCAGCAGAGGCCGTTTTTGTCGCTTCAAGCGCCACTAACTCCTCGCGCGCCCCGGCGTTCGCCAGCAGCGGTATGGCCATCAGCAGAGCCGTGAGTCCGGTTTTAATGTTCATGGTCGCCTTCCTTATGCGTTTGCCCTCTTTCGTCACGGAACCAGCGATACACGGCATACACCACCATGCCAGCCGCCCCGGCCCACATACCATTGCAGAGCCATAAAAGCCCCTGCTGCGTATGCTCAACCGACCAGGTCATCAGCTCGCTCAGTACGCGCGCCATCGTGCCCCAGAAAATCAGTCCTGCAACAAGGGATGCATTCATACATGTGTTTCCTTTTGGAAGATATCACGCCCCTCATGCACAGAGGCGCGACGATGAATATACAGATGGGTCAGAAAACCCAGAGTTGCGCCGAAGAGCGCAGCTATCAGCCAGAAGTTGAAAAGCGTGGCATCCATCGGCTTTGTCCAGCGTTCGCTGTCAACCGGTTCACGATGGCAAATCGACATCGGCGGGAGCTGATAAGAAGGAGGACTGGCCTCCTCGCCGGGTTCAGGTAGCCGGGGTCGTGGTGCCGGTTCATAATGCGTAACGCACTGCATTACCTTACCGTCGGGCGCGCCTTTGGTTAGCGTTTGCGCCTCTTTCACAAACTGCCCGGCCAGCGAGCCCTCCAGCGATATGGCTATCACAATACCGTACAGCAACAGCGCCGGGCCGAAGACAAGGGTGAACAGGGCAAAACGCCCTGCATCACGGATGAGGGGTAAAAGCATTTTTGTCATAAGAAACTCTCAGGAATTCGGTTTAAAGCCGGTGGCCACGTTCAGGAATCGCTTAGACAGGTCATCCTGCGTCATGAAGCCGTATGACAGCGCGCGGTAATTCTTGCTCCGGGGGTCAACAAGGTAGAGCGCCGGGAAGTGCGTAATATTCATTGACCGGGACTGCCCCGTATCCGGACGGCTCTGCGGCAGGGAGGCGGCCACCTGACCGTCAACCGATACCGGGATAAGCGAAATCCCGTTGGTTTTCGCAAAGTCCGCCACCACGCCCGCCATCTGCACGTCAATCGGGTCACTGCCCCGGTAGAAGTAGAACAGACCGTACTGTTGCGCCAGCTGCTCCACGGCGCTCTGCCGCGTCTGCTGGTCGCGGGTCTGCATAAACGGCGCCATGCTGTTGTAGTGCGGATACTCCAGGTTGTAGTCGAGATCCGGGTGGCTCAGCTGCGCCGCCGCAAAGGACTGGCTGAACATCGATGCCCGATCGGTCCAGAACTTCTGCCAGCGCAGGAACGTCGCCGTGTTTTCCCGCGAGGGGTACAGGATGGCGCGATTAAGCGCCTCCTGTGTGTACCCTTTCAGTACCCGGGCCTGCTCCATCGGGGACATTCTGCTGAGGTCCGGAATGGCCTGCGGTGCAGGCTGTTGTGGCTTTCTGGACTGCTCCGGCGGCTTTTTCGGCTCGTTGTACCAGGACCAGCCGGTGAACGGCTCTGCCGGCGTCACAATCTCCTCGGCCACTGCCGTATGGCTCGCCAGCGCCATGAGCAGGCCACAGAGGACACGCTTCATTTACCACCTCCCTGCTGGTTCACCTGCGCGGCGATGCGCTCCTTAATCTGCTGGACCTGCGTGCTGGTATCGGGGATTTTCTGGTTCTTCATCAAATCCTCGTAGAAGTCAGAGAAGTTGATTTTGTCGAAGTCGATACTCTGCAGCTCTGGGACCGTGATCCCCCGGCAGTTCGGGCTGTCGCCGCTGCCGAACTTAACGCCCAGCTGGTCGCGACGCCCCTGCTCCTGAATGATGCGGGCAAGCTTGCCGTCAAAGACGCAGTAGACCTGACTTTTCTGGATGCAGGCACCCAGCACCTGACGGTCACAGCGATCGCCGACGCTGACGGTGATCTTTTTGGCTTTGGCCTTCCCGAGAGCTAATTCATCATCGTTACAGGCGGCAAGCCCCGTATCCTGTCCCCAGCCGGAATCCTTGCAGCAGTTGGAGAAGCCTGCAAACGCCTTACGGCAGCTCATGGCCTTACCCGTGAAGGCCCTGACATCTATAGTGCTGTTCTGATCCCTGACATCTTCTGCCGCAGAGGCCAGGCCCGCGAGTTTGGCCACAGCCGTATCAAACCCGTTATCACCGGTACCGTTCGTCTCATCGCAGGCACCGGACTGACATATATACTCCCCGCCGCAGACCAGACCGCTTGATGACCAGGTTTTCTGACACTGATACGTTTCTGACTGATGGGTACAGATGCCCGACTCAGTTGTTGTACAGGAATGGGAAGAGAGCGTGCAGGCGGGGTTATCCATCAGCGAACCGCAGTTCCCGCGAGAACTGGTACCCGTCACATAAGAATCTGAATATGCCCAGCAACTGTTTGTCTGGCTGTACTGCTTCCCGTCGACAGTGATGGTACGAGTGCCGCCTGGTTCGGTACAGATACTGCCTGCGCTGGACAGGGCCGATTTTTTGTCAAAACCACAGCTTTCAGTCCAGGTCGTCTGCGGAACCCAAACCTTAGTGCCGGTACGGTAAACGATGGTGATGACAAAATGGTACATGTGGTTGGTTTTTCCGGTCTGCCAAATGCTGGCAACCCTTTCGGGTACGTTTCTTTTGTTATTAAACGTGATAGTCAGCTTCTCTCCTTCGGTAAAACTCTTACCCGGAGGCAGGTCATACGATCCGGAGGTCTGGTACATCGTCATCAGCGAACCGAGAGCCGTAATGTTCAGGAACCAGAGATCGTTGCTGAACGCTAAATTTTTCTTGAACGTGTAATTCATCGTCGCTGAATACACCGTTCCTTCCGGCATGCTGTAGGACACTTGCGGGCTGCTGACGTCCAGATTGTCTGAATCTATGGTGATGGTCTTATAGCTGTAGTTATCCTCATAATGCCCGGTGATACTGGCTCTTCTTCCGCACGTCTGGATGGTGGCCATATCCCGATCGCAGGTAAAGTTCTCAAACGTCGATTTTGATACCGTCGTCTCCTTACACTGCTGACTGGTGCCATTCATGATCCCGTCTGCCGTACTCTCCGCATTTTTTCCGATTGTGATGAAAGGTGCGTTCGGGTCGATGGCGGGCGTCGGGTTCGTTTTTCCGGCGTTGATAACCGACTGCGCTGCGTCATTGCCCTGCAGAGCGGCCTGCCCTTTGTTGGCCAGCCCGCCGTCTCCGCCATCCACGCCGCCGTAATACCCTTTCTCCGGTGGATTAGCGGTATAGCCTGGTATTGCCCCCGTGACGGTATCCGGGTTCTTCAGGGCTCCCGTGCCGGCGGAAGCATTGCCTTTGCCAAAGCTCGCTCCCGCCTCAAAGGCAGGATCAGCTGCGCCAGCCAGAAGCGGAAAAAGCATCAGCACCGCTGAAAGCAGTTTTTTCATTTGCCGGCCTCCAGAAGATGGCGTGCCGTTGCCGCACAATCACCACTTTCAGCGACTTTTTCGAGAGCCTGCTGCAGGGGCAGGCTTCCCCTGATGACGTCATAGTGGCCAGGGCAGGTCACCACCAGGGCGGGCACCGTGGTGATGTTGTACTGAGTGAACAACGTTGGATCGATTTGCACGCCGGCGTCCTTGTCCTCCTTACTCAGCTCAAACATAGCCGCCGCGGTCTGTCGCATGTCGTTATTCACCAGACCGCGCAGCGTCGGCGGAATGTTGTAACGGCGGGCATCCTTCAGCATGGGCAGCAGGCCTTCACGTGGAATACCGAGGCTCACAAAGTAAATAGCCGGGAACGTGCCTTTTTCCCCCATCGTGTTGGTCCGGGCTGCGATATCGCCCTGCAGGCGGTTAATCAGGTCCAGTTGCTGCTGCGGTAAGACGGGTGCGGCCGCCGGATGCCCCTGCAGGTCTTCCTTCATCGCTGTCAGCGCATCCTGCTGACCTTTTATCCAGCTATGGTCGGAGACGGAGATATCGGTCTGGGCGCTCGCCAGTGCCAGCGGCGAGAAAGCAATCATGACGCTGATCGTCAGCGCCCGGAGATAAGCGTTTTTCATTGTCATGTCCTTAAAGGAATACGCAGTTACGTTTGCGCCAGAAGAGGTAGCCGAAGTTCTTTTTGGAGGATGGCGAGTTATGCGTCGTGCCCCAGAGCTGCGTGCTGGCCCCGAAGGGATGGCAGTTGCCCGGTTCGGGGTACATGTTCACCATCTGGTATCGCCATCGCTCTTTCGGGATGATCGGGGATGGATACTGGTTACATACGGCGACGTCCGCGCCCACAGAGTTCCAGACCAGCCCCTCACGATGCATCTTGAAGGCCATTCGCTCTCCGACCAGCAGAGAGGCCTCGAGCGGAGAAAACTCACCGCTGGTAAAGCCTGTTAGCGGATAGATAGACCCCTGACTTCCCGCGCACCAGAACAGCGGCGACAGAGGAAGACCCGCAGATGATGCAACTGCGTCAGCAGCACAGGCCCCCTGAGCTATCAGGTTGCCGAAAAGCGCAGCCTCGGGGTTAATCAGCATCGAAAGCGTGCTGTCATTCCAGAGAGGATCAACTTCGGAGAGATAGGCAATATCCATGTCGCCGGTTTGCAGACACCCCAGGCTGGTGATGATGTTCAGCCAGAAAATCAGCGGATATTTGTACCAGTGAACATGGTAGAACGTGCCGGCAGCGGGCCGGTCACTCTGCCCGGCGGTTCCCGTTCCCGTTCGTCCGAGATCGATTTTAAAGCCGCCCATGTTGACCATGACGCCAGGCTCACGGGTTACGTCCACCATCGCCATTGGCTCCCAGAATCCGATGGCCAGACCGATACGATAAAACACACCATATGAGCAAATCTGGATCGGCGAAGCCGGGTTGTTGGTATCCTTTTGTGGACCGGCGGCCAGCTGAATATTCCCGAGCGTCATCGGAAACAGACACTTCCAGCAGACATCGCTTATCGGGTTAACCCAGCGGCCATCACCCGCGTTGCTGGCTGCGGCCGTTGCCTGAGCTGGCATCCAGGACAGCAGGACCAGCATCACGCCGGCAAGCCATGAAAAACGCTTCATTTCACCTCCCGCAGCCATACACAGACCGGGCCGTCCTCAGTGTCATGAATGGAGCCAATGAACCAGCCCTCCCCCTCTGGCGCGGAAGGAAGCCAGTCACTGATGTTTTGTTTTCCCTTTTCCCAGTCGGCGATCACCTGGGGAGGCGCGTCGTTTTCCATCCAGCGGGTGGCACAGATCAGATTGTGCTGGCGCATCCAGTCGCCAAACTCAGTCTGTGTGGCCTCATCACTGGCAGGTGCAAAATAATGAGGGTGCGTCCAGAAGCCGTTGCGGTCACGGGTAACCGTCACCGGCCTGACAGATTCAGGGTGAGTCATGGGGTATCTCCGGAAGTGCCGCAGCCACCGGACGGCGGGAGGGCTTAAAACAGGATTAATGGTTTTTGGTTTTGTCGGCCGCCTTCATGATGAATGCCAGCCGCTGGTCTTTGGACATGTCCTCAAGAGCCAGTAAGCCAGCTCTTAACACTATTGAGGGATAATAAAGGGGATTTTCTGCAAGAATGGCCTTAAGCCGTAAAGCTGATTTTTCATCATGACGAACGGCTGTAACATTCTGGCCCTTTTCAGTATCAGGGTCTTTTTTCATGGCATTACCTGGTCGGGGTTAATCGGAAACCGTGAGGCCATTCAGGCTGAGGCGGAGCGCAACGCAGTGAGCACCGAACATCCTGAAGGGCAGCGCGGTTGAATCAGTTGGGTCTTCTGGTCCGCAGGACGATAAAGGCATACCCGTTGTTATCATCGTAATCAGCCGCATATTCCTCTCCTGCCGCAATACGGTCGCCGACGGTTCTGATGAATCGGGCCAGGACGTCTTTCGCAGGTGCTGACGTTATCTGCGCAAAGACGACAATACGCTTCTCACCGTACTTTAGCTCAGGCATCTGACTGAACAATTCATCCGGTACACTGCTGCCGCTTTCATCCGGGAAAAATCCCGGCGGGGTGTTGCAGAGCTGGCGCATCAGTGTCACCTGAAATCCACAGATGTTCACAGGCACAGCGCTGAGGTCGGGTTCATCAGCCATGTCGGGGAACGCCATGTTGCTTACAGCGTCGGCCGCTGCGTTCAGCCCCTGAACGAAATCACGGGTAATGACGAGGCTGTCTGACTTCAGGGTGATCATCACCTGCCTGAGCGGCCAGAGACATTTTTGCCTGTCGCTCAGTACCGCTCCTGCCGCCTCTGCGCTCCGGGTGATATACCACCCTTCCCGCTCACTGCCCTGGATAAGCAGATTCAGCCATTCATCTGCGGAACCATTTTTCATGGCATCATCAATGCTGTCATTCAGCATCTGTTCTGAGATGAGCGGGGTCATATAGCGGTGGCGCACACGAGTCACTTTCCGGCTGATGTCACGTCTGTCTGTATTTGCCAGCCGTGTGCTGCGCGATGCATCCCGCGTCAATTCATAGCCTGCCGAAAACAGCGCTTTTTCCATCTCGGCCAGCATCGCCTGGTAATAATTCCGGTTTGCAAAGTCATGCACAGCAGTTGCATGACAGGCATTACCAAATTGTGGGAGAGGGAGGGGTTTTCCCGGTCTGCTCTCCCACATCCGGCGTTCACGCCGTGCACATGCCACGTACTGAACAACAATCCAGGCAGCGAGCAGCGCAACGACGACCAGAATACCGGTCATGCCCTCGGTATCGCGCAAACAGGTGAGCACTCCCTGCAGCCCCTGCTGCCCCTGAGGGCCGGTGAAGCAGCCGATTAACGCCATGCGTTCATCTCCTCCATTCTGTTGCGGATAAGCCTGACGAGGTACAGGGGAAACGCCTCATCCCGTTCCTCCGGCGCTATAGGCTGACGCTGGTTATTCGCGCACCACTGATGCCAGGCACCGGCGATCAGCGCCGGTTGCCATGAAGCGATCTCAGGGTACAGCTGACAGAGTTGATTCACGGTTTCGTCGCCGCCTTTGGTATCAGCATTGTGGCCTGTCATGTGCTGAGACGCAGGGGGCACAGTGTTATTGTGTATCAGTGACATTCAGCGTTCTCCTGCCCTTCGCCTGCAAACAACCTGTCGAGACGCTCGGAAAGTGACAGCGTCGTGCCCTTTTTACGTTTCGCGCTGTCCTCGGCCCGCATGTTCTCCAGTAAGAGGTGAATGATGTAGTCCGGGAAACGTTCATCACGCCTGGACGGCTCCCGGCTGTCCTGCTGGTTCTGCTCACACCAGTGGAGCCAGGCTTTGGTCACCAGTACCGGATGCCAGGAGTCAATTTCGGGGTACAGCGTCTTCAGTCGTTCTGCTGTTCCCATGCGCGGCGTTATCTCAGCGGGTTTGCGCGGTTTTCTGGCGTAACGTCGAGGGGATGTAACCGCCTGACGCATTTCGGGAAACAGGTCACCTAACGTTGTTGCAGTCATTTTGAGTACCTTTAATGTATTTTACCGTGCATCATCAGAATTCTTGCGGACTGGCTAAAACACGGGAACGGAAAGAATGGGGAAAATGATGTACAGACTCAGGCGTATACAGCCAACTGATAATCAACTTGAAGCAACCCGAAATCTGGTGAGGGATTTAATTGCCTCCGGCACCTTATTTGCTCTTCTCAGTACTGGAGCGAGGTCGTGCATTCCAGCGACATCTTTTGCTGATTATGTCTTTCTGACTTTATTTTTTATCTGCTTCATGTTTGTTCTGACCTGGTCATCCTTAATTGCTGATTTAAACCTGCGGCAGATAACAGGTAGCGATGCCTCGAATTACCGCGTGCCGTATTTCATTCTGGCGATATGTTTCACTGTCGTATTTTTTGGACTGACTTTTTTACTTCTCAAAAGCTTCTGGTAAGCAGCTGGTATTATCTCATCTCAAAACCATCCAGATGGGAAACCAGCTGGCACCGATCAGCACCAGGCACAGGATGTACATCAGCAGATAACCGGGCACTGAAGGTATCCTGAAATGCACTCTCAATTTCCTTGTCTCTTTAGCGATAAGGGGGGCGAACCACTGGGAAAGCATCAGTCCGGCAGCAATCAAAAGTCCGCTACCGTCCGTGTCGAGTGGTATGACCTTAAGAATGCAGCCCTGAATAATCAGGGTAAATACCGCGCACTGGACTCCCTGCCAGCGCAGGTTCGCCGGTAACCATGCTGTTGTAATCGCACAACCTGCGATACCCGTTATAACGGACAGAACAAGCAGAAATATCATTTACCGTCTCCCTTAACAGGTATTTCTTCCACTTTCATCACGCGGCCGTCGCGCGATATCCGCGCGGGGATGTGTTCAAAACCGAATTTACGGGTCAGTACGCCAGACTGGTCGAAGTAGATACGTTCATTCAGCGCATCACTGGTTTCTTTGATGTTGCCGTTCACCAGGATGACCTTCACGCTGGTCTGGTCGGCGAGCTGCTGTCGTGCCCAGTTCACCTGCTCCTTGTCATCGCCGTCGATAAAAAAGAGCACCTGGCTGAAGGGCACCTTATCCAGAGGATTGACCGTGTCACCCTTGCGGGCGATCACGTTGCCCTGCATGTCTGTGATCGTTTCCTTCACGGTAAATGTCGGGTCCCAGGCAAAGCTGCGGTATTCCTTCGCTTTTGTGAGCCCTTCCACCGGCGTCGGACGTACCGCATGCTCCTTCACTCTTTCCGTTGCCTCTTTGCGAAGGCGGTCCAGCTCGCCCGTCTGCTCCATTCCCTTCAGGCGATTCTGGATAAACGCCAGCATGTCCTGCTCTGCAGGCTCGAAGACGTTGCCCCAGGTACCGAGATCTTTCGCCCCGCTGCCGGCGGAGAGCATCAGCAGCATCATGGCCGTCAGCTGCAGTCGTTTTTTCACTGGCCCCCCTGGGTGCGTCGTGCGATATCAACACGGATTTCATTCGTGATATCGCGCTGCGGGCTTATCACCGCCGGTTTCACCAGAATGATGGCGTTGTGTGAGGCCTGCCACTCTGTGAGACTATCCGTCAGCGCTGCGTTGAACTGCACTGTCATCGCTTTTGCCCGACCTTCATCGAGCGGCAGCTGCGCGGACTGCTGCTTAAAGAGGTCCACCGTTCCCTTCATGTCGAAGACCACCACCTCCGGGGTGACGGCTTTCGCCGTCACATATGCCACGCCTGTCATAACCAGAAGTCCCGCCAGCCCCTGCATGCCGGCTTTAACCCAGCGGGATGTTTTGCTGGCGATCGTTACACCGTCGCGGACGGTGTCGCCGTCATACGGCTTGTCCTGTTGTTCACTCATGCTGCTTTCACCCACTCTTCAAGTTCACGAAGTTCACTGCCGTATTTTTTCTCCGCCAGCATATACGCCGCTTCTTCCGCAGTTGCCCCCCCTTCTTTCTGCGCTTTCTGCATGAAAGCAAAGTCCTCGCCGCGCGAGCTGAACATGGCACGCGTCACGGGATCGACGAACAGTCGATGGAAGGAGCTGTATTCACCGGCGTTTATCAGCAGGGAGCTGTAGCCGGTCTGCAGGGCTGGCTGGAAGCCACGGATAACTTCTTTTTCCATGTCCGAGAACTGATCCGGGTTATCGGCAAGGTACTGTTTAAACGCCTTCGCATCCTGCAGGAGGGTGATTTTGGTGGAGCTGTTGTTCCAGGCGGCTTCCGCTTCCTTACTGGCGCTGAAGTCCTTAATGCCCTGGGTGATGGTGATAAACGCGCCACGGTGACGACGCACAGTACGGTAGCCGGTTTCGATGAACCTTGCCGCGTGTGGGTTGGAGCCACCCAGCAGGCGCCAGGCCTCGTCGATGATGCAGACTTTTTTGAGGTCGCGCGGGCTGTGGTACATCTTTTCCTGTATCGCCAGAATGAGCGAGAACAGGATGGACGAGAGCAGCTTCGGCTTGTCTTCCAGGCTCAGCAGCTCCAGCACCGCGAAGCGGGTTTCACCATCGAGCGTCGGGGTGTCGGCGTTGAAGTATTCTCCGTCGGGTCCCCAGGTGCAGTAGGTCTCAAGCAGCATGGCCAGCTCAGCAAGGCGCGCGATGATGGTCGGCTTATCTGCGGACGCCTGATTCACGTCCTCATTGGTCAGGTAATTATGAACGTCGTCGATACGGGCTTTGTTTGCCTTCTTCTCCCACGCATCCATTACCGCTTTCTGCAGGATTGCTTCACAGACGCCATCCAGCGGCTGCGTCGGACTGGCGAGTACCGTCAGCAGGCGCACAATCCCTTCCGCAGAATGATTAATGTCCTTAACGTTGGCGAACGGGTTAAAGCGCAGTTTAGAGCCATCGAGATAAACCCCGCCGGCCTGGTGACAGTAGTTCTTGTAGCTGTCCCCCATGTCGATAACCCAGGCGTATCCCCCGGCATTCAGTACGTCACGAAGAATGCCCTGCGTCAGGAAGGATTTACCGGCCCCGGACGTGCCGGTGACGGCGATGTTAAAGTTGGTACTGCCGTTCTCTTCACCAAACATGTCGTAGAATGCCACCTGGTTGCGGTAGGTCGGCAGTGGCATACCCACGTTGGACAGCTGGCGTTCGGCGACGACCGGCATCAGGCTCACCGCGTTCCATGACTTGGAGCGTAGCGTTGCCCCCGTCATCTTCAGGTCTTCCCACATCCCTTCCTGCATGACGAACGGGAAGCTGGCCAGCCAGTTGCGCATCTGCTGGTACTGTATCGTCACCATTTCCAGCTCGTTCTTACGGAACACGTTGACGGCGGCCAGTTCACACTTCTGTGCCTCGGTATTGTTATCCGGGGCGAACAGGGTCAGGTTGAAGTAGGTATTGCAGAGCGCGATTTCATTGCTGTGAAGCTGCTCCCGGGTACGCCGCCATTCCTCTGCAGCCTTTTTGGTGTTGGGGAACAGTGCAGCGTAGGCTGAGTTGGCCTTTTTAGACAGGTCCTGGTCTTTACGGAAAGCCTCGCTCTGACTTTTGGTCTGTTCTTCCAGCGCCGTCGTCCAGGTCAGCATAAAGGGGCAGGGTATCCCGAGGTCGGGAAAACGCAGGTTCTGCAGATTGTCAGCCCCCTGCCAGAGCGCGAATCGACGCGGATTTTTAGCAAGCTGCATGTTGATGATGCGACATGCCGATGCCGGCAGGCGTGTCCCGCGCGCGTCAATGGTTTCAGGCAGCTCCATCCGGATATGCGATGGATGCACCTTCAGGTCAATCCCGGGATCAACCACCTGGCGGTTGAGCTTCTCATCCTCGTTGTAGTCCCCGGAGGACGTCAGCACCTGTTCCTGACGGTAGTTCATCTGCTCGCGTACCGCAGACAGGAATGCGTGCACATCGGTGTTCATGCTGTCGATGCGCGCGGCTCCCAGTGAGACGCGGATAGTGTTACGTATCTGAATCAGGTCATCCATCACCCGCTGCACCTGGGAAGCGCGCTTAATGGGCTGACCATAGACAATAAAGATACGGTAGTTACGCAGGTAGAGCGGGTATTCCCGTTCGTTGGCCAGGCCGTGCAGCGCGGAACGCTGCCAGAACGCGCGGGTAATTTTATTGAGATGTTCGGCCATCCCCCCTTTCCACATGTCGTTACTCACGCCGCGATCGATGCGTTCCCCGACACACTTGCTGGCAAGCATAATCACGGTCACAGGGGTCTGGCGGGGAAGCTTCTTACGCAGCATGTCATCGAGCGCGGCCATCACCTGCTCGTTCGCACCAGGAAGCGGGGCGGCTTCCATAATGAAACCCGCAGAGCCGGCGTTGACGAAAATTTCATTCCTGTCGTCGTAATACCGGTACGGCAGCGCAGCGACCAGGGACGGATAGTCCCAGGTCTGGGAAAGGTTGTTGCGGGCCGTTGCTGCACCGTCTTCCTCTTTCCCGTTTTTCAGCATATCCATCAGGCTGTCGACAAAACTCATTTTCGGCCCTCCGCAGCGGCCCGGATTAACTCCAGGCGACGCAGCTTTTCTTCGTTCATCTGGCCGGTGTGCGGTGCATCACCGGTGGTCTTAATCTGCCAGTTACAGCTCACGCTCAGAACGGCCAGCGTTTCATCATCGGTATCGACTGACTGTGTGGCGGTGATTTGCGCCGTCCCTTTCCGTGAATGGACTAACGATTTCGCCAGATGATCGATGCCGTTCTTGCCGGTAACGTAATGGCTGCTCATTCCCCGCCCTCCCCGATAACGCGGTAGCTCTCATCCCAGTGGGATTTGTTTTTCACGAACTCGACCACAGCCGGCTGATGAAAGTTGTCGTCCGTGTCCACCCAGGGGGCAATCCACAGGCGCTGCGTGGCGTCAGGAATACGCTGAACCGGAACGCGGCCCGCAGAGTTAACCGGCACAGGGGGCGCATGGCTGGATGTGGCCAGCGGCGTGACCAGCGAGCCAGACGATTTCGCCGGCGCTGTGGTCAGAGGGCGCGGTGCAGAAGGCTTAGTGGCGGTGGTTCCGGTTGCTGCGGCGGAGACAGGACGGAAGGGATTCACGGCCGGTGCTGAATTGCGCAGTGCCGGCAGGGTTTCACCCGCAGGCTTTTTTGCGGTTTTCTCTGCCGTCAGGTCATCCAGACTTTTACCCTGAGCGGCCAGCTTGTTGGCCTCACCGGTAGTCAGGCACTGGTCGGTCGCGGTCTTGTTGCAGTCGAAATCAGAATTGAGACCGGCGCAGCCGGTCAGTGCGCTGCACAGCAGTGCAGCACCCAGTAGTTTTTTCATGGGGTAACTCCGGTTTTAATTTAAGCGGTATTCAGGGAGGGGTAATACTTAATTTCGATTATTTGCAGTTGCACTGAATCAAAGTGAAAACCAGCTGCACAGCAAGGCTGCAAAACACGCCGGCATAAAATAAATCCAGCGTCAGAAAGTTCAGGTTCATCTGGATAAAGCCATAAGCAATGGTCCCTAACAGCATTCCGCCCCACGGAACGACTGAACCATACATAAGAAACCCACCATCGAGTTTGTTAAAGGCTGAGTCGCTAAAGCATACGAGGAACACGCTAAAGAGCAGGCACACTCGCCAGGAGACCCAGCCCATATCACCCACGCCTTTAAGATTGAGCGCTGCCCACACTGTCAGTTCGGTAGTGAATACCAGTGCTGGAATCAGGATATAGCGATAGTTGTGCAGGATTTTGAGTAATGGGTAGCTTGCCATGCTGGCAGACATAAACACTCCAGTGAAATGAATTACAGGAAGAAGGTGATGACACGATACAGAACTCCGATGGTCATCAGGGTTGCAACCCAAATGAGTGCGCCGGCATCGTAGTAAACAGAAGCACCGGTAGCTCCAACAATTATTACCAGCAGTGCAATTGATGTATTACGCTTCATTTCTCTCCGCTTTCCTTGTTACTGTCAGTGGCTTTATGGAGGAACTTCAGGTCAGGTTTCTTTTCTGGCCAGACGGACCTGGCTTCCTCACGATGCCAGTTGCTGACAATTCTGGCCGTCAGCCCTTCTGTTTCAGCCTGGTGCTTCAGGTGTTCCCAGGCAGAAAGGTTCAGGGGTTCATAATCAGAAAGTAACCTGTCGAATACCTCATCCCAGCTTTCGTTGTAACGCGGGATAATTCGCTTAAATATCTTCTGACTCAGAAAAAACCAGGCAATCAGGAAACACAGTGCAAACAATGACGGGCGGAACACTGAAACCGTAGCTACCAGTACAACGATGAAGGTTGCAAGCCAAAGGAAAATGTACTTATTTCCTTGCGGAGTGGGCCGGCCAGCCTCCCATTCAGCAATATGCATCCGCATTTTCCTGAGCAGTGAGTTATTACGCTCTTCATCACGCATTACGGCTTCCCCCACGAAGAGCAGCATCAGAAATGGCGCTGAACTCCGCGTCCAGCCACTGTCTGAGTTCTTCCCGTGTCAGCTTATCCTTGTGAAAAACAGAAACGGCCAGGGTGCGCATGGCATCAATATCAAGCGGCTCATATGCCCGAATTTTCCGCTGTATTTTTTCTTCCCATGTTTCACATGCCTGTAACAATCCGGCGAGAAGAAAAGCTATTCCAACAGCAATGGAAGCCACGGTAAGCCTCTGATTGTGTGACCAGAAGCTAAAAATCAACATCCCTGTAGCGGTTAATCCCCCTACCAAAAATAGCCAGTGGGGTTTTGTGTTTTTTCCTGCGGACCAGTCTTCCCAGTCCCGTTCAATACCCCTCAGAAAGCTAATGCGGTCATCTATGCGTGCTCCCTTCATTTGCTCTCCTTTTCTTCAGGTGTTACGTCTGAAGGTGATGAGTGCAGCTCACGCCATATCCAGCCACCCGGCATGGTTTCAATCAGGAAGTAACCACCTGCAAAGCAGATGAGAAGTCCTGTGAGCTTTACCCATATACTGAAGTGCAGCGCGAACCATAAAATGAATACTGTTACTGTGAATAACAGTATTGGGATCAATCCGGTTGCCGCCCGAAACATTATTTTCCGTGCTTTCATCTTCATTCTCTCATCAGTTGATGGTGTCACCGAGGCGCAGTTGGCTGGCCTGGCGGAGAACGTCATCCGGGTTGATGTTGCCGACTGAGGTGGTACTGGATGCCGTGGTCTGGCTCGCAGGTTGTGGAGTCACGGCGTTCTGAGCGGCGTTGCCGGCTTTCTGCAGTTCCTCTTTCGCTTTCGCGTCCTCGGCGTCCTCGATGGTTTCAAGACGGAAGCCCTTCTGGAATACAACGGTCACCTGGTTGCCGGCACCGATATCAATTACCGGATGGTACTGCTCGGCGCGCTTAATCCAGTACTGGCTCAGCGTGTCGGCCGCCTTACTGGCTCCGCCTCCGAAGCCCTGCTTAAACACATCACCTGCGCCAACACTTGCAGTGGCACCGAGGCCGACGGATGGTGTGGCGGCAGATTTGATGCCTTCCCCAAAGCCTGACAGGAGGCCGGAAGCGCCGGCGTAGCCGACAATCATGCCGTTTCGCATAACGGGCTTGCCGCGAATGCCTCCTTTACCCTGGAAGCTGACGTGCCCCTGAAACTCCATGTCCACGTGCTTGCCGTTTTTCAGGATGCAGCTGATGGACTGGGTGCGGACGTTTCCGCGTTCGCTGGAGATATCGCCCCACATCTCACCCACAATAAAGCAGCCGTCAGCGTTGAACTCCTTGTTGTTGGGCATCTGAATGTTGCCCTGCAGGCGGATGGTTACAGGACTGGTATTCTGCTGACCGGTGACGCTGGCGTTCGCGTCAGCCCCCTCAATCAGAACAGCATCAGAGAATGAGCCGGAAGGAATCCAGGGTAATTTAGTTGGCTTTTTCTTCAGGCTGTCGTAGCTGAACTTTGTTGTCGACAGGCCACCTGTCATTCTCTGGCCAGAGCCGCCCGGGTAGAACGCTGCGCCCTGCCCCATATTCACACCAGTGGCGGCCGGTGTGCCTGAAGGGGTTACGGTGTATTCGGGTGGCCGGGCCTGACCGCCAGCAACGGGACCGGGGAGTGGTGTTCCGTTCTGGCCAACAGGTGGTGTCTGCTGGCCAGTGGTCTGGTTGCTGCCGGGGGCTTTCGTTAGCTGGTCATTCAAGCGCTGTATTTCAGCGTCCTTCTCGGCCAGCTTCTGCTCGGTTGTGAGCTTGTTCTGCGCGAACTGCTGAGCAAGCGTGGCAAGGTTTTGCTCAAGAGCGGAGGTCTTTGCCTGCTGCTGTGTCAGCGCGGCATCGTTGACCTGTTCGTTAAACGTCGCGGTCACAACGCCGGTCAGGTTTGGTGTTGCAACCGGTGCGGGTTGCTTTTGTTTTTGCTGGTATTGCCCGTACCACATTACGCCGCCTGCTGCAGCTGCGCCGCCAATGATGACGGCGGCCAGGATGGCCAGTTGCTTGCGGCGGGTTTTCAGGTTTTCATTCAGGCTGATGGTCATGAGCGGGCGTCTCCGTCATCTGAAAACACAATCCAGGCATAGCCCTCACCGCCAGCGTAGAGCTGATTCTGCGACAGCATTACGGCCCGGACGCCCTTGCGCCAGAAATCGCGCTCGCGGAGGCTGCGGGTGATGCTGCCCGGGTTGCTCATCCGGAAGCGAACAACCCGCAGGTGGTTGCCCACAAACTGGCGTTCAGGCGTCAGGCGTACATCACTGGCGGGTGTGTAAGCCGGCATGCGGCTGACCGGGTATTCCCGGTAGTCGTCCGGCACCTGGCCATTGACTGCGGCGCGGGATAGCGCAACCAGCGTTTTTTCATAGGTCTGCCCTTCTTCCCATGCCTTCGCATCGTCGTTCTTGCGAAGTGGTGGTGACATCGGGGTGAAGCGCAGTGTTTTGCCGTTACCCGGCTGCGGCCTGACGTTCAGGCTCAGCGATGAACCGTGGTCAGTCTGGATAAACAGGGTGAAGTTCTGGCCAACAAGCGGAGACAAAATAAGCGCTCCGTCCTCGGTCTGGCTCTGGTCATACGCACCGGTTGGTCCGCTGATGCTGGTAATGAGTTCTCCGTCTACAACAACCTTGCTCGGGTTGGTGTTGCTGAGAGTGACGTTAAAGGCGGCGTCGTTCTCAAACGGAATGGCTGCGGGTGAGGAAGCGGCCCGGAGGCCGCTGGTAAATAATCCCGCTGCCAGAAACACAGCAGCAGCTGCCGGTGAAATGCGAAATTTCATGGGCAGTCCTGTCAGTTAGTGGAAGATACCGGCTTGAGTTCTTCAAAGCTGTGGAGGTTAATCACACCGTTGTCATAACTCAGTTTCAGTCGGTAGGTTTTTTCCTGGTCTTTCAGTGGCGTGATGATTGCGCCGTTTGTGGTGGAGGATTTCAGTACCCCGCTGTACTGCACGGAGCCATCATCCATGACGCGAATTTCTTTCGTGTCGAACTGGGTGGTGATGCCCGCTTTCTGGATGCGCTCAGTTTCTATGTCCAGGGCTTTCTTGAGTACGTCCCGTTCGGCGGAGGGGACAAATCCAAGAATCATTTTCTGGTTATGTTCGATGTTTTCCGGGGTAACGTTGAGTCGCCAGTAAATAAAGGAAGCGGCGAACTGTGTCAGACCGGTCGCATCGACACTTTTAGAATCTGATGCAAATGGGCGGTTAAACGTTAACGGCGTGGTGATGGTTTTCTGGGTTGTGGCGAAATACCATGCCAGTGACCCTGTCAGTACATTCCCTGCGCTCATGAGTAAAGTTAAAGCTGAAAGACCAATAAACGCATAGCGGAGTTGTTTATCGCGCTCTCCTTTAATATTCAGTTTCATGAAAAACTATGCCCTCCAGTGCCGGAAACTTGAGTCAGGTATCTGGCGAAAGGTTACTTTGAATAAAAGTGATGGCAGGTGCCAGTAGCAGAAATTAAGCAACCAGTACGACCCCTGCCCTTTTTTCAGATATCTGACGATGAACCAGAGGATTCCCGCGATTACACCAAGTTCGAGTGACAGGTTGTTAAGCACCCCCAAAACTAAAAGGGGTGCGGTAACAATCAATTCGTCAATCGGTAAGCCTAAATAGCGGTTCTGCTGGTTCATTGTTTCCGGGAAGTTATATTTATCTCCTTCCCCGTTCATCATTTAGCTCGCGATGCCGAAGGCGACACGGGTAAAGATGATTGCCATAACGATACCGACGAATACCAGTGGTGAGCGGGCCTTAATGTAAATAAACAGGCCCATGATGATTTCGGCGATGTAGAACCATTTAACCAGTGATGAGCCGGAGCCGAAGGTGGAATTAACCGTGGCGTTCTGCGAGGAAAGAAGGTCGGTACCAGATGCGAATGCCGGGTGAGTGGCCATAAGTGCAATTAAAAAAGCGCCTGCTGACTTTAAGTAAAATTTAGCCTGGCGATTTTCGCGTGCTTTGCGGAATAAAGACGCTACCGCCCATCCCTTACCGACGTTAAGGGCACTGCCTTTGGTTAACATGTTTGTTTTCTCCGAAGTAAACAAAAGTGAATCGCGTAAGTGCTTGTTTACGCGGGCGCAATTGTCCCATGACCCTAAAAAAAAAAAACCGTGACACATGTCACACTTTTTGGAGCCATTCAGATTTATCCGAATATGTAAGTGAGTAGGCTTTGTAGACCGGAAAGTTCTGAAATGGCTTACAGGATCTATAGCTATGAAAGTTAAAGAAAAAATGTGGGATGGTCGCGGCCGTCCACGCAAGTTCCAGCCAGGTGAGGCGGTGGAGTGGCGATTGCGTGCACCGGATAATCTGCTTATGGAGCTGAGAATATGTGCCAGAGCTGGCAACAGAAGTGTGAATGAGGAAATTATTGCCAGGCTTTTGTTGTCGCTGAATTATCAGCCCGGCAAGCCTGTCATTAAAACTGCGGAGGGTGAACGGCTCATTGCTCTGGCGGTGAGATTTGAAGAGTGGCTAGGCCAATTACTTGATGGTGAATCTCTTGATGATGCTGGAGAAATTAAATCCTCGCCCAAGCAGGAGCAATTGTGGATGTGGCGTGAGGGTGAAAGAGTTTTGCTTCCGGGGAAAACAACCGGATATAGCATGCGAATTCCTGAAAACCTTGCAGATGAAATCAGGGCAATGGCGAAGGTGCATAACCGTAGTCTGAATGACGAAATGCTCACCAGGTTAATGAATACGCTTGGATATTTTACTGAGAGATTGCTTGACCAGAATGAGGATGCGCAGGCGCTGAAAGTGTTGTGTATGGAATTTGAAGTTTTTTTAAAAGAAAAAATCACGGAGGTGGAAAAGGAAGACCTTCCGTGGGATGAGGGTGAGCCTCAGTGATCGACAGGGCCGGAAAAGTCCGGCCTGAAACCAATAATTAATCCGTCAGGAAGTGGTCTTTTTCAGCCTTATCTTCTGCATCGTTAATCGAGCTGATGTTGGCATTTATCAGTTCTTCAAGCTTCACTCCAGAGTCTGGCCCCTTCATCGTGACAAAGATATCAGAGACAAGTGCGGTGAGAATCATAATACCTTCACGTGAGCCAGAGACTTTCTTAATGAGGTCGCGTCGGAAACCATCGAGATCGAAAGTTGAGCCCTCTTCCTTTGATTTGTATACCATCAGTCCGAGTCGAACTAATTCGTTGACTATTGAAGAATAGTTCATGTCAGACGTTGTTGCGCCCTTTTGTAACTCAATCTCAAGAATATCATTTATTTCTCTGTCAATTTTATCTTTAAAGTAGATGTTCTTTCTTGGCATGATATTTTCTCAAAAATTTCATGCAGTGCCTGATGCGGCACTGCAATGCTACTTATATGTCAGTTCCCGGAGTTACGTTGTTCTGTAACTTACTGAGGATTTGCGTGAATCTGGCTTTTGGATGTGTGCTAATCCGGCACTGTCATGTGTGTGCATCAGGCACCACCATGTGTGTGCATCAGGCACTGTGATGTGTGTTCATCAGGCACTCCCCATTTTTAAGTTACTCTATTTATTGAATACACACAATCCCCACACTCAGCAGTGCTGGATTAGCACACACTACAGTGCTTGATTAGGCACTGTAGTGTGTGGGGTTCAGGCACTGCAATGTGTGCTGATGCACACACCTTTATCGTTCACACAGCATAATTCCGCATAATAAGAACAGGTATACATCTGAATTAAAAGAAAAAATCTGCAAGACGAAGTCTTGCGTGGGGTGTGATGTTTTAAAGGGTTAGTAAAGAGCGGCATGTTAATACCGGCTACTGCTCTGACATGTTTATTTCGGGCAGGTGTTAAATCCCCGCAGGAAAGCGCTCACGCGCGTTTGTAGTGAATTTACTTGATTACGACGATCCGCCGGGGTATTTTTTAAAGCGCCTCTCCAGGGCCCGTTTATTTCGCTAAAAGGCCAAACCATGAAAATATCGTTACTGCCTGCTGCTTTGCTGACTCTTTCACTATCTGCTGGCGCAGCTCCGCAGATGTGCTTTGATCAGGCCGGGAAAGATTATCAAATTGATCCGCTTCTGCTTATGTCAATTTCGATTAAAGAGAGCCATCTGGTACCAGATGCGATAAATGGATCAAACAGGAATGGGACAGAAGATGTCTGTGGGATGCAGGTGAACAGCTCTCATTACGGTAAACTTAAAAACTTCAATATTACCCGTGAGCGCCTGTTAAATGATCCATGTATCTGCGTTTATACGGGTGCATGGATACTGGCGCACAACTTCAGGTCATACGGAAAAAACTGGGACAGCGTGGGGATGTATAATACGGGGCCGAGCAAAAAGCTCATTACGCAGCGCAAGGCCTATGCACAGGATATCAAAAATATATATCGCGTATTACTGGCCAGAAAAAAGTTACTTTCTGAACGTCTCGCGCCTGCTGCGGGTAAGGAGCATGAGATAAAAACTACAGAAACAGCATCGCTTAACGGCGGGCAGTAAAAAGCCGCTCTGTTGAGCGGCTTAATTTTCAGGCCTTCAGTTTTGCAAACTCCTCAGCCATTTTCCAGAGCACCTGATTTAATTTGATGTCACCATCTATTCCGGTGACTTCCCGCGTTCTGGTCATCTTCCCTTTTTCCGTTCTGCCACGAATTCCCCCACGGATCACATTTTCCTGCACCACGTTAAACGTGGTCCATAAATCCTGGCCTCTGTCGAGCACACGGCGAGGGTTAATAATTTGCTCCGGTGTAATCGGCGCTGGTTTTCCATCGTATTTAAGTTCCAGGGCGGTCGCACCAAAAAGGCGCTGCTCAGGCAAAGTGAGCTGAATGCTTTTCATGAGGTCAATATTTTCATCAACCGCGTCAAATGTTTTCAGCACCGTGTAAGCGCCTTCAATAACCTGCCCGACAATATCCCCTTTGTGGGGCACACGGATTTCACCAAAATCCTTCCATGCAACCAGACCATTACTGCAAACCTGACGGAACATACCGGGGATCATTTTATAGCTGCTTGAACCATCATGGCTATTCAGCAGAATAATTTCCGGTACTTCTTTTCCGTTAATCTGGTCATGACGGCGCAGGCGAAGCATATGCTTTGTGAAGTCGCGTTTATCCTGGTCACGTGTACGTGACTGAGTTGCATAATATGGCTGAAAACCTTCATCACGTAAGCGATCAAGAATGTTAATGGTCGGGATATACGTATAACGTTCAGAGCGTGAATCGTGTTTATCCGATGAGAACGCGCTCGGAACGATGAGCTGTAATTCATCATTCGTCAGCGGACGGTCTTTGCGGATCGAGGTAGGCATACGATAGCGGCTTGCGAAACTGACCATTTTTATTTACTCCTGATTATTTAGTTAAAGATGAAGAAATAACGCGGTAAAAATTATCCAGCGGCATTGCAGCTGCCACAGGGCGACCATCTACAACCCAGACAGAGATATAATCCGGGCATTCGTCATTTATTAACGTCAGCTCAGTGGCATTCTCTGGCGGCGTAAAAATTACCGGTTGTGGCTCCCCTTCCGATGCGGCCAGGACCCAGCAAAACAGATCCGTAAACTGGGACGTGGTGAGGTTTGAATCACATCTTCCGGTAGATTCTTGAGCGGCGGTTTTGACGTTGACGTTTCGTGTGTGCATCCTGGTTTTCTCCTGTGGTGATGGCAGTCCATCTCCCTGGTGAGTTCTCTCGCGGCAAAGGGCAAAGGAGCAACGGCGAAGGGCGGAAGGAAAGGGGCGGAGACGAAAGTTTTTGCGGCACGCAAAAAGTTTTGGCGGAGTGCATTTCACCCCTTGGATGACGACCCGACGGTGCTACAAGCAGCCCTCCGCGTGAGGACACACGGGGGATGGCTTCACTGGGGGAACAGGATGCACGCACCCGACACGTCGGAACGGCGTGGCGGCCTTAAAGCGACGGCATCAGCCGGCGCGGTGAAGGCGTTCCGGACGGCACGGCCGGAGAAGCCGCAGCCTTTGACCTTCGCCATCAGACCCTAGCCGTATGGCCCGAAACCCGAAGGGGTTCGGCGGAGCCTGGCGGGTGCGCAGCGGCCGCCCTGGCGGAGTGGGGCTCGACGACCGGGCAGCAGCGCTGGCCGGGAGCCGAAGGGGGCCATCACCCTGCCCTGTTTTCAGGTTATGGCCACTGAGCTGCAGCAGAGAAAGTTAACCAGCAGGATGCTGGCTATGCTCGCAGGTAAGGAGTGAAGCACAGCAACGGGGAACGGCAGGAGCGCCGGAGGCGCTTTCGCCCTCCCCGTTTCCCCGAAGGGGATGCGTTTTTTTGCGGTTGCCCTGATGGTATCCATCAGGGCACAGACTCCCGATCAAACAGGTTCTTCGCTGTCCCCTCCGTTTTCCTGCTCATAGTGCATCATGGCCATGTTCAGCAGGGCATTAAATCCCTCGATGCCAGCCCCGTCCGGCTCGCACTGTTCGCACAGGTGCAGCAGATTGGCCAGAAAATCCGTGATGACAGTTTGCACGCTTTCGCTTTCCCTGTTCAGCCCGGTTTTACGGGCAAATTTCCAGAGCACATCTGCAGCCAGCGCGGCGTGATCGTCGTTGCTGCGGATTTTTATCGGTTCAGCCTGGCCTTGCAGGCGTTCTGCCATCGTCTCCAGCACGGTGGCCGGAACAGCGTTCAGTGTGTTGCTTGTCATTTTCTCTCTCCCTGCGGCAGGTCTGCCCTGCCGCTCTGTCAGTCAGGCGGCCACGGTGGCCAGAAATTTTTTCATTGCATCCAGACGACTGCGAAATGCCAGACGGCCCTGCCAGTCATTGAAGTAATAAACAGGGGTGTAACGCACTCGGTTCGCTTTCAGGGTCAGCGTATTACCGGTCACGACTTTCGCGGGTATACCCAGCAGTGCCAGCTGGATAAAGGCCATATCTGCCACCATTGGATCGATGTCAGTGCAGGTGGCATACAGCTGTTGTGAAGGGTTATATCCCGCTTCAGCCATCCAGTATGCAAAGGCAATGACCATTCCGGCGCTACCACAGGCAGGCTCATCGAGCGTCATCCACCCCTCACGCTTTATCGTCTCCTGAGCGCCGGGCATGAGTAGTCCGGCCATCATGCGGGAGATGCAGGACGGGGAGAAATACTGCCCCATTTCGTCCGCGCCCAGCTCCTGCTCCATATACAGAGCGCCGAGGAAATCATGAATTTCACCCGCCAGCCCCTCCACCAACAGGCAGAACAGCTGCTTCATGGCGTCCAGATCGTCCGGCTTATACCGTTCGCAGATGCGACGGCTGTTTTCGATGTTCTCCGGCGAGCGAATACGGGCCATATCCAGCTCGCTGGCTGCGAGGGTGATGAAGTCGCGGAACACTTCGGAACGGCGCATATTTTTCGCCATCTGACGGAAGACACTGGCGAATTCTTTACGCGCCTCAGCTGGCGACAGCATCCGGGCCGGTGCGGAAGCCCGCGGCTGCGGATCAGCCTGGTCGGCCAGGAACAGGGATTCAAAACTCAGTTGTGACATGGTTTCTCCTTACCGGCCGCCCGCAGGCGGCCGTCTCCTGTTAAGCCAGTCCAAGCGCCGGGTAGACGCTGACAGCCAGACCACAGTCAGCATCGGTGGCGTAGCCCGTTTCGGCATTTACCACGGACAGGAACGGCTGCCACTGTGAGAAGCGCAGCGCGGGTACGCGAGCGCGTTTTCCGGCGCGGAGGGCATTTACAAATGCCTTCGCCTGTGCGACAGTTTGCGGGTCAAATTTCACGATCAATCTCCTTACTTTGGTTGTGATTGCCGTATCTCGTTTTGGTCGGCCAGATACGGCGTTGAGAAAGCAGGGGCAACCCTGCTTTTTTAATGCGCGGAATTCAGCGACGCATCGAGACAGAAACGTGCGATCACGTCGCCAATCAGCTCACGGTGATGGCGGGTGTGCAGGTCATGGCACTCAAAGAAACGCGCGCCATACCGGACAAAAATCGCTGTCACATCCCCGCCCGTAAACTCCATCGATTTGAACGACTCCCCGCCATACCCCCTGCACCAGTCCACTGGCGGCAACGTTTCCAGCTGGTCGATATACCGGGCCTCGGTGATTTCCACCCAGGGACGGCGATAGCCGTCATTCAGCTTTTCCTGTACCAGAGTCGCGGAGATCAGCTCAGCATCCGGATAGAGACGGCGAAGGGATTCCAGCGTTTTCGCTTCACGCTGAGTCACCCACTGCCCGTCCAGCTGTGTTGCGCGGTCATAAACGGCGTTATGAGACGGAACGAAAAAGGCCATTGGTGCAGCGGTCGGAGGATTAACGTTCATCTTTCAGGCTCCTGTTTGATTTAGTTCCGGGCGGTAACTGCTATACAGCACCGCATCGGGTCGAAGGAAAATCCGGGTTACTGAACGCCCAGACGGCGGAACATATCGGCGATAATGTTTCTGCGGGTATAAGAAGCACCTGCAGCTTTCAGATCCTCCAGAACGTTCCATGAATAGCTCGCCTCATTGCCATAAATCGCAATGAGAGTGGCTGTTTTAGGCTCCGGGCCTGACATATGCCCATTTCCGGAACAGGCCTTTGCGGTCGGGGTGTTAACGCTCATGTTTCTGGCTCCTGTCTGATGAGGTTCCGTGCGGCGGGTGCCGCACGGGGTGAACCGGATTTAAATGTCGATACCTGCGCGCTCGATCAGGCGCACAAACTGTTTGAAGTGGTCTGCTTCAGCCACATGGATATGGCGGAACTGTTTATCGACGCCGCTGCTGAGGGCGTAGAAATAGGTGCAGCGCATCGTTTCGGGGCAGTTTCTGCGCAGTTTCTTCAGCTCAGCCAGGCTGCTGAACTCCAGAACGTCCGGTTCCTCCGCTGAGTTTTTTTTCTGCTCAGCGACGAGGAACGTGTACGACACGGTTTTTCCCCCTATCTTCCTGGAAGATTCCTGAGCGGCGGTTTTGACGTTGACGTTTTGTGTGTACATCCTGGTTTTCTCCTGTGGTGATGGTTGTCCATCTCCCTGGTGAGTTCTCTCGCGGCAAAGGGCAAAAGGAGCAACGGCGGGGCGGCAGAAGAAGGGCGCAGACGAAAGTTTTTGCGGCACGCAAAAAGTTTTGGCGGAGTGCATTTCACCCTTCGGATGACGACACGACGGTGCTACAAGCAGCCCTCCGCGTGAGGACGCACGGGGGATGGCTTCACCGGGGGAACAGGATGCACACACCCGACACGTCGGAACGGCGTGGCGCCATTAAAGCGACGGCATCAGCCGGCGCGGTGAAGGCGTTCCGGACGGCACGGCCGGAGAAGCCGCAGCCCCTGACCTTCGCCATCAGACCCTAGCGTCAGCCCGAAACCGCTTGCGGGTTCGGCGGAGCCCGGCGGGTGCGCAGCGGCCGCCCTGGCGGAGTGGGGCTCGACGACCGGACAGCAGCGCTGGCCGGGAGCCGAAGGGGGCCATCGCCCTGCCCGTTTTTTGGGTTATGGCCACTGAGCTGCAGCTGAGAAAGTTAACCAGCAGGACGCCGGATATAACGCCCGGGATGAAGAGCACAGGGAAAACCAGGCCGAAGCCAGAGACAGGCAGGTAACTCATGGCGCGCTGACTTCAGCAAAATCAGGCAGGAGAGAGGGCAAGGCGGAGGGAGCAGAGGGGCAGCGCCGAAGGCGCGTCCCCCTTCCCCCGTTCCCCGCAGGGGAACAGACCTTCCGGGTTGTTCATGCATGCGACTGCACCCTTCGGGATGGAAAAAGGGGCTACCGGCGAACCGGCAACCCCTTCATAAAGGCGCTTCAGGCATGTCCGAGCAACTCAGCCCTGAAAAGGCGGGGTTTCCCCCGCCTCCAGGTTGCTACTTACCGTTGGATTCGTAAGCCAGGCTTGCCGCGACCTCCCTGTCCCCGTCCTTTAGCCGGAGTTCGCATAAGCGGTTCCGGGTCAGGCATGTGAATATTAAGAGCGTTATACACACGATTAATACGCACCAGATAAGGGCGTTTCGCGGCAGTTTCATGGTTTACTCCTCCTTGCATTAAGCACGGTAAGAGGCCATACTGTTGTTGTTGAGACATACAGGGGGCCTCGTGGGTTAATGAAAATTAACTACGGGGCTTTCTGCTTTCTGCCACACAACACGGCAACAAACCACCTTCACGTCATGAGGCAAAAAGCCTCAAGCGCCACGTCGATTATACCGGGCAGGTGCTCTTTCTTACCAGGTATATCCACGCTTTATGCTGCTTATCGCCTGAAATATCTCAGGTATCCCCATCCCGCGATCACTACGCCCGTGACCAGCGCAAGATTGGGCAAAATGACGTCAAATGCACTTACAAATTCGGCATCAGAATTACCCTGCCCCCAGAATGCCAGCTTGTACCCGACGCCCCAGACAAAGAAGATGATCCCGGCACTCAGAACTCCGTATTTCATTACGCCGAGCAGGATTTCATCTAACCAGCCAGGCGGATCACGCCATGTGATGACCAGAGCTATTAGTGTGCAGATGATCTGGCCTGCATAATAACCAGGCGTACCATGCCATTCTGGCGCAGCATGCTTAACGATTAAATAGAACAGCACGTTCAGGAAGATAACGAGCAACCAGTACCTCATAATTCTGCTTTCCTTATATGTTTTGTCTGAGCAGTCAGACAACATTGTATCTGATTCATCGGGCGGACTTGCCATTGAAATATGCCTGACGTGCAGCCAGCTCACGCTCGATTAACTCATCGGCAAACAAAGGGGCAACACGATTAATCCGTGCCTGCATATTGCGCCTTCTCACTGCGGCTTTCCGTTCATCGCTCCAGCGCTGGATCTGTTTCTGACCGAGAAAATCCACGCAAACAGCGTAACCTGAGCCAGCAACCCAGCGTGCCATCACCTCCTCAGGTGCCGCCTGCCCTGCCTCCACGACAACTGAAACCAGCTCCAGTAGACCTGGGCAGGGCTTGTGCGGCAATTTCCAGCGCAGGGAATAGCGCCACTTCATACACCGCTCCGGTCAGCCAGCTTATTTGGCACCTGCCAGCGTTCAGCGACACGAACATGCTCAGGTGTTTCCCGGACAATAAACGGGATTTCATACATCACTGTATACAGCGGCTCACCGCTGATGCGAAGCCAGTCAAGTTCCTTCAGCGACGCGAACCGCGACTGCCAGCGCCAGAACGGTCCGGCAAGCTCTGCCGCGTCAAACTCGTCGCTCCACCGGGTGTACCAGGTGCAGACGGTTTCCGGAGACTGAAAATTCAGGTCAATTTTCGCCTGCTCCAGCAGGTTCTGGCGCAGTTTCCAGCGCTGTTCGTACTCACGGGACTGGCGGCGCAGCTGGCGCGTGGTCTTAATGCCGGACCGGTGCAGCCGTCGACCCGTGCGGGTGTGCATGACCTCAGGAAACAGTTCGGCCTGTACGTCAATCGTGAGCGGCAGCGGGCAGGCTTCGCCACTGGTGGCGATCATCGTGTTAAGCGCCTCCTCGACCTGTTTCAGGTTCGAATGACGGTTATTTGGCACCCAGTGCAGGCCAGGTATTTTACTGGCCACCGTGGCGTTGAGGCGTCCGCTGCCCGTGAGAAGACGCAGAAAGGTACGCACATACGGCATGGCGGGCAGTCGTGCGCCGCGTTCGCGGGCAGACTCAACATGGCTGATAGCCTGTATTGCAGCCTGACGGGCGGGCTTCAGGGAAACGAGCGCGTGTGAGGATGGGATCATGCTGTCACCTCCCCGCTCATCAGGTTCGCCACGGTGCGGGCAGTGCAGTTAAAGCGGCGCATACCTGCCAGCTGCGCGATCAGCTGGCTTATCCGGTCAGGCTGTAGCGTGTCACTCTGGTAAAGGGTACGCACCACTTCCCCGCCGGAGGAGAGCAGTACCAGAAGCCAGTACGGCGAGACTTCGCCGGGGCTGCACACGCACAGATGCCAGTCATCGCTGCCGTCCGCGCTGAAGCGGCACTGGACGGGGAAGAAGCCGCCGAACTCGCTGCGGTATTCGGCGCAGACGTGCCATCCTTCTGGTGTCGACAGGAGGCCGGTCACGGTATCGCTGAGGGCGCGGCGCGCGTCCTCGCCCTGCTGACGGATAAACTCCAGGTCGGAGGCGGTCAGTTTGTTGATTTGGTTCAGGTCATATTGCATAGTCATGTCTGTTCCCGCCGCCCGAAGGCGGCGGCCTCCGGTATTAAGCAGCGTGGTCAGTGGTGTGAGCGTCGGTTTCGGTGGCTTCTTCAGCCTCAGCGGTTGGTGATGTGCGCACCATCCAGTCAGGCAGCCAGCCCTGAGCATTCAGATCCTGCTCGGCGGCCTTCGCCGCATCGCGGCGCTTGAGCTTCACAATCTCTCCGGCGCGGGCACTGAGTCCGGCTTCTTCGTAGGCTTTGCCAATCTGGGCGATGGTGAGCTTGCCGAAGTAGCTCTCAGCATCCGGCTGCCACCATTTGCGCAGGTCAAAGTCCAGCGCCGCTTCCAGCCCGTCCAGTTCGCTTTTCTGCGTATGGTTGTACATACGTTCCTGAATACCGTTGATACCGTGCGCGGCACAGAATCCCAGCAGGGTGTTCACCTGCTCCGCTGACCATGAAAGCAGCCACGTGAAATCGAGATGCCAGTTTTCGGGCAGCGTTGCCTGAAGCGCCTCTTTCTGCGCTTTGAGCGCCGTCAGCGCCTTCCCTTCTTCACCGGATGGAGCCAGTGATGCAAGGTGATACTGATTCGAGGACACGGAGGCTTTCAGCGGTTCGCTGCGTTTACCGTAGCTGCGGTCAAACATACTGAGGCACAGTGTCCACGTCAGGAGCGCCACCGATACGTCGGGACGACCCGCCAGTTCGGCCTGAACGGCGAGAGTCCGTTCGGCTGACATAGCTTTTACCAGCGTTGCCGGATAAGCGTCGGCGGGAATGTCAGGCGTGGTGTGTCTGATCACATTGCTTTCACGTTCCTCACGCGCCTGTTCTTCAGCTACCCGGTCTTCGTCGGTCAGCCTGCGGATACCGGGCTGAACCCGAAAATTGTCACCATCCCATGACACCCAGATACCGTGGGCGGCGCGAAATTCCGGCGTGGCTTCGCGGTAAGTCGCCTCGCAGTAGATATCATCAATCTGCTCCTGAATCGCGTATTCGTCATCGTAGCTTTCAGTCGCTTCCATTTGTTCTTCCAGCTCACTGACGCGCTTCTGTTCTTCTTCCGTCAGGACAGCTTTCGGCATCGCAAAACGGTACTGTTCACCGTCCTCACCGCTGGCACGCAGTTCCGTCATACGGAACTCAGCCCAGCCCCAGCCCTGCTCCTGCTTAACGCGAGCGGCGAGCACGGTGAGCTTGCCAGCCAGCAGAGATTTCACCAGCGCCGCATCGGCAAAGGTGCTGTCCTTGTCGCTGAACAGGTCGGCGGTCAGCGTACCGCCAGCGGCTGTATAGGCTTCCTCGCCCACATACTCAAACATCGGGTGACTGATGGCCATCTTGTCGTCGGTCACCATTCTGCGCAGAGTCTGTACGGCTGGATCGCGCCACTGTTCAACAGCCTCTTTCCAGACCTGCTCCTGACGCTCATGGGTATCAGCAAGTGTCAGGACTTCACACTGTTCAAGGGAGATTGCATCCCGCGCCAGCGCATCCAGCAGGGAGGGGGCAAGATTCGCCAGCTTCAGGCAGCGCTGAACGTGGCGCGGGTGGTAGCCCATCAGTGCGCCGATCTGAGAGGCCGTTTTACCTTCCTGCTGAAGGGTACGAAAACCGATAATCTGCTCGGCGGGATGCATGTTTTTACGTCGACCGTTCTCGATCATCGAGGCCGCCACAGCCATCTCCACGGGCAGGACTTTCACCGGAACAAACGGCGTGTCCGCATCGAGCACACCGCGCATCACCAGAATGCCTGTGCCTCTGCGGCGACCTTCCCCGCCGACAATGCCGATCGTACCGTCCGGCAGTTCTGCACCGATCAGGTTCTGCAGGATGCCCATTGCCTGAATGCTGTCTGCCATCTCTTCCACTTCCTGATCGGTATGCGGAATGATGCGCGTGTTTAAGCCAGTGTGTGACAGGCGGGAGTACGGGAAGGTTTGCACGGGCGTATCAGCGAGCAGCCGGACGAGCTTCTGCTCGGTAGACTGCGCGATTTTTTCCGCAGATTTTGTCTGACGGGTGGTCCTGGCTGGTTTTTTTGCCGTAGTATTGGTGGCGACCATGATTTTTACCTCTCAGTAATAGTTGTGGTTAGCCGTGGCCGGAGTGCGATCCGGTCACGGCACCCGGTTAACCGGTAATGCGTTTCGGGTGTGCTGCCAGTGCTCCAAAGGACGGATAGCCATCAAGAAGCTGCATCATGACTTTTGCCCCTTCGAGCATCGCTTTATCCGTTACGCTGCCGCTGTTTTCACAAACGTTGATCGTTGCCACGATCCCCGATTTCACATCTGAAAAACGCTCATACATGCGGTTGCTGAACAGGACGCGTTTGCCTCCTGCCATCACCTGCCAGTTGTTGCAGTCATTAAATCGGGTGTCCACGTTGTCAAACTCGACCACGTGGGTGTCGCTGGCCTGAATGCGCAGCAGCTTCACGATTTCGGTGCTCTGCCCGACCTTACGGGTCGCCGGACGGGTGTTAAGGTTCTGCATGTTTCCTCCTTCTCTGGGTTAAGGCCGGACATCCGGCCTCCGGTTAAAGCTGCACGTATTGCAGATTGCGTTTCAGTTCAAAAAGAAAATCCGGTTCAAACGACCAGGCGCGCCAGTTAAGCGTTCCGTTGGTGCGGATCTCCACCTGCACGTCGCCGTATCGGGACGCATCGGACAGGGTGACGGTGACCCCCGCCTTCAGCGAAGTGGCCTGAGCCACCCACTCCCGTGCGACAGAAACAGGGTTTTGTTCTTCCCCCATCTTCCTGGAAGATTCTTGAGCGGCGGTTTTGACGTTGACGTTTCGTGTGTGCATCCTGGTTTTCTCCTGTGGTGATGGCTGGCCATCTCCCTGGTGAGTTCTCTCGCGGCAAAGGGCAAAAGGAGCAACGGCGGGGCGGCAGGAGAAGGGCGCAGACAAAACTTTTTGCGGCACGCAAAAAGTTTTGGCGGCGTGCATTTCACCCTTCGGATGACGACACGACGGTGCTACAAGCAGCCCTCCGCGTGAGGACGCACGGGGGATGGCCTCACCGGATGAACAGGATGCACGCACCCGACACGTCGGAACGGCGTGGCGGCCTTAAAGCGACGGCTCCGCCGGCGCGGTCAGGGCGGCCCGGCCTCCGGCCGGTGCAAGCCAGGGGGTTGACCTCAGCCATCAGACCCTAGCGTCAGCCCGAAACCGCTTGCGGGTTCGGCGGAGCCCGGCGGGTGCGTCAGCAGCCGACCTGGCGGAGTGGGGCTCGACGACCGGACCGCCACGCGGGCCGGGAGCCGAAGGGGGCCAGAAGTGGGATTCAGGAGTTTTCAGAGGATTTGCTGATCGGGTTTCAGAGCCGCCACGCCACGCCACGCCACGCCACGCCACGCCACGCCACGCCACGCAGGACCGTATCCGTGACAATTTGCCCTCACAATGCCTTTCATCTGCATCTCTCCGGGCTTACATCCGGGCGGGAGGGGGCGGCGCCGCAGGCGCTGGCCTTACCGTCCGTCAGCCCGAAGGGATGACAGGGTTTTCGCGCGCGAACAGGCGGCGCCTATGCCCCGCCCGGATTATTTACTTTCCATCCCCCTGTCCGCCCTGGAGAATGAAGTGGCCGCAAAGATAGACGGCGCACTGGCGGGTAGCCGATTCGCAGATCTCATCCAGCACTTTCGCTGTGGTTACGGGGCTGAGTCCGGATTCGCGACGTCGTTCGTTGATGAGCGTTTTATACTGGCGCAGGATGTTACGGGTTTCCGGTGACAGTTGCATGGTGTTCTCCTTTTTTCAGTTTCCGGAGGCAATGCCTCCGGTTTCTCAGTCAGGCATCGAGCGCCGCGCGCAGGCTCAACATGACGTCATTTTCTTCTTTCAGGGTTTCTGCCGCTGATCCGCCTCCATCCTCCGCGCATACAGCGATACGCTCCATTTCCTTCCCTGCAAGCTGCATCACCACCGCAAGCGCCGCAGCCGGAATGGTGACATTACGGTGTTTCCGTTTTTCTTCCACCATCATCTCAACAATGTTGTAGATGAGAGGGACACATCCGGAGGGATACAGCTCTGCCTCCAGTCTTTCCATCACCACGTCGATCTCTTCATCACTGAGATCCCAGTCAATGCAGAGACCGCGAATATCGTTCCGGCTCCAGCTGGCGAATACAAATTTCTCGCCGTCATTATCGTCATCACGCAGCATTTCGATGGCGATCTCTTTTGCTGTACCAATCATGTTTTTCTCCTTTAGTCGGGCGGCATCGCCGCCCGTGGTCAGTCAGTCAAGGGCACGCCAGATCGTGGCGCTTTCCGGATGGGTATCAGCAAATGCCATAAGCTGCTCATAACGGCGGCAGAAGTGGCGGCACAGCTCTTCATGGTCATGGTTGCTGTGGTGCCAGCTCCGGTGATTCAGTACCAGCGCCGTGAGAATGATCCCCGCCACTTCCCCGCTGACAGTCTGCTCAAACCAGTTGTCCGGATTGCACAGGGTCAGGCTCTCCACGTCAGGCGCCATATATCCGCCACCTTCCGGCAGCCGGTAAAACTGCCAGAATCCCCCCTGATACTCAGGGCAGTAACGCTGGGCATAGGCGTACACGGATGCCTCGGACGTCATAAAATCGCCGCCAAACAAATCAGGCAGGAAAGTCAGGCGCTGCGCACCCTCAAGACGAACAGCATCACAGGTCACGGTCTGGTTCATAGATCCTCCACGGTTAACATATTCTCGGTTCCGGCATCGCCGTGACGACACGACAGACCGGCGAAAAGCGGAGGACACAGGGGCGACGCCGCAAGCCGCAGCGCAAAGCCTTCACGGGCTGAATGCACCGTGAAGGGTGCGAACGGGTGAGGACGGAGGCGTAAGCGAACCCTTGTGGCCGATGCGGCCGGGCTACAGTGAAGTCACGGCGCATGCCGTCACCGCACGGAGCTTCAGGGGAGTTTCATTGTCCCGACGTGGCCCGGAGGGCAGCGGCGGATAAAAGCGGAAGGCACTGACATCCTTTTCGCAGTGGATGGCCACCGGTTGCCGGGGCGTTACCCCGGCTCTCTCCCTTACGCGGCCAGCGTCTCCTGTAATGCGTGAACGTCCTTCAGCTCATTCCTGACGGATTCAGGCTCCTGCCGCCCGGCTTCCCAGGCCATACCGATCCGGTTTTCCAGCTCGCATTCATAGTTACGCAGGACGCGGGACAGGAGTACCGCCGGAACACTCACCTGACGGTTTGCCACTTCCCGCTGACGGGCCAGGAGATCGCTGACAGTCAGATTATTTACCCCCTCCTGGCGGTATTGCGTCATTTTCATTTCGCCGATCGCCTTCATCAGATTCCGGATTTCAGTCCCGTCCGGTTCTGGCTGGGCTTCACGGCAGGCCACGCTAATCCCCTCTTCCGTCCAGACCAGCAGGACCAGGGGTTCGTCAGACGTGAACATGTTTTCAAGCTGTACACAAAGTTCTTCGCGGGTTCCGTACATCGTTTGTTCTCTCTTGTAAGGGGTTACAGACCGGGCATCAGCCCGGCAGGGTCAGTCAGTCCTGAAAGGTTTCGTCCAGCACCAGGGCTTCGCGGTAGGCTTCAAGAAGCAGGGTGTTGATCCGGCGCAGAGTCTGCGCAGCCATACGTTCGGTAAGCGTTGCCGCGTCGTGCCGGTGCTGCGATTCGAGGCGGTTCAGCAGCATCCGCACGTCACACATGGCATTGCTGAGCGCGGCCACGTCCGCGCGCAGGTTTTCAAGGCCCGGGTAGTTCATGCCGCCTCCGGATAGTCGGGGTAAAACGCGCCGTCATTGGCCGCCGGCATCCTTCTTGCCCGTTCAACCTGTGCCAGACGTCGAACGCCGGCGGCGTGGTACTGCTCAAGCATCTCGATCCCGATATAGCGGCGGCTGGCTTCGGCGGCGGCCACGCAGGTGGAGCCGCTTCCGGCGAACGGGTCAAGGACAATAGCCCCCGGACGCGTGAGCGATTCAATCAGCGGCCGCAGGCTCTGCACCGGCTTCTCCGTCGGATGGTGTCGGTTGCCCGTGTATTTCCAGGGGATCACGTCCGGGATGGGACGGTCCGGGGTTTGCGGCCTTCCCTTTGCCAGCAGGTAGGCACTCTCATGGGTGTAACCCACGAACGTCGATTTTGAGGCGTAGCTCTTGGCAAAGACGATATGGCCAACCACCCTGAAACCGGCCGTTTTCCACGCATTCAGAAACAGATCCGCGCGGTTCCAGGCATAGAAACTCACCATGAGGCTGTCATTTTTCAGCACGCGGTACATTTCATGACAGGCGGGCTGGAGCCATTCGGAAGAGTTGTCCCCGGCCAGGGTGCGGCCGGTACGGTCCTTATAGCCAACCAGGTACGGTGGGTCGGTAAGAATAAAATCGACGGCACGCGCCGGAAAACGGGACATCACCTGCACGCAGTCACCCAGAATAAAACGGGACATAGACACACTCCTCTCTGATATGCGGCACCCTCTTGCGCCGTGCCGCCACAAAAACCCGGCGAAAAGCGGAGGGCGCAGGGGCGACGCCGCAAGCCGCAGCGCAAGCCTTTCACGGGCTGAATGCACCGTGAAAGGTGCGAACGGGTGAGGACGGAGACAACGTGAACCCTTGCGACCGCAGCGGCCGGGTTAGCGTGAAGGCACGGCGTTGAACACGCCGCCGGCTGGCGGCAATAAGGCGGAGGGAACCGACATCCTTCGGTACCGGTTCTGCTAGCTGATGAGTCCGTGAGTGTATGGCAGAATGCACACTGATAATGGATTCGCGCCGTTATCTTACATGTGTGCCTTTGATTTCAGGACGTCCCCGACCGGAGACGTCTTTTTTTTGAGTCGGATATATGGCAGGTGAAAAAAGGCAGCGATTGTGCAATTATCTGTGCCGAAAACATCTGATGGGTTTTCACCTGTAACGAATTGCATGGCTTCAGGACACCCCCTCCCCGGATGGTGTCCTTTTTTTCAGCGCCCCTTCACGTGGTCGATAGCGAACTGCAGCGTATCCCAGTTAAAACCGATGCCTGCATCGTGGCTGTGGTCGCAGATACGCATGGCTTCTGCAATTTCTTCCTCCGACAGACTGTCATCAAGCGACAGAAAATCATCTTCCAGCCAGAACGTCCCCATACACAGTGCATCCGGTGGGTACTGCTTCAGCCTGGCGATGAGCCCTGCCACCGTCACATCATCACGACATGCAGGACGCGACGGCAGGACGCGATCGGCGATGTCGTTCCAGCACCAGTCATCGCACTCCGGTACGGGTTCCAGCAGGGTCTGTAATTCCACGCCCGGCAGCAGGGAGAGCTGCTCCAGAACCTCCCCCAGAGAAAGTCGCTCTCCGCTGGCATCTTCACTCCCCAGGTAATGGTGATTGATATAGACGGCAAACTCGCCGTTATCGAGTTCAATACAGGTCAGTCTGAACATGGTTGTGTCCTCAGCATCCGGCACCCTCTTGCGCCGTGCCGCCACAAAAACACGGCGTAAAGCGGAGGACGCCAGGGCGACGCCGAAGCCGCAGCGCAAGCCCTTCACGGGCTGAATGCACCGTGCAGGGCGCGAACGGGTGAGGACGGAGACAACGTGAACCCTTGCGACCGCAGCGGCCGGGTTAGCGTGAAGGCACGGCGGGTAATTTCTTACGGGAGATATAAAGCGGAGGGAAAATTTCACATTAAATAAAAATGTGATTTACTTCACAAAACAATACATTATAATCGCCGAAAAATTAAGCGATTAGTTTTGACGGCAGGGATAAGATGTCACCCTGCCGTTTTTTTTTGTCCTGAAGAGGACAATGCAGGACAGAGGGTTACAGGATTGAGAGAATGCCAGCCGAACATTGGAATCTGGAAGTGGGCAGCTGGCACGAAACTTATTTAGCTGTTTTGCAGGCTGAGACTAACGATGATCGGAGTACGCGAAACTCAATTACGTCGTTACGCTCGAGAAGCTTGAGAGCGTCTGACGAACAGGCCATTGCAGCCTTCAGTGCCAGTGAAATGGCGAGGCTGCGGTAGCGGTTTTGCAGCATGATGGGAGCATCAGCAGGCACTGCGTCAGACACCTGTAGATACGCTTTCCATGCATCTGGCTGTGCCAAAGCATCACGTTCCACGGCTTCGAGCTGGTCTTCACGTTCCTTTTGCTTTTTCGTGGCCATCTGGTCAAGAACCGCCACTGTGGCTGCGGCATTCACAGCACCAGGCATTGCCAGTGTGAGCGCCACAAACAAAATTGCAGTATTACACTTCATTTGTCTTCCTCATTGTGTTCATCTCCCTTATGTCCTGACAGTTCAACAGCTCGCTGGCCTCCGCCAGCGTCAGCCCCGTTCTCTTAACCTTTTGCATCAGTCCCTCCCGGGCTGTCTGGTTACCATTCTGAATGATGTTCCTGCTCAGGATCGGTTCTTCGGCTTTTTATCGTCAAACGCCAGGAGAACACCGAGGCCGATCAGCGAGGCGTAGCAGACCTGCATCGCAATTGTCACCGGCAGGGAGATATTATCAACCAGAACACCGGGAACCACGACGGCCACGCCTGCCAGTATCATTCCCCTGCCGGTCTTTTTTACCCGCTCCGGCCACTGAGATTCAGGCACGTTCCGGGCGCGCAGAAAGTTATGAATGCACTGCTCTGCTTTTTGTTTAATCACTGGCATGCTCTAGTCTCCGAATGCCCGGCGCATATTTTTCTTTATCCTGGTCGCTTCAGCGGATACCGGTGCGGCAGGCTCCGCTGGTTTCTCCGGCACTGCAGCCATACTCACGTCAGCCGTACCAGCCATCTGCTGAACCAGAACCTGCAGCTCGCTGACCGTGCCGGGCGGTACCGGCATACTGGCCAGCAGACGCGGCAGCTCCGGTGCGGTCGTATGCAGGGCCAGACCGGTGATAATCAGGTTTCTCAGCAGCTCTCCGCGCAGGCGGGATGACACGCCCGTCAGCACACGCTCAACCCGTTCACTGCTCCGGTCATCCTGAAGCGTCAGGGTGTAACGCCGGCGCTGGTATTCCGTCTCCGGTGACATGGCCAGAGCCGCCACGCCACCATCAGGCTCATCAGGAAGTCCTGAGAGTGAAGACCAGGTGCCGGATACCAGCGCCATCACGGCACAAAGCCGGATGGCGCTCAGATACCCGTCAAAGAACACCGGGATCAGCGCCGGTAAACGTGCATCCGTCTGGTACATCACCGCCCCAGCGGTGACGGCGGTCCGGATGAAGTCACCACGCAGGGGCTGTGAGATGGTGCTGATGGTCGCCATCGCCGCGATGTCGGTGCGATCGTCGCTGTGCAGATAGAAAGAATACTGGCCGTCCGGCACGTTTAGTCCTCTTTATTGTAAAGGGCAATCTCTCTGGCCAGCGCCAGCTGCGGATCGCCGATAACCTCGATACGGTCAGGAGCCAGAGGCCAGGCCTGACGGATAGCCTCTTCAATGAGGGATGCCCCTCCCCCGACCAGGAATACCCGGTTAACGTTCCTGAAGGCCGTCAGCTCACTGGTGACGCGCGCGCCCAGGGAAGTGATTGCCTCTGTAATTTTGTTCAGAACATCGTCAATTTTTCCGGCATCGTTGATCACTCGCTGCAGATACTGACGATCATTGCGGTTGCGGATGACCGTGTCAGCAATAAGCGCGCTGGTTTCGCTGTCTGCAGCCCGCAGCGCGCCTGCAGCTGCGCGGGTGACCTGTGACACGCCGACAGACGGATTGCCGTGTACCGCACTGATATCATCAAACTGTCCGACAATCACGCCGGCATCGAGCGTGGTTCCGCCGAGATCGATAATCAGTGTGGTCTCAGCGGGTCCGGGCTTCAGCTCGGCGAGACGGGAGAACGCCGCCGGCAGTGATTCCGGCATTACCTTCACGTCCGTTACGGTAAATGCCCTGCCCTTATTCAGAACCAGCTCACGCATCAGGTTTTCCCGTTTGCGTCGGATGTTCTCCTCGTTCCGCTGGCAGTCCCCGTCATAATACTCGCTCAGGGGCAGCGTCACGGTCAGGCTCACCGGCTGCGGCTCAAGTCCGCTGTTCAGCAGGGCATGATGCACGGCCAGCAGGTTGAGATCACCGTACTGGTATTCCACGTTTGTCGTCGGGATGGCATCCCGGCTGACGCTGTCCCAGGTGTATTTCAGCGTGCCCACCTGATAGTTGAACGTTGCGGCACTGAATTCCGCCACTTTCCAGCCATGCCGGAAGGAGTTAGCTGAAACCCGGGTCTGCAGCTCGTTTCCTTCAAACCATGCCAGCTTAACATTAGTTGAACCATCATCGCAGTAAATATTCATCATTATGCTCCGTTAATTAAACTCAATTTGATACATATTATAAGAGCAAAATGGCAAAACAAAAGCCTTATTTTCTCATTGTGAGTAATTTAAAAATCTCACAATGAGGGTAAATAGCATTTTGAGTAACTTAGGTTACTCACCCTGTTCATGAAGCAGGTGATCTGGATTATCCTCGCGCTGTTAAATATACTGTATGCATAACCAGTATATTTAGACGTCAGGAGGAAAGATGAAACTGCAGTTTTTCAGCACCGGGAAAGCACTCCCGCCACAGGCCCATCCGTTGTTTGCAGACCTGGCCAGCTGCGGTTTTCCCAGCCCTGCCGCTGACTATGTCGAGTCCGACCTGGATCTCCATGATTACTGCATACGGCACCCGAGCGCGACTTACTATCTCCGTGCCAGCGGTGACAGCATGTCCGACGGCAGCCTTTACAATGGCGATCTGCTGGTTGTGGACAGTGCAGAGAAGCCCCGGCACGGCGATATTGTTGTGGCCAGCGTGCAGGGGGAGTTTACGGTTAAACGGCTTCTGCTGACGCCACGACTGACGCTGCAGCCAATGAACGCCGCCTGGTCGCCGATTTATCCCGACCCGGACGATCTGGATATCTTTGGCGTCGTCACGCACATCATCCACCGCCCGAGGGAGATGTACTGATGTTTGCCCTGGCCGATGTGAACAGCTTTTATGCCAGCTGCGAACGCGTTTTCCGCCCGGATTTGAAAGGAAAGCCGATCGTCGTCCTGAGCAACAACGACGGAAATGTGATCGCACGCAGCGCCGAGGCGAAGCCCTGGATCAAAATGGGCACCCCGTGGTTCCAGATAAAGAACGAGCTTTACCCGGAACAAATATACTGTTTTTCAAGCAATTATGAGCTTTACGCCTCGATGTCGGCGCGCGTGATGAACTGCCTGGAGGAGCTGGCCCCCAGGGTGGAACAGTATTCGATCGACGAGATGTTCCTTGACCTGACAGGCGTGGAGCACTGCATGGATCTTGAGGATTTCGGCCGGCAGCTGCGCCAGCACGTGTATGACTGTACCCGTCTGACCATCGGTGTGGGCGCCGGACCAACGAAAACGCTGGCGAAATCAGCCCAGTGGGCCTCAAAGGAGTGGAAACAGTTTCGCGGCGTGCTCGCCCTGACCCGGGGGAATCCTCAGCGAACGCGGAAACTGCTTTCACTGCAGCCGGTCGAAGAGATCTGGGGCGTGGGAAACCGCATTGCACGCAAGCTCAATGTACTGGGCATCAGGACCGCTCTCGATCTTGCCCTGACGAACCCGGCCTTTATCCGCAAAAATTTCTCCGTGGTCCTTGAGCGAACGGTCCGGGAGCTGAACGGGGAAAGCTGTATGTCACTTGAGGAAGCCCCGCCAGTGAAACAGCAGATTGTCTGCAGCCGCAGTTTTGGAGAGAAAATCACGGAGTACGATTCGCTCCGCCAGGCTGTCTGTCAGTACGCAGAGCGGGCCTCAGAAAAGCTGCGTAAAGAACACCAGTATTGCCGGCATATTTCCGTTTTCATCAAAACGTCTCCGTTCGCCGTTAAAGAGCCTTACTATGGCAACGTGGCCACGGAGAAACTGCTTACCCCCACCCAGGACACCCGGGACATTATTGCGGCCGCCACAACGGCTCTGGAGCGTATCTGGAAGGATGGCCACCGGTATGCCAAAGCCGGTGTGATGCTGAATGACTTCACCGGCTCCGGCGTTTCGCAGCTGCAGCTGTTCGACGAACGTCCGCCACGTCCTCACAGCGCTGAGCTGATGAAGGTTCTTGATGGCATTAATCATTCCGGACTGGGACAGATCTGGTTTGCAGGACGAGGGATTGCGCCTGCATGGCAGATGAAACGCGATATGCTCTCCCCTGCGTATACCACACGCTGGAAAGATATCCCCATAGCGAGGATCGGTTAAATTTCGCTTTTCAGAGAGAGCCAGTAGTGCTCGCCGCAGCCGAACGACAGGGCGAAGCCCGCGAGTGAGCGAGGAAGCACCAGGGAACTGCACGGATAAATTCTGCTTACGCTCGGAGTCTAATGGTTAGCTCCTTCAGGTTTATCCACTTATCCACGGACATATTTTTATAAGATCTTTTTAATATGTTGTTAGGTTTACCTTTTTAGAACGTCTCTCAGCCCTTTATTCATGCGGGTTTGAGAAGGATCTTTGTGACAATTTGCCCTTTCAGTGTGACAAATCACCCTCAAAACCCCGGTTTATCTGTGACAGATTGCCCTTTACCCTGTGACAAATTGCCCTCAAAAGCTGCAGTATTTCACAAAGTTATCCCTACCTGTTGACTCTTTTTCATTTAGTGTGACAATCTTAAAATCTGTCACACTTTACACGGATCTGTCATGACGGAAGTTGCGGTTATCAACCATAAAAAACGTAAGAATAGCCCGCGTATTGTTCAGTCAAACGAACTTACTGAGGCGGCATACAGTCTGTCCCGCGATCAAAAGCGTATGCTATATCTCTTTGTGGACCAGATCAGAAAATCTGACGGTACGCTGCAGGAGCATGATGGGATCTGTGAAATTCAGGTCGCCAAATATGCGGAAACCTTCGGGTTGACCTCCGCCGAGGCAAGCAAAGATATCCGTCAGGCTCTCAAGGGATTCGCGGGTAAAGAAGTGGTCTTTTATCGGCCTGAAGAGGATGCCGGGGAAGAAAAAGGTTATGAGTCCTTTCCCTGGTTCATCAAACGTGCCCATAGTCCCTCCAGAGGGCTCTACAGCGTTCATATTAACCCGTACCTCATTCCTTTCTTTATTGGCCTTCAGAACCGTTTCACACAGTTCCGACTAAGTGAAACGAAAGAGATCACCAATCCCTATGCCATGCGCCTGTACGAGTCATTATGCCAGTACCGTAAGCCGGATGGCTCTGGCGTGGTATCCCTGAAAATAGACTGGATCATGGAGCGCTATCAGCTTCCGCAAAGTTATCAGCGTATGCCGGACTTTCGCCGTAGGTTCCTGCAGGCGAGTGTCGATGAGATTAACAGCAGAACGCCAATGCGCCTGTCTTATATAGAGAAAAAGAAAGGACGCCAGACGACTCATATAGTCTTTTCTTTCAGCGACATAATGTCGATTACACCTGAGTGAGTTTTGAGGGTGATTTGTCACAATTAGCAGGGTGGTTTGTCACACTAGAGTTAAAGCTCTCAGGGTGATTTGTCACAGAATAGTTTGTCTTCCTTTGCCCTGACTGGTTTTCTGGAACTACATGGTTCCGATTTTGTGCTTTAAATACACTTAATGAGGGCAATTTGTCACATTTAGTTCAGTGCAGCTTGTCACATATCCCCTCAGCCCTGAGTGTCGTTTGTCACACTTAAGTGCGTCCTTTCCACTTCTGGCTGAGGGTGCATTGTCACTATTTGAATTCAAAACCGCTGCCTGAACTAATTGTGCATTTTCCCTGCACTAAAAATGTGTTTGAGCAGGAAGCTGTTAAATGTCCTGTCTGAAGGTTCTGGCCAACCCGGAGGATCAGTTAAGAGCACACCTTCCTGCTCCATCCAGCTATGTGTTTGCAGTTTACGCTCGACATACTCCTCGGATTCAGAGCCCATTGTTTCGATGATCAAAGTGGTAACGATGTTTTCTTTGCTCGGAACTACATTCAGTATGAAGTCAGGATGAATGACCTCCTCCACCCCATTTTTAGTGCTTTTAGACGTGAAAAGTGGCTTGCTGAGGCTGATAGCATCCGGATGATTTTCCTGACGGCCAGCATAGCTGCTGGCGTTTATTATTACCTTCAGTGTGTCGCGTTCTTTGTTGCTATCCACAGGCACAGGATTATCAAGCGTATACGCAGCATGCGCATAGCCCTCATGGCAGTAAACCTTGCCATCCCTACCTCTGCGGTATTCCAGAATTGCCCAGTATGGGGCCCGACTGCCAGTGTTGTAGGTGCTTTCGCCATTGATACTGACTCGGGCTTCAGGCCTATGGATAAAAGTATTACTCCGAACGCTAAAGGTTACTTCTTCCCGACTGGCATCGGTCGCAATACCAATGATATACACGCATGACTCCTTATCACTGCTATCAGTCTGCAGTGAGACTTCCAGCTGAGTCAGCATGTCGTTAATCCGTTCGAGGGACAGCCAGGGCGCGCAACTGAACAGCATATTAAGCTGTGTTCCATTGCCCATTGTATGTTCATCCAGAACTTCTTTTATTCTTTTGACCGAACCGACTAACCCCGGACTTTTATATTCAGGTACTAGTTCAAGTTGGTTCAGGCCAGCTGCCTGAATGAGAGTCAGCAATTTTCGGCCTAGAGCCGGAATGGGTTTAAGAGTTTTGCGTCGACGCTTACGGGGCACTACCGGCCCTTCCACAGCGGTGATTTTGGTGTCTTTCTTCTTGTCAGGTAGCCAGTCATTACCGCCAACCGGATTTAGTGGGCTGGTTTTTCCTTCAGTGATAGTGTTATCAGCGTCCTTACTTTTCTTTAGCCTGAACAAAGGGCACTGTTCATCATGCTGTCTTGTCGTCTTGACGTGGCGTAACCTGGCAACGTTAACCTCGCAGTTAAAAGGACCTTCAATGTTCGGGTCATGTTCGACGCAATCGCATTTTAACCACAACTTACGGCGGTCCATTTCTTCAAGCACAGAATTTGCTATACGTAAATCAGCCTGAGCGGGTTTTCGACCGTTGCTGAACACATGCAGCAATGCCTCTCTCTCTGCCAGATTCAGTTTCCTTTCAAGCCTTCCCCTTGGATTTTTTTTCCACACCAGGTCCATTGCTTTACTCCTTCACTCAAAAGTGCGATTACGATAACAAGATAGCATCTTGTTATCGTAATATCTTATTAATATCGCAAGATGGTAGTGTTACATTCTAATCAATTGAATTTAATTTAGTTGTTAACATATTAAGTTAGCATGATAACAAAATATCAACTCCAGCGCATATTGAAAATTAATGTTTGCTATCCTATTATCTTAATAAGATAACAAACAAGGTGTGCGGAATATGATCATTGTTCTTGGTAGTCAAAAAGGTGGAGTAGGTAAAAGTACGCTCGCAGTTTCCATCGCTGCATATCTTATGGCATTAGGAAAGCGAGTTCTCATTGTAGATGCCGACGATCAAAAATCAGTGCTGACCTGGTATAACAATCGACCAGAGAACTTGCCTCATATGCCTGTGACTGGAGCGTCCGGCAACATCAAAGCCATGCTTAAAGAGCATGAAAAATCTTATGACTTTGTAATCGCCGATTGTGCTGGCCGTGACAGTGCAGAGATGCGAAGTGGATTAATGGCTGCAGATGTGTTTATTTCCCCTTTACGACCGTCCCAAATGGATTTGGATGTTGTACCTCATACATGCTCTGTTTTTACTGCTGCTAAAGATTTCAACGAGTCTGTACGTGGGTATTTAGTGTTGAATATGACACCAACTAACATGTTCGTTAATGAAGCTAATCAGGCGGCGGATGTTCTCAAAGACTTTCCGGAAATGAATCTGTCTAATGCTCGCGTATGTGACAGAAAAGCTCACAGGGATGCCTGGGCCGAATCAATGACTATTTTTGAAACACAGAACATCAAAGCCCAAGAAGAAATTGAAGCTCTGGTTAAGGAGATCATTCTGTGAGAAATAGAGCACATACGCCGCCAAAGGATGAAGCTTCGTTTATAAATGGAGGTTCAGCTGGCCTTACTGCAAAAAATCTTGACGAACCAAGTAATAAACCTGCGACTAGTAAAGCAAAACCAGTCAGCATCTCTCTTGCTGAAGAGAATCTTAGCTCAATTGATAATGTCATAAGGGAAGAGATGTTATCAGGGAACAGGAGAGTCAATAGATCAGATGTAGTTAGAGCTGCAGTGATGGCGTTAGAAAATTTATCGCGAGAAGAAATATCTCAACTCATTGAAAAATCTAGATTAAAATAATAATTTAATAACTTAATAAGATGGCAAGATAATAAATTACTATCTTGCTATCTTAATCATCTATTTTTTTAGCAACGCTACCGCCTCATCGCCCGGCATCTGGAACTGCACCCGGTGCCGTGCCGCGACATCGAGCGCAAACACCTTCGTATACACCTCAGTCGAACTGATGCTCTTATGCCCCATCAAACTCTGCAGCACCTTCAGTGGTATACCGGCATACAGCATGTGCATCGCGTAGGAATGACGGAACGTGTGCGGGGTCACCGGCACGGAGAACGTCACCCCGTCGGCCGCTGCGGCTTCAACTGCTTCGCTGAGCCAGGTGCGGACCGTCCGGTCGGTGATCTCCCAGATGCGTGCCTTCTCGGTTCTGCCGCTTCGCTTATTACGTCGTTCAAGAGGAATTTTCAGCGTGGCCACCATCATCTCCAGTTGACCGACATAATTCGCATCAGAAAGCGGTACCAGCCGGTGAGTCTGACTGCCGACGGGCGCACGGCCAGCCGTTCTGGCGGCTTTTTCAGCCCTTTGTTTGAGTGTGGCCAGCTGCACGAACGGATAGGGCGGTGCCAGGGAAAAATCACTCCGGGTCAGGGCCAGTGCTTCGTTAATACGGGCGCCGGTGTTCCACAGGGTAGCAAGAAGCATCTTGCGGTGAAGGTCGGGCACATAGTGGAGCAGGGCACTCACTTCCGGGGCCAGCAGGTATTTCGGCAGTTCGTCCTGAACCAGAGCCATCTGACGCAGGGCCAGCGCCGCCGGATAGTCGATAGAAACAGGTAACTGAGCCCCTGTGGTCGAATACCCTCCCAGGGTAACGAGTCCGGTCATCAGGATGATTCTCCGCCCGGGGATATGCGCAGTGCTTCCGCAATGATTTCCCGGTTTTCTTCGGTACGCGAGTTACCAAAATAGTCCACTTCCAGACGCAGGGAATGATCTGCAGCCTCTATCAGATCCGACACTTTCTGCAGGGCGCTTTGCAGCTGCGGCGCTGATATCACTCGTTGCACATCATGCACATCCACACCGTTGCGGTGTACCAGATCGTTTCGCCAGTCTGCGATGATACCCAGCGGCTCAGTTGGCCAGACGGGCGGTATATGAAGCACAGTCCCGAAATAGCGCTCAATGGTTTTTACGTTATGAAACGTCATCCGGGAAACAAAATTCTGCGCCGCAGGCCGGAACATAGAAAGAGCCATTTCACGGGCAGCATGTTTTACCGGATTTTTGATTTTATCGGACTTCATATAAAACTCATCCCTGAACCGTGTAAGCGGAAAATCCTCTTCCAGCAGAGCCCTGGCGCAGTACATCAGGTACGCCTCCATGACCGTCACGGCATGGACGAAAGACATCCTGTACACCAGTTCAGGCTGCTCTGTATCGAGCAGGGTATACAGCCCCTTCAACTCCTGCCTGGCGTGAAGGTAACGCTGATGAACATTGTTCAGGGAAGCCACAAACAGCCCGTGTTCATGATCCCACTGAGCCTGATCGGCGAGATACTCCTGTTCCCAGTAATAAAGGTTAGCGGCCTGTTCCCATTCTTCTGAGCCGGGTACAACATCCGGAGAATTTTCCGCAAGCCATTTATCAAATCGTTCAGATTCAATATCAATCATCTGGTCTTTCATGCTTCCCATAATGCCAGTACCCTTCTGTATGGTTCTGTAAATGAAAAATCCCGTCGGTCATACTGACGTAGCGCCTTCACGGAACGGCTCAAAGGCCAACAGGGCGTACGTCCTGGAGGGCAGCTCGGTACAGTCCCCGCGCAGCGGGTCGATCTCTTCATCTGTGGCCTCGTTATACCACATACGCAGCCGCCATCCCGTCACGGGAGGCGCGTTCTGTATGGCCAGCACCATCCCTTCCGGCGACAGCAGCTCACGGAGCGTGTAGCAGGCGCCAATCCGGGTCGAGTCCCGCAGCCACATAACGGGGTACTCACTGACCAGCTGGTCATATACGCATTCAGCCGAGTGAAAGTAATTTCCGTCCGCCCTGCATAAATCACACATAACCCTTCCTCTACTGAGAAATCCCGCCACCAGTTATCTCATGACGTTCTCAGAATCCGTCCTTCATTCGCCGCTGCACAGAGAGCAAGGTGAGCTCTTCCAGCCCGTCCGGGACGATCCGTTCCGGATTGGTGTAGATGGCATTCGCATCCCCGGCCAGCCACCACGTTCCGGAATTTCTGATTCGCTCAGCCACCGTCAGGCCGTCCCAGGTGACGATCAGCCAAGTGTTCACGCTCCGCTCATCCGGAGGGCGGAGCCAGAGCCGCTGATGACCGAGGGCGGTCAGCGCCCGCCAGACGGTTTCAAGTGAAACCGGGACGCGCTCGCTTTCATGTGATGATGTATTCATACGCAATAGTCACTCAGAGTAATTATTATGTGCAGCACAACTGACTGCGCACAGGACTGCATCAGTCACCCACCTGAATATTCCCCTGCTTATTTTTCCTGCCATGAATATCACCAGAAAGATAATAAGCAGCCATATAACCACGCCATTAAATTACCGGATACCCGTTTCCGGCAGATCCGACTTTCCGTCATATAACAACTTTCCGGAAGTGTAACACGGTGAGGGAATAAACAAAGCGGCAATATCTGCCCCTGCACGAAGGGTCGCAGGGAAGGGGGTAAACACTATATATAGAAGAAAAATCAGCCTATGGCGTAGCACATATTGTGTTTTTAGGCCGCTGCGCGCCGGGGCTGTTCCGGAAGATCCGGAACCACCAGAAATCGGATCCGGAATGATGAGAAGGCGAAAAGGTAATAAAATTCTTGAAAAAGTAATACATAAATGAAATAGTATTATCACCTCCAGTTTGGGTGTAAATTACCAAATGGGAGTATTATTTCTGTTTTAGCTTAAAACGTCAAAGAGGTGTTCATTATGGATAGTCAGACTTCATCTGAGCAAAATGCATCCCAGGGGACCGTGTCAGTCTCGCTCAAGGGCATTCCGACCGACCAGGGCCTCGCACTGAAAGAAGTGGCAAAGGCGTGTGATATTAACCAGTCTGCACTGCTGCGTGAGATGGTCAATGCCAGCATGGGCAGTATCATCCACGTCTTCTGTCTCAAGAGCCCGCTTGTCGCGTCCCTGGATCAGGATATTGCCCAGTATAACGCCAGTCATCTCCTGCCAGCCTGGAACTGTGCTCCTCCGGCACCGCAGTTTGAGGCGGCCTACCGCGATCTGCTTGGTATCCACACGGAAGATGATCTGACACGTATTTTGCTTCGTAATGCGCAGTACCTCCGGATGCGAACCAGCCAGGTGATGGCGAGAGAGCAGCAGTTCTACGGGGGAACGGCGCTCTATTTTGCCCTGTTCTGTGAGGTCGCCAGTCGCGATGAGCCGACGATTGAAGCCTTCTGGGCCAGCATTGCGCGCTTCTGGGGTACCTGGTATCGCCGCCAGGATTACTACTCTCAGATTAACCAGCTTCGCGGTGTGATGGGTTATGAGCCTGCGGATGGGCTCAGTGAAGCGCATGCCGTGGGTCTGTACAGCCGGGTATCCGTGTTTCAAGATGAGAGCGGGCAGCAGGGACTGAGCCAGGTGCTTCTGACGCTGCGCGCCGAGAACACGCGGACACTGCCGACTGGTGTGTTCGATTTTTTCCAGATTCCGGGACTCAATGGCCATATACTGACGCCTGATCCAGGCTACGGGGTACCGAAGGTGGGCCACTTTAATACGCTCGGTTTGGGTTTCCGTTTTCACGATGAAAGCAGTTCACTGCATTGCTATACCCTGGCGGACGAACGTACCGGCCCTGCGGAAACCCTTAGCGAAGTGGCGAGTCTGCTTGTCAGCACAGTGGATGACAGTCTGCGCCCGTATGCCGCTACAATTCCGGTTCATCATCGGTGACCCCGGGGAAGGCCACAGCGGCGGATTATCTTCGCTAGTGAAAGGTCCCGGGCGGCATATTCCTGCTGATGGTCGACCAAATGAAAAAAGCCACCCTCTGGGGGTGGCTTTCTGAATATGAGGCTCTGAGCCTCCCCGGGATTAAACCACTGACGGAAGGGAGAGCCGGTTTTTTCGGTAACATCCCCCGCATGGCGGCAGATGATTTAAATATGGTATGAATGAATCATAACTCACAGAACAAGAGATTTCCAGACCTATGCGCATCGACCGACGTCTTAGCAGGGATGCACTCACTGAGCGTCAGCTCTATTTTACAGAGTGCTGGGCTAATTTCTGCCATAAATACAGCCCGGACACGGATCGTGTCGGGTACAGCAACACCCTCAGTACCATCCGGGAACTGCTGTTTCTTTACGGAATGGAAGATCGTTTCAGTGCTGATAAAAAAAGACTCAGGGTTGCAACTGAATTACTTGAATTACTTGAAAATGATCAGGTTCTCAAGAGAGAGGCCTTTGGTGGCATACCCGATCAGCTGATGAGACTTCTGGACAGGGATATCCTCCCCGATCCCACACGAAGTACCGTGGAAAGACGTCCACGCCTCATCAGCAGCCTTTGTGTGCAACTGGCTGAAGTCACCGAGGCCAGTTATGTAACGGAGGCGCTTGAGATGCTTGAGCAGGAATTGTTTACGGAACAGGCCTTTGAAGAACGAAATGCTCAGAATATTTACGCGCTGACGAACGGGATCATGAGTGTTCTTCTCACCCGGGGAATGACACTGACAGAATGTTATCTGTTGTACAACAATATCTTCCGCAATATGAATGCTGAACCAGACGCATTTCGTGATGCCTTTCATTCGTTCCGGCAGAAACTGGTGACCCCTACCAGAAAAGTGACGGTCCGAATGTTTATTACCAGTGAGAAACTGCATAATCTACTTAACACGCAGGGACCCACGCTGCAGTTCAATGGATGCGTATTCCGGCCACTGACTGAATCCCGATCACGCTTTACCCTCTCTGTCGACATTCCAGTCTGTTCAATGTCTGATGCATCGGCCCGTAACATGGCCGGTCAGATGCTGCGTGAATCCCTGGATGTGATTGCCTATATGGCGGGGAAAGGGGAAATCACGGTCCAGAAACAGTTCACGATTATCAGGGACGACGGAGAAATCGAAGTGCCGCGATTCGATAATGAAATCGAGGCAAATGCGGACCGTTTAACAGACGAGGAATTTGCACGCTTTATGGTTGCGATGGATCGACTGTTTACGGATACACCTGTCGTTTCCCGAAAAAAAATCAGTTCTGCCTTTCGTTTTTTCCGAAACGGAATTGAAAGCCAAGTACAGGAAAGTCGATTCACCGCTTACTGGTCTGCTCTTGAATCATTAACATTAGGCGTTGCATCCGGCACGCCTTCACATGAACAGCATGTCATCAGCGTAGTGGTTCCATGTATGGTACTGGATTATATCGTCAAACAGCTGTTTTCACTCCGACAAGTACTCAGCTTCATTCAACGGGAGCCCGGACATCCCTTACGCGTACCAGACATAGCGTTACTTCCGCTTGGTCAACTATATTCTCTCCTTAAAGATGCTGACCGTGCCCGTGAGCTGCAGGAAGATTTGCGGCGGTATCCGTATGTAATGTACCGGGTGCGTAAGCTTGCCGGGATCTGCGCGTCACCCGAAAAAATGGCACATAAACTGGAGCAACATGCCGAGAAAGTCACCCGACATCTACACCGGCTTTATCTTCTGAGAAACACAATTGTGCATAATGCGGGTACCAGCCCGCATATTGACCTACTGACGGTGAATCTGGAACATTATCTGAGGGCAACCATCAGCGCGTTGTTTAATATTGTCGTGATACATCCCAGCGTTAGTACCGCTGAGGAAGCATTTACCCGATGTCAGTTCACCGCTGAATCCGTATTCAGGGAGCTCAATCCTCTGCACGAGATCACTGAAAAGAAAGCGATTGCAGCCATTGAGAAAAAAATGATTGAGGGGACAATATCCCGCAGCGATGCGCGTCTGATTGCGTGGCTTAATGCTCATGACTGATGATCTGCCCTGATGGCGGTGTGGCGTAAAAGAAAAAGTGATATTAACAGCCTCATCCGGAGCGCGCGGTCGACCTGAACAACTGTTCTGAAAAGGCGCAAAGACCATTCATCTGATCTTTGCGTCCTGTACCAAGACGTTCCGGCCTGTTGCAGAATCTCCGTGGTCTACTGGAATGGCTCATCAGGCATTGCAGCAACCCACTCTTTAGCTCAGAATACGCTCATATCGTGAACGAAACGCTTTTTCGCCTCCCTCCATTTGCCTGCATATCAGTGCCTTCATCGGGGCTTCCTGAAGCGCGCCGCAAAGTCCTGGATACAGGCCGGTACGATCATGCTGCATACTGATAACGTATTCTGCATCTCCGTTAACCACGATAGGGGCAGAATGCGACACAATAATAAGCTGCCGGCGTTTCTTGTTCGACATAATCGCGGGTATTACGCTCATGCTCAGCATCAGACAGTCCAGGTCATCCTCCGGTTGGTCCAGCAGGAGTGGATCAGTGCCATAAGATAAAAGGAACTGAAGCATGCTCGCCCCTTTTTGTCCCGGAGAAGCGGACGAAATATCCTCCATTTGTCCTCCGGGTGTCCGATACCGGATGTGAATGCCGTCGTCGGGATACCAGCATTGCAGTGCATCCATCTGCTGGTCATTCAGACCTCTGAGGCGATTCCGGAAAGTACCATGAAGCGAGGCCCCTGCCCCGGAGTTATCCTGACGGATTTCCTGGTGCAGCGCTTTCAATTCGTCCAGCGCCCTGTATTTTTGCTCTGTTGCAGCAGGTTGGGGGCTGAATGGACGCTGGCTGACAAATGCATGCAGTAAACCACTCCCGTCACCGTGATCATAGATGCGTTCGGCAAAATTACTGATACCAGTAACTGCCTGATAACCAGACACGATCTCTTCATGCGGGGCACAAAGAGGCAGGATCTTGATATCCAGATCGCTAAGAGACAGGGAAGACAGAAACGCTTTCCGGTTATGTGTCAGTGTCATTCGGTGAGCACGCATATCAGCCAGTAACAGATCAGACCGCGCCAGTGAGGCAGTAATCATTCCGTCAAGGCCGTCGTAATTTCTCAGCTCATTTTGCAGTGACTCACAGCGCGTCATCAGTTCGTTGAGCACATCGGGATTAAGTCCCTGAGCCCTGAGGGCAACAGCTTCAGCTTCCACTGCGGCCTCCTGCTCACTGACGGCAATACCCAGAGCCTTAAAAGACTGTTCCTGCCTGATGTCGCTGAGCTCAGCAGCACATTCTGCCAGGAGAACATTAAGTCGTTGGTCGTAATGCTGTTGTACAGATGACAGGCGGGCCATGAATTCCGTCAGTGTGTCGGACGGAGCCGGTGGAATGACGGGTATCTGCTGCGGTTCTGCTGCCAGAGCCTGAATGGCTGCAATATGCTGCTCGTAGAGTTCCAGAGGGAAGGTCACAGCAGAAAGCTCACTCCTGGCCACAGCCAGCTGGCTGCAAACGGGATAGTAGGTGCTTGACTGCAGTTGGCTGACAGCACGCTGTGCATCAGATAATTCTCCCTGCAGCGAGTCAGCTGTCACCTGTCTGGCCCGGAGGCCACGCAGGGTGATTTTTTCGTTCAGAAATTCTCGCTCCAGCTCTTCCCATCGCTCATTCCAGGCCCGTTTATTCACCATCGGACTCTCGTCACAGACGCGCAGGAATGCACCGGTGTCCGAAGCCAACTCGTAGAGCATTTTCTGACTGTAGATCGAGAGCGGGAAACGGTCCGCCGACCAGTGGTTGTCAGGCATCCATTCGCCGTCACTGAAGATGTGTAATTCATGGTTACCACCCGGTCGCCAGCTGAGCCTGAAATCGGTGCCTTCTTTATGAAACACACATTCGATGAAGGAATCTTCTGTCATCCCCGACTCACTGAACTGGCTCAGATTCCGGTTCTGGGACGCAGTGAGTCCCCCGGTCTTACGCATAGCAAGACGAATACTTTCGATGAGCGTGGACTTACCGCTGCCCCTAGAGCCAATTACGGCGTTATAAAAAGGACTGAATTCTACCGACGCTGCGTCCTGATTTGCAGGCTGGCAGTAACGGGTTCTGAGCTTCAGACTACGTAAATGCGAAGCAGGTTCCTCGGGAGGGAGCTGATCGAAAAGAACACAGTTATCCGGATCAAGCAGGGCATGTCGGAGCCCGTCAAAATCAGGGGACGACATTTTTAGCCAGCAGGTTCGTGCACCGGCCTGTTCAGGATGGTGCGCGTCTGAGCCCCGTAGCCACGGCAAACCATCAATAAGTCGTCGATGGGTTCCATCAGTAATATTTTCCACCTGATTTCTGATCTCAACCGCATGGGGTTTTTCCTGAAATGCGGCCGTCAATTCTCCCTGATTGGTCAGGCTTTGAAGAATGCCTTTAACCGCATCTATGTGGGCAAGAATACAGACCGCTTCAGGGTTACGGCGAATATTGTTAATGATACCGGCTGGTCCCAGCTGGAGAACCAGCTGGTGATTTTGGGCATTACGTGGAATGGGGCAGTTGTTATTGCACTGGGCCAGAAGCCTTTCCACATCGGCAGTGGTGCTGTGCGTGTGAAGAACTGCCAAAATGTGGACATTGCCGGTTGATGTCAGCTCCACCCCCGGAAAAAGCGTCAGTGGTCGGAATTCAGGCAGCTCGCCGGTACTCGCATCCTGAAACATTTTATCCAGCTCATCTTTCAGGATGTCGATCCAGGCACCGCTGTTATGATCGCTGATAACAACGCAATCGACCTGCTGCCGCATGTAAGCAAGAAGCCATTCTCTGGGAGTGATATCAGGCAATCTGTAATCATGTGAAGCCGGAGTATGGTTATGAAAATCAAATTTATACCAGCGAGATCCTACCATCATTGTTCCTTTTCCATGGCGCTTTAGAAGTCTCCCAACTATAAGAGATTTTGTACACAGAGAATGACATTTTTACTCATATGTTCCAGGGGTATTATGTCCCATCAACCAAAGTCCCGGTATAAATCACTCTCCTTTACTTCATAGTTATGAGCCAGCGCTGGCCAAGGATCCGACTTAACATCTTTTCGGATCTCAGGAGAGGAAGAGAGAGATTATTGCAGGATAAGCACAAAAAAGAGTGAATTGTTGTGATGAGTGGATTATTGCTGTAAATATCGCAATTCAAATTAATTATTAACAACAAAGCAATTTAACAGCGACCCCATCCGGGGTCACCTTAATTTTGCTCAGCGATGTTCAAACCGCACCACTGGTGTATCGGTAATTTCCATCTCCATTTCCCAGAGCGTTTTCATCACACCTTCAAGTGGATCACCGTTGCTGCGGTAGAAAGTGTTAAAAAGGGTTCCATCCGGATACCTGAACAACCTGAGTTCACCAAAGGATTCAGCACTGACCATAAGTGAAAATTTCTGTTCGGAATTGAGGACAAGGTAAATAAGACAGTTATTGATCCTGAAGGGCAGAGAGCGGCTACCTCTGGCCGATACATCAACATGTATGCTAAGGAAGGTGCGAATAAGCAGATCATGTCTTCCCAAGCTGACTCGCTGATTAAAATTTCGCGGATCTGGGCCGATTTTTTTCCCGCAAACACATCGAATCAGCCTATTTAGGCTATTTTTTCCACCATTTCTGGCGTTATTTCCGGTTTTTACTGAGATCTCTCCCACTGACGTATCATTTGGTCCACCCGAAACAGGTTGGCCAGGGTGAATAACATCGCCAGTTGGTTATCGTTTTTCAGCAGCCCCTTGTATCTGGCTTTCACGAAGCCGAACTGCCGCTTGATGATGCGAAACGGGTGCTCCACCCTGGCATGGATGCTGGCTTTCATGTATTCGATGTTGATGGCCGTTTTGTTCTTGCGCGGATGCTGCTTCAAGGTTTTTACCCTGCCGGGACGCTCGGCGATCAGCCAGTCCACATCCACCTCGGCCAGCTCCTCGCGCTGTGGCGCTCCTTGGTAGCCGGCATCGGCTGAGACAAATTGCTCCTCTCCATGAAGCAGATTACCCAGCTGATTGAGGTCATGCTCGTTGGCCGCGGTGGTGACCAGGCTGTGGGTCAGGCCACTCTTGGCATCGACACCAATGTGGGCCTTCATGCCAAAGTGCCACTGATTGCCTTTCTTGGTCTGATGCATCTCCGGATCGCGTTGCTGCTCTTTGTTCTTGGTAGAGCTGGGTGCCTCAATGATGGTGGCATCCACCAAAGTGCCTTGGGTCATCATGACGCCTGCTTCGGCCAGCCAGCGATTGATGGTCTTGAACAATTGACGGGCCAGTTGATGCTGCTCGAGCAGGTGGCGGAAATTCATGATGGTGGTGCGATCCGGCAGGGCGCTATCCAGGGATAATCGGGCAAACAGGCGCATGGAGGCGATTTCGTACAGGGCATCTTCCATGGCACCGTCGCTCAGGTTGTACCAATGCTGCATGCAGTGAATACGCAGCATGGTCTCCAGCGGATAGGGCCGTCGGCCATTGCCCGCCTTGGGATAAAACGGCTCGATGACAGCGGTCATATTCTGCCATGGCAGAATATGCTCCATGCGGGAGAGGAAAATCTCTTTTCGGGTCTGACGGCGCTTAGTGCTGAATTCACTATCGGCGAAGGTGAGTTGATGGCTCATGATGTCCCTCTGGGATGCGCTCCGGATGAATATGATGATCTCATATCAGGAACTTGTTCGCACCTTCCTTAGGATTTTCGCCACTGAATAAATTATAATAAATTGATTTTATAAGATATTCGTCATGGGCTATATGACCAGTACGAGTTGCATGCTCTAATGTTTCAGATGCCAGTATATGTGCGGCTTCAGCAAACATCCCAGGCCAACCCTTACTCAGCATAGACAGTCCTTTAAGGACTCTTATCTGAATCTCCCTCATACTCGCACCATCACGTGCAACAGGTAAGAAAAAGTCTTCCAGTAGGTCTTTGATCTGAAGTGGCGCAACATGGGCACTGTTGCAAAGTTAGCGATGAGGCAGCCTTTTGTCTTATTCAAAGGCCTTACATTTCAAAAACTCTGCTTACCAGGCGCATTTCGCCCAGGGGATCACCATAATAAAATGCTGAGGCCTGGCCTTTGCGTAGTGCACGCATCACCTCAATACCTTTGATGGTGGCGTAAGCCGTCTTCATGGATTTAAATCCCAGCGTGGCGCCGATTATCCGTTTCAGTTTGCCATGATCGCATTCAATCACGTTGTTCCGGTACTTAATCTGTCGGTGTTCAACGTCAGACGGGCACCGGCCTTCGCGTTTGAGCAGAGCAAGCGCGCGACCATAGGCGGGCGCTTTATCCGTGTTGATGAATCGCGGGATCTGCCACTTCTTCACGTTGTTGAGGATTTTACCCAGAAACCGGTATGCAGCTTTGCTGTTACGACGGGAGGAGAGATAAAAATCGACAGTGCGGCCCCGGCTGTCGACGGCCCGGTACAGATACGCCCAGCGGCCATTGACCTTCACGTAGGTTTCATCCATGTGCCACGGGCAAAGATCGGAAGGGGTACGCCAGTACCAGCGCAGCCGTTTTTCCATTTCAGGCGCATAACGCTGAACCCAGCGGTAAATCGTGGAGTGATCGACATTCACTCCGCGTTCAGCCAGCATCTCCTGCAGCTCACGGTAACTGATGCCGTATTTGCAGTACCAGCGTACGGCCCACAGAATGATGTCACGCTGAAAATGCCGGCCTTTGAATGGGTTCATGTGCAGCTCCATCAGCAAAAGGGGATGATAAGTTTATCACCACCGACTATTTGCAACAGTGCCGTCCAGCGGATATCAGCGCTGAAAGATGATGGCTGAGCGTGGAGGCAGGAATCTCAAGGTGCTTCTGCAGTTCGCCAACCGGCAGGCCTTCATGACCCGCCCTGACCAGCTCCCGGTATATGCTGAGACGTGTCGGGTGGCCCAGTTCTCGAAGTGCGTTTGCAGCAGTGTTTAAATCCATAATACCTCCTTTATCTATATTTCCAGAATAATAGAAATATAGCCTGCGTCAATCGTTTCTGCCGTGAGGGTACCGCTTTCCCAATCATGCTCTGTCCGCCAGGTTATGGGGGGCAGAGCCAGAGCACTACCGAAATCCTTGCGAATACCCGTGCAGGGAATAATTTCCGCCCCCTTTATGGCCGGAAAAAAAACTGATAAACGTCGCCTTTTCAGAAGGTTGCTTTCTTAACGTGGTTTTTCGCATGGTTGGACCTCAGACCCCATATAGGCAGCGCTAAGGGCAATCCGTGGGTACAGGATATTAACCACCGCGTTACTTTGTGGTTGCCCTGGCGGATAGGCTTTGTACGAGGAGGGAACCATTCTATTGCCAGCGGCGTTCTGGCCGGTGAGGGTGAGGTAATGGCACTGTTGCAAATAGTCGGTGGTGATAAACTTATCATCCCCTTTTGCTGATGGAGCTGCACATGAACCCATTCAAAGGCCGGCATTTTCAGC
>NZ_KQ089935.1:0-103895 GCF_001037675.1 Enterobacter sp. MGH119 | reverse complement strand
GCGAGGTGGCGTATATTACGCTTTCCTCTTTCAGAGTCAACCCTGATTTTCAGGATTTTTTCTCTTCAGCCGACCGGGTTGTTTGTGAAGTGATTCACATCCGCCGTGTCGATGGAGGCGCATTATAGGGAGTTCCCGAGCGACCGCAACAGAAAAGTTGCAAAAAAATGACTGACTGCTGTATTCCCCAGCAAAACCCCGCCTTATACCTTTTTACGCACAGACTTATCCACAATCCATTGACGATCCCGATGTGATCCAGCGATTTTAACACTATACTAGCGGCAAATATTTCTCTCGCGGGTCAACCTCATGACGACACAACGACTTCAACGTGACTGGCGTCTCCCAACCGCCGGGCTCGCCGTGCTGGTGTTACTTATGGCAGGTTTTGCACTGCATGAGCACTGGAATGCTTTTATTCAGTGGTGCCTCGCCACCCAGATCACCCTGCACCGTTATCTGGTGATGTATTTGCTGCAACTTAATAATCATCAGTACAGCGGTGGGCTGTGGTTGTTAACCGGTGCGTTTCTTTATGGTGTACTCCATGCCGTTGGACCGGGACACGGCAAATTCATCGTCACCACGTATCTCACCACCAATAAAGAGAGCCAGCTCGCGGCGCGCGTCGTACCGTTTATCGGTAGCCTGATGCAGGGCGTCAGCGCAATCGCCTTTGTCTTTATCCTGGCGGTTGGATTGAACTTCGCGTCAGGGGATATCAGCACCAGCCGTTGGTACGTCGAGAAAATCAGCGCCCTAGTGATTGCCGCCTTCGGTGCATTTATCATTTATCAGGCGCTCAGCAGCCTGCGTCCGCGCAAAATGGCGATTAGCGCCATCAAGCCGCTTCACCAGCATAATGAACATTGTGGCTGCGGCCATCACGGCGTAGGGGTGGATCTGGCTAAAAGCGGCTGGAAAACCCGTCTGGGCGTGGTGCTGGCCATAGGCGCACGCCCGTGCAGCGGGGCAATTATGATCCTGATGTTCTCGAATGCGCTCGGCATTATTAGCTGGGGGATTGCTGCTGTGATGACAATGTCGCTGGGCACGGCGCTGTCGATTATGGGGCTGTCGCTGGCAGTACGTTACGCACGTGAACGCACAGTAGCCTGGTTTGGTGGCGGCACGTCCCTGGACTGGATAATGCCGATGGTCAAAATTGCCGGAGGGGTTGTTCTGATACTGTTCGCGACGGTCCTGTTCCTGACGGTGATCCCCGTCAGCGCTGGCGGCGACTACATCGCCGCAGGATGCTAATAAAAGAAAACCCGCCAGCGGCGGGTTTTTTTATCACTCGTTAATTCTCGGATGCTGGTCAACCAGGCGAGAACGTTTTTTCTGGAGCGCCTCGATCTCTGCGTCAATATCTTCAATCTTCTGCTCTACATTATCGTAGTGCTCACGCAGGATCTCTTTCGCTTCCTGAATATCAGACGCCGCAGGCGTTGCCCCTTTCAGGGGACGATTCGCCGTCTCCTTCATGGTAATACCGGTTATCAGGCCGACCACCGCAATGACCATCAGATAGTAAGCAGGCATCATCAGGTTTTGCGTGCTCTCCACCAGTGAAGCAGCAAGTGTCGGCGTCAGGCCCGCAATCAGAACGGAGATATTAAAGGCTGCCGCCAGCGCACTGTAGCGAATATGCGTCGGGAACATTGCCGGCAGCGTAGAAGCCATCACCCCGATGAAGCAGTTAAGGATCACTGCCAGCATCAGCAGACCGGCGAAAATCAGCCCCAGCACATTGCTGTTAATCAGAATAAAGGCCGGAATTGCCAGTGCGAACAAGGCGACGCTGCCGAGAATAATGAATGGCTTACGGCCAAAGCGGTCGCTCAACAGACCCATAATCGGCTGCACAAACAGCATACCTACCATGATGGCGATAATAATCAGCACACCGTGGTCTTCCGAGTAGTGCAGGTTATGCGACAGGTAGCTCGGCATGTAGGTCAGCAGCATGTAATAGGTGACGTTGGTGGAAATCACCAGACCAATACAGGTCAGCAGGCTGCGCCAGTGTTTGGTCGCAATCTCCTTGAACGACACTTTCGGGCCATCCTGTAACCCTTCACGGTCACCCTGCTCCAGCTTTTCAACGTGCTGCTGGAACGCAGGCGTCTCTTCCAGGGCGTGACGCAGGTAAAGCCCAATGATGCCCAGCGGCAGCGCCAGGAAGAACGGAATACGCCAGCCCCAGTCAAGGAAGTTCTCTTCACCCACTACGGTTGAGATCAGAACGACAACCCCCGCGCCCATGACGAATCCGGCAATCGAACCAAAGTCCAGCCAGCTGCCCATAAAGCCGCGTTTACGGTCCGGAGAATATTCGGCGACAAAAATCGATGCACCGGTATATTCGCCGCCAACGGAGAAGCCCTGCGCCATCTTACAGATCAACAGCAGAATCGGCGCCCATATACCAATAGTCGCATACGACGGAATAAGGCCGATACAGAATGTACTTATCGACATGATGACAATGGTAATAGCCAGGATTTTCTGGCGACCATATTTATCACCCAGCATGCCGAAGAAAAGCCCACCAAGAGGGCGAATCAGGAAGGGAACGGAGAACGTACCCAGCGCGGCAATCATCTGCAAGCTGGGATCGGCACCGGGGAAGAACACTTTACCAAGTGCATAGGCCACAAAGCCGTAAACACCAAAATCGAACCACTCCATCGCATTACCGAGCGAGGCCGCTGTAATCGCTTTGCGCAGTTTCGCGTCATCAATAATGGTGACATCGCGCAGCGTGATGGGTTTTACTTTTTTCCTTCTAAGCATAGCTTTCCTCGTAGACTCAGCCCCGTCCGTTTCACAGCGCATTTTGCAAGCTGTGAACCAGAGATCCGCTCCATGCGAATCTCCTTATTCAAGCGTAGCAGGTTTACTTACATTGACGTTTTACCTCAATACAACCGAACCTGTTGACGCCTGTCTGGGCAGTTAAAGACCTTTTTACCCTACCAGCGTTTATATATGTGATCAACTTCACATATATTTTTCCTGTTCGTAAGATGCCTTCAGCTTTTGTCAATTCACGATAAGTAAGGTCATTCTCAACCCCCTTATCAAACAGATCTTAACGCCCGTTATTATTCATTCCCAAACAAAATACAATCACATTTCTTCACAGCGAATTTACACAAAATTTAATTATTAATCGTGGGCAATCCTGTTTCCATTCAATATGTGACAGAGATAACTAAAACAGTGTTTCGTTTTGATTGAATCACAATTCCAAAGATCGCATGATAAATCCGAACACGATATCTCAGCGGCTTTCAAATGAAGGAATACTGAACGCCTTAATTTCACTTTACAGCATAAGTAACGAATCGATTGGCCTCCAAAAAGGCAATCATTTGAATTTGTTGATCTATTTTTGAGATTTCCGCCAGCCACGCGGGCGAGATGTGAGGGTTAATGATGAAGATTAAAGCAACTATAGAACGCATCCCGGGCGGGATGATGCTGGTCCCGCTGGTACTTGGCGCGATATTAAATACGCTGGCCCCGAATACCGGTGCTTATTTTGGCGGTTTTACAAAAGGTATGATCACCGGAACGGTACCGATTCTGGCAGTCTGGTTCTTTTGCATCGGCGCATCTATTAACTTGCGTGCAACAGGTACGGTATTACGTAAATCAGGGACGTTGGTCATTACTAAAATTGCGGTCGCCTGGGTTGTTGCCATGATCTGTGCGATGTTCATTCCGGAGAATGGAATTCAGACTGGCTTCTTCGCCGGATTATCCGTTCTGGCCATTGTCTCAGCAATGGATATGACCAACGGCGGTCTCTATGCCAGCCTGATGAATCAATATGGCACCAAAGAAGAATCGGGCGCGTTCGTGCTGATGTCCCTGGAGTCGGGTCCACTGATGACGATGTTGATTCTGGGTTCTGCTGGCCTTGCCTCCTTTGAACTACACCATTTTGTCGGGGCGATCCTGCCGTTCCTGATTGGTTTTGCGCTGGGTAACCTCGATCACGATCTGCGCGATTTCTTCAGCAAAGCCACCCCGGTACTGATCCCGTTCTTCGGCTTCGCGTTGGGCAATACCATCAACCTGAACGTAATTCTGGAAACCGGCCTGCTGGGTATTGTGCTGGGTGTTGCCGTCATCGTCATCACGGGTATTCCGCTGATTATTGCAGACCGCGTCATCGGGGGCGGCAACGGAACCGCGGGTGTGGCCGCCTCTTCGGCCGCAGGCGCTGCGGTAGCCAACCCGGTGATTATCGCCCAGATTAACCCGGCCTTTGAACCCGTAGCCGCTTCCGCCACGGCTCTGGTTGCCGCCAGCGTGATTGTGACGGCAATTCTGGTCCCTATCATCACGGCACTGTACGCCAGACGCTTTGGGCATGTGCCTGAGTCCCGGACAGAACATGAAGCGGTAGAAATGCACCACTAACCCTTTCGCCCCCCTCTTTAAAAAGAGGGGGGCAATCACGTACCAAATATCTCTTCCACCATGCCATCCACCAGCCGTTTTGCCGAACAGAGTCTTGGCATTCCCAGCGCGACCGTTTGCCAGCTCTGCGTCACTGACCAGCTCACCGGATGTTTATCCGCCTGACACCAGTCCCCCAGCCAGCCCAGCATATCTTTATAATCAATCAGACCGGGAGAAGCGGGCGTCGTCAGCCACTGATGGTAAAAATGCCGGGTGGTGGGAGAAGCATTAATCTCCTGTGCCAGATAATTTGCGGCCATGCTGCGCAGGTTATCTTTCAGCATGGCCGCCACATCACTATTCGCCAGACGACAGGCATCGCCAAACGCCCCCCAGCGCAACTCTTCCAGCACGATAAAGCAGCGGCCAGCCAGCGACCAGCCGTCATACTGCCCGGCTCGCCAGCGGGTAAAAATTTGCTCGCTGTGCTCACCCGCCTGAACCGTAAGGCCGCGCTGCGCGAGCGCTTTCTCTTTATAGGCGGCACGCTGGTTGAAATGTGCGGAGAGCTCCTCGTACTGTTGCAACAATCCGGGAGGTTGAGGGAGGCGTGGATTCACCTGCTGGCGCAGGGCTACCAGCCTGTCGGACATACGGGTCAGCGCAAGGTGTCCGGGGTCGAGCATACCGGCAAGTTTCTCCGCCAGACCCAGCCGCAGTGCTGCATTTTCGTTGAGCATTCCCGCCATTGCCCACGGCCGCAGCCGGGTCTGCGTAATGATCTCCTGCGTCAAACGCTCACGAAATTGTAGTTGCTGTGGCCCCAGGAGAGCGTGACGTGCAGCATCCGCCCCCTGGACCAAATCGACCATAAATTTTGGATGAATACACTCCAGCGTCCGCCCGGGACCGTCCAGTAGCTGTGTTGTCATGGTTGCTCTGCCGCGAATAAGGTTTGAATATCATCGCGTAACAGGCGGGTATCTTCCTGAATCCACGCCGCAGTGGTCATACTTTGCTTCAACAACTGGCTAAGCGCCCGGGTTGAATGCTCATTCTGCTGCCGAACGGCAAGGCTATCACGCAAGCTTTCCTGTAACCCGGTCAGGCACAACGAAAACTCTGCAAAGAACGTTGCCATACCTGCCGTAACAGAGACATCGACCTGCGCGGCCAAAGCTTTACGAATTTGATCGCAAAACTGATCGGTATGTTGCGTAAATTTGCCATGAAGCTGAGCGATATCGATGACATAGCGTGTGCGCGTCACGACATACTCCTCCCAGCCCCAGCCGGGATTATTGAGCCAGCGCGAGACGGTATTACGTACGCTGCCTGCCCCTGCTGGCTGACTGGCGGGAGGGGTGTCCTGCACAATGGCATCATTAAATAACCCGCGCGTATTGAAATTAAGCTGGTTTGCCTGAAACGCCGGGAAGCTAATCCGCGCCCGAAATCCGGCATGACTGAGCTGTTCCTTAATTCGCGTCTCGATGGGTCGCATCGCCTCATTCAACGATCGGGCGAGCGTAGACTCCAGCTGATCGAAGCGTAACGCCAGCTCCCGGCCAATTCTGCTCTGCGCATTCAGCATAATCTGCTCGCATGACGATCGGATCTTGCTCAGGACAATCTGCGCCTGCCCTTCATCGTCAAGCACCAGCTGCTGGATCGCATCCGCGTCGTCTTCACGCAAACTGGATGGCTCGCGGCCTGCTAAGTCAAGAATAGACGGGCGGCTAAAAATGTCGCCCAGCGCCTGGTGAAGTTCATCTTTCTGGCGAAGCAGAAAAGCATCCGTTGCGTTGAGCGCCTCTTCAACTTCATGCTGGACCTCATCGCTCACCACGCTCTGCCGCTGACGCAGCATCGTCATATCTTCTTCCAGGCGCGCAATATTCAGCTCCAGCTCATCAAAAGCGACCGTCAGTCCCTGATGGCGAAAGTCCAGGTATTCTCTGGCATTTTGCGCATAGTTCAGCAGCTTATGCGATGCCGACCGTAAAGCGAACAGTGAGGCGTTGGCGTAAGCCGCGTAAATCAGTTTGCGGATGGGCTGTTCGAACAGCGAATCCTCCCACAGCAGATCCGCCGCATGGCGAATATGGTCAATATCGTCCAGGTCGGCCGTTCGCCAGCGGCGGCCCAGCGCGGCCTCGGCAAAATCCTGTACCCAACGCTGATCCTGATGATCGGGAAGGCGCCCATGGACGTTCATCTCATAGCGGGCGCGGTTTGCCAGATAGGCCCACATGGAAGAGACCGGATAAATTTGCCCCGGAGAAATATTCCCTTTCATCAGCGTGCCGGAAATCATCGCCCGCACTTGCTCTTCATCGTCGCTGTTACGATCTTTCTGATCGAATTTGTTGACCAGGGCGTAAAGCGGCACGGATTTCCCGGCAGCCGAAATTGCCTGACGAACCTCAGCATCAGAAATGGATTTAAGCTGGGTGTAGTCCATCACCGCCAGAACGGCGGAGGCGCGCGCCAACTGCTCATTGAGCATTTTTTGCAGGTGCGGCTGACCGGCCTCGTTCGGCCCCGGCGTGTCGAGCAGCGTCAGTTGTCCCAGGTGCGCATCCAGACCGGCGAGATGCACAAACTCCACCTCAATCACCGGAATATGTTCAATCGCGGCATACTCAGAGAACGGAAACTCCACGCCCAGCGCCTGAGAAAGCCGCACCAGATCGTTCAGGCTTTTCAGACAATGAAAGATGGGCTCCGCGCCCAGGTGATGTTTTTCAAACGCCTCACCTCTTTCTATGCGCTCCAGCAGCGTATTCATGTCCTTGTCGATTTCCAGACGCCGCGCCAGCTTGCCGCGATCTTTATCGCACAGTTTTTTCTGCAACTGGGTAATCAGGGTATCGATGGGCGAAACGTGCAAAAAATGCAGCACCGGCTCCTTCTGGCCCGGCGTATGGCGGATCAGCGTGGGAAGCGCCGTCATCGGACGATTGCGGTTCGGCAGCACTTCCGTGCCCACAATCGCATTAATGGTGGTCGATTTTCCCGCTTTCATGGTACCCACAATCGCCAGTACCATTTCGAGGCGGGTTATTTTGCGTAATTCATTATTCAGCATCGCCTGCTGAGCGTCGACACCTCGTGCGCTAAAATGCAATGGCAAAACGTTGTTATTAACGCCGCTCATGGCAGCGGTTGTGCTATCCAGTTTTGCAATCGGCATAGATTTTAATGAATCAAGATTGTTCAGAGCGAGCTGTAACAAACGTTCAGCTTCCTGGCTTAATTCAAATATGGTCTGTGTGTGCATGATAAAAGCCTTCCCTTAACGCAAATTTATTACTTTTATTAAGCCACGATGTTTTAATTATACTTTTCAGGCTTATATGATCACGTATGGAAAACATGTTCATTTAATACAACTAACTGAAGATAATGAGAATTTAAAACCCACCCTCGTAATACGTGTAAAACATCCCCTGGCCAGAAAGCCAAAAGTGAATAGACAAAACGCATTTTCAGGAAACATCAGGATATATCATCGTTATTTACCCACCAAAAAAGAGAGGTATTCCCTGACGCCAAAAGATGTATGTCGTCAGAGGAGGGTAGATAAATAACGGCTTGTTCCTTCACCTTATCCGAAATGGCACAGCGTAGCAATTTGCTGTAATAAAATATTCGATACATTTAGCATGATTACGATCTCTGCCGTTCAGGGCATACGCTTCCCTTAATTCACTGACAGTTCGTGTCATCGCTTGCGCATTTATGCGCTATTTTTATAAAACAATATCACCGACAAAAGTGGGGATTTGCGTTATACTCGCTGCCTTTTTCGGCACACTGCCGTCATTTAGCTGGCGTTTTCCAGCGTGTTAACACTTTTGAGGATACCCACATGCAACTTCCACACTGCCCGAAATGCAATTCTGAATACACCTATGAAGACAATGGCATGTTCGTTTGCCCGGAATGCGCCCATGAATGGAACGATGCGGAGCCTGCGCAGGACAGCGATGCGCTGATCGTGAAAGACGCGAATGGCAACCTGCTGGCAGACGGCGACAGCGTTACCGTTGTGAAAGATCTTAAGGTAAAAGGCAGCTCCTCCATGCTGAAGATCGGCACTAAAGTTAAAAATATCCGTCTGGTTGAAGGCGATCATAATATTGACTGCAAAATTGACGGCTTCGGTCCGATGAAACTGAAATCTGAGTTCGTGAAAAAGAACTGATTGTCCCGCCCGGTGACGCTTCGCTTACCGGGCGTTCGGGAACTACACTTAACGGGCTTTTCTTACGTGAGGTAAAGATTATGCCGTTAAGTCCCTACATCTCTTTCGCCGGCAACTGTGCGGAGGCGACGGCCTTCTATCAGCAGGCCGTCGGCGCAGAACTCCTCTACAAAATCACCTTCGGCGAAATGCCCAAAGACGAAAACAGCGAAGAAGGCTGTCCGTCAGGCATGAACTTCCCGGATACCGCCATCGCCCACTCTAATGTCCGCATTGCCGGCAGCGATATCATGATGAGCGATGGTCTGCCACCCGGTAGCAGCACGCAGTACGCCGGATTTACGCTGGTGCTCGACACGCAGGACGTGGATGAAGGCAAACGCTGGTTCGACAACCTCTCTGATGGCGGCAATGTCGAAATGGCCTGGCAGGAGACTTTCTGGGCGCACGGATTCGGGAAAGTCACCGATAAATACGGCGTGCCGTGGATGATTAACGTCGTTAAATCATAGGCCGCATAAGCGCAGCGCATCCGGCAACAGCGCCCGGTCGCGCTGCGCTGGCCGGGCCTAGGGTGATTGTCATCAAACTCCCCTCAACTCTTCAAACTCCCGCAACCAACACTTAACCTGAATGTCATATTGATGCGCCAGCATGAGGCCACATTTATCGTGAGGCCGGGCACATGCAAACTGTCATTCGCGTCGAGAAACTGAGCAAAACCTTCCATCACAACAAGGCGCTGCATGCCGTTGATCTGACCGTCCAGCAGGGCGAAATGGTGGCGCTGTTGGGGCCGTCTGGTTCAGGTAAATCCACCCTTCTTCGTCACTTGAGCGGCCTGATTACCTGTGACAAAACGCCGGAAAGCCGCGTCGAACTGCTGGGGAACACCGTGCAACATGCGGGGCGTCTGGCGAGCGATATTCGCAAAAGCCGCGCTCAGACGGGCTATATCTTTCAGCAGTTCAACCTGGTGAACCGCCTGACCGTGCTCGAGAACGTGCTGATTGGCGCGCTCGGCAGCACCCCGTTCTGGCGCACCTGCCTGCGCTGGTTCTCCCTATCCCAGAAGCAAGAAGCCTTACAGGCGCTGACCCGCGTCGGCATGGCGCATTTCGCCCACCAGCGCGTCTCCACGCTCTCCGGCGGACAGCAGCAGCGCGTCGCCATTGCCCGCGCCCTGATGCAGAAAGCCAAAATTATCCTGGCCGATGAACCTATCGCCTCGCTGGATCCGGAGTCCGCCCGCATCGTGATGGAAACCCTGCGCGACATCAATCAGAACGACGGCATCACCGTGGTGGTGACGCTGCATCAGGTGGATTACGCCCTGCGCTACTGCGAGCGCATCGTCGCCCTGCGTCAGGGACATGTGTTCTTTGATGGCGCAAGCCACCAGTTTGATAACGAACGTTTTGACCATCTCTACCGCAGCGTAAACCGCGTCGAAGAGCGCGCGCAGGCTGCATAACGACCCATAACGAGGAATGGAAATGAGCTATAAAACGGTTGCCGCGCTGGCCTTCACCAGCATGTTCAGCATCAGCACCCTGTTAAGCCCGGCCCACGCCGAGGAGCAGGAAAAAGCACTGAACTTTGGCATCATTTCGACAGAATCACAGCAGAACCTGAAACCCCAGTGGGAACCGTTCCTGAAAGATATGGAAACCAAACTGGGGATCAAAGTGAACGCGTTCTTCGCCCCGGATTACGCGGGCATCATTCAGGGAATGCGCTTCAACAAAGTCGACATCGCCTGGTATGGCAACCTCTCTGCTATGGAAGCGGTAGATCGCGCGAACGGCCAGGTGTTCGCCCAGACCGTTGCGGCAGACGGCTCTCCGGGCTACTGGAGCGTGCTGATCGTTAACAAAGACAGCCCGATCAACAACCTCAACGACATGCTCGCCAAACGCAAAGAGCTGACCTTTGGTAACGGCGACCCGAACTCTACCTCCGGCTTCCTCGTCCCTGGCTACTACGTCTTCGCGAAAAACAACGTCTCCGCCAGCGACTTTAAGCGCACGGTTAGCGCCAGCCACGAAACCAATGCCCTGGCCGTGGCGAATAAGCAGGTTGACGTTGCTACCAACAACACTGAAAACCTCGACAAGCTGAAGACCTCCGCGCCGGAAAAGCTGAAGGAAATCAAGGTTATCTGGAAATCACCGCTGATCCCGGGCGACCCGATCGTGTGGCGCAAAAACCTCTCCGAGAATACCAAGGACAAGGTCTACGACTTCTTTATGAACTACGGCAAAACGCCGGAAGAGAAAGCGGTTCTGGCACGTCTGGGCTGGGCACCGTTCCGCGCGTCCAGCGATTTGCAGCTGGTGCCGATTCGCCAGCTGGCGCTGTTCAAGCAGATGCAGGGCGTGAAGGACAACAAAGGCCTGAAGGACGAAGAGAAAACCAGCAAAGTGTCGGAAATTCAGGCGCAGCTGGACGATCTTGACCGCCTGACCGCCGCGCTCGGCGCCATGACCAGCGTGAATAAAGCGGTGCAGTAACGCCTTTCTCCCTCTCCCTCAAGGGAGAGGGGACTAAACCCAAAGGAGCCAACATGCAAACCATCACCCTCCCGCCGCCAAAACGCAGCTGGTTCTCGCTCATAAGCTGGGCTGTTCTGCTGGCGGTGCTCGTTATCTCCTGGAAGGGCGCGGAGATGGATCCGCTGCTGCTCTTCAGGGACTCAGGCAACATGGCGACCTTCGCCGCCGACTTTTTCCCACCGGACTTCAGCCAGTGGCAGGACTACCTCGGTGAAATGGCGATCACCCTGCAAATTGCCGTCTGGGGCACCGCCCTCGCCGTGATCCTCTCCATTCCGTTTGGCCTGATGAGCGCCGAAAACATCGTGCCATGGTGGGTTTACCAGCCGATGCGCCGCCTGATGGACGCCTGTCGCGCCATCAACGAAATGGTCTTTGCGATGCTATTCGTGGTCGCCGTCGGCCTGGGTCCGTTCGCGGGCGTGATGGCGCTGTTCATCCACACCACCGGCGTGCTCTCCAAGCTGCTCTCCGAAGCGGTTGAAGCCATCGAGCCCGGCCCGGTGGAAGGCATCCGGGCAACCGGAGCGAACAAAATCGAAGAGATCCTGTACGGCGTCCTGCCGCAGGTGATGCCGTTGCTCATCTCCTATTCCCTGTACCGCTTCGAGTCCAACGTTCGCTCCGCCACCGTAGTCGGCATGGTGGGCGCAGGCGGCATTGGCGTCACCCTGTGGGAAGCGATTCGTGGTTTCCAGTTCCAGCAAACCTGCGCCCTGATGGTGCTAATCATCGTCACCGTCAGCCTGCTGGATTTCCTCTCTCAACGTTTGCGTAAGCACTTCATCTGAGAAGCGAGGCTTTGATTGGTATGCACTTATCCAGACATCCGACCAGTTACCCCACCCGCTGGCAAGAGATTGCGGCAAAGCTCGAAGTGGAGCTGCGCACGCACTATCGCTGCGGAGACTACCTGCCTGCCGAGCAGCAGCTTGCCGACCGCTACGAAGTGAATCGTCACACCCTGCGTCGTGCCATCGATCAACTGGTGGAGCGCGGCTGGGTCCAGCGTCGTCAGGGCGTCGGCGTGCTGGTGCTGATGCGTCCGTTTGACTACCCGCTTAATGCCCAGGCGCGTTTTAGCCAGAACCTTCTCGATCAGGGCAGCCACCCCACCAGCGAAAAGCTGCTGTCTGTCCTGCGCCCGGCCTCCCGCCACGTGGCGGACGCGCTGGGGATTCAGGAGGGCGACAACGTCGTTCACCTGCGCACGTTGCGCCGGGTGAACGGCGTGGCGGTCTGTCAGATCGACCACTACTTCGCGGACCTCACCCTCTGGCCCGTTCTGCAACATTTCGCCAGCGGTTCCCTGCATGATTTTCTTCAGGACGCGACGGGTATCGTACTCAAACGCACCCAGACGCGCATCAGCGCCCGCCGCGCGCAGGCGAAAGAGAGCAAGGTGCTGGAGATCCCCAACATGGCCCCGCTGCTCTGCGTGCGCACTCTCAACCACCGTGACGGCGACGTCAACGCAACGGAATACTCCGTCAGCCTGACCCGCGCCGACATGATTGAATTTACCATGGAGCACTGAATGCACTTCGACACCTCCACTCGTCAGCGCTGGATGCGCGTGCTGGCCCACAGCCAGCCTGCTGCGCTGGCTGCCCGCATGAACGCGCTCGGCCTGACGCCGGATTACGACACGATCCGCGCGCCGGAGATCGGCCTGGTGCAGATCCAGGCACGCATGGGCGGCACCGGCGAGCGCTTCTTCGCCGGCGATGCCACCCTCACCCGCGCGGTGATCCGCCTGAAAAGCGGCACTCTGGGCTACGGCTACGTACTTGGGCGCGACAAAACGCACGCCGAGCGCTGCGCAGCGATCGACGCGCTTTTACAGGAACAGCCGCATTTTCAGACGTTAATGGAAACCCTTATTGCCCCGCTGGAAGCTGACCGCGCCGCACGCCTTGCCGCGCGTCAGGCCGAAGTAAATACCAGCCGGGTCGACTTCTTTACGCTCGTTCGCGGAGACAACGCATGACGCTTCAACCTGCTTTTACCCTGGCCGTCCAGGATGCCCAACAGAGTTTCCGTCGACTGCTGAAAGCCATGAGCGAGCCGGGCGTCATTGTCTCGCTGCACCAGCTCTCCCAGGGCTGGCTGCCGCTGAACCTCGCCTCTACCAGCGTGCTGCTGACGCTGGCGGACAACGACACCCCGGTATGGCTGTCAGGGGCATTGCTGAACGATATCGCCAGCCAGAACCTGCGCTTTCACACCAACGCGCAGCTGGTCGATCAGCCCCAGCAGGCGGTCTTCGCCGTGGCCGACGAGCAAATCAGCCATGAACAACTTAATGCCCTGAGCGAAGGCAGCGCCGTCGCACCGGAAACCAGCGCTACGCTGATTTTGCAGGTCTCCAGCCTGAGCGGTGGCCGCATGCTACGCCTGACGGGGGCAGGGATCGCCGACGAGCGGATGGTCGCCCCCCAGCTGCCGGAGTGCATCATTCATGAGCTGACCGAGCGCCCGCATCCGTTTCCGCTCGGTATCGACCTGATCCTGACCTGCGGCGAGCGCCTGCTGGCGATCCCGAGAACCACTCACGTGGAGGTGTGCTGATGTACGTTGCCGTCAAAGGGGGCGAGAAGGCGATCGCCGCCGCCCATGCCTTGCAGGAGCACAGACGCCGGGGGGATGACGCCTTACCCGAGCTGAGCGTCGCCCAGATTGAACAGCAGTTAAACCTGGCCGTCGACCGCGTGATGACCGAAGGCGGCATCGCAGACCGCGAGCTGGCGGCGCTGGCGCTGAAACAGGCCAGCGGCGATAACGTGGAAGCCATTTTCCTGCTGCGCGCTTACCGCACTACGCTTGCGAAGCTGGTGGTAAGCGAGCCGGTGAAAACGGCGGAAATGCGTTTAGAGCGCCGTATTTCTGCGGTGTACAAAGATATTCCTGGCGGCCAGCTGCTTGGTCCGACCTACGACTACACCCATCGCCTGCTGGACTTCACTCTACTGGCGAACGGTGAAACACCGCAGCTCAGCGTCTCTGACGCTGAACAAGACGCCTCCCCGCACGTCTTTAGCCTGCTGGCAAACCAGGGGCTGGCGAAGGCGGAAGAAGACACCGGCAGCACACCGGATGACATCACTCGCACGCCGCCGGTCTATCCCTGTTCGCGCTCGTCCCGCCTGCAACAGCTGATGCGCGGCGATGAAGGGTATCTGCTGGCGCTGGCCTACTCCACGCAGCGCGGCTACGGGCGCAACCACCCGTTCGCGGCAGAGATCCGCAGCGGTTATCTCGATGTCGAAATTGTGCCGGAAGAGCTGGGTTTTGCGGTGAACATCGGCGAACTGCTGATGACCGAGTGCGAAATGGTCAACGGTTTTGTCGCGCCAGAGAATGAAGATCCGCATTTTACCCGCGGCTACGGGCTGGTGTATGGCCTGAGCGAGCGCAAGGCGATGGCGATGGCGCTGGTTGACCGTGCGCTCCAGGCGCCGGACTACGGCGAGCATATTGCAGGCCCGGCACAGGACGAAGAGTTCGTGCTGGCCCACGCGGATAACGTTGAGGCCGCCGGCTTTGTCTCGCACCTCAAGCTGCCGCACTACGTCGATTTCCAGGCCGAACTGGAACTGCTGAAACGCCTGCAACGGGAGCGCGCCAATGGCTAACTTAAGCGGCTACAACTTTGCCTATCTGGACGAGCAAACTAAACGCATGATCCGCCGCGCCATCCTTAAGGCTGTGGCGATCCCCGGCTACCAGGTGCCGTTCGGCGGCCGCGAAATGCCGATGCCCTACGGCTGGGGCACCGGCGGTATTCAGATCACCGCCAGCGTGATCGGCGAAGCGGACGTGCTGAAGGTCATCGACCAGGGGGCAGACGACACCACCAACGCCGTGTCGATCCGCAACTTCTTTAAGCGCGTAACGGGCGTCAACACCACTGAAAAAACCGAAGACGCGACGCTGATCCAGACCCGTCACCGCATTCCGGAGACCCCGCTGACTGAAGATCAGATTTTGATTTTCCAGGTGCCGATCCCGGAGCCACTGCGTTTTATCGAGCCGCGGGAAACCGAAACCCGCACCATGCACGCCCTGGAAGAGTACGGGATCATGCAGGTCAAACTGTATGAGGACATCGCCCGCTTCGGCCATATCGCCACCACCTACGCCTATCCGGTGAAGGTGAACGGCCGCTACGTGATGGACCCGTCGCCGATCCCGAAATTCGATAACCCGAAGATGGACATGATGCCCGCCCTGCAACTTTTTGGTGCCGGACGGGAAAAACGCATCTACGCCGTACCGCCGTACACCCGTGTGGAGAGCCTGGATTTTGACGATCACCCGTTTACGGTGCAGGAGTGGGACGAGCCGTGCGCCATCTGCGGCTCGAAGCATAGCTATCTGGATGAAGTGGTGCTGGACGACACGGGCAAACGGATGTTTGTCTGCTCCGACACCGATTACTGCCGCCAACAGAGCGAGGCGAACAGCCAATGAAACCGCTGCTTTCGGTTAATAACCTGACTCACCTTTATGCACCGGGCAAAGGCTTTAGCGACGTGTCGTTTGAGCTGTGGCCGGGCGAAGTGCTGGGCATTGTCGGCGAGTCCGGCTCCGGTAAAACCACCCTGCTGAAGTCCATCTCCGCGCGCCTGACGCCGCAGAATGGCGACATTTTGTATGAGGGCGTGTCGCTGTATGGCATGAGCGAAGCCGAGCGCCGCCGCCTGCTGCGCACCGAGTGGGGCGTGGTGCACCAGCACCCGATGGATGGCCTGCGCCGCCAGGTCTCGGCGGGGGGCAACATCGGCGAACGGCTGATGGCCACCGGCGCGCGCCACTACGGCAACATCCGCGCCACGGCGCAGCACTGGCTGGAAGAGGTTGAAATTCCCGCCTCGCGCATCGACGACCTGCCGACCACCTTCTCCGGCGGCATGCAGCAGCGTTTACAGATTGCCCGCAATCTCGTCACCCATCCGAAGCTGGTGTTTATGGATGAACCGACCGGTGGGCTGGACGTCTCCGTGCAGGCGCGCCTGCTGGATCTGCTGCGCGGCCTGGTGGTGGAGCTGAACCTGGCGGTAGTGATTGTCACCCACGATTTAGGCGTTGCACGCCTGCTGGCGGACCGCTTGCTGGTGATGAAGCAGGGTCAGGTGGTGGAAAGTGGGCTGACCGACCGCGTGCTCGACGATCCCCATCATCCGTACACCCAACTGCTGGTGTCCTCGGTATTACAGAATTAAGAGGCCAACATGATCCACGTTGAAAATGTCAGTAAAACCTTTGTGCTCCACCAGCAAAACGGTGTCCGCCTGCCGGTACTGCAAAATGCCTCATTAGAGGTCAGCAACGGCGAATGCGTGGTGCTGCATGGCCATTCCGGCAGCGGAAAATCCACCCTGCTGCGCTCCCTGTACGCCAATTATCTGCCGGACGAAGGCCATATCCATATCCGCCATAACAATGAATGGGTTGATCTGGTCCAGGCTCCCGCGCGCAAAGTGCTGGAAGTACGCCGCTCGACGATCGGCTGGGTCAGCCAGTTCCTGCGGGTGATCCCGCGGATCTCCGCCCTGGACGTGGTCATGCAGCCTCTGCTGGATCTCGGCGTGCCGCGCGAAACCTGCGCCGCTAAAGCCGCCAGCCTGCTGACGCGTCTCAACGTACCGGAGCGTCTGTGGCACCTCGCCCCGTCGACCTTTTCCGGCGGCGAGCAGCAGCGCGTCAACATCGCCCGTGGCTTTATCGTCGATTACCCGATTTTACTCCTGGATGAACCCACCGCCTCGCTCGACAGTAAAAACAGCGCAGCGGTGATAGAACTGATCGAACAGGCCAAAGCGCGCGGCGCGGCGATCGTCGGGATCTTCCACGACGACGCCGTACGCCATCGCGTGGCGGACAGACTGCACCCGATGGGGACAAACGTATGATTATCAATAATGTCAGGCTGGTGCTGGAAAATGAGGTCGTGAACGGCTCGGTTGAGGTGCGGGACGGTGTCATCCGCGCCTTTGCCGAAACCCAGAGCCGCTCACCGGACGCGATGGACGGCGAAGGCGGCTGGCTGCTACCGGGGCTGATTGAGCTGCATACCGATAATCTCGATAAATTCTTCACCCCGCGCCCGAAGGTGGACTGGCCTGCGCATTCAGCGATGAGCAGCCACGACGCGCTGATGGTCGCCAGCGGCATCACCACGGTGCTGGACGCGGTGGCGATCGGCGACGTGCGCGACGGCGGCGATCGCCTGGAGAACCTGGAGAAGATGATCAACGCCGTGGAGGAGACGCAAAAGCGCGGCCTCAACCGCGCCGAGCACCGCCTGCACCTGCGCTGCGAGCTGCCGCACCACACCACCCTGCCGCTGTTTGAGAAGCTGGTGGGCCGCGAGCCGGTCTCGCTGGTTTCCCTGATGGATCACTCGCCGGGACAGCGCCAGTTCGCCAACATTGAAAAGTATCGCGAATACTATCAGGGCAAATATTCTCTCAGCGACGCGGAGATGGCGCGCTACGAAGAAGAGCAGCTGGCGCTGGCGGCCCAGTGGTCGCAGCCGAATCGCCTCTCCATTGCCGCTATGTGCCGGGACCGTAATATTGCCCTGGCCAGCCATGATGACGCCACGCACGATCACGTGCGCGAATCCCACCAGCTTGGGAGCGTGATCGCCGAATTTCCCACCACGTTCGAGGCGGCAGAAGCATCGCGTAAGCATGGCATGAACGTCCTGATGGGCGCGCCGAACATCGTACGCGGCGGGTCGCACTCCGGCAACGTGGCGGCAAGCAAGCTCGCCTCGCTCGGCCTGCTGGATATCCTCTCCTCTGACTATTACCCCGCCAGCCTGCTGGACGCGGCGTTCCGGGTGGCGGACGACGAGGGCAACAGCTTCACGCTGCCACAGGCGATTCGCCTGGTGACAAAAAACCCGGCCAGCGCGCTCAACCTTCACGATCGCGGTGAGATTGCCGAAGGCAAACGGGCAGACCTGGTGCTGGCGCACCGCAAGGGCGAGCACGTTCATATCGACCACGTCTGGCGTCAGGGAAAAAGGGTGTTCTGATGGGAAGACTCATCTGGTTAATGGGCCCGTCCGGCTCCGGGAAGGACAGCCTGCTGTCGGCGTTACGGCAGCGGGAACATTCACAGCTGCTGGTAGCGCACCGCTACATTACCCGCGCGGCAAACGCCGGGAGTGAAAACCATATCGCCCTGAGCGAGCAGGAGTTTTTTACCCGCGCCGGGCAAAACCTGCTGGCGCTGAGCTGGCATGCCAACGGTTACTACTATGGCGTCGGCATCGAGATCGACCTCTGGCTGCACGCGGGCTTTGACGTGCTGGTCAACGGCTCGCGGGCGCATCTCCCGCAGGCTCGCGCCCGGTACGAAGCGGCGTTGCTCCCGGTCTGTTTGCAGGTTTCCCCGGACGTTCTGCGTAGCCGGCTGCAAAAGCGGGGGCGCGAAAACGCGCGCGAGATCGACCAGCGGCTGGAACGGGCGGCGCGTTACACCCCGTCGGGTTGCCATCTCCTCAATAACGACGGAAGTTTGCTACAGTCAGTCGAGACCTTTCTATCGCTTATTCGCCAGAAGGAGAAACAGCATGCCTGACTGCCAGCTTCGCCCCGCCACCGCCGACGATGCGCCGATCGTTTACGCGCTGATCTGCGAACTTAAGCAGGCCGAGTTCGATCATCAGGCGTTTCACGCCGGGTATCTGGCCAACTTGCGGGATCACAATATGCGCTACCAGCTGGCCGAGCTGGACGGGCAGATCATCGGGATGATCGGCCTGCATCTGCAGTTTCACCTGCACCACGCGCGCTGGATCGGCGAGATCCAGGAACTGGTGGTGATGCCGCAGGCGCGCGGATTAAAAGTGGGCAGCCAGCTGCTGGCCTGGGCAGAGGACGTCGCACGGCAGGCAGGCGCCGAGCTGACCGAGCTTTCCACCAGCGTGAAGCGCGTGGACGCGCACCGTTTTTATGTTCGTGAAGGGTATACGCAAAGCCATTTCCGCTTCACCAAACCGCTGTAGAGGTGCGTTATGAGTCTGACGATCACGCTGACAGGAACCGGAGGGGCGCAGCTGGTGCCGGTGTTTGGCTGCGACTGCGCGGCGTGCCGACGGGCGCGTTTACAGGAAAATTATCGCCGTCGCCCCTGTAGCGCGGCGGTGAAATTCAACGATGCGGTCACCTTGCTGGACGCGGGTATTCCACACCTGATGGACGACTGGCCTGCGGGCAGCTTCCAGCAGTTTTTGCTTACCCATTATCATATGGATCACGTTCAGGGGCTTTTCCCTCTGCGCTGGGGCGTAGGCGCCACCATTCCCGTCTACGGTCCGCCAGACGAGGCAGGCTGTAACGATCTGTTCAAACATCCGGGCATCCTGGATTTCAGCCACACGGTGGAGCCATTTGTGACGTTTGAACTTCAGGGCTTGCGGGTCACGCCGCTGCCGCTCAACCATTCAAAACTCACGTTTGGCTATCTGCTGGAGTCCGCCCACAGCCGCGTGGCGTGGCTTTCTGATACCGCCGGACTGCCGGATAAAACGGTGACGTTTCTGCTAAACAATCAGCCGCAGGCGATGATTATCGACTGTAGCCATGAACCGCGCCCGGAGACGCCGCGCAACCATTGTGATTTGAATACGGTGATTGCGCTGAACGAGGTGATTGGCTGTCCGCAGGTGATCCTGACGCATATCAGCCATCAGTTTGACGTGTGGATGATGGATAACCCGCTGCCGTCCGGCATTGAAGCGGGGTATGACGGGATGGTGATGGTGCTGGATTAGGTTTTCTCCCTCTCCCGTGGGAGAGGGTTGGGGTGAGGGCAACAGGCCGCACTTAGCCGCGATCGTAATCGTCTTCCAACCTGCGCTCGTCCTCTTCTAACCGACGCCTGTCGTCGTCCAACTGACGCTGACGCTCGTCTAAACGGCGGCGTCGATCTTCTAACTGTCGACGACGATCGTCGTACTGTCGGCTGTCGATTTGACGGCTGCGGTCGTAACGATCGTCGTCATCGTCATTACGGCTGCTGCTGGGGTTGTAGGCATCGTTGATCGCCTGCTGAATATTGCCAATAGCATCATCAATCACATCGGCATGCGCCAGTTGGCTGGTTAAAGTCAGCAGACCCAATAACAGAGCGGTAGAGTAACGTTTCATAAGGCCAGACTCGCAGGTGAACTGGCCTTAAAGTAATGACTGGCTGTTAACGGGAGTAGCGGAGGAATCTCAAATTACCATCACCTTCCGCAGTGCCTGCGCCAGCTGCTGGCGGGTAAACGGCTTACGCAGTAACGGAACGTCCGGCAGCTGCGGGTTATGCGCCGGGCGCAAATCCTGCCCGCTGATCAGCAGCACCGGCAACTGCGGATAGTGGCTGCGTACATGGCCGATCACCTCCGCACCGCTCAGGCCGCCCGGCAGCATCAGGTCGCTGATAAACATGCCGATATCCGGTGATGCGTCCAGCATGTTCAGCGCCTGCTCGCCGTTTTCGGCTTCGAGCGTCAGGTAGCCAAGCTGGTGCAGTTGCTCACACAGGGTCTGCCGCACGCCCGCCTCATCTTCCAGGACCAGCACAAGCAGCTCACTTTCTGTCGGGGCCGTGGTCGCCAGCGCGGCATCATTGGAGAACGCGGGCAGCGTCGAGCGCGGCAGCTGGAGCCGCACGGTGGTTCCCTGCCCCGGCGCGCTTTCGATCTCAACGCGCCCCCCGGACTGACGCACAAAGCCGTACACCATCGACAGCCCTAATCCGCTGCCGCTGCCGGTCTGTTTGGTGGTGAAGAACGGTTCAAAGACCTGAGATTTCACCTCCTGCGACATCCCACAGCCGTGGTCAATCACCTCCAGCGCGACCATATCCTGCCTGCGCCCGTCGCTGCGGGTCACACGCTGGTTCCAGGTGCGGATTTTAATCACACCGTTTTGCCCCTCCATTGCATCACGGGCGTTCATCACCAGGTTGATAATGGCGTTTTCCAGCTGGCTGACGTCAATCCATGCGGGCCAGGCCGGGGTTTGCGCTTCAATATCCAGCGTCAGCGTGGCGGGAAGGGAGTGCCGCATCAGCTCGCTCAGGTTCTCCAGCAGCGGCTTCATCTCTACCGCATGGGGTTGCAGGGATTGCTTGCGCGAGAAGGCCAGCAGACGCTGGGTGAGCATGGCCCCGCGTTCCGCGGCTTTGAGCGCACGAGTGATGCGCGGCGCGTCCGGTGACGCTGAATCGGTCAGCTCCAGACTGCCGATAATCACCGCCAGCAGGTTATTAAAATCATGCGCCAGACCGCCCGTCAGTTGCCCGACCGCCTTCATTTTCTGGCTGTGCAGCAGCGCCTCCTCCAGCCCCTGACGTTCGATGCGGTCGACCTCCATCTGCGAGGTCTTCTCCTTAAGCAGCCGCGTGGTGTGCTCCAGCGAAGCGGTATTGCGTGCAAAAACGTTAAACGCGCGCGCCAGTTCCCCCAGCTCATCACGCCGCTGTAGTGCGGGCACCGACACATTCTGCTCTCCGTGAGCGAGACGCGACATTGCCCTTGAGATAGCCGTCAGGTTGGAGCCCAGATTGCGATAAATATACCAGCAGGCGCAGCCGGTGATGATCAGCGCCAGCACCGCGAAAACGCTGATAAACACGCTGATGGAGCGCAGCTCCTGGTGACTTTGGGCGGTACGCAGCCGGGAGGCCTGTGCCACCTGTTCAACGTACTGATTGATGTCGCGGTTTAATATCGCTACCAGCGCCTTGATGTGGAACATGTACCAGCTGATGGACAGATCGCTCTCTTCCAGCTGCTTCGACAGTGGCGCGAGCTTGCGCAGCTCATCATTAAAATCCGGGAGCACCAGGTTGACCACCGGTTGCAGGGCGCTCGCGGGTAACATCGCGGTTACTGCATCCAGCTGCTGCACCGTGGCGCGCGGTGAAGGGGTATCAATGGCGGCAACGATCAGCCTGTCCATCTCAGCAAGCTGCCGGGGGTCTGGCACATTGCTCGCGTAACGACGGTTGATATCCTGCAAATGACGCAGGTAGCTTTGGCTTTGATACAGCGCGCTGAGCAGCGCGTTACGCTCCAGATGCCGTTTTTGCCCGCGCTCCAGCATTCCCGTCACGCTCTGCTGTAACTCATTGCTCCTGCGAATAATACGCGTCACCAGCGCCGGCTCCTGCTGCGCCAGCGGCGCATCGGCAAGCTGCTCCAGCGAGTGGCGCAGCGCCATCTGCGTCTGTTTAAGCCGCTCAGCTTCGCCTTTGTACTCCAGCGCACCGACCACCTGCGACAGCCGCACCGCCGCCGTTGCCACATTGGCCGTGTCGCGCGCGAGGTTCATGCTGCCGGTCATGTCATCCAGCGTTTGCTGCTGCACCTGCTCCTGGATCTGGCTGGCATGACGAAAGCCGAGCACCGCCACGCCGCTGACCATCAGCGTTACCGCCACCACCAGCAGGTTAAATATCAGCAGGCGACCGCGGGCGCTGGTGAAGAACGGGGGGCGTGATGGCATGGGTTTGGGCTCCTCTGCGGTTTGGTGCCCTCACCCTGGCCCTCTCCCACAGGGAGAGGGAAAAGGAAAATGTGATGGCGATTAGCTATTCATAACTATGACAAATATGAACAGCTTCTGACATTTTGCATTTACGCGCCTGTGATGAAGTGCAGATATCGACATTCACAGGAGATCCGCCATGAGCAGAACCCCGGTTTTAGAGATGCGCCACATTGCCAAAACCTTTGGCAATTTCCACGCGCTCAAGGGCGTGGATTTGACGGTTTTCCCCGGTGAGATCCACGCGCTGATGGGGGAAAACGGCGCCGGAAAGAGCACGCTGATGAAGATCCTCGCAGGCGCCTATACCGCCAGCAGCGGCGACATCCTCATCGACGGTCAGCCGTTTCACATCAAAGGGCCGAAGGATGCGCTGGCCGCAGGCATTACCCTGATTTATCAGGAGATGCAGCTTGCTCCTAACCTGACCGTGGCGGAAAACATTTTTCTCGGTAGCGAGCTGTCGCGCGGCGGGCTGGTCCAGCGCAAAGAGATGGCTGCCCAGGCCCAGGCGGTCATTGACCGTCTGGGCGCGCAGTTCAGCGCAACCGACCTGGTCATGAAACTGACCATCGCCGAGCAACAGCAGGTGGAGATCGCCCGCGCGCTGCACCGCAACAGCCGCATTCTGGTGATGGACGAACCTACCGCCGCCCTCTCCTCACGCGAAACCCACCGTCTGTTCGAACTGATTTTGCGCCTGCGCGATGAAGGGATGGCGATTATCTACATCAGCCACCGCATGGCGGAAGTGTATGAACTCTCTGACCGCGTCAGCGTGCTACGCGACGGGCAATACGTCGGCAGCCTGACGCGCGACAAGCTCAACGCCTCCGAGCTGGTGCGCATGATGGTGGGTCGTCCGTTAAGCGACCTGTTCAACAAAGAGCGCGATATTCCGCTCGGCAGCCCGCGTCTGAACGTGCATCACCTCACGGATGGCAAAAAAGTGCAGCCGTGCAGTTTGCAGGTTCGCTCCGGTGAAATCGTCGGGCTGGCAGGGCTGGTCGGCGCCGGGCGTTCTGAGCTGGCGCAGCTGATCTTCGGCGTGCGCAAAGCCACCGGCGGCATGATTGAAGTGGACGGCGAACCGGTGGTGATCCACTCCCCGCGCGCGGCCATTGAGAACGGCATCGGTTTTCTCACCGAGAACCGCAAGGAGCAGGGGCTATTTCTGGAGCTGGCGGCGCAGGAGAACATCACCATGGCGACGCTGGAGCGCGACGCCACCTTCGGCTGGCTGAACCGCAAAAAAGCGCAGTCGATTTCCGATGACGCCATCGCCCTGCTCAATATCCGCGTGCCGCATTCTCAGGTGCGCGCAGGCGGGCTCTCCGGCGGCAACCAGCAAAAACTGCTGATCTCCCGCTGGGTGGCGATAGGCCCGTGCATTCTGATTCTGGACGAACCCACGCGCGGCGTGGACGTCGGGGCAAAAAGCGAGATCTACCGCATCATGAACCAGATGGCGCGCAAAGGGGTGGCGATCCTGATGATCTCCAGCGAGCTGCCGGAAGTAGTAGGAATGAGCGACCGGGTGTACGTGATGCGGGAAGGCAGCATTGCGGGTGAACTGCACGGGCGCGACATCTCTCAGGAAAACATCATGACGCTGGCAACCGGCGTGAACGACACACATCATCAGGCGGTGTAATTATGACAACTCCAACCCATCCGCAGCAGGTGGCGAAATCCGCCTCTGCCAAAAAAATGCTGATGAGCGATCTGATGCAAACGATCGGCATTTTGCCGATTTTAATCCTGATTGTGGCTGTATTTGGCTTTATCGCTCCGAACTTTTTCACAGAAAGTAACCTGCTCAATATTACCCGGCAGGCGTCGATCAACATTGTTCTGGCGGCCGGGATGACCTTCATCATCCTGACCGGCGGGATTGACCTCTCCGTGGGCTCGATTCTGGGCACCACGGCGGTGGCGGCGATGGTGGTCTCGCTTATCCCTGAATTTGCGATGCTCTCCATTCCGGCGGCGCTAATGCTCGGTATGGTACTGGGGCTGTTCAACGGCGCGCTGGTGGCCTTCGCCGGACTTCCGCCATTTATCGTCACGCTCGGCACCTACACGGCGCTGCGCGGCGCGGCCTACCTGCTGGCGGACGGCACGACGGTCATTAACTCCAACATCAACTTCGAGTGGATCGGCAATAACTACCTCGGCCCGATCCCCTGGCTGGTTGTGATCGCCCTGGCGGTGATTGTGGTGTGCTGGTTTATTCTGCGTCGCACAACCCTCGGCGTTCACATCTATGCGGTCGGCGGCAATATGCAGGCGGCGCGCTTAACGGGCATTAAGGTCTGGCTGGTGCTGCTGTTTGTCTACGGCATGAGCGGCCTGCTCTCCGGTCTCGGCGGCGTCATGAGCGCTTCACGTCTCTACAGCGCCAATGGCAACCTCGGCACGGGGTATGAGCTGGATGCAATTGCGGCGGTGATCCTCGGCGGCACCAGCTTCGTCGGCGGGATCGGCACGATCACCGGCACGCTGGTCGGTGCCTTGATCATCGCCACCCTCAACAACGGCATGACGCTGATGGGCGTCTCCTACTTCTGGCAGCTGGTGATCAAAGGGGCGGTGATCATCATTGCGGTGCTGATCGACAAATACCGTACCCGACACCATCAAAGTGCATAACAACAATACCCTACGTGAGGAATACAGCATGAGATTGAAGCCCTTAGTGACCGCGCTCTGTGCTGGCGCGCTGCTGGCCGCAACCCCGTTTGCGCAGGCAAAAGATCTGAAATCCATCGGCGTGACGGTGGGCGACCTGGCTAACCCGTTCTTCGTGCAGATCACCAAAGGTGCCGAGCTGGAAGCGCGCAAGCTGGCGGGGGACAACGTCAAGGTGACGCTGGTCTCCAGCGGGTACGATCTGGGCCAGCAGGTGTCGCAGATTGATAACTTTATTGCGGCGAAAGTGGACATGATCATCCTCAACGCCGCGGATTCCAAAGGGATCGGCCCGGCGGTAAAACGCGCCAAAGAGGCGGGGATCGTGGTCGTGGCGGTTGACGTGGCGGCGGAAGGGGCCGATGCGACCATCACCTCCGATAACACCCAGGCGGGGGAAATGGCCTGTAAGTACATTACCGACCGCCTGAAAGGTAAAGGCAACGTGGTGATCATTAACGGACCGCCGGTTTCTGCGGTACAAAACCGCGTGGAGGGCTGCCAGACCGAGTTCAGGCGCCACCCGGATATCAAAGTGCTCTCGGATAACCAGAACGCCAAAGGCAGCCGTGAAGGCGGGCTGGAGGTCATGACCTCCCTGCTGGCGGCTAATCCGAAGATCGACGGCGTATTCGCGATTAACGATCCTACCGCGATCGGCGCCGATCTGGCCGCGAAGCAGGCGCAGCGCAACGAGTTCTTTATCGTTGGTGTGGATGGCAGCCCGGACGGTGAAGAAGCCCTGAAGCGCGAAAATTCCCTGTTTGTGGCGACGCCAGCGCAGGATCCGCAGGTGATGGCGGCGAAGGCGGTGGAGATCGGCTATGACATTCTTCAGGGCAAACCTGCGCCGAAAGAGCCCGTGCTGATCCCGGTGACGATGATCGATAAAAAGAACGTCGGCACGTATAAGGGGTGGACGGTTAAATGATCCTTTTCCCTCTCCCGCAGGGAGAGGGAACTGTTTTAAAGGAGTCACCATGAAACGCTCCGACATCAATGAAATCCTCGGCCATACTCGGCAGTTCTTCTCCATGCACGACGTGCATCTCCCGCCTTTTGCCAGCTTTCCGCCGACAAAATGGCAGCAGCTTGACCAGGCTGCATGGCAGGAGGTGTTTGACCTCAGGCTCGGCTGGGACGTGACGGCATTTGGTGGCAACAACTTCGCTGCACAGGGGTTAACGCTGTTCACCCTGCGCAACGGCTCCCCCAACGGCGTGCCCTATGAAAAGTGCTATGCCGAAAAAATCCTGCACGTCCGCGACGGCCAGGTGACGCCGATGCATTTTCACTGGCGCAAGCGGGAGGACATCATTAACCGCGGCGGCGGGAATCTGATTATTGAGTTATGGAATGCGGGCGCGCATGAAGAGACCGAAAACACCGACGTGACCGTTACCGTCGACGGCTGTCGGCAGACGCACGCGCCCGGCAGCCAGCTGCGCCTCACACCAGGGGAGAGCATCTGCCTGACGCCCGGCCTGTACCACAGTTTCTGGGGTGAACGCGGCTTTGGCGACGTGCTGGTGGGCGAAGTGTCGTCGGTCAATGACGATGAACACGACAACCACTTTTTACAGCCCATCGATCGCTACAACACCATCGAAGAAGACGAACCGGCGGTGCTGGTGCTGTGCAACGAGTACAACCTGTTTCGGATATAAGGAGTGAATGATGCCATTGATTTCTCTTGCCGATGGTCTGGCCCACGCCAGGGAACACCGCTACGCCCTGGGCGCGTTCAACGTGCTCGACTCCCACTTCCTGCGCGCGCTGTTTGCCGCCGCGAAACAGGAACGCTCGCCGTTCATCATCAACATCGCCGAAGTGCATTTTAAGTACGTGTCTCTGGAGTCGCTTGTCGAAGCAGTGAAGTTCGAAGCCGCCCGTCACGATATTCCCGTGGTGCTTAACCTCGACCACGGGCTGCATTTTGAGGCCGTCGTGCGCGCCCTGCGCTTAGGGTTCAGCTCGGTGATGTTCGACGGCTCGACGCTGAGCTATGAGGAAAATATCCGCCAGACGCGGGAAGTGGTGAAGATGTGCCATGCGGTGGGCGTCTCGGTAGAGGCGGAGCTGGGCGCGGTCGGGGGTGATGAAGGGGGTGCGCTTTACGGGCATGCGGATGAAGCCTTCTTCACCGATCCGCAGCTGGCGCGCGAGTTTGTCGATTTAACCGGTATCGACGCGCTGGCGGTCGCCATTGGCAACGCGCACGGCAAATACAAGGGCGAGCCGAAGCTTGATTTCCCGCGTCTGGACGCCATTCGACAGCAGACGGGCCTGCCGCTGGTTTTACACGGCGGCTCTGGCATAAGCGATACTGATTTCCGCCGCGCCATCGAGCTGGGCATTCATAAAATCAACTTTTATACCGGCATGTCGCAGGCCGCGCTCGCCGCCGTTGAGCAGCGCATGGCAAACCGCCAGCCGCTGTACGATGAGTTTGCCGAACTGCTGCTGGGCATTGAAGAGGCCATTACCGATACGGTTGCGGAACAGATGCGCATCTTCGGCAGCGCGGGGCAGGCATAATGGAACGCAAAGGGATTATCGCCGCAGGCAACATGCTGGTGGATCACGTCCACCAGATCGTACAGTGGCCGGAGCGCGGCTGGCTGGCGGAAATCACCCACAGTGAGCGCTCAACCGGCGGTGCGCCGCTCAACGTTCTGCTGACGCTGGCGAAAATGCACGTCGGCCTGCCGTTACAGGCGGTGGGGCTGATTGGGGAAGACAGCGACGGAGACTATATTCTGGCGATGCTCGACCAGTATCACGTCAATCGCCAGCGCGTGCAGCGTACAACGTTCGCCCCAACGTCGATGTCGCAGGTGATGACCGACCCCAGCGGACAGCGCACTTTTTTCCACTCGCCGGGCGCCAACCGCCTGCTGGATCTTCCCGCCTTCGATCGTTTAGACGGATCGCTGAAGATCTTCCATCTCGGCTACCTGCTGCTGCTCGACAGCCTGGACATGCCGGACGAGGAATTTGGCACCCGCAGCGCGCGGTTACTGGCACAGATGCGCGATCAGGGGTATGAAACCTCGCTCGATCTGGTGTCCCGCAAGGGCGATCCGCGCTATCAGCCGCTGGTGCTCCCTGCCCTGCGCCATCTTGATTATCTGGTGATTAACGAGCTGGAAGCCGGTGAGTTTAGCGGGCTTGAGATCCGTGACGGCCATGATGCGCTGAACATGGCTCATATCGCCGACGCTGCCACACAACTGCTGGCGGCAGGCGTGCGACAGCGGGTGGTGATCCACTGTCCGGAAGGGGCATGGGGTGAAGCGCCGGGTGAAAAAGGGCAATGGGTTCCGTCGTGGAAGCTGACGCAGGACGAGATTATCGGCAGCGTCGGCGCGGGCGACGCGTTTTGCGCGGGCTTTTTATACGGCTGCCATGAATCCCTGCCGCTGACGGAGAGTATTTATCTGGCGCACGCCTGCGCGCGGGCCAGCCTGCTGGCGGCTAATGCAATTGACGGCGCGAAAACACTGGCCGAGCTTCAGACGTTTATTCAGGAGAACGGTCAGGCGGCTTTCTCATGATGGGAAACGTCCGTGGCAAAAACATAGCCCAGACCGCGAATGGTTTTGATCAGCAGAGGCTGGTGCGGATTGACCTCAATTTTTCGCCGTAGCCGCATGATCAACACGTCGATAGTGCGGTCAAAGACCTCGGCGCTTTCGCTGTGGGTCAGCTTCAGCAGCTGTTCACGACTCAGTACCCGGCGGGCGTTTTGCGTTAATGCCAGCAGCAGGCCATATTCGCCCTGGGTTAACGGCACGGTATTACGCTGCGGATCGCTCAGCTCGCAGCGGGTGGTGTCCAGCGTCCAGCCGTTAAAGGCAATACCTTCAACGCGCGGCGCGGCAGGCTCCGCGTCCAGCGCGCCGGTACGACGCAGCACCGCCTTAACGCGGGCGACCACCACGCGCGGATTGAACGGTTTTCCGATGTAATCATCAGCGCCCATTTCCAGCCCGACGACCACATCTGATTCACTTCCCAGCCCCGTCAGCATTACCACCGGTAGCGATGGTCGCTGCTTTTGCAGTTGCAGTAAAACCTGTAATCCGTTGATATCCGGCAGTATCATGTCCAGCAGAACCAGCGCAATGCCGGAGTCCTGCTGGACACGGTTCACCGCGTCCTGCCCAGAGTGACACGTCAGTACGGTAAAGACGTGCTCGCTGAGCACATCCTGTAGCAGTTCGCAGACTGCGACATCATCGTCAACCACCAGAATCGCCGGTTTCATCGCATGCTTCCGTCAGGGAATTATGTTAAGTCTGAACCATTCTGCCGCCGGCTCCAGCCGAATTGTTTTTTACGTGACGGAAATTCAATCCATGTCACATCCCCTGCCCTTTCGACACGTCAATTTTGACGATTGGCTGTTTTTCGTCAGGGTTTTGCCCCGCAAAGGGTCGTAAAGTCAGGAAATACCCATAATAAAAACATGGCATAGAAGCTGCATATTGGGCAGGTAAGAACTGTTTAACTGGAGCAAAGTGATGAAAAAAGTCGTCACGGTTTGCCCTTATTGTGCCTCAGGTTGCAAGATCCACCTGGTGGTCGATAACGGCAAAATCGTCCGGGCGGAAGCGGCGCAGGGTAAAACCAATCAGGGCACGCTGTGCCTGAAAGGATATTACGGCTGGGATTTTATTAACGATACCCAAATCCTCACCCCGCGCCTGAAAACCCCTATGATCCGCCGCGAGCGCGGCGGCAAGCTGGAAGCCGTCTCCTGGAATGAAGCGCTGGATTACGTCGCCACGCGCCTCAGCGCCATCAAGGCCAAGTATGGCCCGGATGCGATTCAGACCACCGGCTCCTCACGCGGAACCGGGAATGAAACCAACTATGTGATGCAAAAATTCGCGCGCGCCGTTATTGGTACCAATAACGTCGACTGCTGCGCTCGCGTCTGACACGGCCCATCGGTTGCAGGTCTGCACCAGTCGGTCGGTAACGGCGCAATGAGTAATGCCATCAATGAGATAGATAACACCGATCTGGTGTTCATCTTCGGCTATAACCCGGCGGATTCTCACCCTATCGTCGCGAATCACGTTATTCGCGCCAAACAGAACGGGGCGAAAATCATCGTCTGCGATCCGCGTAAAATTGAAACCGCGCGCATTGCGGATATGCATATCGCACTGAAAAACGGCTCGAACATCGCGCTGTTGAATGCGATGGGGCACGTCATTATTGAGGAGAATCTCTACGACCAGGCGTTTGTCGCGAGCCGTACGGAAGGGTTTGAAGAGTATCGCAAGATTGTCGAAGGCTATACGCCGGAGTCAGTAGAGGCGATAACCGGCGTCAGCGCACAGGAGATCCGCCAGGCGGCGCGGATGTACGCCGGGGCGAAAACCGCCGCTATTCTGTGGGGCATGGGTGTGACCCAGTTCTACCAGGGCGTGGAAACCGTGCGCTCGCTCACCAGCCTCGCCATGCTGACCGGCAATCTGGGTAAAGCGCATGTGGGCGTGAACCCGGTGCGTGGTCAGAATAACGTGCAGGGTGCGTGTGATATGGGCGCGCTACCGGATACCTATCCGGGCTACCAGTACGTCAAATTCCCGGAAAACCGCGAGAAGTTTGCGAAGGCCTGGGGCGTGGAAAGTCTGCCGGCACACACCGGATACCGCATCAGCGAGCTGCCGCACCGCGCGGCGCACGGTGAAGTGCGTGCGGCCTACATCATGGGTGAAGATCCGCTCCAGACCGACGCCGAACTGTCCGCAGTGCGCAAAGGCTTTGAGGATCTGGAGCTGGTGATTGTTCAGGATATCTTTATGACCAAAACCGCGGCAGCGGCGGATGTGATTTTGCCGTCGACCTCCTGGGGCGAGCATGAAGGTGTCTATACGGCGGCAGACCGCGGTTTCCAGCGCTTCTTCAAGGCCGTCGAGCCGAAATGGGATCTGAAAACGGACTGGCAGATCATCAGCGAAATCGCCACCCGCATGGGCTACCCGATGCACTACAACAACACCCAGGAGATCTGGGACGAGTTGCGGCATCTGTGCCCGGACTTTTATGGGGCAACCTATGAAAAAATGGGTGAGCTGGGCTACATCCAGTGGCCGTGCCGGGATGAGTCAGAATCCGATCAGGGGACGTCATTCCTCTTTAAAGAGAAGTTCGACACCCCGAACGGGCTGGCGCAGTTCTTCACCTGCGACTGGGTCGCGCCGATCGATAAGCTCACCGACGAGTATCCGATGGTGCTCTCCACCGTGCGTGAAGTGGGCCACTACTCCTGCCGTTCCATGACCGGCAACTGCGCCGCGCTGGCGGCGCTGGCGGATGAACCGGGTTACGCGCAGATCAACACCGCCGATGCCGAACGGCTCGGTATTGAAGATGAAGCGCTGGTGTGGGTGAATTCGCGTAAAGGCCGCATCATTACCCGCGCGCAGGTCAGCGACCGTCCGAACAAAGGGGCAGTCTATATGACCTACCAGTGGTGGATTGGCGCCTGCAACGAGCTGGTGACCGAGAACTTAAGCCCGATAACCAAAACGCCGGAGTATAAATACTGCGCCGTAAACGTGGAGCCCATTGCGGATCAACACGCTGCGGAACAGTATGTGATCGACGAATATAACAAGCTGAAAGCCCGACTGCGCGAAAGCGCAATGGGTTGAAGCCGTTAATTTATCGTTGAATAAAGGGAGTGATATATTCACTCCCTTTTTATTTCCGATTAATTCATAAGAAATAGAAATTATTATTCTGGAAAGCGGCTCGCAGAAATAATGTAATTTACGCAGAATAGAATTACATCTTTGCATTTTAATTCAGAGGGATAAGATGTGCGGCGGGTGCTTAAGACTTTCTGTCTTGAGCATTGTTGAGGGACAGAAAGTAGAAAGCCCCGGGAAATTTTCATTTACCCGAGGCTACTCCCTCAACTCCAACAAGTTGAGAGTAGCCTCTTATTCTTTTTTTGACAAGGAGTAAAAGGCATGACGCCATTAAAAACTGCGTTAGGCATCGTCTTTATTGTTTGCCTGACGATAGTGATCTTTACCTTTATTACTCGCGGCAGGCTCTGCGAGTTTTCAATAAAGAGTGAACATCAGGAGGTGGCGGCGAAATTAGCCTGTAACGCAGGCTAACCTCTTCGGGCGGAACGCGTGTTCCGCCCGGCTTGTGGGATGCTGAGGTCTTAACGCACCCGTTTTTTTCTTCTGTCGCCGCGATTATACTGCGCGGCGTGTACCCAGATGATAAGAATCCATGAAAATCCTTTTTCTGATGTTGTTATTTTTAACCGCGTTTGCCCATGCCGATGAGATAGGCAGCCAGTATAAAAAGCAGGCTGAAGCGGGCGATGCGCGCGCGCAGTATTATCTCGCCGATACCTGGTTCAGTTCCGGCGACAGCGCGCAGGCGGCGCTGTGGGCGGAAAAAGCGGCAAAAGGCGGTGATGTCGACGCCATGGCGCTGCTGTCGCAAATCCACTTTTCGCAGGGTGACTATGCGCAGGCTAAAGCCCTGGCCCAACAGGCAAACATTGCGGGCAGCAAACGCGGCGCGATCATGCTGGCGCGTGTGCTGGTGAACACGCAGGCGGGCAAAACCGACTACCCGCAGGCCATCGCACTGCTGCAATCGGCGACCGAAGACATCGATAGCGACTCGGCGGTAGACGCGCAACAGCTGCTGGGGCTGATCTATGCCAACGGCGTTGAAGTTCCTCAGGATGACGTGCAGGCCGCATCGTGGTTCAAGCGGAGTTCGGCTCTGTCCCGGACGGGCTATGCGGAGTACTGGGCAGGAATGCTGTTCAGGCAGGGTGAAAAAGGCTTTATCACACCGAATAAGCAGAAAGCGCTTTACTGGTTAAACCTGAGCTGTACCGAAGGGTTTGATACCGGGTGTGAAGAGTTTGATGCGTTGAGCGGGGAGTAAATTGTTGCCCGGTGGCGCTGCGCTTACCGGGCCTACGGCTTATGCAGGCCGGGTAAGGCGAAGCCGCCACCCGGCTTTTTACATCACTGGTCAGCCGTTTTATCAAAACGACCCAGTACCTCGCGTTCATACGCCAGCGCTTTTTTACGGTCGAACTTGTGTTCCCACTTAGCGATTACCAGTACCGCCAGGGCATTACCCACCACGTTCAGCGCGGTACGCGCCATGTCGAGGATACGGTCCACACCGGCAATAAACGCCAGGCCTTCCAGCGGAATACCGACGCTGCCCAGCGTCGCCAGCAGCACCACGAAGGAGACGCCCGGCACGCCTGCGATCCCTTTTGAAGTCACCATCAGCGTCAGAACCAGTACGATTTCCTGCCACAGCGACAAGTCAATGCCGTACAGCTGCGCGATAAAGATCGCTGCAATACTCTGATACAGCGTTGAACCATCCAGATTGAAGGAGTAACCGGTCGGTACAACGAAGCTGGTAATGGACGCCGGCGCACCGTAGGCCTCCATCTTCTCAATGATACGCGGCAGTACGCTCTCGGAGCTTGCCGTGGAGTACGCCAGAATCAGCTCATCCTTCAGGATGCGGATCAGGATCCAGATGCTGAGCCCGCACAGGCGCGCCACAATGCCCAGCACCACCAGCGCGAAGAACAGAATCGCGAAGTGCACCAGAATCACCAGCTTCGCCAGCGGCCACAGGGAGGCAAAGCCGAAGTTCGCTACGGTCACCGCAATCAGCGCGAATACCCCGACTGGCGCATAACGCATCACCATGTGGGTGACTTTGAACATGGTTTCGGAGATAGAGCGGAACACGGTCACCAGCGGTTCACGGTGCGTCGCGGGCAGGGAAGAAAGCCCCAGGCCAAAGAGTACCGAGAAGAAGATGATCGGCAGCATCTCGCCCTTCGCCATGGACGCGATAATGTTGGTCGGTACCAGCGAGAGAATAGTCCCCATCAACCCATGCGAATGGCTCTGCACATCGGCGGTTGTGCTTTGGTATTTCGAAATATCCACCGTCGCCAGCTGCGACATATCGATCCCGGCACCAGGCTGGAACACGTTCGCCAGGGTGATGCCAAGTACGATGGCAACCGTAGTGATCACTTCGAAATAGAGAATGGTTTTAACGCCGATGCGGCCTAACTGTTTCGCATCACCAACACCCGCGATACCGACCACCAGCGTCGAGATCACAATCGGCACAACAATCATCTTGATCAGATGAATAAAGATATCGCCCGCAGGGGAGAGAAGGTTCGCAATCAGCCACTCGCGACTGTCGCTATGATAATGGAGGTAACTGCCCAGCAAGATGCCCAGCACAAGGGCCAGCAGGATCTGCCAGGCCAGGCTGACTTTCAAATTTTTCATAGAAACTGACTTCCTCAATGAAATCTCCGCACCATCAAAACTGCATGAATATGGAGACATACTGAAAGGGTATGAATTGTGTTGCGTTGGTTTATGGGATTTTTTAACGCGCCGTATGAGTATCATTTGCACGGCATGCTGCGCAAGCCTTAAAGAACAAGGCATTTCACTGCAAAAAGTGTCATTGTCGGTAATTTATAGCAATTCGCATAAATAACCGTTTGTTATACAAAATATTTTCACTTCAAAAAAGTGAATAATTCTTCAGATGAATTATTTCCCTTCAAAGTTTCATTCGCTCAATTTTCATACTCTTCAGACATTGCGTGATCTGTCGCCCAAATACTAAACAAAGCTTGTAAAGCCCCTACTATTAACGTTTTTGCGACATATTATTAACATCTTACAAGGAGAAAAAAAGCCATGAGCCAAATACACAAACACGACATTCCCGCAAACATTGCGGACCGTTGCCTGATAAGTCCGGAGCAGTACCAGCAGAAATACCAGCAGTCCGTTTCCAGCCCTGACGCGTTCTGGGGTGAGCAGGGTCACATCCTCGACTGGATCAAACCTTATCAGAAGGTAAAGAACACCTCTTTCGCGCCGGGCAACGTCTCCATTAAATGGTATGAAGACGGCACGCTGAACCTGGCGGCGAACTGCCTGGACCGCCATCTTGCCGAACGCGGCAACGAAACGGCTATCATCTGGGAAGGCGACGATGCCTCTCAGAGTAAACACATCTCGTATAAAGAACTGCATCGCGACGTGTGCCGCTTTGCCAACGTGCTGCTGGCCCAGGGCATTAAAAAAGGCGATGTAGTGGCGATCTATATGCCAATGGTGCCGGAAGCGGCGGTGGCGATGCTGGCCTGCGCGCGCATCGGCGCGATCCACTCCGTTATCTTCGGCGGCTTCTCGCCGGAGGCGGTTGCCGGGCGTATTGTCGACTCAAATTCGAAGCTGGTGATCACCGCTGACGAGGGCGTGCGCGCCGGGCGCGGTATTCCGCTGAAGAAAAACGTTGATGAAGCGCTGAAAAACCCGAACGTGAAATCCATCAGTAACGTCATTGTCTTCAAACGCACGGGCGGCAAAATCGACTGGCACGAGGGGCGTGACCTGTGGTGGAGCGATCTGATTGAAAAAGCGAGCGACCAGCATCAGCCGGAAGAGATGAACGCGGAAGATCCGCTGTTTATTCTTTATACCTCCGGCTCCACCGGCAAGCCGAAAGGCGTGCTGCATACTACCGGCGGCTATCTGGTTTACGCGGCCACCACCTTTAAATACGTTTTCGACTACCATCCGGGCGACATCTACTGGTGTACCGCCGACGTGGGCTGGGTCACCGGCCACAGCTACCTGCTGTACGGCCCGCTGGCCTGCGGCGCAACGACGCTGATGTTTGAAGGCGTACCGAACTGGCCAACGCCGGCGCGTATGTGCCAGGTGGTTGATAAGCATCAGGTCAACATTCTCTACACCGCGCCAACGGCGATCCGCGCATTAATGGCGGAAGGCGATAAAGCCATCGAAGGCACGGACCGCTCTTCCCTGCGCATCCTCGGCTCCGTGGGCGAGCCGATCAACCCGGAAGCCTGGGAGTGGTACTGGAAGAAGATCGGCAACGAGAAGTGCCCGGTGATGGACACCTGGTGGCAGACCGAAACCGGCGGCTTTATGATCACCCCGATGCCGGGCGCCACGCAGCTGAAAGCCGGTTCGGCCACCCGTCCGTTCTTCGGGGTACAGCCTGCACTAGTGGATAACGAAGGCAATCCGCAGGAAGGCGCCACCGAGGGCAATCTGGTGATCGTCGATTCCTGGCCTGGCCAGGCGCGTACCCTGTTCGGCGACCACGAGCGGTTCGAGCAGACCTACTTCTCGACCTTCAAAAACATGTACTTCAGCGGCGACGGCGCGCGCCGGGATGAAGACGGTTATTACTGGATCACCGGACGCGTGGACGACGTGCTGAACGTCTCTGGCCACCGTCTGGGCACCGCGGAGATTGAATCGGCGCTGGTGTCGCATCCGAAGATTGCCGAAGCCGCCGTTGTCGGCATTCCGCACAACATCAAGGGCCAGGCAATTTACGCTTACGTCACCCTGAACCACGGGGAAGAGCCGTCGCCAGAGCTCTATGCTGAGGTGCGCAACTGGGTGCGTAAAGAGATTGGCCCGCTGGCGACGCCGGACGTGCTGCACTGGACCGACTCGCTGCCGAAAACCCGCTCCGGCAAAATCATGCGCCGTATCTTGCGCAAAATCGCGGCAGGGGACACCAGCAACCTCGGTGATACCTCAACGCTCGCGGATCCTGGCGTGGTGGAAAAACTGCTCGAAGAGAAGCAGGCCATCGCAATGCCTTCCTAGTGTTTTCTCCCTCTCCCCTCACCCTCTCCCCATAGGGGAGAGGGGATAAAAACAAACCAACCTTACCTTTGGAGACTCTGTGATGAATGACCATATTTGTCAGCAGATAGAGAATAGTGCGCACTACAGGGAGCTCGTCGATAAGCGGCAACGGTTTGCCTTCACCCTTTCCATCATCATGCTGATTATCTATGTCGGCTTTATTCTGCTGATCGCCTTTGCGCCGCACTGGCTGGGCACCCCGCTGCACGAGGGCACCAGCGTGACGCGCGGTATTCCCATTGGCATTGGCGTCATCGTGATTTCATTTGTGCTGACCGGCGTTTACGTCTGGCGCGCGAACGGTGAATTCGATCGCCTTAATAAAGCGGTACTGCAAGAGGTAAAAGCATCATGAAGAGAATTCTGACGGCGCTCGCCGCCACGCTTCCCTTTGCCGCCCACGCGGCAGATGCGATTACCGGCGAGGTACAGCGCCAGCCAACCAACTGGCAGGCGATTGTGATGTTCCTGATTTTCGTGGTGCTGACGCTGTATATCACTTACTGGGCGTCGAAACGCGTGCGCTCCCGTAACGATTACTACACCGCAGGCGGCAACATTACCGGCTTCCAGAACGGGCTGGCGATTGCGGGTGACTTTATGTCCGCCGCCTCGTTCCTCGGGATCTCCGCCCTGGTCTACACCTCCGGCTATGACGGCCTGATTTACTCCCTCGGCTTTCTCGTCGGCTGGCCGATCATTCTGTTCCTGATTGCCGAGCGCCTGCGCAATCTCGGCCGCTATACCTTCGCCGACGTGGCCTCCTATCGCCTGAAGCAGGGACCGATTCGCACCCTCTCCGCCTGCGGTTCGCTGGTGGTGGTGGCGCTGTATCTGATTGCGCAGATGGTGGGCGCGGGTAAATTGATCCAACTGCTGTTCGGCCTGAACTACCACATTGCGGTGGTGCTGGTGGGCGTACTGATGGTGATGTACGTGCTGTTCGGCGGCATGCTGGCGACGACCTGGGTGCAGATCATCAAAGCCGTGCTGCTGCTGTTTGGCGCCAGCTTTATGGCCTTTATGGTGATGAAGCACGTCGGGTTCAGCTTCAATAACCTGTTCACTGAAGCCATGGCGGTCCACCCGAAAGGGGAAGCCATCATGAGCCCGGGCGGGCTGGTGAAAGACCCGATATCGGCCCTGTCGCTCGGTCTGGGCCTGATGTTTGGCACGGCGGGTCTGCCGCATATCCTGATGCGCTTCTTCACCGTGAGCGACGCGCGTGAAGCGCGGAAGAGCGTCTTCTACGCGACCGGCTTCATGGGCTACTTCTATATCCTGACCTTTATCATCGGCTTTGGCGCGATCATGCTGGTGGGGGCAAACCCGGCGTTTAAAGACGCCGCGGGCGCGCTGATTGGCGGTAACAACATGGCGGCGGTGCATCTGGCCGACGCGGTGGGCGGCAACCTGTTCCTCGGCTTTATCTCCGCCGTGGCCTTCGCCACCATTCTTGCGGTGGTTGCGGGTTTAACGCTGGCCGGGGCGTCGGCGGTTTCGCATGACCTCTACGCCAACGTCTTCCGCAAAGGCGCGAGCGAGCGCGATGAGCTGAAGGTTTCTAAAATCACCGTGCTGGTGCTGGGCGTCGTGGCGATCCTGCTGGGCATTCTGTTCGAGAAGCAAAACATCGCCTTTATGGTGGGGCTGGCCTTCTCCATCGCGGCAAGCTGTAACTTCCCGATCATCCTGCTCTCCATGTACTGGTCGAAGCTGACCACCCGTGGCGCGATGATTGGCGGCTGGCTGGGGCTGCTGACGGCGGTGATCCTGATGATTCTGGGCCCGACGATCTGGGTGCAGATCCTCGGTCACGCCAGCGCCATCTTCCCGTATGAATATCCGGCGCTGTTCTCGATTGCCGTGGCGTTTATCGGTATCTGGGTCTTCTCGGCTACCGACAATTCGCCGGAAGGTAACCTGGAGCGCGAGAAATTCCGCGCCCAGTTTATTCGTTCACAAACCGGTCTTGGCGTTGAGCAGGGCCGCGCGCACTAAACCTTTCTCCCCGGCCATTCTGGCCGGGGAGCTTAAAACATCACCCACGCCACCAGCGGCGCAATCAGCACCATCACCACGCCTGACAGCATCATCACCAGGCTCGCGACAACCCCCTCCTGCTGGCCCAGCTCATAGGAGCGTGCCGTGCCCGCGCCGTGCGACGCCGCGCCAAACCCCGCGCCTTTGGCCATTCCTTCCCGAATAGAAAGCCGCAGAAAGAGCATATCGCCCACCGCCATCCCAAAGACGCCCGTCACCACCACAAACAGCGCCACCAGGTCCGGCTGTCCGCCGAGGGGTTTCGCCGCCGCGAGCGCAAACGGCGTGGTCACCGAGCGCACGGCCAGGCTGCGCTGAATTTCATCGGGCAGCGTAAACAGTCTCGCCAGCCAGACGGAGCTACAGACCGCGACCACCGTAGCGGTGATCACGCCTGCGCTGAGCGACATCCAGTGGCGCCTGATAATCGCCAGGTTGTCATAAACGGGCACGGCAAAGGCGATGGTCGCCGGGCCGAGCAGCCACAGCAGCCAGTGGGATTCACCAATGTAGTTCTGCCAGGAGATATGGCCGAAGACCAGCATCAGCACCAGCAGGATCGGCGTGAAGACCAGCGGCATCAGCGGCAGCGCATGAAACCGGCGATACAGCCGCTTGTTGGCAAAGTAGATCGCCAGCGTCGCGATCAGGCACAAGACGCTGATCTGAAAGTTAGTCATGTTTGTGCCTGCTGATTTCAAAGCGATACACTTTATCCACCACCCAGGCGGTCGCTCCCAGCACCATCAGCGTACTCAGCGCAATCACCGCGAAGATGCGCCAGCCGTCCACCATCAGCAGCTGCGCATAGTTCACCACCGCCACCACGGCAGGCACAAAGAACAGCAGCATCTCCGCCAGCAGCCAGCGCGCCCCGGCACGCACCCAGTTAAGGGGGATCACGCGACAGAGGATGAGCGTCAACATCAGCAGCATCCCCACCAGGTTGGCAGGCAGCGGCAGGTGGAGCCAGCCGACAAGATATTCGGCGAAAACAAACAGTCCCGCGTAGAGCAGTACCTGAACCGGGACCTGGAGTCGTTGCACAACGGCAGGCGTAACACGGCTTAACGCCACGGCCATGGGGGTTTTCCTCAAAAATGAGACGAGGCGCCAGTATAGTGAGCGCACGGTATGGACTGAAATGAATTAAAATCATCACAGGTATAGTTTCGAGGAATAATCATGGACATAAGAACGCTGCGCTATTTTGTCGAGGTGGTTCGCCAGCAAAGTTTTACTCGCGCAGCGGAGAAGTTATTCGTAACCCAGCCGACCATCAGCAAGATGCTGAAAAACCTCGAAGATGAGCTGAACTGTACGCTGCTGATCCGCGACGGGCGCAAGCTACTGCTGACCGATACCGGTCGCGTAGTGTTCGAGCGCGGGCTGGCCATTCTGGCAGAGTTCCGCCAGCTGGAGGCCGAGCTTGGGGACATCAACCACCTGACAAAAGGGCTGCTGCGGCTCGGTATTCCGCCGATGGTCGGCATGATGATGGCCGGGCCGATAAGCCTGTTTCGTCAGCGCTATCCCGGCGTTGAGCTAAAAATTTCTGAATTTGGCGGCCTGACCGTGCAGCAGGCGGTGATGAACGGTGAACTGGACGTGGCCATGACGGCCCTTCCCGTAGAGGAGGAAAGCGGCCTGGCGACGCTGCCGCTGTTCAGCCACCCGCTGTGCGTGCTGGTGCCGCGCTCCGGCGACTGGCTGAAGATAGACTCAGTAAAACCCGAGCTGCTCGGCGAACACCCTCTGCTGATTTACAACGAAGATTTTGCCTTAAGCCGCCAGCTGATGGCGCTGTTTAACCAGCACAACGTAAAGCCGCGCATTGCGGTGCGCAGCGGCCAGTGGGATTTTCTGGCGGCGATGGTACAGGCGGGCGTGGGGATTGCCATTCTGCCGCAGCCGATCTGCGAGCGGCTGGATAAAAACACGCTGCGCTGGATCCCGCTGGAGAGCGACCTGCACTGGCAGCTGGGGATGATCTGGCGTGAAGGGGTCTATCTGTCGCACAGCGCGCAGGCGTGGTTGCAATGCTGTGAGGGGTTTTGGGTGCCCTGACCCCTCACCCCAACCCCTCTCCCCATAGGGCGAGGGCTAGGGTGAGGGGGCAAAGCGCGCTACTGATTCTCTATCAACAACGCTTCCAGCAGGTCCAGATCGTGCAGCAGCTTTTGCAGCGTCTCGTTACTGATCTGCCGCGTCGCGCGCAGGTGATACAGCTCGGCACGCTCGGAGCGCAGCGCCGCCAGGCGGAAACGGCGTTCGAGGTTCTCTTCCTGCAACGAACTTTCCACGTCGTTACGTCCGTCAGCACGGCGACGCAAATTACCAATCACGCGTGAACTGACTTCCTTCAGCAGCTGGTTATCAATGTTCTCTTCGGCATCGGCGGCCAGACGCTCCTCCATTTTCTCGATGGCGACAATCGCCACTTCCGCCGTCGCCGCACGGGCAATCCGCTCTTCTTTGTGCTGCTGCGAGGAGTCACCCGCGTCAATATGTTGCAGCAGAATCGGCAGCATAATCACGCCGACAAACAGCGAGAAGAGGATCACGCCCGCCGCCAGGAACACCAGCTCGTAGCGCGCCGGGAAGACGTCGCCCGTCGGCAGAAGCAGGGGAATGGAGAGTACACCAGCAAGGGTGATCGCCCCGCGAACGCCCGCGAAAGAGGCAATCAGCAGCTCGCGCGTGGTCCACGAGCCAAACTCCATCGGCTTTTTGGTCAGGAAGCGAACGCTGAATTTCTTCATCGTCCACAGCCAGCCGAAACGTACCAGCATCAGCGCAAGGTAGATGAGTACGATATCGGTAAATAGCATCCAGACTTCAACGTTTGGATCCGCTTCGGCCGCAATCAGCGAGGATTCCATAATGCCCGGCAGTTGCAGGCCCAACAGCAGGAACACCATGCCGTTAAAGACAAACTCGAGCATCGCCCAGGTACTGTTTGCACGCAGGCGCATCGCCAGCGGTGCGCGGCGCATCACGCCGGAGCGGGTGATGGTCATCCCCGCAGCTACCGCCGCCAGAATGCCCGACACGCCGATATGTTCGGCAATCAGGTAAGAGGCGAACGGCAGCAGGAACAGCAGGACGATCTGCGTCGCCGGTTCATCACCACCCCAGCGGCTAAGGAAGCGCAGCGAGCGTCCGTACAGCCAGCTCACTACGAAGCCCGCGAGAATACCGCCGATGGCTACCTTAAAGAACTCCAGCGTCGCGCCGCCGACGGTAAAGACCATCGTGCCCATCGCAACGGCCACGGCAAACTTCAGGGCAACCAGGCCGGAGGCGTCATTCATCAGCGCCTCACCCTGTAAAATCCCCATGATTTTCTTCGGAATGCGGCCTTCGCCCACAATGCCGGACAGCGCCACGGCATCGGTTGGCGACAGCACGGCGGCCAGCGCAAAGGCAGGAATTAACGGGATACCCGGTACCGTCCAGTAGATCAGGAAACCAATCCCGACGACGGTGACCACCACCAGCGCAAGCGCCAGGCCGAAGATCTCTCGCCCGTGCTCAAGGAACTCGCGCGTGGGCGTTTTCCAGCCATCGGCAAACAGCAGTGGCGGGATGAACAGCACGAGGAACAGTTCGGGGTCAAATTCCACGTGCAGGCCAAACGTCGGCCACGCCAGCAGCGCGCCGATGGCAATTTGCATTAATGGCAGGGGGACCTGAAAGGGCAGTACGCGTGTAACCACCCCGGATAGCGAGACCACAAGGGTCATGATGAGTATTGTGAAGAAGATTTCCATGCGTTCCCTGTTTGCTGTGTTGCTTATGTACTCCGGAAGGCGTCGTGCCTTTTATTCTATCTTCCCCAGAGTAACGCAAAAGGCAACAGGATGAGTCCTGAAAATAAAAACGGGCGGCCTGAGCCACCCGTTTTCGCATCAAAGGACAACTCAGATTGCCCAGCCGCCCGCGTAAAACGCCACCAGCGCAACGGCAATCACAACGGTGCCAACGTTCAGCTTGCGCCATTCACCGGAGACCAGACGACCAATCACCAGCGACGCGAAGCCGATCATAATGCCGGTCACGATGTTACAGGTCAGTACGATGAAGACCGCGGTAATCAGGCCAGACATCGCGTCAACGAAATCCGCAAAGTCGATTTTCGCCACGTTGCTCAGCATCAGCAGGCCAACGTACATCAGCGCTGGCGCGGTCGCGTACGCCGGAACCAGATAGGAGAGCGGGGAGAGGAACAGGATCAGCATGAACAGCACGCCCACGGTGATCGCCGTCAGGCCGGTTTTACCGCCCGCCGCCGTACCCGCTGCGGACTCGATGTACACCGCCGCAGGCGCTGCGCCCACCAGGCCCGAGAAGACGCTGCTCAGGGAGTCCGTAGTCAGCGCTTTGCCGCCGTCAATAATCTGACCGTCTTTATCCAGCAGGTTCGCCTGACCGGCCACCGCACGAATGGTACCGGTCGCGTCAAACACGGCGGTCATCACCAGCGCCAGCACGCTTGGCAGGATCACCGGGTTGAGCGCGCCAACGATATCGAGGCTGCCAATCAGGGAGTTGCCTTTGTCATCGCTCAGCGACGGCATGGCGAAAATACCGGAGAAGTGGACGTTCGGATCGAAAATCAGGCCCACAATGGACACGCCGATAATAGTCAGCAGAATGCCGCCCGGGACTTTCAGTTTTTCCAGACCGATAATCACCGCCAGGCCGATCAGCGACATGATCACCGGGAAGCTGGCGAAGTGGCCCAGCGCAACCGGCAGGCCGTCCAGCGGGTTCTTGATAACCAGACCGACGCCATTGGCGGCGATCAGCAGCAGGAAAAGGCCGATGCCGATGCCGGTACCGTGCGCCACGCCCTGCGGCAGGTTGCGCAAGATCCAGCTACGGATGCCGGTCGCTGAAATAACGGTAAACAGCACACCCATCAGGAACACGGCGCCCAGCGCAACCGGTACGCTGATGTGCTGGCCCAGTACCAGGCTGAACGCGGTAAACGCGGTCAGAGAGATGGCGCAACCAATCGCCAGCGGCAGGTTCGCCCACAGGCCCATCACGATAGAGCCCACGCCGGCCACAAGGCAGGTCGCCACAAAGACAGCCGCTGGCGGGAAGCCCGCTTTGCCCAGCATACCCGGCACAACGATGACGGAATAAACCATCGCCAGAAACGTTGTCAAACCGGCAACGATTTCCTGGCGCACGGTGCTGCCGCGGGCCGAAATTTTAAACATGGCGTCAAGTGAACCGCCAGTACGCGCAGATGGCGTAGACATAGAAAACATCCCCTGAGAGTTTTTTAGGAAGTCCGTAAGCGAGGTGGAGACGCCACTGCCAGCTAAACGTCAAATCCTTGTGTTGCGTTTGCGACGAAAGGGCGTCACAGAAAAAGCAAACGTTTAGCTCCGCGCTTACAAACGGGTGGTCAAATTAAGGCAAACGATTATCTAGCCTAATACCCGCCCTTTTCAACTGAACTTTCTCGTTTTTCGCTAAAATTGCCTCATGACGATGAAGAATTAAGCAGAGGATGCGCAAACGTTATCGTCCATGCGCAATTTCGTTAAATTTCATCCCTCGCCGGGGATCGTCAGCGGGCCGCCTTTCGCAAGCGTTGTCTGCCAGCCCGGACGTGCCTCCACTCTCTGTTTCCACGCCGCTATGTGGTCGAGATTGTCGATGCCGCCTCTCGCCAGCAGGGCGAAGAGGGGAAAACTCATCTGGATATCAGCCATGGTCAGCGTGTCGCCGGCAAACCAGCTGTTTTCGGCAAGATGATCGTTAATAAAGCGCGCATGCGTTTCCAGCTGGCGGTTGAGATACGCTTTTTGCACCCCCTGCCCCAGCGCCTTACCCAGCGTGCGCAGGCCAAACGGGACGGGTGGTTTGCCGAGGCTGTTAAACACCAGCTTCATTAACAGTAGCGGCATCAAAGACCCTTCGGCGTAATGCAGCCAGAAGCGATACTGCACTTTATGGGCGGGATCTAACGGTTTGAATCGTGACGCCGAATCGTACGTTTCCTGAAGATATTCCAGAATTGCACCTGATTCGGCCAGAACCAGTCCGTTATCTTCGAGTACCGGGGATTTTCCCAGCGGATGCACTTTTTTGAGCGAGTCTGGCGCGAGCATGGTTTTTTCGCGCTGGTAGCGCACGATGTCGTACGTCAGATCCAGCTCTTCCAGCGCCCAGAGGACACGATGTGAACGAGACTGATTAAGGTGGTGGACCGTTAGCATGATGTTCTCCGATGATTCATACTTTTTAACTATAGAAAACTGAACAACTTCACGAAAAAAATTCGGCTAAAATCTCACCGTCTCCGGTGGCAAAAACGGCGGCCGGGCATAAAATTAAAGTGTCAGTACAAACCGGAACCTCCTTCACAAGCTCGACACGAGGGGTACTGATGTCGGGGGAAACCCTCCCGTGAGCCAGCGGGATAGAGAGAAAGACAAAGACCGGAAAAAACTAAAGCGCCCTTAGTGGCGCTTTAGTTCTTTATGTTTGTTGCCGGGTGGCGGCTGCGCCTTACCCGGCCTACAAAACCGAGAGCGTAGGCCGGGTAAGCGAAGCACCCGGCAAACACCTCTCAATCCTCCTCCAGCAACCGTGCCCCTGTTCCCTGCTCGCCCAGCCTGTCACCCGGGTTACGCAGCGGGCAATCGCTACGTGATAAACACCCGCAACCAATGCAGCCATCCAGTTCATCGCGCAGGGCCACCAGCGTGTGAATACGACGATCCAGTTCTTCTCGCCACTGGGACGACAGCTGCTTTCACTCTTTCGCGCTCAGTGAGTGCCCTTCCGGCAATACGCCGAACGCGTCACCAATGGTGGCCAGAGGAATGCCGATACGTTGTGCAATTTTGATAATCGCCACGTAGCGGAGCACATCGCGCGTATAGCGCCGCTGGTTTCCGGCGTTACGGATACTTTTTATTAACCCTTTGCTTTCATAGAAGTGGAGCGCCGACACCGCCACACCGCTTCGCTTAGCCACTTCACCGGGGGTTAACAGTGCTTTGATGCGCGGTAATCTCTTTTCCATAAAACCTCTTTACCTCAAGTTAACTTGAGGAATTATACTCCCCCGCAGAGAAAACGACGAATTAATCAGGACAGATGTCTCCACAGAGGGGTAACCTTATGTCGCATCAGCAAATTATTCAGACGCTTATTGAATGGATTGATGAACATATCGACCAGCCGTTGAACATTGATGTGGTCGCTAAGAAGTCGGGCTATTCGAAATGGTATTTACAGAGAATGTTCCGCACCGTAATGCATCAAACGCTGGGTGATTACATTCGCCAGCGCAGGCTCCTGCTGGCGGCGCAGGCGTTACGCTCAACGCAGCGGCCCATTTTTGATATCGCAATGGATCTGGGCTATGTGTCGCAGCAGACCTTTTCCCGCGTCTTCCGCCGCGAGTTTGACCGTACGCCGAGCGACTACCGCCATCAGCTCAATTAATGCGTGTTAACGCAAGGGTTGCTGCTGCCAGGCCATAAATGCCTGGGGCGGCATCGCTTTCGCAAAGTGCCATCCCTGACAATACTGTACGCCACGCTTCAGCAGCCAGCTCACCTGCTCCCCCGTCTCGACCCCTTCCGCAATGGTTTTCAGCCGCAGGCTTTGCGCCATCTCAATGATGTGCTCGGCAATCAGGTGGCTGGTGCTGTTGGTGGTTAAGGTATCGATAAAGGATTTGTCGATTTTCAGGATATCGACGTTCAGCGAATAGAGGTTATGCAGGTTAGAGTAGCCGGTTCCGAAATCATCAATCGCCACTTCATACCCCGCCTGACGAAACGCCTGAATGACCGGCGTGGTTTTCGGCACGTCAATAAACCCCCGCTCCGTCACCTCAATTTTGATCTGCTGCGCGCGAACCGAGTAAAAGCGGGCTTTGTCGGAGATCAGGGCGATAAGACGTGAAGAGTGGAAATCTGACGCCGACAGGTTAATCGAGACATACAGATCGGGATGAGCGGCAAGAAAATGCCCCAGATCGCTGAACACCTCCTCCACGACGTAATCCGTAATGCGCTCAATCATCCCCTCTTTTTCTGCCAGGGGAATAAATTCCGCCGGGCTCATAACCTGACCGTTGAATCCAGGCCAGCGCAACAACGCCTCTGCCCCCACGCACTGGTTATTTTTAATATCAATGATGGGCTGATAATGGACGCACAGCTGGCGTTTATTCAGCGCCCGGTGCAGAAGTCGGCCAGGCGAATTGAATTCACGGTGTGTACGCGACCACACCAGCAGAATAATAATGCTGCAAATTATCCCTAGCGGTAGCGTCAGGGTAGCCTGATGATAAAGCGTTTTATAAAAACGGGCACTGGAGGTTGAAACGATGGCCGCAATGGGCCGCTGCTCTGATTTTACGATCGTATAAAAACGGTCATCTTTCTGAAAAGTCGTTTCCTGATGTCGAAGCATCGAATGCAATAAAGAAATATTGGCTTTCTGGCTCACAGAAAAGAATGCATTGCTGACGGTGTCATACACTCCCCACGACAGGGAACGATCGTCTGACATCACCTCACTGTACGAAAGCGGGTTGACCACTGCGACATAATTTCCGCGCTGCATATATATCATTTTATAACCATTAAAAAATGGTGTATCGCGAAAATAATAGATAGCAACGTCGGGTTTACGTGTGTAATTGGCAGCGGGGATGATGTAAGGATGCTCCGGCGTAAAAAGGGTCGAGCAGAGAAAGTCCTGGCCATCAGCATAAATTAAATCGGCAACAAAAAGGCGACCGCGGGAAACGTTCAACATATATTGACGATGCTCCGGCGTACACACTTTGCCCTGATATTTTTCCGCGTCTTTCCGGGCCAGGTCAACCTGTTGAATAACCCGTTCAGTTTTATTTAAAGCAAGTTCAGCAAACGTGCGCAGCTGGGCGCTGATTTCCGACACTGCACTAAGCTGGGCAAACCATAGCGCAAGCATCACCGGCAGCATAACTACCATGATAATCCCGACCACTTTGAGCATTTTGCGCCGCGCGCTACGATTCATTTCCCGCTCTGTATCCCTGCATGTTGTACGCCTGTAGCAATGAAGACCGGCTGCTTTGATAAACAGGTGATTACGTTGCATGAATCATAGGAAGTTAGCAACTGACTTTTGGTATTAAAAATCCTAAAATTCGTGATGCCGATAATATTTTCCCGTAAGCCAAACTAAAAGTATTCATTTCGTTTCTGATAAGGAAAATAATTACCCGCGACAGGTGTGGAAAATTCGCTGGCTGAAATAGCCTGCTCTTTGTTCTTATGCTGATTTATAAATAATCAGACGCCAGGACCGTTTTTCCTCTTCCCGTACGCTTGGCGTCATATAATGCCTTATCGGCACGCATCAGTATGGCAGAAGTATCTCGTTGCCCCTGACAGACTTCAACCACCCCGGCGCTGAAGGAGAGTACCAGCGTTTTATCGCCCACACGCAGCGGTTTTGAGATCAGCCCGGCACGCAGGCGAGAAGAGAGCAACGTAGCGGCCATACCATCCGTACGCGCCAGCAGAAGAACAAACTCTTCGCCCCCCACCCGTCCCAGCGCTGACCCGGCCGGGCTCACCTCGCGAATACGGTCGCAAAAGTGAATCAATGCCGCATCGCCAACCTGATGTCCCCACCGATCGTTAATCTGCTTGAAATAATCGAGATCGAACATCAGGAGACAGAAGTGGCTACTGACATCCTGCGGCGAACTGGCTGCCAGCGCCATTTTGAGCTGCTGTAAGATTGTCGAGCGATTCAGACAGCCCGTCAGATCGTCCGTGGTGGCTTTGACGGTCAGCTGCTGTTCTGCTTTTTTACGTTCGGTGATATCCAGGCCAATATTGAGAATGGAGTTATCCGGCAAAAGGATGTTTGACCAGAGAATCGTTAACTGCGTCCCGTCTTTACGCACCGGGTGCCATTCGTACATATCCTTAAGTGGTGCGAAACGAACCGACTCCTGCACGCGCTGTCGCTCCTCGGGATCCGGATAAAACAGGGCCAGCGGATCGGGGTGCTCGTCGATTTCAGTCATACTCCAGCCAAAGACTTTTTCGCATTCGGCATTCCACAATACACACCGGTTATGCCTGTCAAAGGCGTTCATTAATACCGGCGCACGCTCAAATAAGGTTTTATATTGTGTGACGACGCGCTGCATTTCTTGCGCCGTTTTTTCCCGCACGATGATGTCATCAAAATAATCTTTTAGCTTCTCAACCAATACCACCACGATATTTTTCAGTATCGGCAACGAGGTAAGTTTTCCATTAAAAGCCAAAAAGAAATAACCACTGCACTGTCTGCCATGCGCTGAGAGTTTACACAGGACGCCGCTTTGCAGCCGCGCATAGCCCGGGTGCTGAGGGGAAAATACCGCCCGGCCAATATGCGCTTTCCAGTAGATAACCCGCCAGGCGCGGTGATGCCGCTGCAACAGGGTGCTGGCAAGAAAATCCGCCACGTTGAAGGCGTGACACGTCACGTCGCCGGCACAAACCACGCGCGGGCCGTCTGCGGATTCGACACTGACCCACGAGAGATTTGCCCCCAAAGCGCTGTTGATGGTTTCCAGCATTTCAACCGGCGAACACTGCGCGTTGAGTTGCGGCATCAGCTTCGCCAGGGCGTGCAGCGCCTGCATGCTGTCGTTAATAATCTCGCGTCTTTGTTCTTTCATTATCTTTTCGCAGGTCATTAATCGAGAGAGCAACCGCAATAACTCATATCTGAATAAAAGAATAAGACCACGAAATCAAAGAGCATGCTGAGTGTAAAACAAAGAATATAAAATCCAAAAAAGACAATTAATTCAATGCGATGAATTATTTCTGCGGGTACATTTATTGTTCCACACAAGCATAATCCATAGACATACTGCTGTAAACGCTATACAGCCGAAGGTGTTTTGCAAAGGTTTTGCTATCTGAATGAATTAAAAATAAAAATTCCGACCAGACGCGGATACGAGCGACGACGATATATTTTCCCTGGTAATAAACCCACTTTTACCTCACGCGGATACTGGCTAATAAAACAGCAAATGTGATATAGTTCACACATCTTATGTAACGAGAAACATTGTTTCATTCCAGTTCGTCTGTTTTGTCGAGGATGAGTTTTATGGCAACCATTACCACCAGCATGGTGCTCCTGCGCTGGCCGTTGTTGAGCGCGGTTTTGATGTTCCTGGCCAGCACGTTAAACATTCAGTTCCGAAAGTCCGACTACGCAGGTCTTGCTGTGATTAGCACCCTGTTAGGGTTAGGCGCCGCATGCTGGTTCGCAACAGGTTTGCTCGGTATTACGCTGGTGGATATAGCCGCCGTCTGGGAAAACATTAAAGTGGTGATGGTTGAAGCCATGAGCCACACCCCGCCAGACTGGCCGATGGTGATTACCTGATAGCCTGTTATAAAAAAACCCAGACATTATCTGGGTTTTTTGTGTTTCACGCGTCTGGATATCAGAACGGGATATCGTCGTCGAAATCCATTGGCGGTTCGTTAGACGGTGCCGGAGCAGACTGCTGCTGCGGACGGGACTGCGCGCCGCCGCTAAACTGATTGCCGCCCTGCGGCTGCTGAGGCTGGCCCCAACCGCCCTGCTGCTGGCCGCCACCTGCCGGTGCGCCGCCGCCCTGACGGCCACCCAGCATCTGCATGGTGCCGCCAACATTCACCACCACTTCCGTGGTGTATTTTTCCTGACCGGATTGATCGGTCCATTTGCGGGTACGCAGTTGGCCTTCAATGTAAACCTGAGAGCCTTTACGCAGATACTCACCGGCCACTTCAGCCAGTTTGCCAAACAGCACAACGCGGTGCCATTCGGTCTGCTCTTTCATTTCACCGGTCGCTTTATCACGCCAGGATTCGGAAGTAGCCAGCGTAATGTTGGCAACTGCGCCACCACTCGGCATGTAGCGTACTTCCGGGTCCTGGCCCAGATTACCGACGAGAATCACCTTGTTTACGCCTCTGCTGGCCATGTTCGTGTCTCCTGAATACGTTTCTTAATAGTGTAAACGCGCGAGTGTACCATTTCCATGCGACACTTTGATAGTTGCGTAGCATGTTCCAGAGTTCTCTCGCGGACTCGACATTGTTACACAGTGAATCAGAAAATGCATTCCAATACTGTATATTCAAACAGGTCATTTTGTGTCATAATTAGCCGTTTCTGACAGCCGTTTGTCCTTCAAACAAATCAGGCAATCCGTGTTCCAACCGGGAAAGGTGAATGGATAAGATCGAAGTTCGGGGCGCCCGCACCCACAATCTCAAGAATATCAACCTCATAATCCCTCGCGACAAACTCATCGTCGTGACCGGGCTTTCGGGGTCTGGCAAATCCTCACTGGCTTTCGACACTTTGTATGCCGAAGGACAGCGTCGTTACGTTGAATCGCTCTCGGCGTACGCGCGTCAGTTCCTGTCGCTGATGGAAAAACCGGATGTCGACCACATTGAAGGGTTGTCTCCTGCTATCTCCATTGAGCAGAAATCCACGTCGCATAACCCGCGATCCACGGTCGGTACCATTACCGAAATCCATGACTACCTGCGTCTGCTGTATGCGCGCGTGGGCGAGCCGCGCTGCCCGGATCACGACGTTCCGCTGGCGGCCCAGACCGTCAGCCAGATGGTGGATAACGTGCTGTCGCAGCCGGAAGGCAAACGCCTGATGCTGCTGGCGCCAATCATTAAAGAGCGTAAGGGCGAACACACTAAAACGCTGGAAAATCTGGCAAGCCAGGGCTATATCCGCGCCCGTATCGACGGCGAAGTGTGTGACCTGTCCGATCCGCCAAAGCTGGAGCTGCAAAAGAAACACACCATCGAAGTGGTGATTGACCGGTTTAAGGTACGTGAAGATCTGGCGACGCGTCTGGCGGAATCCTTTGAAACGGCGCTGGAACTGTCGGGCGGCACGGCGGTGGTGTCAGACATGGACGATGCAAAAGCGGAAGAGCTGCTCTTCTCCGCCAACTTTGCCTGCCCGATTTGCGGCTACAGCATGCGCGAGCTGGAACCGCGCCTGTTCTCGTTCAACAACCCGGCGGGCGCGTGCCCGACCTGTGACGGCTTGGGCGTTCAGCAGTATTTCGACCCTGACCGCGTGATCCAGAATCCGGAGCTGTCGCTGGCGGGTGGCGCCATTCGCGGCTGGGACAAGCGTAACTTCTATTACTTCCAGATGCTGAAGTCGCTGGCGGAGCACTACAAGTTCGACGTTGAAGCCCCGTGGGCCAGCCTGAGCGCGAACGTACATAAAGTGATCCTGTTCGGTTCCGGCAAAGAGAACATTGAGTTCAAGTACATGAACGATCGCGGTGACACTTCCGTGCGTCGCCACCCGTTCGAAGGGGTGCTGCACAACATGGAGCGCCGCTACAAAGAGACCGAATCCAGCGCGGTGCGTGAGGAGCTGGCGAAGTTCATCAGCAACCGCTCCTGCGCCACCTGCGAGGGCACGCGCCTGCGTCGCGAAGCGCGTCACGTGTTTGTCGAAAACACGGCGCTGCCGACCATCTCAGACATGAGCATCGGCCACGCGATGGACTTCTTCAACAACCTGAAGCTCTCCGGCCAGCGCGCGAAAATCGCTGAAAAAGTGCTGAAAGAGATCGGCGATCGCCTCAAGTTCCTCGTGAACGTTGGCCTGAACTACCTGACGCTTTCCCGCTCGGCTGAAACGCTCTCCGGCGGTGAAGCCCAGCGTATCCGTCTGGCGAGCCAGATTGGCGCAGGCTTAGTCGGCGTGATGTACGTACTGGATGAGCCGTCTATCGGCCTACACCAGCGCGACAACGAACGCCTGCTCGGCACGCTGGTTCACCTGCGTAACCTTGGCAACACTGTGATTGTGGTTGAGCACGACGAAGACGCCATTCGCGCCGCTGACCACGTGATCGACATCGGCCCGGGCGCTGGCGTGCACGGCGGACAGGTGGTGGCAGAAGGGACGCTGAAAGACATTATGGCGGTGCCCGAGTCGCTGACCGGCCAGTACATGAGCGGCAAGCGCAAAATTGAAGTACCAAAACAGCGCGTGGCGGCGAACCCGGAAAAAGTGCTGAAGCTAACCGGGGCGCGCGGCAACAACCTGAAGGACGTGACCCTGACGCTGCCTGTCGGGCTGTTCACCTGCATCACCGGCGTGTCCGGTTCCGGTAAATCGACGCTTATCAACGATACGCTGTTCCCGATTGCGCAGACGGCGCTGAACGGCGCGACGCTGGCTGAACCTGCACCGTACCGCGACATTCAGGGGCTGGAGCATTTCGACAAGGTTATCGACATCGACCAGAGCCCGATTGGCCGTACGCCGCGTTCCAACCCGGCGACCTATACCGGCGTCTTTACGCCCGTACGTGAACTCTTTGCCGGCGTGCCGGAAGCGCGTTCGCGCGGCTACACGCCAGGACGTTTCAGCTTTAACGTGCGCGGCGGCCGTTGTGAAGCGTGCCAGGGCGACGGCGTAATCAAGGTTGAGATGCACTTCCTGCCGGATATCTACGTGCCGTGCGACCAGTGCAAAGGCAAGCGCTATAACCGTGAAACGCTGGAGATTAAGTACAAAGGCAAGACCATCCACGAAGTGCTGGATATGACCATCGAAGAGGCGCGCGAGTTCTTTGACGCCGTCCCTGCGCTGGCGCGTAAGCTGCAAACCCTGATGGATGTGGGTCTGACCTATATCCGTCTGGGGCAGTCAGCGACAACGCTGTCCGGCGGTGAAGCGCAGCGCGTGAAGCTGGCGCGTGAGCTGTCCAAACGCGGTACCGGTCAGACGCTGTACATTCTGGACGAGCCGACCACCGGCCTGCATTTTGCGGATATCCAGCAGCTGCTGGACGTGCTGCACCAGCTGCGCGATCAGGGCAACACCATCGTGGTGATTGAGCACAACCTGGACGTGATTAAAACCGCGGACTGGATTGTCGATCTCGGCCCGGAAGGCGGCAGCGGCGGCGGTGAAATCCTCGTCTCCGGTACGCCAGAGACCGTTGCAGAGTGCGAAGCCTCGCACACCGCGCGCTTCCTCAAACCGTTGCTGTAATCGTTACACGGAGAGCTGCTGTCGGATCGTTTCCGGCAGCAGTTCAACCGCCTGTTGATACGACGCATCCACCAGGTAGTAAATTTGCGAATCTGGCAGCGAGCCGTCGAGAAACACCGTACTCCAGTGTGCTTTATTCAGATGCTTGCTAGGCCTGACATCATCGTGCTGCTGGCGCAGTAAGTCGGCCAGTTCAGGACTGGTTTTCAGTGATGCCGCTGGCCGCGCATCCACCTCTTTCACCATCGCGAACAACACATCCCCCACTTTGATCTGCGTGGCTTTCCAGTCGCTGTGTACGCTTTGTTCCGCCCCCGGCTTGCTCATGCAGTACTGAAGTATCTCCGAAATTGTCATCTTTATTCCCCTTGTAGCGTTGCGATAATTTTACGCGAACCACCGTGAATGCGATGTTCTCCCAGCCAGATCCCCTGCCACGTTCCCAGCTGTAGCCGTCCGTTGTGGACCGGCAGCATCAACGAGACGCCCAGCAAAGAGGATTTGATGTGTGAGGGCATATCATCCGCCCCCTCGTAATCATGCTCATACGGGGCGTTGTCCGGGACGGTTTTCAGAAAATGCCGCTCCATATCAGACCGGACGGTGGGATCGCAATTTTCATTGAGCGTGAGAGAAGCAGACGTGTGCTGAAGCAGCAGATGCAGCAAACCCGTTTTGACGCGCGACAGGTCGCGGATTTGCCCGATGACTTCGTCCGTCACAAGGTGAAATCCGCGTGGTTTTGCGCTTAAGGTCAGGGTCTGTTGATACCACATGTGCTGCTCCATTATGAAAGGTGAATCTTTCTAAGTGTGCAGCAAGAAAGCGAAAGGTAAAACCCGCGCAGCGAGATTTGCTTAAAAAAGCATTCACCCCGCCGTTAATGCATCAGTATTCAGAGTTAACGATCACCTCTTCACCAAATTTTCCGGCCATCGGCAGCGGTCGGTAGGTGGAGTTCGAGGCGCGTAACACCCTGATGCCTCTGGCTCCCACGTCGTGCGCCGCGGTGATGTCGTTATCTGAATCCCCGTAGAACACTTTGATATTTTTCTTTTCCAGCCACTGGGTTTTGGTGTTTTGCCCTTCCTGGTCCCCGGCAAAAATGACCGGATTCATGCTGGCCGCCGGGATCAGAAAATCATCCTGTAGCGTTTTCGAGACGGTTTCGGTTTTGGTCTGGCTACGTCCGGTCACGAAGTAAATGCTGTCGCCGCGCTTTACGTGCATGGCGATCAGCGCGCGGGCAACCTCTTTCGGGATACTGAACTCATCCCAGCCGTTGTTCATCTTTTCCCAGAATTCCGGGTTTTTCAGATAGGCTTCGCTGTCCGGGGAGTACGTTTTTTTGCCGCGCCAGAAACCGGGGCTGGAGAAGAGAACGGTATCGTCAATATCGAAGCCCACGGCCATCGGCGGGCGACCCGTCAGGCTGTTTTCAATTTGTGCCACTGAAACCCAGTGAATGGGGGCCTGTTCGGCAAGAATGGCGGCGGTGGTGCCGGTGTAAAGCGGCGTGGGTGCAGAAGCCCGCGCAACAACGGTACTATTAAGCGAGAACAATAAGCAGGCGGCGCTGAGCGCCAGTGTGATCTTGCGCATATTTTCCCCTGAATATTCAGTTTGTTATCTTTTTATTTTGAGCGGATGGTCAAAAAACTATCCGACCATAACCCCAGCGGGAGGGGAAGGAAAGGGGTTTTTACTTATGAAGCGGAATAAAAAGAAGACGATCACAAAGTGTGGATGAGTAATGTAGGCCCGGTAAGGCGCAGCCGCCACCGGGCAAGATTTTCTGCGGCCTGATGCCCTCACCCCAGCCCTCTCCCACAGGGAGAGGGAGATAATAAGTAGTGAGTACTTACATCACAGCTGCAAACGCCTGCGCCACGCGCTGGACGTTGCTGGCATTCAGACCCGCCACGCACATACGGCCGCTGGCGATCAGGTAGACACCGAACTCTTCACGCAGGCGATCGACCTGCGCTGCGCTCAGTCCGGTGTAGCTGAACATCCCGCGCTGCTTGAGAAGATAATCAAAGTTATGCCCAGGCACGGCCTCTTTCAGGACGTTAACCAGCTCCTGACGCATCGACAGGATGCGCTTACGCATCGCTTCTACTTCGGCAAGCCAGGACGATTTCAGTGTTTCGTCACCGAGAACTGTCGCCACCACCTGCGCACCAAAGTTCGGCGGGCTGGAGTAGATCCGGCGGACCGTCGCTTTCAGCTGGCCGAGTACGCGTCCCGCGGCTTCAGCGTCTTCACACACCACGGACAGACCGCCAACGCGCTCGCCGTACAGGGAGAAGATTTTTGAGAAGGAGTTGCTGACCAGAGCGGGAAGCCCCGCGCTGGCAATCGCGCGAATGGCGTAGGCGTCTTCCTCCATGCCCGCGCCAAAGCCCTGATAGGCGATGTCGAGGAACGGGATCAGGTTACGCGCCTTCAGTATCTCGATCACCGCATCCCACTGGGCATTGGTGAGGTCCGCACCCGTCGGGTTATGGCAGCACGGATGCAGCAATACGATGCTGCGCTCCGGCAGGGTGTTCAGTTTTTCCAGCAGCGCATCAACGCGCACGCCGTTCGTTTCGCTGTCGAACCACGGATAGGTTTCAACCTTAAAGCCCGCGCCCTCGAAGATCGCAACGTGGTTTTCCCACGTCGGGTCGCTGACCCACACGCCGGAATCCGGGAAGTACTTTTTCAGGAAATCTGCGCCTACCTTCAGCGCACCCGAGCCACCCAGCGTCTGGATAGTCGCTACGCGCTTTTGCGCGAGCACCGCGTGGTCCGCACCAAACAGCAGCGGCGCGATAGTGTTGCGGTAGGTGTTTAATCCTTCCATCGGCAGATAAAGCGAAGCACCGTGCGGGGTTGCGTTAAGACGCGCTTCAGCTTCAGCAACGGCTTTCAACTGAGGAATGATGCCGTCTTCGTTGTAGTAAAGACCAATGCTGAGGTTCACTTTGTCGCTGCGAGGATCTTCTTTGAAACGCTCCATCAAGGAGAGGATAGGGTCGCCGGCGTAGGCGTCTACTTTCTGAAACACGCGATGTTCTCCGGATTATTATGAGGCAGGGAATTCAACAATAAACCGGAAGCGGAAGAAGATCGAGGGGATGTTAACAGCAGCGGGATGCACCGCATCCCGCTCATGCTTAGTCGACGTATTTCATCGCGACCCTTGAGGTAAGACGCGTGATAAGTTCGTAAGCACTCACTTTTGTTATTTCAGCAATACGTTCTACCGGCAGGCCTTCGCCCCACATCACCGCATCGTCCCCCGCTTTATCCTGCGCGTCGGGCCCCAGATCAACACAAATCATGTCCATCGCCACGCGGCCGACAATCTTCACTTCACGACCGTTGACCAGCACCGGCGTGCCCGTTGGTGCGGCGCGGGGATAGCCGTCACCGTAGCCCATCGCCACCACGCCAAGACGGGTATCGCGCTCGCTGATCCAGGTGCCGCCGTAACCTACCGGCTCTCCCGCTTTGTGCTCACGCACGGCAATCAGCTTTGAAACCAGCGACATCACCGGCTTAAAGCCAAAGTCCGGCCCCCAGGGTTTGTTCTCCAGTGGCGATACGCCGTAAAGAATGATGCCCGGACGCGCCCAGTCGAAGTGCGACTGCGGCCACAGCAGAATACCGCCGGATGCCGCGATCGAGCGCATCCCCGGTTTGCCTTCGCAGAAGGTGTTGAAGATATCAAGCTGCTGTTCCGTTGCGCCGCATTCAGGCTCATCGGCGCGGGCAAAGTGGCTGACGATGTTCACCGGCTGACGCACATTTTTGCACTGACACAGACGCTGATAAAACGCCTCCGCGCTTTCCGGCCGCACGCCCAGACGGTGCATGCCCGTGTCGAGCTTCATCCAGACGGTGACCGGCTCGCTCAGTTCGGCCGTTTCCAGCGCGGCCAGCTGTTCTTCGTTATGCACCGCCGTGTGCAGGTGCTGATCGGCAATGGTCGGCAGGTCCGAGGCTTCAAAAAAGCCTTCGAGGAGCAGAATCGGTTGCGTAATTCCACCTGCGCGCAGGCGGAGAGCTTCTTCGAGACGGGCGACGCCAAAAGCGTCGGCATCGGGGAGCGTTCGCGCGGTCTCAAGAAGACCGTGTCCGTAAGCGTTCGCTTTCACGACTGCAACGAGCTTACTGGCGGGCGCCAGTTCTCGCAGACGTTGCAGGTTGTGTCGCAGAGCGCGGCGGTTAATAACAACAGTTGCCGCTTGCATTTGAATTCCTTAGAAATTACTCATCATCATATTGAGGACCGGCATAGTTGTCGAAACGCGACCACTGGCCGTTAAAGGTCAGACGTACCGTACCGATGGGGCCGTTACGTTGCTTACCAATAATAATTTCGGCGATCCCTTTCAGGTCGCTGTTCTCGTGATAAACCTCATCACGGTAGATGAACATGATTAAGTCGGCATCCTGCTCGATGGAGCCGGATTCACGCAGGTCGGAGTTGACCGGGCGCTTGTCTGCACGTTGTTCCAGAGAGCGGTTAAGCTGCGACAGCGCCACCACCGGCACGTGCAGCTCTTTGGCTAACGCCTTGAGCGAGCGCGAAATCTCGGCAATCTCCAGCGTACGGTTGTCGGAAAGCGACGGAACGCGCATCAGCTGAAGGTAGTCGATCATGATGAGACCGATGCCACCGTGTTCACGGGCGATACGGCGCGCGCGGGAGCGCACTTCCGTCGGCGTCAGGCCGGAGGAGTCATCAATATAGATGTTCCGTTTTTCCAGCAAAATCCCCATGGTGCCGGAGATCCGCGCCCAGTCCTCATCGTCCAGCTGACCGGTACGGATGCGGGTCTGATCCACGCGCGACAGGGACGCCAGAGAACGCATCATGATCTGTTCAGAGGGCATCTCCAGACTGAAGATAAGCACCGGCTTATCCTGCAACATCGCCGCGTTTTCGACGAGGTTCATTGCAAATGTCGTTTTACCCATCGACGGACGTGCGGCCACGATAATCAAATCCGACGGCTGAAGACCTGCCGTTTTCTTGTTGAGATCGTCATAACCGGTGTTCACCCCCGTCACGCCATCGTGCGGCTGCTGGAAAAGCTGCTCAATACGTGCGACGGTGGCGTCGAGCACATCGGCGATGTTTTTCGGGCCTTCGTCTTTATTCGCACGGCTTTCGGCGATTTTAAAGACGCGGGATTCCGCCAGGTCGAGCAGATCTTCGCTGGTGCGCCCCTGGGGATCGAAACCGGCCTCGGCGATCTCATTCGCCACCGAGATCATCTCGCGGACAACGGCACGTTCACGAACTATATCAGCGTAAGCGCTGATGTTCGCGGCACTTGGCGTGTTTTTTGACAGTTCTGCCAGATAGGCAAATCCGCCGACGCTGTCGAGCTGTCCCAGACGCTCCAGCGATTCTGCGAGCGTAATCAGGTCGATCGGGCTGCCCGACTCCTGCAAACGCGCCATTTCCGTAAAGATGTGGCGGTGCGGGCGGGTATAGAAGTCTTCCGCGACAACGCGCTCGGCGACGTCGTCCCAGCGTTCGTTATCCAGCATTAAACCGCCCAACACCGACTGTTCCGCTTCAATCGAGTGCGGCGGGACTTTTAACCCGGCGACCTGATAATCACGCTCACGAGGTTCAGTCTGTTTGTTGAAGGGTTTGTTTCCTGCCATAGTGAATGGAGTTACCGAGATAAAGAGTGGGTCGAAAGATTACCACATTCTGGAGGAAGCATGGCAACACGTATTGAATTTCACAAGCATGGTGGCCCTGACGTACTCAAAGCGGTGGAATTTACCCCCGCTGCGCCTGGCGAGAACGAAATCCAGGTGGAAAACAAAGCTATCGGCATTAACTACATCGATACCTATATTCGCGGCGGCCTCTATCCGCCTCCGTCGATGCCGAGCGGGCTGGGCACAGAGGCGGCCGGCATCGTCAGCAAAGTGGGCAGCGCGGTTAAGCACATTAAGGAAGGCGATCGCGTGGTGTACGCGCAGTCGGCGCTGGGCGCTTACAGCTCCATCCATAACGTTCCGGCCGAGAAAGCGGCGCTTCTGCCAAATGCGATCGGCTTCGAGCAGGCTGCCGCCTCATTCCTGAAAGGGCTGACGGTCTATTATCTGCTGCGTAAAACCTACGAAATTAAGCCTGACGAGCAATTCCTGTTTCACGCAGCCGCAGGTGGCGTGGGGCTGATTGCCTGCCAGTGGGCGAAAGCCCTGGGCGCGAAGCTGATCGGCACCACAGGCAGCGCGCAAAAAGCGCAGCGTGCGCTGGACGCGGGCGCATGGCAGGTGATCAACTACCGGGAAGAGAGCATCGTTGAGCGGCTAAAAGAGATCACTGGCGGCAAAAAGGTCCGCGTGGTGTATGACTCGGTGGGGAAAGACACCTGGGAATCTTCGCTGGACTGCCTGCAACGTCGCGGGCTGATGGTGAGCTTCGGTAACGCCTCCGGGGCTGTCACCGGGGTGAACCTGGGCATTCTGAATCAGAAAGGATCACTGTACGTCACTCGCCCTTCCCTGCAAGGTTACATCACCAACCGGGAAGAACTCGAGGAAGCCAGCAACGAGCTGTTCTCGCTGATCGCCAGCGGGGTGATTAAAGTGGATGTGGCAGAGGCGCAGAAATATCCGCTGACCGATGCGCAACGTGCGCATGAGGTGCTGGAGAGCCGGGCAACGCAGGGGTCGAGTCTGTTAATTCCCTGAGCCATAAAAAGAAATTGGGCTTCCCGTGGGAAGCCCTTTCTTTTTTTAGTTCGGCTGTATGTAGGGTACAGCTCGATGAATTCTTTAGCGGCAGCCATAGTGACAGATTCGATAAGTAAATCCTATTCTGTTCTAAGGATTGCTGCCGGAAAAGTTGCAGGTATGTGACGTACCCCTCAATACCTTAGTAACGGAAGCGGTTATTACGCTGATAACTGGGCAGTTTTGGCGATTTAATCGCCCGTATCGCCCATACCACCGCAATCGCCAGAAGTAACCACGGCAAGAGTTTAATCGTCAGGGCAAATAAACCGCCGACAAACATCACCACCGTGGCCACAACGAGCGCGGCCAGGATACCGAGCAGCGACACGCCCGTGACCATCAGCATGATAAAGAAACCAATCACAAAAAGTAGTTCAAGCATGGTGCTCTCCCACGAGTTCCCGAATGATGCTGCGATCGTTACAAGAATCATGCCAAAAATAAGTTGTTGTTCTGAAAGCAAAACGCCCCGCAATGTGTTGCAGGGCGTGGCGTATTTGACCATCTTTTAGCGAAATTTAACGTTTATCCGCAACCAGACGCAGCGCGTGTTCCAGTACCTCAATATCCGCACCGGCTTTATGCGCGTTCTCGCTGAGATAACGACGCCACTGGCGCGCACCAGGAATGCCCTGGAACAGGCCAAGCATATGGCGGGTAATGTGGCCCAGATACGTACCATGACTCAGCTCGCGCTCAATGTACGGATACATGGCGCGCACTACGGCCACGGGATCGGTGTCAGCACCCTCAACGCCAAAGATTTCCCGGTCAACCGTCGCCAGAATGCCCGGATTCTGATACGCCTCGCGTCCGACCATCACGCCATCCATATGTTCGAGGTGCGCTTTGGCCTCGTCCAGCGACTTAATACCGCCATTGATCGACATGGTCAGGTGTGGGAAGTCGCGTTTCAGCTGGTACACGCGCGGGTAGTCCAGCGGCGGGATCTCGCGGTTTTCTTTCGGGCTGAGGCCAGAGAGCCAGGCTTTACGGGCGTGGATGATAAACATCTCGCATTCACCCTTCCCTGATACGGTGTTGATGAAATCACACAGAAACTCGTAGCTGTCCTGGTCGTCTATGCCGATACGGGTTTTGACCGTAACCGGGATAGAGACGACGTCGCGCATCGCTTTGATGCAGTCCGCCACCAGGTGTGCATTTCCCATCAGACACGCGCCGAACATACCGTTTTGCACACGGTCGGACGGGCAACCGACGTTGAGGTTAATCTCGTCATAGCCGCGTTCTTCAGCCAGCTTCGCGCACTGCGCCAGCGCAGCCGGATCGCTGCCACCCAGTTGCAGCGCAACCGGATGCTCCTCTTCGCTGTACGCCAGATAATCGCCCTTGCCATGAATAATTGCGCCGGTAGTGACCATTTCGGTGTACAGCAGCGTATGGCGGGAGAGCTGGCGCAGGAAATAGCGGCAGTGTCTGTCCGTCCAGTCGAGCATTGGCGCAATGGAGAAACGGTGTGCAGGGAAAGCGGTCTGGAATTCTGACGACATGGCGAAGTTTTAAGCATCTGGTGGAAAAGGGGCGCTACTATAGCATAAAGAAAAGCCGGAGGCGCAGCGCCTCCGGTGGACTTTAGAACGTCATGCTCAACTGTGCCCCTGCGCCCCAGGTCTCGTCTTCGCCATAAAGCCCCATCAGGTCAACGTGGACGGCGTTGAACGGCGCGAAACCGACACCGCCGGTAAAGACGTTGCTGTCGTTCCCTTTCATATCCGCACGATAACCGGCGCGTACTGCCAGCCAGCTCAGCGGCGTGACTTCGGCACCGACGCCAACGTACTGGGAGGTGTCTTCGCTTTTAAAGCCCTTGGTTTCGGTCAGATCGCCGTCTGCGGTAAGCGTGACCAGATCGTTATGCCAGGCGGCCCCGGCAGTGACGACAGGACTAATTTGATAGGTATCGCGTACCCCATCCACTTCTTTGGTGTCGATATCGCGAGAGAAGAGATTCTGACCGGTCAGGCCGACCGTCCAGTTTTCCCCAAAGTCTGCCGCAAGGCCAGCATCAACGTTAAACCCGGTGTCATCATTGCGGTAACGGCTACTGTTTATATCATCACTGTCAAAGTTGTAGATAGAAACGGTGTAGTTATAAAGCCATGTTTTTTGTAGCTTCGGGGTGATGCCGACGGAAACCGGCACACCGCTAAGATCAAACTGACGTGCGATTGCAACACCATAATCCGAAACGATTGCTGCACGGCCATACCCTTTTGATTTGAGATCATTCGGGTTAACGCCAAATACGGCAACGGGCGTAGCCTCTACTAAACGTAGCTTATCGATATCGCCCTGATCGATATAAGAGCTCACGCGTGCACGCGCATTGGCTTTCGCTACAAAAGCGACTGAAAGTACATCATTAGGAATGCTTACGGCGATCCCCCCTCCTGCTTTACCGCTGGCGGTTTTCCCTTTCAATGAATCCAGTTGATCGGCAAGATCGCCTGCCGCCGAAGAGACCTGCAAAGAGGCAGGGCTTGAAGGGTTAAAAAGATCGACAGGATTAATATTATTCAGTGTGCTGCGATAGTTATTCACATCATCACTGATGTCATCAATCTTATCCCGAAGATTGTCTTTATCTGAAATCTGCGCACCAATGGACGGCAGGATCACAGTGACACTATCGTCCGGTTTAGATTTTGCCAGCAACGCGGGGTTGATTAACGCCCCGCTGCCATAGCTCCCTGCCGCGACACCCGTTCCGCCCATTGCGTCGCTACGCGCTTCCGTCCAGGTATTGGCTGCTCCCGCCTGATTTGCCATAAAAAAGGAGACAGCGATGCTAACCATCGAAAATTTAAAATGTTTTTTCACAGTGTGCTCGTAAATAGTTTGTTATTAGTTAACCCTGTCTGTTATCACCCAAACAGGAACGAACTATTGCTGTGAATAAGTGCAAAAAGACCCGCTATTTCCTTAAGTTAAATTCCATCCCGGCCTGTTGTAATATGTGACGACCATCAATATTTATAGAAGAGGAAATTATTGTCGCCCAGGTTTTCCATCGTGCGGCCCAAAAAACTGAGGCGGATGGTCGACCCAGCGGTCTTCGCGCGTCGCGGCATACACCGGATTGAGCGGATAGTAGATACGGTTATGTTTTTTATTGGCCTCACCCACCACCAGTAAGCGCACCTCTTCATCGGTATTGTTGATAAAGGTGTGACACACGCCCGTCCCTGCTGGAAATCCCACGCTGTCTCCGGGTTCGAGCTTCCATAAATAGCCATTGATCCAGGCCTCAGGGTAACCCTCCAGAACGTAAACAAACTCCTCTTCGTCGCTTTCCGCATGCGGATAAGATGTGCGGCGTCCGGGCGGCAGCCGTTCATGGTGAATACCAATGCGGCCGAGACCCAGTTTGCGGGCCAGCGGCGCGCCAATAGAAAAACGTTCGTTGCTGTCAGGATACGTTGCGTCATCAGCGCCTTCCACGTCCCGCCAGTGCCGAATACAGTCAGGTCTTTTCATTTTGCGATCTCCTGATTTGCGATGCGTCAGGTATAGCACAGCCTGGCGGATCTCGGTGTTTTTAGCAGAACATGATAAAGTGAGAGTTTTCACCCCTTACCACATCCGAGGTGCCCGATGGACAAGTCCACAAAAGAGCTGTTAGCGCAAGCTGAAAAGCTGTGCGCGCAACGCAATGTGCGCCTGACCCCGCAGCGCCTTGAGGTACTGCGTCTGATGAGCCTGCAACAGGGCGCCATCAGCGCCTACGATCTGCTCGATCTGCTGCGTGAAAGCGAGCCGCAGGCAAAACCGCCGACCGTTTATCGGGCGCTGGATTTTCTGCTGGAGCAAGGATTTGTGCATAAAGTGGAATCAACAAACAGCTATGTGCTGTGCCATCTTTTTGACCAGCCAACTCACACGTCCGCCATGTTTATCTGCGATCGCTGTGGTGTGGTGAAGGAAGAGTGTGCGGAAGGTGTGGAAGATATTATGCATACGCTGGCAGCCAGAATGGGCTTTGCGCTGCGACATAACGTGATTGAAGCCCACGGCTTATGTTCTGCCTGCGTGGAGGTGGAGTCATGCCGTCATCAGGATGACTGTCAGCACGATCACTCTATCCTGGTGAAGAAAAAGCCGCGTTAAAGCCAAAGAAAAAGGCGGCTCAGGGCCGCCCTTGGGGATAGTACCGGTTACCAGCGGTAGTCGTTACGGGTTTCCCAGTCTTTGACTTCGTTTTCCGCCTGATCTTTTTCGTAACCGTAGCGCTCCTGGATTTTACCTACCAGCTGATCGCGCTTACCTTCAATGACGGTCATATCGTCATCTGTCAGCTTACCCCACTGTTCTTTCGCTTTACCTTTGAATTGCTTCCAGTTGCCGCCGATTTCGTCTTTATTCATAATCGTGTCCTCGTGTTAAGCGTCTATGAGTATCGCCCGCTACGTTCTTTTCTGCTGGACGTGATTATTATTGTAGTTAAGGATTCGGTAGTTGTTTTTATATTCGGAATCTTTAACCGTTACGATATATCGTGCGGGGCTGGAAACCAGGTATGGTTTCGCCAGTGACGATGCCAGATAACGGCCAGCGAAAGGCCACGCAGTGAGAGAAACACCGCCAGCGCCAGCCACAGACCATGATTGCCGAGATACGGCAGGGTCAGCAGCGTCAGGCCAAACCCCGCCGCCGCGACGGCCATGCTGTTGCGCATCTCCGCCCCTCGCGTCGCACCAATAAACATGCCGTCCAGCAAATAGCACCACACACCCACCACCGGTAATACTACCTGCCAGAGGATGTAGCGATCGGCCAGCTCACGTAGCGCGGGCAACGAGGTGAGTAGTGCGACAATATGCCCACCAAAACAGGCGTATACCAGAGCAAAGGCCAGCGCCACCAGACCCGCCTGACGACAGGCAGCACGCCAGACTTCACGTAACTGGCCGCTTTCACGCGCGCCATAGGCCTGCCCTGAATGCGCCTCGACGGCGTAAGCAAAACCATCCAGCGCGTAAGCGGTAAAGGTCAGTAACGTCATGAGCACTGCGTTGACGGCAACGATCTCAGGCCCAAGACGCGCACCAAAAACGGTTAAGGCGCCAAAGCAGAGTTGCAGCAGGAGAGAACGGAGCATGATGTCGCGATTAAGCGCCAGCAGCTTACGAATGTTGCCGCGCCAGGCCGATTTCAGCAGATCCAGGGTGATACCGCGCATCGCCAGCACGCGCCAGACCATCCCCAAACCGATCAGCAGCGTACCGTACTCGGCAATTGCCGTGGCCAGCGCCGCGCCCCGGACGTTCATGTGCAGCCCCATCACCAGCCACAGATCGAGCACAATGTTAAGCAGGTTGCCCACCACCAGCAGGATCACCGGCGCGCGGGCGTACTGCACGCCCAGCAGCCAGCCCAGCAGGACCAGGTTTGCCAGTGAAGCGGGCGCGCTGAGCCAGCGAATTTCGAGGAACCGCCGGGCCTGTTCCAGTACGGCATCGCTGCCGCCTACAATATGGAGCGCAAGATCAATCAGCGGCGTACGCAACAGAACGATTAACGCGCCGGCACCGAATGCCAGAATGAGCGGCTGAACCAGCGCACGCGCCAGACGCAGGGGATCTTTTGCACCATACGCCTGGGCCGTCAGGCCCGTCGTACTCATGCGCAGAAAAAGCAGCAGCATAAAGAGAAAGCTGGTCGCCGTTGCGCCGATCGCGACGCCGCCGAGATAAATCGGCGAATCGAGATGCCCGATAACCGCCGTATCCACCAGCCCAAGCAGAGGAACGGTAATATTGGAAAAAATCATCGGTAGCGCAAGACGCCACAACGCCTTATCGGCAGAAGTTAGCAATGCCATGGAAATTACCGGAATCAGAAAACAGGCCAGGCTGTAGAGGAACTACAGCCTGTCAGGAAGAGATTACAGCCATTCACCGTTGCGGATAACGCCGACCGCCAGTCCTTCAATAGAGAAGCTCTGCTCGCGGAGATCCACCACAATCGGGGAGAATTCATTGTTTTCAGGCAGAAGCTGCACGGTATTGCCTTGTTTCTTCAGGCGTTTAACCGTCACTTCATCATCAATGCGCGCCACCACGACTTGCCCGTTACGCACGTCCTGCGTTTTGTGTACCGCCAGCAGATCGCCATCCAGAATACCGATATCTTTCATGGACATTCCGCTAACGCGCAGCAGGAAATCGGCGCTCGGCTTGAACATGCCTGGATCAACCTGATAGTGCCCTTCGATGTGCTGCTGCGCCAGCAGAGGTTCACCTGCCGCTACGCGACCCACCAGCGGAATACCGCTCTCTTCTTCCACCAGCAGACGAATACCGCGTGAGGCGCCGGAAACAATCTCAATCACGCCCTTACGCGCCAGTGCTTTAAGGTGCTCTTCGGCAGCATTAGGAGAACGGAAGCCCAGACGCTGCGCAATTTCTGCACGCGTGGGTGGCATACCCGTCTGGCCGATATGATCCCGAATGAGATCGAACACCTCTTGCTGCCTGGTCGTTAACGCTTTCATACCGCCCCCTGGGTGTATATACAGTTATGCTGTGAGTATATACAGTCAAAGGCGATTTTGGAACCAAAAACTGCACAAAAAACCAGGGACTTAATTATTCCTCGAGGCTCATCGGAAATGCGACCAAAGCAGCGTGACCCAGGTGATCGCCGCAGTGATAATCGCCAGCAGTACGGCAGCGGAACCCATGTCTTTCGCCCGGCCAGACAATTCATGGAATTCCGACCCGATTCGGTCAACAACGGCCTCAATAGCGCTATTAAGAATTTCCACTATCATCACCAGAAAGACAGATCCGATGAGCAGTACGCGGGTGATAGCATCAACATCAAGGAAGCAGGCGATGACAACGGCAACGATTGCAGCAACCGCCTCCTGGCGGAAAGCGGCTTCATTAACCCATGCAGCGCGGAAACCTTTCCATGAATAACCGGCAGCTTTAATGATTCGAGTTAACCCAGTGGTATTATTGGCCATTAAAAGAACCTTTTATGATAAATAGCGTCTGTAACTAAAGCCGCAGCGCGTTTTGCTGCAACCTGAAGTATGACGGGTAACAACAGAAATTTTGCGCGCTTTCTGTTATCCTTGCGCCGCAATTGCATTATTAACCAGAGGCTTTACATCGTTTATGTCCGGCTGGCCACGAATTTACTACAAATTACTTAATTTACCATTAAGCGTCCTGGTAAAAAGTAAGTCTATCCCAGCAGAACCTGCGCTGGAATTAGGGCTCGATACGTCGCGCCCTATTATGTACGTTTTGCCTTATAACTCGAAGGCAGACCTGCTGACGCTTCGCGCTCAATGTCTGGCGCACGATTTACCTGACCCACTTGAACCGCTGGAAGTCGACGGTACGCTGCTGCCACGCTACGTGTTCATCCATGGCGGGCCGCGCGTGTTCACCTATTACACGCCGAAAGAAGAGTCCATTAAGCTGTTCCATGATTACCTCGATCTGCACCGCAGCAACCCCGATCTGGACGTGCAGATGGTGCCGGTGTCGGTGATGTTTGGCCGTCGTCCGGGGCGCGAAAAAGGGGAAGAGAACCCGCCGCTGCGTATGCTCAACGGCATTCAGAAGTTTTTCGCCGTCTCCTGGCTGGGACGCGACAGTTTTGTCCGCTTCTCACCTTCCGTTTCACTGCGCCGCATGGCGGATGAACACGGCACTGACAAAATCATTGCGCAAAAGCTGGCGCGCGTTGCGCGTATGCACTTTGCACGTCAGCGTCTGGCGGCCGTTGGACCACGTCTCCCGGCACGTCAGGATCTGTTCAACAAGCTGCTGGCTTCCAAAGCGATTGCCCGTGCCGTAGAAGACGAAGCGCGCAGCAAGAAAATTTCGCACGAGAAAGCGCAGCAGAACGCAATCGCGCTGATGGAAGAGATCGCCGCGAACTTCTCCTACGAGATGATTCGCCTCTCTGACCGTATCCTCGGCTTCACGTGGAACCGCCTCTATCAGGGGATTAACGTCCACAACGCCGAACGCGTGCGTCAGTTAGCGCACGACGGCCACGAGATTGTCTATGTGCCCTGCCACCGCAGCCACATGGACTACTTGTTGCTCTCTTACGTGCTCTATCACCAGGGGTTGGTGCCACCGCATATTGCTGCCGGTATCAACCTGAACTTCTGGCCAGCAGGCCCGATTTTCCGCCGTCTGGGTGCGTTCTTCATTCGTCGTACCTTTAAAGGTAACAAGCTTTACTCCACCGTCTTCAGGGAGTATCTGGGCGAGCTGTTCAGCCGCGGTTATTCTGTGGAGTACTTTGTTGAAGGCGGTCGCTCGCGTACCGGTCGTCTGCTCGATCCAAAGACCGGCACGCTGTCGATGACCATTCAGGCCATGCTGCGTGGCGGTACCCGTCCTATCACGCTGGTGCCGATTTACATCGGTTATGAACACGTGATGGAAGTGGGCACCTACGCGAAAGAGCTGCGCGGTGCGACTAAAGAGAAAGAGAGTCTGCCGCAGATGCTGCGTGGGCTGAGTAAATTGCGCAACCTCGGCCAGGGATACGTGAACTTTGGCGAGCCCCTGCCGCTGATGACATTTCTGAACCATCATGTTCCGGAGTGGCGCGAGTCTATCGATCCTATCGAAGCGGTACGTCCGGCCTGGCTGACGCCAACGGTCAACGGCATTGCATCCGAGCTGATGGTACGCATCAACAATGCTGGTGCGGCAAACGCCATGAACCTGTGTTGTACTGCGCTTCTGGCCTCTCGCCAGCGTTCACTGACCCGCGAACAGCTGACCGAGCAGATTGACTGCTACCTGGATATCATGCGCAACGTGCCGTATTCCGTGGATTCGACCGTGCCGTCTGCCACCGCCAGCGAGCTGATCGATCACGCGTTGCAGATGAACAAGTTCGAAGTCGAGAAAGATACGATTGGTGACATCATCATTCTGCCGCGCGAGCAGGCCGTGCTGATGACCTACTACCGTAATAACATCACGCACATGCTGATGCTGCCGTCGCTGATGGCGGCCATTATTACCCAGCACCGCCGTATTTCGCGTCAGGAGCTGCTGCGCCATATTCAGGCCATCTACCCGATGCTGAAAGCGGAGCTGTTCCTGCGCTGGAGTAAGGATGAACTGGCGGCAGAGCTCGATAAAATGACGGCAGAGATGCATCGTCAGGGGCTGATTACCATCAGTGATGATGAACTGCATATCAATCCGTCACGTTCACGTACCTTGCAGCTCCTGGCTTCCGGTGCGCGTGAGACGTTGCAGCGCTACGCCATTACCTTCTGGTTGCTGAGTGCAAATCCGTCCATCAACCGCGGTACGCTGGAAAAAGAGAGCCGGACGCTGGCCCAGCGCCTCTCCGTTCTGCATGGCATTAACGCCCCAGAATTCTTCGACAAAGCGGTATTCAGCTCCCTGGTGCTGACGCTGCGCGACGAAGGGTACATTAGCGATACGGGCGATGCCGAGCCGGAAGAGACGATGAAGGTTTACCAGATGCTGGCAGAGCTGATTACCGCGGATGTGCGTTTAACGATTGAGAGTTCGACGCAGGGCGAATGATGCTAAAGCCGGGTGACGCTAACGCTTACCCGGCCTACATGTTCCGCTAAATCGTAGGCCGGGTAAGGCGAAGCCGCCACCCGGCTTTTTTATGACCAGTAACTCATCGCCAGGCCCAGAAACAGCACCAGCCCGACGTAGTTATTATTCAGAAACGCTTTAAAGCAGGCTTCACGCTCGCGCTTCGCGATCAGCTTCTGCTGATACGCAAACAGCAGCCCCGCCACCAGTACGGACCAGTAAAACTCCCAGTTCAGCCCGTTCAGGCGACCAATCGCCACCATCAGCGCCAGCACCGCCACCTGTAATATGCCGATGATCAGCTTGTCGTGACGACCAAACAGGATCGCCGTCGATTTGATGCCAATCTTGAGATCGTCATCGCGATCGACCATCGCGTATTGGGTATCGTACGCAACGGCCCAGAGAATATTCGCCAGGAACATCAGCCAGCAGCTGAGCGGAACGGACTCGCTGACCGCGGCAAACGCCATGGGAATCGACCAGCCAAATGCCGCACCCAATACCACCTGCGGCAGATGGGTGTATCGCTTCATGAACGGGTAAACCCAGGCCAGCGCCAGAGCCGCAACGGACAGTAGAATGGTCATGGTGTTAAGGGTTAACACCAGCATGAAAGAGAGAAGCACCAGCACCACAAACAGAATGCGCGCCTCTTTCCCGGTCACCTGACCGCTCGGCAGAGGACGATTCGCGGTGCGCTTAACATGTCCATCAAATTTCCGGTCAGCATAGTCGTTGACCACACAGCCCGCAGCGCGCATCAGCCAGACGCCCGCCACAAATACCGCCAGGATCCACAGCGGCGGCACGCCCGGCGTGGCAACCCACAGCGCCCATAAGGTCGGCCACAGCAGCAGCAGCGCGCCAATGGGTTTATCAGTACGCATCAGGCGGTGATAGGCCAGCAGCTTATTCTGCGTCAGACTCCACTCCATTTTCTCTCCCTCTTAGTACAACGGCGATGCAGGCAAAAAGAGTTCCGTCAGTATTAACGGCTTGCCACTCAAACGAAGGCGGGAACGGCGCCCCCACAAATCGGCATCGCAACCAATTTCAATAAAATCACGGGTCAGTTCAGACGAGGTGAACAGATAGCGCCCCAGGGGCGTTTTGCCGAGGCGTTGCAATGCCAGCTCCGGCCCGGAAAGTGTAGACTCAGGAACCACCGTCCGCCCGGCAAGCCACGGCTCGCCATCCGCACAGAGTAAAATTTCACGCAGCCAGTAGCGTTCTTCCTGCGGCAGCAGCGGCAGCTCGCTGGCAATCTCCGCAGGCGAGACAAACCCTTCCTGAATCATCGTCACCGTGACCGTTTTACCCTGTTGCTCAAAACGTTTTGTCATGGAATCTTCCAGCAGCAGCCAGTCCAGCTGTTCCGGGTCAAGCGCAGGGATGTGGTCGAAATAGCGTAGCGCACGCAGCTGCGTGAGCGCGGGGTGTGACATGCCAGACTCTCCGATACATAACGTAAAAGCATTGTATCGCAGATTGGCAAAATGAGGACGGACAAACAGAATTTAACGATCACTATTGCAACAATGGTGCAACTTAGCCAAAAAAAGTGCGCCCGTGAAGGCGCACCAAACGACTAACAAAATCAGCACTGTGGGGAGACGGTTACCCCTTGCCTTTTACACTGCTGATAAAGGTGGAACGGGCAGTGGTTGAACCTAAACGCTCGGCTTCATCAAGCAGTTTCAGCGCTTTATCGACATCGCCGTTTTTAACTGCCTGCTTGATGGCGTTGTTAAAGTACGTTTCAGTATCGTTAAGCACCGGCTCGGCTTTTTTCGCCGGGGCCGGAGCCGCGGCCGGTGTTGCGGCTGGCGCGGCATACACAGGCGCGGCAGTATTACCCACCGTTACCGGCCCCGGGCCAGATGAGCCAAACAGCGGGCCTACGAGTACGCTGGAGGCGCTGTTGGTGGAGACTTTCAGCTTGATCAGGCCGTCGGTAGTATGGCGAGCATGCGGATCCGGGATATCCGGGACAGCGTTACCGGTGCCTTTTGCGTAGGCTTTCGCCGGATCAACCAGCTTCGTTGTCTGTTGCAGATCTTTTTCAGTCGTGAACACCAGGACATAAATCTTCTGCTGACCCAGGGCTGGCGTCAGGCGCATAACGCCTTCCAGCCGATCGGCACTCATGACGCCAGGCTCCTGATAGCTGAAATAGTCGCTTGGGAAGAATGCGGATGGCGTCATGCTCTGATCGAGGATCAGCACGTTAGGCGCGAAGACGCTGGTCTGTTTATTGACTTCACTGGTTAACGTCAGGGTCAGCTCGCCGATATTCGCCGGCACGCTGAAAGCCGCAACCGGACCGCTGATACCCGGCACGTTCAGCGACTGACCGCCAGCGGCAAGCTGGGTGGTTTGCGTTTTCGACTGATCAACTGGCGTCCACACCAGTTGCTGAAGTGCCGCAGCCGGAATAGCTGGCGCAGCACTGGTATTTTGAGGAACAAAATTCACATCTGCATAGGTGAGCGCAGGCGCACAGGCCAACAGCCCCGCAGAGAGGCACAGCGCGACGAGACTTTTCTTCATTTTCATTGTTATTACCTCTGATAGCGTGAGCACTGCGGTGGCCAGGCAATAGCGCGCAGCACCCTAAGGAGAGAGGGGCTTACGCCCCTCTTTTCAGGTCATTACGTCAGGCTCGACGAATTACCACCAGATTTCCATCTGGGCGCCGAAGGTCCACTCATCGTTGTCGCCACGGCTGAAGGTTTTCGCGGAGGTGTCGCTATACGCTACGCCAGAGGTGTAACCTGCACCTGAGTCGTTGTTTGCATAGCCCCATTTCTCATCCCACTTCGCGTAGGTTGCGAAGACACGGATAGCCGGACGGGACCAGATGCTGTCGCCTGCCTGCCATTGCTGTGCCAGGGTGATTTTGTACTGGCTGTTTTTGTCGTCAGTTTTCTGAGACTTAACGTTGTCGTAGCCCACTTCCAGCAAGGTGCTCATGATCGGCGTCCATTTGAACATTGGACGAACACCCACGGTCCACCACTCGGTACCGTTGTTGTTGTCACGATCGATGTTCTGGTACATACCGACGTACATCAGGTCCCAACGGTCTGCCAGGGTGATTGCACCGTGGTCCAGCACGCGCCACATAGAGCCGTCGTTATCGATGCTGCCACCCTGTGGAATACCTTTACCGTTAGAGGTCATGGAATCCGTACCGTATTGCAGTACGAACTTGTTGAAGCCTTTCATCATGCTCTGGGTGTGTTCAGCGGTGAACAGCCAGCCATCTTTAGAGGCGCCAGGTTGCAGATAGTAGTCGTCAGGAATGTTGGTATGACCGTAGTCAACGCCCAGCTCCAGCGTACCGCCCGGGTTGGTTTCCAGACCGGCTAAACGGACGTCGAAGACATCGTTTGGTACCACGTTGTCATAAATACGGTCGCCGTTCGCATCACGATCGGCGAAGGTTGCAGAACCGCCGGACTCAGAAGAACGGGTCGCTGCCAGAGAGAGTTTACCAAAGCCCAGATCGATGTTTTCAATACCGGCACCAGGACCAGAGATATCCCAGTAGTAGAAGTCGATCATGTGTACGTCATGACGCTGATAGAAGCGCTTACCGGCCCAGATGGTAGAGCCTGGCAGCCATTCAATCAGGTTTTTACCCTGCACGTTAGCTTCACGGAAGGCCGGGCTGGTGGATTCCCAGTCATTCTGTTGAGAAACGGAGTACGCTACGTTGGTGTCGAAATAGAAGCTCTTGTCGCCTTCTTTCCACACTTCCTGGCCCAGTTTCAGTTCGGCGTAGGTTTCACATTCGTTACCGAGACGGTATTTACTTTGTGCGCCTGTTGCCTGGAAACATTGTTGTTCACCGCCACTTCCGGTCCAGCCAATGCCGGAACGAGCATAACCTTTAAAGTCTACGGCGCCCGCCTGGGCAGACAGGATGCCTGCCGCAATGGCGACAGCCAGAGGGACTTTGCGCAGAGTAATCATTATTCTATCTCCTGAGATCATTGCTTTTCTTTGTAATTGGAATGCTTAAACGCCTGGCTCTTTGTGCAACCGACGACATGCAGTGCCATCCTCACGGAACAGATGGCAACGCTCTGGCGGCAAACCGATAGCGAATGTGGCACCCTCTTCTACCAACACCACGTCATTCTGGCGGTAGACCAGGTTCTGACGGATGGCGGGGATCTGGATATGAATCTGTGTTTCGTGACCAAGCTGTTCGACGACCTGAACTTCACCTTCCAGCGTCACATCCGCAATGTGGCTTGGCAGTAGATGCTCAGGACGGATACCGAGGGACATATTGGCCCCCACCTGTACGTTGGCGCTGTCGACCGGCAGCCAGACTTGCTGACGGTTTGGCAGCTCCACCTGTACCTGTTCGATTGCCGTCGCGGTCACTTTTACGGGCAGGAAGTTCATCTTTGGCGAGCCAATAAAGCCCGCAACAAAGCGGTCTGCCGGGTAGTGATACAGCTCCAGCGGTTTGCCCACCTGCGCCACGCGACCGGCATCCAGCACCACGATTTTGTCGGCCAGCGTCATCGCTTCGACCTGATCGTGGGTGACGTAAATCATCGTGCGTCCAAGGCGTTTGTGCAGACGGGAGATTTCGATACGCATCTGGACGCGCAGGGCGGCATCCAGGTTAGAGAGAGGTTCATCGAGCAGGAACACGCGCGGCTCGGCCACCAGCGTACGGCCGATCGCCACACGCTGACGCTGACCGCCGGAGAGCGCCTTCGGTTTACGCTCCAGCAGATGTGCCAGCTGAAGCACTTCCGCCACCTGGGTGACGCGCTGGTTAATGGTCTCTTTTTTCGCGCCGGCCAGCTTCAGGCCAAAGGACATGTTCTCGGCAACGGAAAGATGCGGATAAAGCGCATAAGACTGGAACACCATGCCCACGCCGCGTTCTGCTGGTGGGATGTCGTTCATTCGGGTATCACCAATAAATAAATCGCCACTGGTGATGGTTTCAAGACCGGCAATCATACGCAGCAGAGTCGATTTACCACAGCCTGATGGACCCACGAACACCACAAATTCACCTTCGTGGATGTCCAGATTGATGTCTTTTGACACCACTACGTCGCCCCAGGCTTTCGTTACATTACGCAGCTGTACGCTCGCCATGCCCTTCTCCCTTCGTTACAACCTGTCACCGACAGAAACATTCAAGATAAGTTCACTATGCGTGTTCCATTACTTTCGTGAATCCTCCACCCCCCGGCTTTTTTATGGGGGAGGAGGCGGGAGGATGAGAGAGCAGGCTCTGCGACCGCAGCTGAGGGGCCGAGGCGAAAATCGTGAAGCGGCCTGCAAAATTCAGTGGGTTTTTATGTGCGCCAGCACTCATAACTTAAATTTATGTTACAGGGATCACACAAACAGGGGGTGGGGCGTAGGGACTGGGAGGATGGAAAGAGGATGTCAAATAAGGAGACTGAGTCACGTTGAACCACCTTATGTATCCACGAGCACATCACCAATAAAGGATGGCAGATATGAAGATCAAGACTGGCGCACGCGTTTTCGCATTGTCCGCCCTCGCAGCAATGATGATTTCCGCACCGGCTCTCGCCAAAATTGAAGAAGGTAAGCTGGTTATCTGGATTAACGGCGACAAGGGCTATAACGGTCTGGCCGAAGTGGGCAAAAAATTCGAGAAAGACACCGGTATCAAAGTCACCGTAGAGCACCCGGACAAACTGGAAGAGAAGTTCCCGCAGGTTGCGGCAACGGGCGATGGTCCGGACATTATCTTCTGGGCGCATGACCGTTTCGGGGGCTACGCGCAGTCTGGCCTGCTGGCAGAAGTTACGCCAGACAAAGCCTTCCAGGACAAACTGTTCCCGTTCACCTGGGACGCCGTTCGCTATAACGGCAAGCTGATCGCTTACCCAATCGCGGTTGAAGCCCTGTCACTGATTTACAACAAAGACCTGGTGCCAAACCCACCGAAAACCTGGGAAGAGATCCCTGCTCTGGATAAAGAGCTGAAGGCGAAGGGTAAATCCGCTCTGATGTTCAACCTGCAAGAACCGTACTTCACCTGGCCGCTGATTGCTGCCGACGGCGGCTACGCGTTCAAGTTTGAAAACGGCAAATATGACGTGAAGGACGTGGGCGTGGACAGTGCGGGCGCGAAAAAAGGTCTGACCTTCCTGGTTGACCTGATTAAGAACAAACACATGAACGCGGATACTGACTACTCCATCGCGGAAGCGGCGTTCAATAAAGGCGAAACCGCGATGACCATCAACGGTCCGTGGGCCTGGACCAACATCGACAAGAGCAAAATCAACTACGGCGTGACCCTGCTGCCAACCTTCAACGGCAAACCGTCTAAACCGTTCGTGGGCGTGCTGAGCGCAGGCATCAACGCCGCCAGCCCGAACAAAGAGCTGGCGAAAGAGTTCCTCGAAAACTACCTGCTGACCGATCAGGGTCTGGATGAAGTGAACAAGGACAAACCGCTGGGCGCCGTTGCGCTGAAATCCTTCCAGGATCAGCTGGCGAAAGATCAACGTATTGCGGCCACCATGGATAACGCCCAGAAAGGCGAAATCATGCCGAACATCCCTCAGATGGCTGCATTCTGGTACGCCACCCGTACCGCCGTCATCAACGCTGCAAGCGGTCGCCAGACTGTCGATGCCGCGCTGAAAGATGCTCAGGGTCGTATTACTAAGTAAGTCTGAAAAACGGCGGGTGGCGCATGCGCTTACCCGCCCTACGACTACGGCACGATCCGTAGGTCAGGTAAGCGCAGCGCCACCTGACGATAAGTTTCCACCGTTGTAGAGGAAGAACCCCATGGATGTCATTAAAAAGAAACACTGGTGGCAAAGCGACGCACTGAAGTGGTCAGTGATAGGTCTGCTGTGTCTGCTGGTGGGTTACCTTGTTGTTTTAATGTACGTGCAAGGGGAATACCTATTCGCCATCATGACGCTGATTTTAAGCTCGGTTGGCCTGTATATTTTCGCCAACCGTAAAGCGTATGCCTGGCGCTATGTTTACCCGGGCGTTGCCGGGATGGGGCTGTTTGTCCTCTTTCCGCTGATCTGCACCATCGCGATTGCCTTTACCAACTACAGCAGCACCAACCAGCTCGCGCAGGAGCGTGCCACCCAGGTGCTTCTGGACCGTTCTTATCAGGCGGGTAAAACCTTTAACTTCGGCCTGTATCCTGCGGGTGATGAGTGGAAGTTAGCGCTCACTGACGGTGAGAGCGGCAAAACCTATCTTTCCGACGCGTTCAAATTTGGCGGTGAGCAGAAGCTGACCTTAAAAGAGGCTGCGGCCCTGCCGGAAGGTGAACGTGCCAACCTGCGTATCATCACCCAGAATCGCCAGGCACTGACCCAGCTCACCGCCGTACTGCCAGACGAAAGCAAAGTGATCATGAGCTCGCTGCGCCAGTTCTCCGGCACCCAACCGCTCTATACCCTGGCGGATGACGGCACGCTGACCAACAACCAGAGCGGCGTGAAGTACCGCCCGAACAACGATATTGGTTTCTATCAGTCGGTGAATGCCGACGGCAGCTGGGGGGATGACAAACTCAGCCCGGGCTATACCGTCACCATCGGCTGGGACAACTTTACCCGCGTGTTTACCGACGAAGGCATCCAGAAACCGTTCTTCGCCATCTTCGTCTGGACGGTGGTCTTCTCCGTACTGACCGTGATCCTGACCGTGGCCGTGGGCATGGTGCTGGCCTGCCTCGTGCAGTGGGAGTCCCTGAAGGGCAAAGCGATTTACCGCGTGCTGCTGATTCTGCCGTACGCCGTGCCGTCGTTCATCTCGATTCTGATTTTCAAAGGGCTGTTTAACCAGAGCTTCGGTGAAATCAACATGATGCTGAGCGCGCTGTTCGGCATTAAACCGGCCTGGTTCAGCGACCCGACCACCGCTCGCTCGATGATTATCATCGTGAACACCTGGCTGGGCTATCCGTACATGATGATCCTGTGCATGGGGCTGCTGAAGGCCATCCCGGACGACCTTTACGAAGCCTCGGCGATGGACGGCGCGGGTCCGTTCCAGAACTTCTTCAAAATTACCCTGCCGCTGCTCATTAAGCCGCTGACGCCGCTGATGATCGCCAGCTTCGCCTTTAACTTTAACAACTTCGTGCTGATTCAGCTGTTGACTAACGGTGGCCCGGACCGTCTCGGCACCACCACGCCGGCAGGCTATACCGACCTGCTCGTGAGCTACACCTACCGCATCGCCTTCGAGGGCGGCGGCGGTCAGGACTTCGGCCTGGCGGCGGCGATTGCCACCCTGATCTTCCTGCTGGTGGGCGCCCTGGCGATTGTGAACCTGAAAGCCACACGTATGAAATTTGACTAAGGAGGGCACTGAACATGGCAATGGTACAACCCAAATCTCAGAAACTGCGCCTCCTCGCGACGCACTTAGGCCTGCTGATTTTCATCGCGGCGATCATGTTCCCGCTGCTGATGGTTATCGCCATCTCCCTGCGTTCGGGGAACTTCGCCACCGGGAGCCTGATCCCGGACGAAATCTCCTGGGAGCACTGGAAGCTCGCGCTGGGCTTCAGCGTGGAACACGCGGATGGCCGCGTCACGCCGCCGCCGTTCCCGGTGCTGCTGTGGCTGTGGAACTCGGTGAAGGTGGCAACCATCACAGCCATCGGCATCGTGACGCTCTCCACCACCTGTGCTTACGCCTTCGCCCGTATGCGTTTTCCGGGCAAAGCGACCCTGCTGAAAGGGATGCTGATTTTCCAGATGTTCCCGGCCGTACTGTCGCTGGTGGCGTTATATGCCTTGTTTGACCGTCTGGGCCAGTACGTGCCGTTCATCGGCCTGAACACTCACGGCGGCGTGATCTTCGCCTATCTCGGCGGTATCGCCCTGCACGTGTGGACCATTAAAGGCTATTTCGAAACCATCGACGGCTCGCTGGAAGAAGCGGCGGCACTGGATGGCGCGACACCGTGGCAGGCGTTCCGCCTGGTGCTGCTGCCGATGTCGGTGCCGATTCTGGCGGTGGTGTTTATTCTGTCGTTTATCGCGGCGATCACCGAAGTACCGGTCGCCTCTCTGTTACTGCGCGATGTAAACAGCTACACCCTGGCCGTCGGTATGCAGCAGTATCTCAACCCGCAAAACTACCTGTGGGGCGACTTTGCCGCGGCGGCCGTCCTCTCTGCCATCCCGATTACCGTGGTGTTCCTGCTGGCCCAGCGCTGGCTGGTCAACGGCCTGACGGCGGGCGGTGTGAAAGGTTAAGTTTCATTTGTTATGCCACTGCAACCCTCAACTTTAGACGTATTGTATTGAACCAACTTGTGACTGTTGTTAGGCGCTCTTCGGAGCGCCCTTTTTTTATTCGCGTTTTAGCCGCTTTGAGTTGCACAGCCAGAGGGTGATCACCAGCAGCAGGATCGCCGCCGAGTAGATCAGCACGTCGAGCGGGGATTTATGATCGACGATGATCAGCCGCACAATGGCGGTGATGCCAATGTAGACAAAATAGCGCAGCGGGAAGTGAAAGCCGGACTGAAAGTACTTCACAATCAGGGCGATAAATTCAAAGTAGAGAAAGTAGACCACCAGGCCTTCCACCAGTGCGTATTTGCTGGTTTGCTCAGGAGCAAAGAGCACATCCGCCAGATGCACCGTCTCTTTACCCAGAAAAACGACCAGGATCAGGCCAAGGCTCAGCAGACCGAGGTTCAGTACGGTCTGGAGTATCGTTGAGATAAACTCAACGCGCGGACGAGTCAGGGATGTCATACAGCACCTCATTCTCCAGGGCGAGGTTCCTGTATAACGCAAAAATGTGACGGGGATCTATATTTTTTGTTTATGTTTGGCGCATTCGCCCGGTGGCGCTGCGCTTACCGGGCCTACAAAAACCGTAGGCCGGGCAAACGCAGTGCCGCCCGGCGTGAAGCATCAGCGGAAGTTAATGTTCTTATCGCTGGTCATATCATACAGCTGGAATTTACGTCCAAGCTGCTGACCGCCGTCGCGCGTCAGCGGCGTCCAGCCCACTGCCGCACGGCTGCGGGTTGGGCCTGATGAGAACAGATCCAGCGGAATCGACACGTACACCCCTTTGGTGAAGTCCCCTTCCCCGTACTCGTCTGGCGAAACGTTGGTGATGGTGGCATAGCCGCCCACCACAACGCCGCTGTCAAAGTGTTTGGAGATATCCAGCGTGCCGCCCTTATCGCCCGCCAGATACTGGCCGACGCTGGCTTTTACCAGCACGTCCTGCGCGAACGACGGCGTCCAGTAGGCGGTCAGGTGGCCGGTTTTGACGCTGTAGTCGGTGAACTTCATCATGTCCTGCGCGCTGCGCCAGTCACGCTGTTTCACGTAGTTGGCATCAACCCCAAACGCCCAGTTGCTGTCGACAGGACGATAAAGCACTTCTGCCCCGGCGCCGCCGAACATGGTTTCCAGATAGCCACCGTAAACCTGGCCGTAGAAGCCGTTGCCGAAATACTGGAAGTAGTTGGCCTGGAGGTTATTCACGTAGATATCGTTCTGCACATATTCGCGAACGCGGGTACGCACGCGCGGCAGTTTTGAATCGTTCGGCGGGTTGGTGTAGTTAAATTTGTCGTAGTTGTTGGCAATGTTGCCGAACAGACTACCGGTGGTCAACAGGTGGTCGGTCACCCACAGATCCGCCGTCGCCATCGCGCCCAGCTGATACATGTAGAAGTTTTCCGGCCCACCCACGGACTGGTTCAGCACCGGATCGATATGGAAATCGAAGCGCGATTTATCGATATACCAGCCCTGCTCGGTGGTTTCCGGCACCACCGGCTCAACGCGTTTTTGCACCAGCTCGGTTTCATGCCCGAGCGGTTCGCCTTCAAGATGACGCTTAAGGCTGGCAACATCGGTTTCGGTGGTGACCTGCGGCAGATTCAGGCGGTTCTCCGTCACGCGGATCGTGCGGATCCCCTCCGGCAGATCGTTCATGACGATCCGGTTGGCGCGCTCGATCCCTTCGCGGGAGTCGCGGTATTTCACCTGCTCGCCGGTAACATACAGCGTATCGCCTTTGGTCTGGATCTTCGGATCCGCCAGGCCCGCGTTATATTTCAGCAGCGTCAGCTGGTTCGCTACCACGGAGTGCTGAATGATCGCATCCTGCGGCTCCGGCTGATATTTTGGCCGCGGGTTGTCATTATAGTGCGGCCGCATGTCGTTAAAGTTAGTGCGCAGGGTAAAGCCAAACATCAGGGTATTACCGCGCTCATAGCTGAGGTTAACGTCGGCCCAGTCGGTGACGCGGTAAATGGCGCCGACGTTAAACTTGCTCTTCTGCTCAATTTTGCCGGCAAAATCTTCGCTGTAGTTATTACCTTCGTACTCCAGCTTCAGGCGCAGCGGCTGCCATGGCGTTTGATACTCTACACCACCAAACAGCGAGGCCGGGCCGTGGAACATCTGGTCGCCGTTGATGGAACCCGCTTTTTTGTAGCTGTTATCGCGGTAGCAGTATTTGTCGCTGTAGGTACAGAACGGGTTGGTTACGTTGCCGCTGGTACCCAGATAGCCCCATCCCAGACCGAGTGAGAAATCAAACGGTCCCCAGGCTTTGCTGGCCACGATGTATTCCGCGTCAAACAGGCCGGTCCCGCCAATGTCTTTCGCACCAACGGAGACCTGCGGCATCCAGTAACTCTCTTCCCACAGACGCAGCTTCACGTCGAAGGCTTTGTCTTTGTAGGTCTGATCGCCGGAGAAAGCGTCTACGCTGCTGTACTGTTTTGTACGCACGTCGGTGTAGCGCAGCGTGGTCTCCAGCCAGGGGAACAGCTGTACGGACGCAGAGTAGTAACGGTACTGATCGTTATCGCGATAGTTAAGGCTGATTTCCCCCTCGCGGGCCATACGCGCGGTTGGGGTTTGCAGTAAGCCCACGCCGCCAAAATCGGACTGCGACGGGCCGATGGGTGCCGGATACGTTTCTGCATGACAGGCGGCACTCACGCACAGTGCAAGCATGCTGTAGAGATAGGTTTTTTTCATTATTCCGGTATCCGCTGTATCAGGGAGCGAAGGATATCGGCATTAAGCCCGTCATACGCTTTCGTCCAGAAATGGTCGGCAAAACCGACAAAAATGATGCTGCCCGGCATAGGTTCGATATGGCGTTTATTCCAGTAAGCCACCGGCGCTTTCTGCGTATGCCCGTCCGGATAGACCACCCAGGCATAGCTTTTATCCGCTCCGCTGAGCAGACTTTGCTCGTCGAGATAGCTCGCCACGTCCCGGCCCGGCGTAAACGGCTTTTTGCCAGGGCTGCTGAGAAGCCCCATCACGGTGACGGTGGAAGGCTGAGCCGGAAGCCACAGGGTATAGTCCCCTTCCAGCGACGGATTGCCGTTTTCCGCGACACGCACTTCGTCGGGATCGAGATTCACCTTCTGGCGCCCCGTCACCTTAACCGCCTGAAGCTGCTGACGCAGGCTAGTAATAGCCGCGGCATCGTCGGCATCTTCCTGTTGTGCCAGCCCGCTCAGTCGGGCGAGCAGCGCCTGATGTTTTTGTTCCGCTACAATCGTCGCCTGACGCTCGCTGATAACCGCCCCGGTCCACCAGCTTTTCGCCAGCCTCGGCTGCCCCACCAGATCGAGCAGATGCCCGGCATTGGTTAAGGTTTTAGGTTTTTCGCTGTCCGGGGTGTAGACCTGTACCGTTCCCGCAGACCACGCCAGCGGCGAGGCCAGGCTGGCGAGAAGCGCAATGTGGATGAACATTTTCATGATTTCGCCGCCTTGATCAGGGTGGTCTTCACCGGGAAGAAACCGGCACCGAGATACTGTAAGGACTGGCGGATTTGCCCCTCTTCGTCCACCCAGAAGCGGTTATGCCAGGTGGCCTGATCGGTTGTCACCTCTTCATCCAGCACGCGCACCTGCGTTTCGTCGCTGCCCACTTTGACACTATCCGTACCGTCCCAGCGGAAGGTGGAGCGGGCCGTGGCGTAGCGCACCTGTTTGTGCTCGGTCCAGCCCATCGTGCGCGTCCAGCTTGCGCCATCGACAATCTGATTCGGCTTGATGAGCGGATCTTCAGCCAGGTTGTTCACCTCAAGCAGGTTGTCGCCGCCGAGCAACGTTTTCACGATGCGGGAATGCTGCGTCACGATGGTGGCCTGATCCTGCGTCACCCATTTCTGCTGCCCGTTTTCATCGAAAGCGAGCACCACAAACAGTTGCGGACCATCGTTTAGCTGCATGTACTGGCTGGCATACGGCATGTTCTGAAGTTCGTCATCGGTCAGATGCACGCCCGGCGTGCCGAACATGCTGTCCCACAGTGAGTGGCCCAGCCCTTTGGTGGTAGCTGAGCACGCCTGCAACAGCAGGCAAATCAGGATGATTGCAGGTCGCTTCACGACTCTTCTCCGAAGGGGCGAAATAACCACACCGAAGTGTGGTTATGATTAAAACACCCGGTATTACTGGGTGCTGGTCGTCGTAGTGGTCGTGGTTCCGGTATTGGAGCCATCACCGCCACCGGTTGCCGCCAGCGCGACACCCACGGCTGAACTTACGGCGCTGGTGCTGGCTGCGGTAGAACTCCCCGCAGACGCAGACGTCGCTGCCGACCCTGCTGCTTCCCCGACCTGGACCGGAGCTGCATAGACAGACGTCGCCGCAAGCGCAGATATGGCAAAAATGCCATACAGTACTTTCTTCATAACAATTTCCCTTCAATGAATGAATGGAGATTTGCCCGAAAAGAAATTCAGGCGGATTCGAGTATACACAACTAAAGCAGTGGGTTTACCGTGGGGGTAAATAGGGATGAGGTTTTCAGACTAATGGTTAAAAATGGAAGGAAAAAAGAATCAAGTAAATATATAATAAATATAAATCAATAATTTATAATATAAGAACATTAAAGCATCACTCCGTATTTTCTTAAAATAAACCTCAGCAATTAACGGGGTTACTGTCTTTTTCGGATTAAACTCAGATTCAGAATTTGAGATAACTAACAGACATCAGGAATTATCCGATAAAAAAATGCCGGCATATCGCCGGCATTGTTCATGACATATTTATTACGCACGCCAGGCTTTATAACGGTTAATCAGACCATTGGTGGAGCTGTCGTGGCTGTCGATCGCTTTATCGTCACCCAGCTCTGGCAGAATGCGGTTTGCCAGCTGTTTGCCCAGCTCAACGCCCCACTGGTCAAAGGTGAAGATGTTCAGAATAGCGCCCTGAGTGAAGATTTTGTGCTCGTAGAGGGCAATCAGCGCCCCCAGGCTGAACGGCGTGATTTCGCGCAACAGAATGGAGTTAGTTGGACGGTTGCCTTCGAACACTTTAAACGGCACCACGTGCTCCAGCGTTGCCGGATCTTTACCCTGATCACGGTACTCCTGCTCAACCACCTCGCGGGATTTACCGAACGCCAGCGCTTCGGTCTGGGCGAAGAAGTTAGACAGCAGCTTCGGATGGTGGTCGGACAGTGGGTTGTGCGTAATCGCCGGGGCGATGAAATCGCACGGTACCATTTTGGTGCCCTGGTGGATCAGCTGGTAGAACGCGTGCTGACCGTTGGTGCCCGGCTCGCCCCAGATGATTGGGCCAGTCTGGTAATCCACCGCGTTGCCGTTACGGTCAACGTACTTGCCGTTGGATTCCATGTTGCCCTGCTGGAAGTAGGCCGCAAAGCGGTGCATGTACTGGTCGTACGGCAGAATCGCTTCGGTTTCAGCGCCGAAGAAGTTGTTGTACCAGATCCCGATCAGCGCCAGCAGCACCGGCAGGTTTTTCTCAGGCGCGGTGGTGGAGAAGTGTTTGTCCATCGCGTGCGCGCCGGAGAGCAGCTCAACGAAGTTGTCGAAGCCGACGGACAGGATGATGGACAGACCGATCGCAGACCACAGAGAGTAGCGGCCGCCAACCCAGTCCCAGAACTCAAACATGTTCGCCGTATCAATACCGAACTCACCCACCGCTTTACCGTTGGTGGACAGCGCCGCGAAGTGTTTCGCCACGTGCTTTTCGTCGCCCGCGGTTTTCAGGAACCAGTCGCGCGCGCTGTGGGCGTTGGTCATGGTTTCCTGAGTGGTGAAGGTTTTAGACGCCACCAGGAACAGCGTGGTTTCCGGGTTCACCTTTTTCAGCACTTCAGCGATGTGGGTCCCATCGACGTTGGACACGAAGTGCATGTTGAGGTGGTTTTTGTACGGGCGCAGCGCCTCGGTCACCATGAACGGGCCGAGGTCAGAGCCGCCGATACCGATGTTTACGACGTCGGTGATCGCTTTGCCGGTGTAGCCTTTCCAGCTACCTGAGATGATCGCTTCGGAGAAGGTTTTCATCTTTTCCAGCACCGCGTTCACTTCCGGCATCACATCTTTGCCGTCAACGATAATTGGAGTATTGCTACGGTTGCGCAGCGCCACGTGCAGCACGGCACGGTCTTCGGTGCGGTTGATCTTCTCACCGGAGAACATGGATTTGATGGCATCTGCCAGTTCAGTCTCTTTCGCCAGATCTTGCAGCTTCGCCAGCGTCTCTTCGGTGATACGGTTCTTGGAGAAATCCACCAGCATCAGGTCATCGAAGGTGGCGGAAAACTTGCTGAAACGATCGGCATCTTTCGCGAACAGATCCGCGATGGTGACGTCTTTCATTTCATCAAAATGTTTCTGTAGTGCCTGCCATGCAGCGGTCTGCGTTGGGTTGATGTTTTTCATAGCAATACTCTTCTGATTTGAGAATTGTGACTGCGGTCGATTGTAGCGCCTGCAAATAAAAATTGTGATGGTTTTTATGCCATTGCCCTGGTCTGCATCAAACGCAGGTGAAAAGACCCGAAAAGTATAGCTGCTGTCGCGCCCTTCCGGCGTGGCGAAATGTTGGTCAAAAAGGGGTAAAAAGGAGCATAAAATATGGGCCTGTTATAAGTCCTGTTTCTGAGGGGTACCCCCCCATGAAAAATCCGCATAATCCCAGCATTGACAGGACCTCCCCCGCATTTTATTTATAGGGCCGTATTTTGCGCCTGCACCTGTTCTCGCTTCATTCTTGTGCCAAGGTCGCTCTATTCATTCCCTGACACGAGGTTGTTATGACGAGTTTTGTGGTCGCCAAGTTTGGCGGCACCAGTGTGGCAGACTACGATGCCATGAACCGCAGCGCCGATGTGGTGCTGGCCGATCCGAATACCCGCCTGGTGGTACTTTCCGCCTCAGCCGGCGTGACGAACCTGCTGGTTTCTCTGTCTGAAGGACTGGAAGCGACCGAGCGTTTCGTGAAGCTGGATGCACTGCGCAAAATTCAGTTCGACATTCTCGAGCGTCTGCAAAACCCGAACGTCATTCGTGAGGAAGTGGAACGCCTGCTGGAAAATATCACCACTCTGGCCGAAGCCGCGTCGCTGGCAACCTCTACCGCCCTGACCGATGAGCTGGTCAGCCACGGTGAACTAATGTCTACCCTGCTGTTCGTTGAGATCATGCGCGAGCGCAATATTCAGGCGCAGTGGTTCGACGTGCGTAAAGTCATGCGCACCAGCGACCGCTTTGGCCGCGCCGAGCCGGACGTGGAAGTCCTGGCTGAGCTGACTAACCAGCAGCTTGCCCCGCGCCTGGATGAAGGCATAGTGATCACCCAGGGCTTTATCGGCAGCGAAGCCAAAGGGCGCACAACCACGCTGGGCCGTGGCGGTAGCGACTACACCGCCGCCCTGCTGGGTGAAGCCCTGCACGCCACCCGCGTGGATATCTGGACGGACGTGCCGGGAATCTACACCACCGACCCGCGCGTGGTCTCTGCGGCAAAACGTATTGACGTGATCGCCTTTGAAGAAGCGGCTGAAATGGCGACTTTCGGCGCGAAAGTGCTGCACCCGGCCACGCTGCTGCCCGCCGTGCGCAGCGACATTCCGGTCTTCGTTGGCTCAAGTAAAGATCCAAAGGCGGGCGGGACGCTGGTCTGCAAGAAAACCGAGAACCCGCCGCTGTTCCGCGCGCTGGCCCTGCGTCGTAAGCAGACGCTGGTTACCCTGCACAGCCATAATATGCTGCATTCCCGCGGCTTCCTGGCAGAAGTGTTTGGCATCCTGGCGCGCCACAATATCTCTGTAGATTTGATTACCACTTCCGAAGTGAGTATTGCGCTGACGCTGGACACCACCGGTTCAACCTCAACGGGTGATACCCTGCTGACGCAGTCGCTGCTGATTGAGCTTTCCGAGTTGTGCCGTGTGGAAGTAGAAGAAGACCTGGCGCTGGTGGCCATCATCGGCAACAAGCTGTCGCGCGCCTGTGGCGTGGGTAAAGAGGTGTTCGGCGTGCTCGACCCGTTCAATATCCGCATGATCTGCTACGGTGCATCCAGCTACAACCTCTGCTTCCTGGTCCCTGCCGATCAGGCCGAGCAGGTCGTGCAGAAACTTCATCAGAATTTGTTTGAATAAAATTCGTTAGCACGTTAAACAATATCGATAAGCCGGGCACAGACCCGGCTTTTTTATAACAAAACAACACGACAATACTGCAAGGAATTCACTATGCTCTCCGCTATCACCCGGCTGTTCCCGTTATGGGCGCTGCTGCTCTCTGTACTCGCGTATTACACTCCTGCCACGTTCACGGGCATTGGTCCGTGGGTCACCACGCTGCTGATGCTGATTATGTTCGGCATGGGCGTGCATCTGAAAATTGACGATTTCAAACGCGTGCTGTCTCGCCCGGCGCCGGTTGCCGCAGGGATTTTCCTGCACTACCTGGTGATGCCGCTCGCGGCCTGGCTGCTGGCGATGGCCTTTAAGATGCCGCCCGACCTTTCCGCCGGGATGGTGCTGGTGGGGAGCGTTGCCAGCGGCACGGCATCTAACGTCATGATCTATCTGGCGAAAGGCGACGTGGCGCTTTCCGTCACCATCTCGTCCGTTTCCACGCTGGTGGGCGTGATTGCCACGCCTCTGTTAACCCGCCTGTATGTCGACGCGCATATCCAGGTGGACGTGATGGGCATGCTGCTCAGCATCCTGCAAATCGTGGTGATCCCGATTGCGCTGGGGCTGGTGATCCACCATCTCTTCCCGCGGGTGGTGAAAGCGGTTGAGCCGTATCTGCCCGCGTTTTCGATGATCTGCATACTGGCCATTATCAGCGCCGTGGTAGCCGGTTCCGCATCGCACATTGCTTCGGTGGGCTTTGTGGTGATCGTCGCGGTTGTGCTGCATAACACTATTGGTCTGCTGGGCGGTTACTGGGGCGGGAAGCTGTTTGGCTTTGACGAATCCACCTGCCGCACGCTGGCGATCGAAGTGGGGATGCAGAACTCCGGCCTGGCGGCGGCGCTGGGTAAAATTTACTTCTCACCGCTGGCAGCGCTACCGGGGGCGCTGTTCTCCGTCTGGCATAACCTGTCCGGTTCGCTGTTAGCAGGGTACTGGTCCGGTAAGCCGATTGATGACCAACCGAAAAAAGATGCGGTGAAACAGGGTTAATTGTCCCGGCTTGCTTTACACTGAAGCCTCCCCATCAGGAGGCTTCAGCAATGGCTACACCACGTTTGACCCAGAAAGACATGACCGAAGCCGAGCAGCGCGAACTTAAAACGCTTCTCGACCGCGCCCGCATCGCGCATGGCCGCACGCTGACGAACGCCGAAACCAATCAGGTTAAAAAAGAGTACATCGATAAACTGATGGCGCAACGTGAGGCTGCGGCGAAAAAAGCCCGCAAGCTGAAAAAAGAGCAGGCTTATAAGCCGGATGCAGAGGCGACCTTTTCCTGGTCCGCCAATACATCAACCCGTGGAAGGCGCTAATTAGCGCCCTTTCTTTTTGCGCCCCGGCTGGGTAAAGCGTTTTCCGTTACCCGGCTTGCCCCGCCCTTTCTCTTCTGCCTGCGGTGCCTTCACCACCGGACGTTTAATCGCCTGCGTTTTCGGTTTGGCTTTGGCTTTCGGCTTCGCTTCGGACGAGGAGTTCTCGATAAGTTTGAACAGCTCGATCAGCTCGTCATCCGTTAGGTCACGCCACTCGCCCAGCGGGATCCCGGACAGGCTGACGTTCATGATGCGCGTGCGTTCCAGCTTCGTCACTTCATAACCAAAATACTCGCACATGCGGCGGATCTGGCGGTTTAAGCCCTGCACCAGGGTAATGCGGAAGGCAAACGGCGCTTCTTTTTTGACCTTACACTTCTTCGTTACGGTGCCCAGAATCGGCACGCCTGCGCCCATCCCGCGAATGAACTCGTCCGTCACCGGCTTGTTCACCGTCACGATGTACTCTTTCTCGTGGTCGTTACCGGCACGCAGAATTTTGTTCACCAGATCGCCGTGGTTGGTGAGGAAAATCAGCCCCTGAGAGTCTTTATCCAGACGGCCAATCGGGAAAATGCGGCTGCTGTGGTTCACGAAATCAACAATGTTGTCCCGCTCGCCATCTTCCGTGGTGCTGACAATCCCAACCGGTTTGTTCAACGCGATAAACACCAGGTCTTCGGCATCACGCGGTTCGATGACCTGACCATTCACTTTCACCACATCGCCAGGTACCACCTGATCACCAATGGTGGCGCGTTTGCCGTTAAGAAATACGTTACCCTGTTCAATGTAACGGTCAGCCTCGCGACGTGAGCAGATCCCGCTCTCGCTAATGTATTTGTTTAATCGGGTTGATTGAGTTGGCAGCATAGTTTCTCCTGTGAAGGGCGAAATATACCTTAGGTTTGGGCTGGAAAAAAAGATTAGCCGACGGTTACTGAGACGGGTTTTTTAGTTTGCGAGACGCTTTCAGGATTTAGCGTCAGGCTATTTATCCTTGAGCTAACTCCTTTTAGCTTTACTCTCCAGAGACAATTGCTTGTAGTTTATAAATCACAGGGAGTAATATGAAGGAGATCGTTCAGACAGAATCCTTCCGACGCTGGGAGCAAAATTTAAAGGACAGGCGGGCAAAGACGATTATCGCTTCCCGCCTCTTTAGGCTGGCAAATGGCTTAGCGGGCGACATTAGACCCGTGGGGGAAGGTATCAGTGAACTGAGGATCCACTTTGGCCCGGGCTACAGAGTCTATTTTAAGGACCAGGGCAATTGCATCATCGTGCTGTTATGTGGTGGTGACAAAAGCAGCCAGGCCAGAGACATACTTATGGCAAAAATGCTGAGCAATGTATCCCAATGGCAGGAGTGAATGAGCATGCATAAATTAACACCCTACGATCCAGCCAACGCACTGGTGGATGACGAGGAAATCGCTGTGTTTATGGCTGATGCATTAGAGACGGGTGACTCAGCGTACATTGCTAAAGCGCTGGGCGTCATCGCCCGAGCGAAAGGGATGTCGACCATTTCCCAGCAAACGGGCCTGTCACGAGAACAACTGTATCGATCATTCAGTGATAAGGGGAACCCAACGCTCAAAACCACGCTGGCGGTCATGAAAGCATTGGGCCTTGGGTTAACAATCAAACCCTCTGGGGATTAATACTCATCCCGCTCGTCATCTTCATCCGGTTGCTCCATCACGCTGTACGCCACCGCGCAGAACAACGAGTTGAGACGTTTCATATCGCCCAGCAGCCCCAGATGGAGCGAGCTGGTTTCGATACTCTGCACGTTCTGCTGATGCAGACGCTCAACGTGGGCGTGCGAGTAGCGGCGATTAAGGATGCGGAAACGATGCTTGTTGCGGCGCAGGCGGCGCGCGCTCGGCACGTCGCTGGAGAAGAAGACCGACATCGCCAGCTTCAGGTTGCTGACCAGCTGTTCGTGCAGCGCTTCCAGCTCTTTCAGCCCTTCCACAGAAAACGCCCGACGTGCGGCCAGGGATTTATCCGCGATTTCACTGCCCATACGCTCGACAATATCCGAAGCCTGCTCCAGGTTAAGCGACATCTCAATAATTTCCGCCCAGCGGCGGGATTCCTCTTCCGCCAGCTCGTCCTGGGGGATCCGCGCCAGATAGAGCTTGATGGCGGTATACAGCACGTTGATATCGTCCGCCAGCCTGCGCAGCTCTTTTTCTTCGCGCGGCTCGCCGTGCATCACCTTTTGCAACCCTTCCAGCATGGTTTCCATCGCGTCACCCATGCGCAGCGTTTCGCGGGCGGCATTGGCGATGGCCAGTGCGGGCGTGTCCAGCACAGAGGTGTCCAGATGCTTCGGTTTAAGGCGCGCGTCCAGCTCCGGTTCATCACGAATTAGCCGCTCGCAGAAGCGGGCCATCGGCGCGGCAAACGGCACCATCGCCAGACAGCGCACCAGGTTGTAGAAGACGTGGAAGTAGATCACCAGTTCCGCTTTCGGCAGAGAGAGATTATCCATCAGGTTCGCCAGCGGGTGCACAAACGGCAGAATGATCAGGCTACCCACCAGCTTAAACAGTAAACTCCCCAGCGCCACCCGGCGGGCGGCAGCGTTGGCGGCGCTGTTGTTGAGCATCGCCAGCAGGCCAGAGCCGAGGTTGGCACCGATCACCAGGCACAGCGCCACCGGGAAGGAAATTACCCCTGCGGCGGTTAAGGTCGCCGTCAGCAGGACCGCTGCCAGGCTGGAGTAGCTGACGATGGCGAATACCGCGCCGATCAGCGCATCCAGCATAATATCGCCGGTTAACGAGGCGAAGATGACCTGCACACCGTTGGCCTGGGTGATCGGCGTGACAGCCTGCACAATCAGCTCCAGCGCCAGCAGGATCAGCCCGAGGCCAATACCGACGCGGCCAAGCTGCCCGGCACGGCTTTGCTTACGGCCGAGGAAAAAAATGACGCCGATAAAAATCAGCAGTGGCGACAGCCAGGAGAGATCGAACGTCAGGATACGCGCCATCAGCGCGGTACCGACGTCGGCGCCAAGGACAATCACCAGCGCCGGGGCGAGCGCCACCAGATCCTGCGCCACGAACGAGGTGACGAGCATGGTGGTGGCGTTGCTGCTTTGCACCAGCGCCGTGACGCCAATACCCGCGCAGAAGGCGAGCGGCTTCTTCTCAACGCTGCCGCTGAGAACGGTACGTAAACGTGCGCCAAACACGCGCATCACGCCGGTACGAACGATATGGGTGCCCCATACCAGCAGTGCGACTGCGGAGAGCAGGTGTAACAACGTCAACACGGTAGGTATTCCTCCTTATCGTTATTCGTTTTCCTGAGGTTCAGTATAAGGGTTTAAACGTAAGAAAGAGACAAGGCACCATAGCGGTGCCCTGTTTGTTGTAAGGAAAAGTGACGTTAGTCTGCGTCGTAGCCCAAATTCGGCGCCAGCCAGCGTTCCACCTCTGACACGCTCATGCCTTTACGCAGGGCGTAATCCTCAATCTGATCGCGCTGAAGCTGTGCCACGGCGAAGTACTTGCTGTCCGGATGGCTGAAGTACCAGCCGGAAACGGACGCGCCCGGCCACATGGCGAACGACTCGGTGAGCTTCATGCCGGTATGCGCTTCGACGTCCAGCAACTTCCAGATAGTGCCCTTCTCGGTGTGTTCCGGGCAGGCCGGATACCCCGGCGCCGGACGAATGCCCTGGTAATTTTCGCGGATCAGCTCCTCGTTGCTGAGATTCTCATTCGCCGCGTAGCCCCAGTGCACCTTACGTACGCGTTCATGCAGATATTCAGCGAAGGCTTCCGCCAGACGGTCGGCGATCGCTTTCACCATGATTTTGTTGTAATCATCGTGCTGCGCGTCGTACGCATCCGCCAGCGCGTCTTCTTCCAGACCACCGGTTACGGCAAAGGCGCCGATATAGTCGGCTTTACCGGAGAGTTTCGGTGCGACGAAATCCGCCAGGCAGTAGTTGGCAAAGCCCACTTTCTCGGTTTGCTGGCGCAGATGGTGGCTCACGGCCAGCACATGGGTGCGGGTTTCATCGCGGTAGATTTCCACGTCGTCGCCCACGCGGTTCGCCGGGAACAGCCCCACCACGCCGCGCGGGTTGAGGGCTTTCTCTGCGCTCAGCCTGTCGAGCATGTCGTTAGCATCTTTAAACAGGCGCTTCGCCTCTTCGCCCACCACCTCATCTTCAAGAATGCGCGGATATTTGCCCGCCAGCGACCAGGTCATGAAGAACGGCGTCCAGTCGATGTAGTTACGCAGCGTTTCGATGCTGGCCGTCACGTCCTGCACGCCCAGACGGTGTGCGACCGGCGGCGTATAGCTGGACCAGTCGAACGCCAGATCGTTTTCGCGCGCCGCCTGAAGCGAAACCGGCGGCGTGCGCGGTTTCTTACGTCCATGCTGAATGCGGACGGTTTCATACTCTTTGCGGGTGCGGGCGACAAAGTCATCGCGCTGGGTGTCAGACAGCAGCGCGGAGACCACGCCCACGGTGCGCGAGGCGTTTTGGACATACACCGTCGGCCCACTGTAGTTCTGCTCGATTTTCACCGCCGTGTGGGCTTTCGAGGTGGTTGCCCCGCCAATCAGCAGTGGAATGGTGAAGCCCTGGCGCTCCATCTCTTTTGCCACGTTGACCATTTCGTCCAGCGACGGCGTAATCAGCCCGGAAAGACCAATCAGATCCGCATTCACCTCACGCGCGGTCCTGAGGATTTTATCCGCCGGGACCATCACGCCAAGATCGATAATTTCGTAGTTATTACACTGCAACACCACGCCAACGATGTTTTTGCCGATGTCGTGTACGTCGCCCTTCACGGTGGCGATGACCATTTTACCGTTACTGGAGCCCTTCTCTTTGCTGGCTTCGATAAAGGGTTCCAGATACGCCACCGCCTGTTTCATGACGCGGGCGGATTTCACCACCTGCGGCAGGAACATTTTGCCCTCGCCGAACAGATCGCCGACCACGTTCATGCCGTCCATCAGCGGCCCTTCGATCACTTCAATCGGACGGGCGGCCTGCTGACGCGCTTCCTCAGTATCCTCCTCGATAAACTCGGTAATGCCTTTTACAAGCGAGTATTCCAGACGCTTATTCACATCCCAGGAGCGCCATTCGGCCTGTTGAACGTTGGCTGATTCGTCAGATTTACTGCCGCGGTATTTTTCCGCCAGATCCAGCATGCGTTCGGTGGCGTCGTCACGACGATTGAGGATCACGTCTTCTACGGCGTCGCGCAGCTCGGCTGGCAGATCGTCGTAAATTGCCAGCTGGCCGGCGTTGACGATCCCCATGTCCATCCCGTTGCGGATGGCATAGTAGAGGAACACGGCGTGGATCGCCTCACGAACCGGGTCGTTGCCGCGGAACGAGAACGAGACGTTTGACACGCCGCCGGAGATCAGCGCATGCGGCAGTTCGCGTTTAATGTCTTCACACGCGCCGATGAAGTCCTGGGCGTAGTTGTTGTGCTCTTCGATGCCGGTCGCGACGGCGAAGATGTTCGGGTCGAAGATGATGTCTTCCGGCGGGAAGCCCACCTCTTCGGTCAAAATTTTGTACGCGCGGCGGCAAATCTCAATCTTGCGCTCGCGGGTATCGGCCTGACCCACTTCATCGAAGGCCATCACCACCACGGCGGCCCCGTAGCGACGCACCAGCTTCGCGTGGTGGATAAAGGTATCGACCCCCTCTTTCATTGAGATAGAGTTAACGATGCCTTTGCCCTGAATGCACTTCAGCCCTTTTTCGATGACGTCCCATTTGGAGGAGTCAATCATGATCGGCACGCGGGCGATATCCGGCTCACCGGCAATCAGGTTGAGGAAACGCACCATCGCCGCTTCGGCGTCGAGCATCCCCTCGTCCATGTTGATATCGATAATCTGCGCGCCGCTTTCCACCTGCTGGCGAGCAACATCCAGCGCTTCGCTGTACTTCTCTTCTTTGATCAGACGCTTGAACTTCGCGGAGCCGGTGACGTTTGTACGCTCACCCACGTTCACAAACAGGCTGTCGTCGCCGATGGTCAACGGCTCCAGGCCGGACAGACGACAGGCTACCGGAAGCTCGGGTAGCTTGCGCGGTGGAAGCCCGGCGACGGCGCGGCTCATGGCGGCGATATGCTCCGGCGTGGTGCCGCAGCAGCCGCCGACGATGTTGAGGAAGCCAGATTCGGCCCACTCGCGGATTTGCGCCGCCATGGTGTCGGCATCCAGATCGTACTCACCGAACGCGTTCGGCAAACCGGCGTTCGGGTGGGCGGTGACGTAGCACTCTGCGATGCGCGAAAGCTCCTGCACGTACTGGCGCAGCTCGTCCGGCCCCAGCGCGCAGTTCAGGCCGAAGGAGAGCGCTTCGGCGTGGCGCAGGGAGTTATAAAACGCTTCGGTGGTCTGGCCGGACAGGGTACGGCCGGAGGCATCGGTGATGGTGCCGGAAATCATGATCGGCAGGTCAACGCCCAGCGCCTCGAACTCCTCTTTCACCGCGTAAATCGCGGCCTTGGCGTTGAGAGTGTCGAATACCGTTTCAATCAGGATCAGATCGGAACCGCCTTCCACCAGCGCTCTGGTCGATTCACGGTAGGCAACAACCAGCTGGTCAAAGGTGATATTACGAAACGCCGGGTCGTTGACGTCCGGTGAAATCGACGCGGTGCGGTTGGTTGGGCCAAGCACCCCGGCAACGTAGCGCGGCTTGTCCGGCGTGCGGGCCGTCCACTCGTCGGCGCAGGCGCGCGCAAGCTTTGCGGCTTCAAAGTTGATCTCCGCCGACAGGGATTCCATCTGGTAATCCGCCATGGCGATGGTTGTCGAGTTAAAGGTGTTGGTTTCAACGATATCCGCACCCGCTTCGAAGTAGGCGTTGTGGATATCCTTGATCACGGACGGCTTGCTGAGCACCAGCAGGTCGTTGTTCCCTTTCAGGTCACAAGGCCAGTCGGCAAAGCGCTCGCCGCGGAAATCGTCTTCGCTCAGGCGATAACCCTGGATCATGGTGCCCATGCCGCCGTCCAGCACCAGAATTCGTTCATTTAACTGCGCACGCAGTTGCTCTACTTTGCTGCTCACACTTGCTCCCGACAACGCTCAACATGGCCAAAAGGCTGCGTTCCATACTGGCATAATCTCGCAGGGTCGAAAAGTCACACAGCGGTAACATGAGACATGTTCACTATCACTCCTCCGATCAGTCAGGAAAGCGGTTGCAAAACCACCAAATAAAACGAAAATGATTTCCACGATACAGAAAAAGGAGTTCGTCATGGTTACGACCGTTCCCGCTAAACGCGGCAGAAAACCTGCTGCAACCACCGCTGCACAACCTGGCGGACAGGTTCAATCCCTGACGCGCGGCCTGAAGCTGCTGGAATGGATAGCCGAATCGCACGGCAGCGTGGCCCTGACGGAGCTGGCGCAGCAGGCTGGCCTGCCGAACTCCACCACGCACCGTCTGCTGACCACCATGCAGCAGCTGGGATTCGTGCGTCAGGTGGGCGAGCTGGGACACTGGGCGGTCGGGGCGCATGCGTTTATTGTCGGCAGCAGCTTCCTGCAAAGCCGCAACCTGCTGGCGATTGTCCACCCGATTCTGCGCAAGCTGATGGAGGAGTCCGGCGAGACGGTAAACCTGGCCGTACTGGATCAGAGCGATCACCAGGCGATTATTATCGACCAGGTGCAGTGTACGCAGCTGATGCGCATGTCCGCACCGATTGGCGGCAAGCTGCCGATGCACGCCTCTGGCGCAGGGAAAGCGTTTCTCTCGCAGCTGAGCGAAGAGCAGGTAACGGGGCTGCTGCACCGTAAAGGGCTGCACGCCTATACCCACGCCACGCTGGTGTCGCCCGTGCATCTGAAAGAAGATCTGGCTCTGACCCGCAAGCGCGGCTATTCGTTTGATGACGAAGAACATGCCCTCGGGCTGCGCTGCCTCGCGTCCTGCATTTTTGACGAGCACCGCGAGCCGTTTGCCGCCATCTCCATCTCCGGGCCGATTTCACGCATGACCGACGACCGCGTCACCGAGCTGGGCGCGATGGTGATTAAGGCCGCGAAAGAGGTGACGCTGGCGTATGGTGGGATTCGTTAAACGTGCATTGCCGCCTGATGCCCTCACTCCGGCCCTCTCCCACAGGGAGAGGGAGAAAAGCGGATGCAAAACCGCTGCTTGCGGCGGTAAGCGTAGACATCTTCCACGTGTCCGTTTTTGATCCGCGTTTGCAGCCCGCGCCAGTAGCTGGCGCGGAACAGATCGGCATGCATCTCTTCAAATAACGGCCCGATGCGCGGGTCGGCACACAGCCAGTGGCGAAACTCCTCCGGAAACACATCGCCCGGCGATACGCTGTACCACGGCTCGCTGGACAGTTCATCTTCCGGGTAGCGCGGCGCCGGGATATCGCGGAAGTTCACCTCGGTCATGTAGCAAATTTCATCGTAATCGTAGAACACCACCCGCCCGTGACGGGTGACGCCGAAGTTTTTAAACAGCATGTCGCCGGGGAAAATATTGGCGGCGGCGAGCTGGCGAATCGCATTGCCGTACTCTTCAATGGCGTCTCGTAAAGCCTGGCCTTCGGACTGCTCCAGCCAGATATTTAGCGGCACCATCCGGCGTTCGATATAGAGATGGCTAATCGCAATCTTATCGCCAAGATCGGTAATTTTCGTCGGCGCTTCCTGCATTAGCAGCGACATCAGCGACGGATCGATCTGCTGCTTATCCAGCACAAAGTTTTCAAACTCCTGGGTATCGGCCATTCGCCCGACACGATCGTGCTCTTTAACCAGCTGATAGCAGGCGCGAACGTGCGCGGCGCTCATCTCCTTCTGCGGGGCGAATTTATCCTTAATCACCTTAAACACGCGGTCGAAGCCCGGCAGTGTGAAAACCAGCATCACCATGCCGCGGATCCCCGGCGCTTCGATAAACTGCTCATCAGCCGTGGTGACATAACGCAGGTATTCCCGATAACTTTCCGTTTTGGCATGCTTCTGACAGCCAATCGCCATGTACAGCTCGGCGGTGGTTTTGCCCGGCAGGATCTCGCGCAGCCACTCCACCAGGGCGGCAGGCAGTGGGGCATAGACCATGAAATAGGAACGGGCGAAGCCAAATACGATACTGGCCTCAGCGCTGGTAGTCAGGCAGGTATCGACAAACAGTTGGCCGTCGTCGGTACGGTGAATGGGCAGCAGAAACGGCACGATGGCTGTCGGCGTAACCAGTTTGCCCACCAGCCAGGCGGCCTTATTCCGGTAGAAAAGCTCGTTGGCAACCTGCAAATGGCTGCGGCTGAGCACCTCCTCGCCGAAGGTTTCATTGAGATACGCATGGATATAGCCGATATCCCGGGGTTTATTCTCCCACGGCAGGCGCAGCGGCAAATCCGTTAAGACGCGGTGCAGGAGCTTTTCCCAGCCGCGATCGGGAAAGAAATCTTTCGCCAGCGGACGCGGAATGGTACGGAAGCGGCGCTCCGGCTGGGAGCTGAAGATAAATAACCGCTCAGGAGATAATGAGCGGTGGTCAAATAACCGGCAATAGACGGAGTTGAAAAAGCTCTCCGCAATCTCGAAGCGCGGGTAGTCGGGTAACAGATGGGTGTAATGCTCTTTCACGCGCAGTAAAAAATCCGCATCCGGGCTTTTACCGTCGGTGATACAGCGCAGTTGCTCCACCACCAGACCTACATGGTGATCATAAAGATGGATACGCTGCTTCATGGCCTGCTGAACCGCATGCCAGTCGGCGTGCTCAAAACGCTGTTGCGCGCCGGAGGTGACTTCCAGAAAGCGGCCATATTGGGCATCGAAGCCCTGCAAAATAGTTTGGGCAATCAGTAATTCCAGACCACGCGACATATATTCCCCCTCACCCCAACCCTCTCCCCGAGGGGGGAGAGGGGGAAAAGATTAGAACTGTGCTTCTTCCGTTGAGCCCGTTAATGCCGTGACGGAGGAGGCCCCGCCCTGAATAATCGTGGTCACATTATCGAAGTAGCCGGTTCCCACTTCCTGCTGGTGCGAAACGAAGGTATATCCCTCTTTGCCTGCCGCAAATTCTGGCTGCTGCACCTTCTCAACATAGTGCTTCATGCCTTCGCCCTGCGCGTAGGCGTGCGCCAGGTCGAACATGTTGAACCACATGCTGTGGATACCCGCCAGGGTGATGAACTGGTACTTGTAGCCCATATCCGACAGCTGCTGCTGGAAGCTGGCGATGGTGGTATCGTCCAGATTCTTTTGCCAGTTGAAGGACGGCGAACAGTTATAGGCCAGCAGCTTGCCCGGATACTTCGCATGAATCGCATCGGCAAAACGCTTCGCCAGCGCCAGATCCGGCGTGGAGGTTTCACACCAGACCAGGTCAGCGTAAGGGGCATAGGCCAGACCGCGGCTGATGGCCTGTTCGATACCGGCATGCGTGCGATAGAACCCCTCGCTGGTGCGCTCGCCGGTAATAAATTCGCTGTCGTACGGATCGCAGTCAGAGGTGATCAGGTCCGCCGCATCAGCATCGGTACGGGCAATCACCAGCGTCGGCACGCCGAGCACGTCAGCAGCCAGACGCGCGGCAACCAGCTTTTGGATCGCTTCCTGGGTTGGTACCAGCACTTTCCCGCCCATATGCCCGCACTTCTTGACCGACGCCAGTTGATCTTCAAAGTGAACGGCCGCTGCACCGGCCTCAATCATGGATTTCATCAGCTCAAAGGCGTTCAGCACGCCGCCGAAACCGGCTTCCGCATCGGCGACGATCGGCAGGAAATAGTCTATAAAACGCGGATCGTGGGGTTCGATACCCGCGGCCCACTGGATCTGATCCGCACGGCGGAAGGTATTGTTGATCCGATCCACCACTGACGGCACCGAGTTCGCCGGATAAAGAGATTGATCCGGATACATGCTGGAGGCAAGGTTAGCATCCGCCGCGACCTGCCAGCCGGAAAGATAGATAGCTTCAATGCCGGCCTTCGCCTGCTGCAATGCCTGACCGCCAGTCAGTGCGCCGAGGCTGTTGATATAGCCTTTTTTAGCTCCCCCATGCAGCAGATCCCACATTTTCGCCGCGCCGTTCTGCGCCAGCGTACATTCCGGATTAACCGAGCCGCGTAACTTCACCACTTCTTCTGCGCTGTACGGACGGCGAATGCCTTCCCAGCGCGGTTGGGTCCACTCTTTTTGTAACTCTTCGATCTGTTGGGTACGGGTTTTCATGTGCAGATGCTCCATATTGTTATGTGGTGAATTACGCCAGGAAGCGGTAGCCCGGCAGGGTCAGGAAGTCGATTAAGTCATCAGAGGTGGTGATTTGCTCCATCAGACGTGCAGCATCGTCAAAACGCCCGCTGCTGAAGCGGTGCTCGCCCAGTTCGTCCTGGATGACCCGCATCTCTTCGGCCAGCATCTGACGGAACAGGGCTTTGGTTACCGGTTTGCCGTTGCTGAGCGTTTTTTGATGGTGGATCCACTGCCAGATGGAGGTACGTGAAATTTCCGCCGTGGCGGCATCTTCCATCAGGCCGTAAATCGGCACGCAGCCGTTGCCGGAGATCCATGCCTCGATGTACTGCACGGCGACGCGAATATTGGCGCGCATCCCCTCTTCCGTGCGTTCGCCCGCACACGGCGCCAGCAACTGTTCTTCTGCGATTGGCGCATCGTCTTCACGGGTGACAAACAGCTGGTTTTTGTTGTCGCCGAGTACGCGGTTAAAGACTTCCATCGCCGTATCGGCCAGACCAGGATGGGCAATCCACGTCCCGTCGTGGCCATTACGGGCTTCCAGCTCTTTATCGGCTTTCACCTTGTTGAGCACCTGATTGTTACGCTCTGCGTCTTTGCTCGGGATAAACGCCGCCATACCGCCCATCGCAAAGGCGCCGCGTTTGTGGCAGGTCTTAATCAGCAGGCGCGAGTAGGCGCTGAGGAACGGTTTATCCATGGTGACAACCTGACGATCCGGCAATACCCGGTCAGCATGGTTTTTCAGGGTTTTGATGTAGCTGAAGATGTAATCCCAACGGCCGCAGTTCAGGCCCACAATATGGTCACGCAGCGCATGGAGGATCTCATGCATCTGGAATACGGCAGGCAGGGTTTCAATCAGCAGCGTGGCCTTAATGGTGCCGCGCGGCAGGCTGAAGCGGTCTTCTGCGTAGCTGAAAACTTCACTCCACCACGCCGCTTCCTGCCAGGACTGGGTTTTCGGCAGATAGAAATAGGGGCCGCTGCCTTTCGCCAGCAGGTTTTTATGGTTGTGGAAGAAGTACAGCGCAAAGTCGAACAGGCTGCCCGGAATCGCTTCTCCGCGCCAGGTGACGTGCTTTTCTGGCAAATGCAGACCGCGTACGCGACAGATCAGCACCGCCGGATTCGGTTTGAGCTGGTAAATTTTACCGGCTTCGTTGGTATAGCTGATGGTGCCATTGACGGCGTCGCGCAGGTTGATCTGCCCGTCGATAACTTTCTGCCAGTCCGGTGCCAGCGAGTCTTCAAAATCGGCCATAAAGACTTTGACGTTGGCATTCATGGCGTTGATCACCATTTTGCGCTCTACCGGGCCGGTGATCTCCACACGACGATCCTGTAAATCTTCAGGGATTCCGCGGATTTTCCAATCACCATGACGAATGGAAGCAGTTTCCGAAATAAATCCTGGCAACTTGCCGTTATCGATCCCCTGCTGTTGGTGAATGCGCGCCGCCAGCAGTTTATTACGCTGTGGCGTAAAGCGAGTCACCAGTTCAGTCAGAAACTCTACCGCTTCTGCCGTCAAAACTTGCTGTTCTTGCTCACCATTCGGCTGGGTAAAGGTCAGTTCATCGACCGTTGTTGCCTGTTGAGTCATCGTTCTGCTCCTCATCAAAGATCCAAATCACGCCCCCGACGCGAGCGAAAGATCGTTGTGTAGTTTTCGCTCAGCAGAATTAAGACTATCTATAATTTTTCCAAAATCAAAAACAATTTCCATTTTAATTTTAATTGCAACGCAACTTCATGATTACTATAGAGTTAAAGTTTCCTGGTATGTTGAACAGGATTTCGGAAATAAAAAAGGCACCCGAAGGTGCCTGATCTGAATAGCTGAAACGCTTTAGGATCGTTTAATGCAGACGATTACTCCAGCGTCGGATTCATGTGGCGAAGATCGTACGGCGTAATCTGGTAGACGTAATAGTTGAGCCAGTTGGTAAACAGCAAATTTCCATGACTACGCCAGGTTGCCCGAGGCGTGTTTTGTGGATCGTTTTTCGGGAAATAGTTGTACGGGACATCCGGATTCAGACCCGCTTCAACGTCACGAAAATACTCTGCCGCGAGGGTATGCGGATCGTACTCAGGATGGCCGGTAACGAACGCGATGCGTTTGTCTTTACTGGCGAACAGGTAGGCATCGCCGTCTTCCGTTTCGGCCAGGATTTCCAGGTCGGTGTAATCTCGGATCAGCTGTGCCGGAAAATCGGCGTAGCGAGAATGCGGGGCCAGGAAAGTGTCATCGAAACCACGCGTCAGCAGCGCATGCGGGTGAAGGATGTGGTGTTCGTATACGCCAGAAAGTTTGTCGCTGCGGGTTTGCTTGGGAATACCATACAGGATATTCAATGCGGCCTGTACCGCCCAACAGACAAACAAGGTGGACGTGACGTGATCTTTTGCCCACTCCAGCACCTGCCTGATCTGTGGCCAGTAGGCAACGTCATTAAATTCCACCAGACCCAGCGGTGCGCCGGTGACGATCAATCCATCGAAGTTCTCATCGCGAATATCTTCAAAATTACAGTAGAAGTTATTCAGATGCTCAGCAGGCGTGTTGCGTGACTCACGCGCGTCAATGCGCAGCAACTGGATATCAACCTGAAGCGGAGAGTTGGAGAGCAAACGCAAGAACTGGTTCTCTGTTTCGATCTTCTTTGGCATCAAATTAAGGATCAGCACCTTCAGCGGGCGAATTTCCTGACCAGAAGCACGCGAAGTTGTCATTACGAAGACATTCTCTTCACGCAAGAAATTGACGGCTGGTAGCTCGTCCTGCACCCGAATCGGCATAACCTTAAATCCTCACAGCATACGTATAAACGTTTAGACATCCAGACAGCTAACGATACCCAGAAACGGGGTTAATGTCGAGCCTGCAAGCGTAAGGTGAGAAAGTTTCAAGGAGGGGATGGTGCGGTTTGGTGCCCTCACCCCGGCCCTCTCCCACAGGGAGAGGGAGAAAAACAAAAGCAAAAAACCCCGCACCTTACGGTACGGGGTTCTTCTTGTTTGATGCCTGGCAGTTCCCTACTCTCACATGGGGAGACCCCACACTACCATCGGCGCTACGGCGTTTCACTTCTGAGTTCGGCATGGG
>NZ_KQ089934.1:0-123635 GCF_001037675.1 Enterobacter sp. MGH119 | reverse complement strand
CACTTGCTGTGAACTCGAAGAGTAGGGCGGGACACGTGGTATCCTGTCTGAATATGGGGGGACCATCCTCCAAGGCTAAATACTCCTGACTGACCGATAGTGAACCAGTACCGTGAGGGAAAGGCGAAAAGAACCCCGGCGAGGGGAGTGAAAAAGAACCTGAAACCGTGTACGTACAAGCAGTGGGAGCCTCTTTATGGGGTGACTGCGTACCTTTTGTATAATGGGTCAGCGACTTATATTCTGTAGCAAGGTTAACCGTATAGGGGAGCCGAAGGGAAACCGAGTCTTAACTGGGCGTTAAGTTGCAGGGTATAGACCCGAAACCCGGTGATCTAGCCATGGGCAGGTTGAAGGTTGGGTAACACTAACTGGAGGACCGAACCGACTAATGTTGAAAAATTAGCGGATGACCTGTGGCTGGGGGTGAAAGGCCAATCAAACCGGGAGATAGCTGGTTCTCCCCGAAAGCTATTTAGGTAGCGCCTCGTGAACTCATCTTCGGGGGTAGAGCACTGTTTCGGCTAGGGGGCCATCCCGGCTTACCAACCCGATGCAAACTACGAATACCGAAGAATGTTATCACGGGAGACACACGGCGGGTGCTAACGTCCGTCGTGAAGAGGGAAACAACCCAGACCGCCAGCTAAGGTCCCAAAGTCATGGTTAAGTGGGAAACGATGTGGGAAGGCACAGACAGCCAGGATGTTGGCTTAGAAGCAGCCATCATTTAAAGAAAGCGTAATAGCTCACTGGTCGAGTCGGCCTGCGCGGAAGATGTAACGGGGCTAAACCATGCACCGAAGCTGCGGCAGCGACACTATGTGTTGTTGGGTAGGGGAGCGTTCTGTAAGCCGTTGAAGGTGTGCTGTGAGGCATGCTGGAGGTATCAGAAGTGCGAATGCTGACATAAGTAACGATAAAGCGGGTGAAAAGCCCGCTCGCCGGAAGACCAAGGGTTCCTGTCCAACGTTAATCGGGGCAGGGTGAGTCGACCCCTAAGGCGAGGCCGAAAGGCGTAGTCGATGGGAAACAGGTTAATATTCCTGTACTTGGTGTTACTGCGAAGGGGGGACGGAGAAGGCTATGTCAGCCGGGCGACGGTTGTCCCGGTTTAAGCATGTAGGCGGAGGTTCCAGGTAAATCCGGTACCTTTTAACGCTGAGGTGTGATGACGAGGCACTACGGTGCTGAAGTGATAAATGCCCTGCTTCCAGGAAAAGCCTCTAAGCATCAGGTAACACGAAATCGTACCCCAAACCGACACAGGTGGTCAGGTAGAGAATACCAAGGCGCTTGAGAGAACTCGGGTGAAGGAACTAGGCAAAATGGTGCCGTAACTTCGGGAGAAGGCACGCTGATATGTAGGTGAAGTCCCTGCGGACGGAGCTGAAATCAGTCGAAGATACCAGCTGGCTGCAACTGTTTATTAAAAACACAGCACTGTGCAAACACGAAAGTGGACGTATACGGTGTGACGCCTGCCCGGTGCCGGAAGGTTAATTGATGGGGTTAGCGGCAACGCGAAGCTCTTGATCGAAGCCCCGGTAAACGGCGGCCGTAACTATAACGGTCCTAAGGTAGCGAAATTCCTTGTCGGGTAAGTTCCGACCTGCACGAATGGCGTAATGATGGCCAGGCTGTCTCCACCCGAGACTCAGTGAAATTGAACTCGCTGTGAAGATGCAGTGTACCCGCGGCAAGACGGAAAGACCCCGTGAACCTTTACTATAGCTTGACACTGAACACTGGTCCTTGATGTGTAGGATAGGTGGGAGGCTTTGAAGCGTGGACGCCAGTCTGCGTGGAGCCGCCCTTGAAATACCACCCTTTAATGGCTGGTGTTCTAACGTAGACCCGTGATCCGGGTTGCGGACAGTGTCTGGTGGGTAGTTTGACTGGGGCGGTCTCCTCCCAAAGAGTAACGGAGGAGCACGAAGGTTGGCTAATCCTGGTCGGACATCAGGAGGTTAGTGCAATGGCATAAGCCAGCTTGACTGCGAGCGTGACGGCGCGAGCAGGTGCGAAAGCAGGTCATAGTGATCCGGTGGTTCTGAATGGAAGGGCCATCGCTCAACGGATAAAAGGTACTCCGGGGATAACAGGCTGATACCGCCCAAGAGTTCATATCGACGGCGGTGTTTGGCACCTCGATGTCGGCTCATCACATCCTGGGGCTGAAGTAGGTCCCAAGGGTATGGCTGTTCGCCATTTAAAGTGGTACGCGAGCTGGGTTTAGAACGTCGTGAGACAGTTCGGTCCCTATCTGCCGTGGGCGCTGGAGAATTGAGGGGGGCTGCTCCTAGTACGAGAGGACCGGAGTGGACGCATCACTGGTGTTCGGGTTGTCATGCCAATGGCACTGCCCGGTAGCTAAATGCGGAAGAGATAAGTGCTGAAAGCATCTAAGCACGAAACTTGCCCCGAGATGAGTTCTCCCTGAGACTTTAAGTCTCCTGAAGGAACGTTGAAGACGACGACGTTGATAGGTCGGGTGTGTAAGCGCAGCGATGCGTTGAGCTAACCGATACTAATGAACCGTGAGGCTTAACCTTACAACGCCGAAGATGTTTTGGCGAAGAGACAGACACGATTTTCAGCCTGATACAGATTAACAGAATTTGCCTGGCGGCTTTAGCGCGGTGGTCCCACCTGACCCCATGCCGAACTCAGAAGTGAAACGCCGTAGCGCCGATGGTAGTGTGGGGTCTCCCCATGTGAGAGTAGGGAACTGCCAGGCATCAAACAAGTGAAGAGGCCATCCGCAAGGATGGCCTTTTTGCGTTTGTTTGCTGAAAAACGGCAGGCCTTAAGAAGCCGTCACCCGGCAGATTTCAGACTGCACACCACGCCGAAATAAACGCTGCAATCCCCTCCACATTATTCAAATCCAGAACCGGTACTTTCAGCGTCAACGCAACGTCACTGGCCACGGCAATCACATGTTCATCCAGCGTTAACTCACTTACGTCATGTCCGGCATCGCTTCTGAATAGCAGGATCTTCGCAACAGCCTCATGCTTAAACCCCTCAACCAGCACCAGATCCAGCGTGGAGTGATCCATCCGGCTGACAAGATAAGCGAGATCCAGCGGTGCTTCATCCGGTGTTTCTGTCATTAACGCCCAGCGCTGGTTACTCGCCACCATCGTTTGTGCAGCGCCAGCCTTACGCAGCTCATAGCTATCTTTCCCCGGTTTATCGACATCCATGTTATGGTGCGTATGCTTAATCAATCCGGGACGAATGCCTTTGGCGCAAAGTGCAGGTATCAGTTTTTTTAGCAGCGAAGTTTTCCCGGTGCCACTCCAGGCTGAGATCGCTAATACGGGTATCATTTTCTCTCCTGCATCATCTGCAAATCTTCCGTCGTGTTTACATTCACAAACGCCGATTTCATGTCGCTGAAATCAACGGAATGCCCTCCGGACTGGCGCATAAATACCATGACGCGTCGCTCTCCTGCGGCCAGGTAATCTTCCAGCGCGGATATTAACGAGCGATTAATCAATGCGATCGTTGGATGGTCGCGTTCACCGTCGTGTACCCAGACGACGGGAGCACCACCGCGCCGCTGCACCAGACGTTCAACCAGACAGGACGGGATGAAGGGCGTATCACATGAACAAAAGAGAAACCACTCTCCGTACGACTGCTGCATAACAGAAAGCATTCCCGCCAGCGGACCGGGGTAGTCCATCAGGTTATCCTGATAAACCGGATACCCGCTGCGCTGATAAATATCAACATGTCGGTTAGCGCTGATCGCCATCGATGACACCTGATCTGCAAGCGTATCAGCAACATGCTGCCATAATGGTGTGTTGTTCAGGAGCTGAAGTCCCTTATCCTTTCCACCCATTCGCGTTGCCCTGCCCCCGGTCAGAACAACCCCGATGATTTCCTGGCATTGATTCACGAATATCGCCTCTTTTATTGTGGGATTGACCCTGCTAACGTGTCTCTCTAAATGAAAGGAGCACTACCATGAAATGTAAACGTCTTAATGAAGTCATTGAGCTTCTCCAGCCGGCCTGGCAAAAAGAGCCAGAGCTGAATCTGATGCAATTTTTACAGAAACTGGCGAAAGAGTCAGGTTTTGATGGCGAACTGGCGGACCTTTCTGACGACATCCTGATCTACCACCTGAAAATGCGTGACTCGGCTAAAGATGCTGTTATTCCTGGCATTCAGAAAGATTATGAAGAGGATTTTAAAACCGCATTACTGCGCGCCCGAGGCGTAATTAAAGAGTAAAAGCTTGTAAGCGGAGCCACCGAAATCGCCACAAGATGATATCCTGAATCATTCGTATAATTTCCGGATGATCGGATGAACGACCAGGCTTTTACTTTCCAGACACTACACCCGGATACCATTATGGATGCGCTGTTCGAGCAGGGTATTCGGGTGGATTCCGGGTTAACCGCTTTAAACAGCTACGAAAACCGTGTCTACCAATTTCAGGACGAAGAGCGCCAGCGCTTTGTCGTAAAGTTTTACCGTCCACAGCGCTGGTCCGCAGAACAAATTCAGGAAGAACATCAGTTTGCCCACGATCTACTGGATGACGATGTTCCCGTTGCGGCACCGATTAAATTCAATAACCAAACGCTGCTGACCCATCAGGGCTTTTACTACGCGGTATTTCCGAGCCTGGGCGGAAGACAGTTTGAGGCAGATAATATCGATCAGATGGAATGGGTTGCCCGCTATCTGGGGCGCATTCATCAGACGGGACGTAAAAAACCGTTTGTTGCCCGTCCGACGATTGGTGTTCAGGAATATCTTATTGAGCCGCGACAGGTATTCGAAACATCGGCGCTGATCCCGAATGCACTAAAGGATAATTTCCTCACGGCGACCGATAAGCTTATTGATGCTGTAAAAGCCTGCTGGCGGGATGATATTACTACTCTGCGCCTGCACGGTGACTGCCACGCCGGGAATATTCTCTGGCGCGATGGGCCGCTATTTGTCGATCTTGATGACGCACGTATGGGACCCGCGGTGCAGGATCTATGGATGCTACTCAACGGTGATAAAGCCGAGCAGCGCATGCAGCTTGAGACCATAATTGAAGCTTATGAAGAATTTATCCCCTTTAATTCAGACGAAATTGCCTTGATAGAGCCTTTACGTGCGATGCGATTTGTTTATTATCTCGCGTGGTTAATCAGGCGTTGGGAAGACCCGGCTTTTCCCCGAAATTTCCCCTGGCTTACCGGGGAGGATTACTGGCGCAACCAGATATCCACATTTACCGAGCAGGTTAAGGTTCTACAGGAACCCCCTTTGCAATTAACGCCGATGTATTAATTGGACACACCCAGGAGAGAGTTGATCATGAAAAAAATTTGGCTGGCGCTGGCTGGTATGATTCTGGCATTTAGCGCAACTGCTGCGCAGTTTACCGACGGCAAGCAGTACATTACGCTAGACAAGCCTGTTGCTGGCGAGCCTCAGGTGCTGGAGTTCTTCTCCTTCTACTGCCCGCACTGCTACGAGTTTGAGCAGGTACTTCATGTTTCTGACAACGTGAAGAAAAAGCTGCCGGAAGGCACCAAAATGACGAAATACCACGTTGAGTTCCTTGGCCCACTGGGCAAAGATCTGACTCAGGCATGGGCGGTCGCGATTGCGCTGGGTGTGGAAGATAAGATCACCGCGCCTATGTTTGAAGCCGTACAGAAAACCCAGACCGTACAAACTACGGCAGATATCCGTAAAGTGTTCGTAGATGCCGGTGTGAAAGGTGAAGACTACGACGCTGCCTGGAACAGTTTTGTGGTGAAATCTCTCGTGGCACAGCAGGAAAAAGCTGCCGCTGACTTCCAGTTGCAGGGCGTGCCGGCGATGTATGTTAACGGCAAATACCAGGTGAATATGCGTGGTATGGACACGACCAGCATGGATATCTTCGTACAACAGTACGCTGATACCGTGAAATACCTGGTTGAGAAAAAGTAACAACCATAAAGAAAAACGCCGGTCACTGACCGGCGTTTTTGTATGAAGATTTAATCTTCGCTATCTGCTCGTCTTTCTCTTTCCAGAGTGTATTAAGCCAAAGCTGGAAACGACGTTTGAAGTTTTTATCGTTGACGTAATCCCCGTGCAGTTCAGTATTGACGGGCACCAGATCAACGCGGACAACGATACGCGTCAGCCTGCCGCTGAGCATGTCGTAGAATGGCGTCCTGTCGTTTTCCGGATAGCAGAGCGTTACGTTCAACAATTTATCGAACTGCTCACCCAGCACGTTGAGCGCCATTGCGATGCCCGCAGCCTTTGGCGGCAACAGGTTCTGATAAGGAGAGCGAGTTTGCTGGCGCTTCTCTTCGGTAAAGCGCGATCCTTCGACGAAGTTAACAATGGTGGTGGGATGCGCGCGAAACTTCTCGCAAGAACGGCGCGTGGTTTCCACGTCCTTACCGCGGCGTTCCGGATGACGAATCAAATAGCTGCGTGAATAGCGTTTCATAAACGGCATATCCAGCGCCCAGCAGGCCAGACCAATGAAAGGCACCCAGGCCAGCTGCTGTTTCAGAAAGTATTTATTCATCGGAATGTGTTTGCGAAACAGTACGCACAATACAACAATGTCGGCCCAGCTGTGGTGATTGCAGATCAGCAGATACCAGTTCTTTTTGTTCAGCTTCTCCAGACCCTGAACGTCCCACTTCAGCCAGGGGTTCAGATGCAGCAGGATCGCCAGGCCTTCACACCAGCAGTACATCATAAAATTACAAAAAGCAGACACCGCGCGCCATACCGGAGGGACAGGCAACAGGAGCTTAATTATTCCGGCAACGATGATTGGCACAGAACAGGCGATAGTAACCAGAATAGTTAAAATGACGCTTAATAATAATGTTATCGCAGCGAGTATTCTCGACATGATGAATTTTTTCAGATAGTTAGCTGTAATTGAGCAGCCGGCTATCCGGTGCTGGGCGCCGATCTTATCAGAAATTCGCTCAGACCAGGGCGCTTTCACACCAGGAGGCCGCGGCTTTTCCTGGCAGGCCTCGAATTTTTCCCTATAGACAAGGTGCTTAAGCCTTATATCCACATAGACTAAATAACCATCAGTGAGGTGTGATCTTAATTGATCTCGTATTAATTGTTTGATTTAAATAGATAAATAAGTTTTCAATATCACTTTTATCAAGCTGTTATTCACCTGTATTAAAAATATGCACAAACTTATCCACAGTTTTGTTTTGCGAGCGATCTTCCCGATCGCAAAATCTTTTTCTGTATAAAGCGCTAAAACCTGATGTTTTCATCCTTCTGTGGCATCCTTTACCCATAAATTCATAACAGGCACGGACATTATGGTTCAGATCCCAGAAAACCCACTTATACTCGTCGATGGCTCTTCTTACCTGTATCGGGCGTATCATGCGTTTCCTCCTCTGACCAACAGCGCAGGGGAACCTACCGGCGCAATGTACGGCGTGCTGAATATGCTGCGCAGCCTGATTCTGCAATACCATCCAACCCATGCGGCCGTGGTGTTTGATGCGAAGGGTAAAACCTTCCGCGATGAATTATTTGAGCACTACAAATCACACCGTCCCCCTATGCCTGACGATCTGCGTGCGCAGATTGAACCGCTGCACGCTATGGTGAAAGCGATGGGGCTGCCACTGCTGGCGGTCTCTGGCGTTGAAGCTGACGACGTAATTGGTACCCTGGCGCGCGAAGCGGAAAAAGCAGGCCGCCCGGTTCTGATCAGTACCGGTGATAAAGACATGGCGCAGCTGGTAACGCCAGGGATTACGCTGATCAACACCATGACAAACACCATTCTTGGCCCGGAAGAAGTGGTCGCCAAATATGGTGTGCCGCCAGAGCTCATTATTGATTTCCTCGCCCTGATGGGCGATTCCTCGGATAACATTCCTGGCGTGCCGGGCGTGGGTGAAAAAACAGCTCAGGCGCTGCTGCAAGGGCTGGGCGGGCTGGATACGCTGTATGCAGAGTCCGACAAAATTGCCGGTCTTACCTTCCGTGGCGCAAAAACCATGGCCGGAAAGCTCGCCGATAACAAAGAGGTGGCTTATCTCTCCTATCAGTTGGCCACCATCAAAACTGACGTAGAGCTGGAGCTTACCTGCGAGCAGCTGGAAGTGCAGGAACCCGCCGCCGACGAACTGCTTGGTCTGTTCAGAAAATACGAATTTAAACGCTGGACCGCGGATGTTGAAGCCGGTAAATGGCTTCAGGCGAAAGGGGCTAAACCTGCGGCGAAGCCGAAAGAGACCATCGTTGTCGATGCCGAAGAGCAGTCAGAAGAAGAGGCGGTAGCGCTCTCCTTCGACAACTATGAAACCATCCTGGAAGAGTCACGGCTCGTCGCCTGGATTGAAAAGCTGAAAAAAGCGCCAGTATTTGCTTTCGATACCGAAACGGACAGCCTTGATAACATTACGGCTAATATGGTGGGTCTGTCATTCGCGACGGAGCCGGGTGTTGCCGCCTATGTTCCGGTTGCTCACGACTATCTGGATGCGCCGGAGCAAATCTCCCGCGAGCGCGCCTTAGAACTACTGAAGCCGATTCTGGAAGACGAGAAAGCGCTGAAGGTCGGGCAAAACCTGAAGTATGACCGCGGTATTCTGCAAAACTACGGCATTGAGCTGCGTGGTATCGCTTTTGACACCATGCTTGAATCTTACATTCTGGACAGCGTGGCGGGCCGCCATGATATGGATTCCTTATCCGATCGTTGGCTGAAACACAAAACCATCACCTTTGAAGAAATTGCCGGTAAGGGTAAAAATCAGCTGACCTTTAACCAGATCGCGCTGGAAGAGGCAGGCCGCTACGCCGCGGAAGACGCTGACGTCACGCTACAGCTGCATCTCAAAATGTGGCCGAAATTGCAGAAGCACGAAGGGCCGCTGAATGTGTTCGAGAACATTGAGATGCCGCTGGTGCCTGTGCTGTCCCGCATTGAGCGCAATGGCGTTAAAATCGACCCAACGGTGCTGCATAACCACTCTGGTGAGCTGGCGCAGCGCCTGACCGAGCTTGAACAGAAAGCGCATGAGCTTGCTGGCGAGGCATTTAACCTGTCTTCACCGAAACAGCTGCAAACCATCCTGTTTGAAAAACAGGGTATCAAGCCGCTGAAGAAAACCCCGGGCGGCGCTCCTTCAACGTCTGAAGAGGTGCTGGAAGAGCTGGCGCTGGACTATCCGCTGCCAAAAGTTATTCTGCAATACCGCGGTCTGGCTAAGCTGAAATCGACCTATACCGACAAACTGCCGTTGATGATCAACCCGAAAACGGGCCGCGTGCACACCTCCTATCACCAGGCTGTGGCGGCGACCGGGCGACTTTCGTCAACCGATCCTAACCTTCAGAACATTCCGGTGCGTAATGAAGAGGGCCGCCGTATTCGCCAGGCTTTCATTGCGCCAGAGGATTACCTGATTGTCTCCGCGGACTATTCGCAAATCGAACTGCGTATTATGGCGCACCTGTCACGCGACAAAGGCCTGCTGACGGCCTTTGCCGAAGGGAAGGACATTCACCGGGCAACCGCTGCCGAAGTGTTTGGGCTGCCGCTGGAGAGCGTGACAAATGAGCAGCGTCGTAGCGCAAAAGCGATCAACTTCGGTCTGATTTACGGCATGAGTGCCTTTGGTCTTTCACGCCAGCTCAATATTCCGCGTAAAGAGTCGCAGAAGTATATGGATCTCTACTTCGAGCGGTATCCGGGCGTGCTGGAATATATGGAACGTACCCGCGCGCAGGCGAAAGAGAAAGGCTACGTTGAAACGCTGGATGGCCGTCGTCTCTACCTTCCGGACATCAAATCCAGCAACGCCGCGCGCCGCGCGGGTGCTGAACGTGCTGCGATTAACGCCCCTATGCAGGGCACTGCGGCGGACATCATTAAACGCGCAATGATCGCCGTCGATGCCTGGTTGGAAAAAGAGAAGCCGCGCGTGAAAATGATCATGCAGGTACACGATGAACTGGTCTTTGAAGTTCATAAAGACGATCTGGAGACGGTCTCTCAGAAGATCCATGAACTGATGGAAAACAGCATGAAGCTGGACGTTCCGTTGCTGGTGGAAGTGGGTAGCGGCGAAAACTGGGATCAGGCTCACTAAGGGCTAACGGAATAACGCGCGTTTTATGTAAGTAAGCAACATAAGTACGCGCGTTTTGTGACGATCATTAGAATTCCCTATGTAAAGAATGAAAAAAAACTACAAAAAGTGCTTTGTCCAGCGATAAAAAAAGAGTAGAGTTAACGACGTAGGGTACAGAGGTAAGATGTTCTATCTTTCAGACCTTTTACTTCACGTAATCGGATTTGGCTGAATATTTTAGCCGCCCCAGTCAGTAATGACTGGGGCGTTTTTTATTGCGGCAAAGAAAGTTTCAGGCGAAAAAAGCGCGGTCATCGCCGCGCCTGTTATTACTCTGCTTCCGCTTCTGTCGCCGGTTCCAGATCGTTAAACCAGCTGTCGAGCTTCTGACGCAGTTTATCCACGCCCTGCTTTTTCAGCGAGGAGAACGGTTCAACCTGTACATCACCGTTGAATGCCAGCACCGCTTCACGAACCTTATTCACCTGTGCCTTGCGCGCGCCGCTCGCCAGCTTATCCGCTTTTGTCAGCAGTACCAGCACCGCAATATCGCTTGCCACCGCCCAGTCAATCATCTGCTGGTCGAGATCTTTCAGCGGATGACGAATATCCATCAGCACCACCAGGCCTTTCAGACACATGCGTTTTTCCAGGTATTCACCCAGCGCACGCTGCCATTTGATCTTCATCTCTTCCGGTACCTGCGCGTAACCGTAGCCCGGTAAATCGACCAGGCGTTTGCCTTCAGCCACTTCAAACAGGTTAATCAGTTGTGTACGGCCAGGTGTTTTTGAGGTACGCGCCAGGTTTTTCTGATTGGTCAGCGTATTCAGGGCACTGGATTTTCCCGCATTGGAGCGGCCAGCAAATGCCACTTCAATCCCTGTGTCTGAGGGCAGGTGGCGAATATCGGGCGCACTGGTGACAAAATGCGTCTGTTGGTAGTTCCAGGTAGTCACGTGGTCGTCTCCAAAAATCGTAATCTGCGGGGATTATACCTGAATGCGGGCAAAAGGCTTTTCCCTTCGTCATTGACATGTAAGTGAAAGCCCTGCGAAATGTAAGAGATTTGCCCTTAAGCGTATGAGAAATTTAAGAGAAATCGCAGGGGCTAAAAAACTCAAGATATTAAAATTCAAAGAGTTATTAATGAGTAATTATCTGAAAATCCGGTTTTGTACCTTTTCGTTGCTTGTTAGTTTAAAGGAACAAGGTAAAGTGTGTGCTACGGCGAGGATGCCAACAGGATAACGACTTAAGGATAAGGGTCAGGAGCGCCAGGAGGCGAAGACTCAGGATTGTCAGGACGACCGGCGCCTGGAGGCGTTTTTAACAGGAAACGGAACCGTATCACGGACGGTAGTAGCCAAGGGATAAACAGGGTTTGTTGCAGGCAAACAGGGAATGTCTGACCCGTTAAGGGTTGTGAGTCAGGAAAAAAGGCGACAGATTGCTCTGTCGCCTTTTTTCTTTGCTTGCTTTCTGCTAGATTTCGCCGGAATTCTATACTGAAGAAAACGACTTAAAGATAAAACATCATGAAAAAACCGACCTCCGCTGCGGGCGCGAAACGCCCTGCAAAAGCACGCCGCAAAACGCGCGAAGAACTGAATCAGGAAGCGCGCGATCGCAAACGCGATAAAAAACATCGTGGCCATGCTGCGGGTAGCCGTGCTAACGGTGGCGGTGCCGCAGGCGCTTCTGCAAAAGGCAAACAGCAGAAAGATCCTCGTATCGGCAGTAAAACTCCCATTCCACTGGGCGTGACAGACACCCCGGTCACTAAGCAGCACAAACCAAAGAGCGAGAAACCTATGCTTTCACCGCAGGCTGAGCTGGATTTGCTGGAGAACGATGAGCGCCTGGACGCGCTGCTGGAACGTCTTGAAGAGGGTGAAACCTTGACCGCCGAAGAGCAGTCATGGGTGGATGCCAAACTGGATCGCATCGACGAGCTGATGCAGAAGCTGGGTCTGTCTTACGATGACGAAGACGACGAAGAAGAAGACGAAAAGCAGGAAGATATGATGCGTCTTCTGAAGGGTGGAAACTAACATTTGCACCCGGCAGGTACACTCGTCCTGCTTATAACCCTTCCGGTTATATGTTATCTGGTGTGGTTATTCGTTAAACTACGGCGGTTGTCGCGGCGACAGAAGTGGCTGCGCACCCGAATGATGGCCCGCAACGGGACCAGAACGGGCCGCCGTATACGAACGCGACACCAACGGAAGGAGTGAGCATGTCTGTACCATCTATCGACTGGGATTTGGCCCTGATCCAGAAATATAACTATTCCGGGCCGCGTTATACCTCATACCCCACCGCGCTGGAGTTTTCTGACGCTTTCGGCGAGGCGGATTTTCAGCATGCTGTGGTGCGCTATCCCGAGCGCCCGCTGTCGCTCTACGTCCATATTCCATTCTGCCATAAGCTCTGCTACTTCTGCGGCTGCAATAAAATCGTTACCCGCCAGCAGCACAAAGCCGATCAATACCTCGATGCGCTCGAACAGGAAATTCTGCACCGCGCACCGCTGTTTAAAGGGCGTCACGTTAGCCAGCTTCACTGGGGCGGTGGTACGCCAACCTATCTGAATAAAGCGCAGATCAGCCGCCTGATGGCGCTGCTGCGCGACAATTTCAGTTTTAACGACGACGCCGAAATTTCGATCGAGGTCGATCCACGTGAAATCGAGCTGGATGTGCTGGATCATTTACGCGCTGAAGGCTTCAACCGCCTGAGTATGGGCGTACAGGACTTCAATAAAGAAGTACAGCGCCTGGTAAACCGCGAGCAGGACGAAGCGTTTATCTTTGCCTTACTCAACCATGCGCGTGAAATCGGCTTTACCTCAACGAATATAGACCTGATTTACGGCCTGCCGAAGCAGACGCCGGAGAGCTTCGCCTACACGCTTAAACGCGTGGCTGAGCTTAACCCGGACCGTCTGAGCGTCTTTAATTACGCGCACCTGCCGACGCTGTTCGCCGCTCAGCGCAAAATCAAAGATGCGGATCTGCCTTCCGCCCAGCAGAAGCTAGACATTTTGCAGGAGACCATCGCCTCGCTGACCGAAACCGGCTATCAGTTTATCGGGATGGATCACTTTGCCCGCCCTGACGACGAACTGGCAATTGCCCAGCGCGAAGGTGTTCTCCACCGTAACTTCCAGGGTTACACCACCCAGGGCGATACCGATCTGCTCGGAATGGGCGTCTCCGCCATTAGCATGATTGGCGACTGCTACGCTCAGAACCAGAAAGAGCTGAAGCTGTACTACCAGCAGGTTGATGAAACGGGTAACGCATTGTGGCGCGGCATTGCGTTAACGCGTGACGACTGCATCCGTCGTGATGTGATTAAGGCGCTTATCTGCAACTTCCGTCTCGAATTCCGCGAGGTGGAGTCGCAATGGGATCTGCAATTCAGCGATTACTTTGCCGAAGACCTGAAACTCCTTGCGCCGCTGGCGAAGGACGGGCTGGTGGATGTGTCGGAAAGCGCGGTGGTCGTCACGCCGAAAGGACGTCTGTTGATTCGTAATATCTGCATGTGCTTCGATGCCTATCTACGTCAGAAGGCGCGTTTACAGCAGTTCTCGCGGGTGATTTAAGTTGAAAAGCCGGGTAAGCGAAGCGCCACCCGGCTTTTCATCAACAGCTCGTTAGCTAAACAGCCCAACCAGCGCCGCACACAGCACCGCCGCAACGGCAGTTTGTGGCGTGTGGCTTTCTGCTGCTCCGCTCGAAAGCAAAGTCACTAATGATTCCAGCATGATGCTCCCCCCTGTTTCCGGGCACGATCATACAAAACTCATCGGAACAGTAAAGCGCAAAATAACGGCACTTTGCGCTCAATTAGTAACCTTTACACAGCGGAGTAAGATCACTCCATTCCCAGCTCTTTCAGCTTGCGCGTCAGGGTGTTTCGACCCCATCCCAACAGGCGAGCCGCTTCCTGTTTGTGGCCCTGGGTATGACGAAGCGCGGTAGTTAACAGCGTGCGCTCCATCTCAGGCTGCGCTTCGGAGAGCAGATTTTGATGACCGGAACGCAGCGCGCGATCTGCCCACTGCGCCAGCAGCGTCGCCCAGCTGTCCGGCAGCGCATGTCCGGCGGTGCTTTCGGGCACGGTGGCTTCAAACAGCTCGGCGGGGAGATCCTGAATCAACACTTCCTGTCCGGCGGCCATCACGGTCAGCCAGCGACAGGTGTTTTCCAGCTGACGCACGTTGCCAGGCCACGCCAGACGGGTGAGGGCGGCATCCGTTTCCGGATGAAGCTGCTTGGCTTCCACGCCCAGCTCGCGGGCCGCCACTTGCAGGAAATGGCGCGCCAGACGCGGGATATCTTCCCGACGCTCGCGCAGCGGCGGCAGGTGGACACGGATCACGTTCAGACGATGGAATAAATCCTCACGGAATTTCCCCTCCTGCACGCGCAGCTCCAGGTTCTGGTGCGTCGCGGCAATAATACGCACGTCCACCTTCACCGGCGCATACCCGCCCACGCGGTAAAACTGGCCATCTGCCAGCACGCGCAGCAGTCGGGTCTGAACATCCAGCGGCATATCGCCGATTTCATCCAGGAAAAGCGTGCCGCCGTCAGCCTGTTCAAAGCGTCCCTGACGAATGGTATTGGCTCCGGTAAACGCCCCTTTTTCGTGGCCGAACAGCTCAGATTCAATTAAATCCTTAGGGATCGCTGCCATGTTCAGGGCGATAAAGGGGGCTTTCGCCCGCGGGCTGTGGCGATGCAGGGCGTGTGCAACCAGCTCTTTACCGGTCCCTGATTCACCGTTAATCAAGACGCTGATAGACGAGCGCGACAGACGCCCGATGATGCGAAACACGTCCTGCATGGCCGGCGCTTCACCGATGATGTCCGTCGTAGGCCCGAAATCCGGCGCGTGGCGGGGCTGCTGTTGCTCCTGATAGTGGCTGATGGCGCGTTCGACCAGGGCAACGGCTTCGTCGATATCAAACGGTTTTGGCAGATAATCAAACGCCCCCTGCTGGTAGGCGCTAACGGCGGCATCCAGGTCGGAGTGGGCGGTCATTATGATGACCGGAAGCATGGGGTGGCGCTGTTTGATCTGCTTTAAGAGCGCCAGTCCGTCCATGCCCGGCATGCGAATATCCGAGAGCAGAACGTCCGGCGTTTTGGTGGTGAGTGCGTCGAGCACCTCGCTGCCGCTCTCAAACGTCGTGCAGCTTAATCCCGCTCCTGTGAGTGCGCGTTCAAGCACCCAACGGATGGAGCTATCGTCATCGACTACCCAGACTATCCCTCGTTGCATAAACGTCACCTTTATTTTTTAATCGGCAGGAAAACCGAAAACTCGGTATGTCCCGGCCAACTGGTAAATTCAATTTTGCCGGAGTGTTGGTCAATCAAATTACGGGCTATGGATAACCCCAGCCCGGTGCCGCCTTCGCGACCGCTGACCATCGGGTAGAACAGAGTGTCCTGGAGATGTGGCGGGATCCCCGGCCCGTTATCTTCCACATCAATACGTGCCGCCAGACGATAACGCACGCCGTGCAGCGTCAGCTGGAACGCGGTGCGGGTACGCAGAATAATTTCGCCACCCTCCGGGCCCAGCGCCTGCAACGCGTTACGCACAATGTTCAACAGCACCTGTTCAATCTGGTCCGGATCGTGCGCCAGCTCCGGCAGGCTTGGGTCGTAATCACGCACCAGCGTGACGTTATCCGGCAGCTCCATAGAGACGAGTTTCACCACCCGCTCCGCGACCTTGTGAATGCTTTCTGAAACATGCATCCCCGGCTGCTGTGGCCCGAGCAGGCGATCGACCAGATTACGCAGACGGTCCGCCTGCTCAATAATGACGTTGGTATACTCCGCCAGGGCAGGGTCAGGCAGCGCTTTGGTCAAAAGCTGTGCCGCACCGCGTAAGCCGCCCAGCGGGTTTTTGATCTCATGGGCCAGCCCGCGCACCAGGTCGCGTGCCGCAATCTGCTGCGCATGCTGAAGCTGCTCCTGGCTGAGACGACGTTGGTTATCCATCGGCGCCATTTCCAGCAGAATCATGCCATCTGGCAGGCGCTGTGCGGTGAGGGACAAAATATGCGAGCGTCCGTCAATCACCAGCGTCACTTCGTTATCGGTGAAGCCCTGACCCGCCTGCAAACTCTCCTGCATCAGACCAATATTCAGCGAGAAATAGCTCAGCAGTTCCGGCAGCGGCGTGCCAAACAGTTTTCTGGCGCTTTGGGCGAGCAGCTGTTGCGCCGCCGGGTTGGCGTAATGCACCGCCAGCTCGTCGTCGACCAGCAAAATACTGTTAATCAAAGAATTGAGGATCTGCCCAGCATCGGGCAGCGTGCCAGTTGCCATTCAGCAGTCTCCTGGAGTCGTTGCACTATTTTAGTGCAGTATAGCGTTTTAGAGGTAAAAAGCGCGTGAGATCAGGTTGTTGGTGGAGAAAAAAGCCCATCCGAAGATGGGCTAAAGTTTCCACGGCAACTACTCCCGACGCGTATGCGCCGAGTAAAACAAAACAATTAAACGCTGTAGTACAGTTCAAACTCAACCGGGTGCGGCGTCATGCGAACGCGGTCGTTTTCTTCGGTACGCAGCGCGATGTAAGCGTCGATAGCTTCATCGGTGAACACGCCGCCAGCGGTCAGGAACTCGCGGTCTGCGTCCAGCGCTTGCAGGGCTTCTTCCAGAGAGCCGGCAACCTGTGGGATCTCTTTCGCTTCTTCTGGCGGCAGGTCGTACAGGTTTTTGTCCATGGCTTCGCCCGGGTGGATCTTGTTCTTGATACCGTCCAGACCGGCCATCAGCAGTGCTGCGAAGCACAGGTATGGGTTAGCCGCCGGGTCCGGGAAGCGCACTTCGATACGACGCGCTTTCGGAGACGCAACCACCGGGATACGGATAGAAGCAGAACGGTTACGGGCAGAGTACGCCAGCATCACGGGTGCTTCGTAGCCTGGAACCAGACGCTTGTAGGAGTTCGTGGTCGGGTTCGCCAGGGCGTTGATCGCTTTAGCGTGTTTGATAACACCGCCGATGTAGTGCAGCGCCTGCTCAGACAGACCCGCATACTTGTCACCAGAGAACAGGTTGGTGCCGTTCTTGGACAGGGACATGTGGCAGTGCATGCCGGAACCGTTGTCGCCAAACATTGGTTTTGGCATGAAGGTCGCGGTTTTACCGAAACGGTGCGCAACGTTGTGTACAACGTATTTGTAGATCTGAATCTCATCCGCTTTTTTGGTCATGGTGTTGAAGCGGGTAGCGATCTCGTTCTGGCCAGCCGTTGCCACTTCGTGGTGGTGCGCTTCAACAACCAGGCCCATCTCTTCCATGATCAGACACATGGTAGAACGGATGTCCTGTGAAGAATCGACCGGAGGAACCGGGAAGTAACCGCCTTTCACGCCCGGACGGTGACCTTTGTTACCACCTTCGTACTTGGTGGAAGAGTTCCATGCGCCTTCGATGTCATCGATAGCGACGTGGGAGCCAGAAATGGAAGCACCAAAACGGATGTCGTCGAACAGGAAGAACTCTGGCTCTGGCCCGAACAGAACGGTGTCTGCGATGCCGGTAGAGCGCAGGTACTCTTCAGCGCGTTTTGCGATGGAGCGTGGGTCACGGTCATAGCCTTGCAGCGTGCCAGGTTCCAGAATATCGCAGCGGATGATCAGCGTAGGTTCTTCGTAGAACGGGTCAATGAGCGCAGTGGTTGCATCTGGCATCAGAACCATGTCGGATTCGTTAATGCCTTTCCAGCCGCCAATGGAGGAGCCGTCAAACATTTTGCCTTCTTCAAAGAATTCGGCGTTCACCTGATGAGCAGGGATCGTGACGTGCTGTTCTTTACCTTTGGTATCGGTGAAGCGCAGATCAACAAACTTCACTTCATGTTCGTTCAGCATCGTCAAAACGTGTTCAGCGGACATACTTAACTCTCCAGATTGGTCATTGTCGTCGTGGTAACGAGGTCTTCAAATCGGCTGGGCTGCCATATTTTTACTGTATTTCTGTAAAGCGAAATCTGTGCCAACTTTTAAAACACCCCAAAAAGGCGTTATCATGCGCACCATAGTGCAGAAGGGCTGCACCACATTGGATTTGTTGCACCATTATAGTGCTTCTGTGTGAACATCGAGCACCATATTGGTGCAATTTACGTTAAAGTGCCCTTTTACCGCTCCGTGAAAGCGATCACAAAGCATCTCTGCAATACTTGTTTGCGGGGGATGTTTGTGATCCTGTTTTGTAGTGCGATTAATCCGTGTACAATAACGCGCTATTTCTAAATGCCTGAGGCAAAGTTGTGATCGAAAAATTGCGTAATATCGCCATCATCGCGCACGTCGACCATGGTAAAACTACCCTGGTTGATAAGCTGCTACAGCAGTCCGGTACGTTTGATGCTCGTGCCGAAACTCAAGAGCGTGTGATGGACTCCAACGATTTGGAGAAAGAGCGTGGGATTACCATCCTCGCCAAAAACACCGCTATCAAATGGAATGACTACCGTATCAACATCGTTGATACCCCAGGGCACGCCGACTTCGGTGGTGAAGTTGAGCGCGTGATGTCCATGGTGGATTCCGTGCTGCTGGTGGTTGACGCATTTGATGGCCCTATGCCGCAAACGCGCTTCGTGACCAAAAAAGCATTTGCCCACGGCCTGAAACCTATCGTTGTGATCAACAAGGTTGACCGTCCTGGCGCGCGTCCTGACTGGGTTGTTGACCAGGTCTTCGACCTGTTCGTTAACCTCGACGCGACCGATGAACAGCTGGACTTCCCTATCGTTTATGCGTCTGCGCTGAACGGTATCGCCGGTCTGGATCACGAAGACATGGCGGAAGACATGACTCCGCTGTACCAGACGATTGTTGACCGCGTTCCTGCGCCAAACGTTGACCTGGAAGGCACCCTGCAAATGCAGATCTCTCAGCTCGACTACAACAACTATGTTGGCGTAATCGGCATTGGTCGTATCAAGCGCGGTAAAGTGAAGCCTAATCAGCAGGTCACTATCATCGATAGCGAAGGCAAAACCCGTAACGGTAAAGTCGGTAAAGTGCTGACTCACCTGGGTCTTGAGCGTATCGAGAGCGACATCGCTGAAGCGGGCGACATCATCGCTATCACCGGTCTGGGTGAACTGAACATCTCCGACACCATCTGCGATCCGCAGAACGTCGAAGCGCTGCCAGCCCTGTCCGTTGATGAACCAACCGTATCCATGTTCTTCAACGTCAACACCTCTCCGTTCTGTGGTAAAGAAGGTAAGTTCGTTACCTCTCGTCAGATCCTTGACCGCCTGAACAAAGAGCTGGTGCACAACGTTGCGCTGCGCGTTGAAGAAACCGAAGACGCTGATGCATTCCGCGTTTCGGGTCGTGGTGAGCTGCACCTGTCTGTTCTGATTGAGAACATGCGTCGTGAAGGTTTCGAGATGGCGGTTTCCCGTCCGAAAGTTATCTTCCGCGAAATCGATGGCCGTAAACAAGAGCCGTTCGAAAACGTAACGCTGGACGTTGAAGAGCAGCACCAGGGTTCTGTGATGCAGGCACTGGGTGAGCGTAAAGGCGACCTGAAAAACATGAATCCAGATGGCAAAGGCCGCGTACGTCTCGACTACGTGATCCCAAGCCGTGGCCTGATCGGCTTCCGTTCTGAGTTCATGACCATGACTTCCGGTACCGGTCTGCTGTACTCCACCTTCAGCCACTACGACGACGTTCGTCCGGGCGAAGTGGGCCAGCGTAACAACGGCGTGCTGATCTCCAACGGTCAGGGTAAAGCGGTTGCGTTTGCGCTGTTCGGTTTGCAGGATCGCGGTAAGCTGTTCCTGGGTCACGGTGCTGAAGTTTACGAAGGCCAGATCATCGGTATTCACAGCCGTTCTAACGACCTGACGGTAAACTGTCTGACCGGTAAGAAACTGACCAACATGCGTGCGTCCGGTACTGACGAAGCAACGGTTCTGGTTCCACCGATCAAGATGACCCTGGAGCAGGCGCTGGAATTCATCGATGATGACGAACTGGTCGAAGTGACGCCTCAGTCAATTCGTATCCGTAAACGTCACCTGACTGAGAACGATCGTAAACGTGCAATGCGCGGTGCGAAAGAAGACTAATTCGGTTATGCCGTAGGCCGGGTAAGCGCATGCGCCACCCGGCAACGAAAAAGCCGCTGAGCGATCAGCGGCTTTTTTATTAGAACGAATACCGTAACCCTAAACGGATCCGGTACTGCTCCCGGTTGTAATCATTCCATCGGTCCAGCCACTGTAGCTCAAGATACGGCAGCCAGTTTCTGTCGATTTTATAGCTGAACTTGTTAGTAATTTCCCAGTGATGATCTTTGCCATTTTTGCTGTGGTAATCATTCACCCGCTGGAAAAAGTGCGGCTCAAAGGTGTAGAAAAACGCATCCGTCACTTTGAAATTCCAGTAGTTGGCGAATTCATGCGTGTCGTTCTTATCCATCTGCCCGTTATAGTCCGGCGTATCGTAATTGTTATGGTTATAGCGATAGCGGAACGTCAGATTAAACCAGTCCGTAAATTTGTAATTGGTATCTAAATAAACCGCGCCACCTGATCCTGCGCTGCTGTCATTAATTAAGCCGCCGGGCTGGAAGGTCAGTTTGTCGGTCGGTTTGAAGAGCGGATACCACCCCTCGATTTCGTTATAGCTGTGTTTCAGTTCGTCCCATTTCCCCACGTTATAAGCGTTGGTGAACATCAGCCCCGCGCCCATATCGAAGTTATAGCCCGCACGCAGGATCACTTCGTGCAGCTCTGAGGCGGTGTTGTAGGCTTCGCGCGTTTCGACGTAGGCCCCGGCAAATACCGGGCAGGACACAGACGACACGATCAGTACGGTGATGATTCTTTTCATAATTTGTCCATGTATCAGGTACAGAAAGGCCTCCCTCCTGATAAACAGGAAGGACATAGTGGCCGGATTTATTGTTATAAAGTGACTGCTGACGCTTTATTGTTGGTGGTTATCTCAGGGGTATTTGCTGTCTGTTTCTTCCGTTTTCCAATCTCCTCGATAATAAAGGCGAAGCGCGCTTCGTTGAGTTTATAAAATAGCCCCATGGTCACGGCGGCGACGATTGCCAGGCCGCACGGCCAGAGGAAAATAAGCTGACGCAACCCAAGCAGCGTGCCCGCGCTCTGCACGGCGTGAGGAACGTAGCCAATCTGGGTCAGCATGATGCCGGGCAGGAAACCGGCGAGCGCGGCGGAGATTTTGCGCGAGAAGGTATAGCCGGTATACACCGACCCTTCGGCGCGAATGCCGGTTTTCCACTCGCCGTAATCAACGGTATCCGGCACCAGCGCCCAGTTCAGGCTATTAACAAACGCCGTGCCGAAGAAGGCCATGCAGGAAAACAGCACGAACAGCAGGGAGCTGGTCCCCCAGAAAAAATTCAGCACGTCGCCCACCGCCCACAGCGTCAGCCCGCCCAGATAGACCGGCTTCTTGCCAAAGCGCTTCACCGCGCCGGGCACCAGAAACACGCCAATCAGAATGCAGCCCATGCTGAAAAAGCCCATCCACGACAGGAGATGCAGATCGTTCAGCACGTACTGGGTGTAATAGACCTGAATCGCCAGCTTGATGTTAAACGCGGCGAGGGTACAGAGGTTGGCGATGCACAGCACCAGCAGCGGCGGATTGCGGAAAATCGCGCAGAATGATTTCAGAATGCCGGGCTTATGGTGATCGGGCGTAAGCTCGACGTAGCGTTCTTTCACCCCGCTGTAGCACCACCACATGCAGAACAGCCCCCCGGTGACGAACACCAGCGCGGCCACCAGATAGCCGAGTGAGGGCTGGCTGATGAACAGCGCCTGAATCGGCATAAAGCCGACGGTGCAGAGCAACAGTCCTACCGTTGCGCCGCCTTGACGCCACGCCGCAAGCTGCGCGCGCTCGTTCGGGTTTTTGGTGATGGCCGGAACCATTGCACCGTAGGCGCAGTTCATCAGGCTGTAGCAGAGGCCAAACATCATGAAGAGCACGGTGGCGAGGGCCGTTTTCACCGTCAGGCTAAAGTCGTTGGCCATAAACTGCGCCGTCGCGACCAGCGCCACCGGAACGGAGGCGTAAAGTATGAATGGCCTGAACTTCCCCCTCGGGCCAATGTTACGCCGGGAATCCAGCAGCACCCCGGTCAGCATGTCGGTGAACGCGGTAAAGAACTTGGCGACCAGAAAAATGATGCCGCCGTAGAACGCGGGCATGCCCAGCTCGTCCGTGTAAAACTTAAGCAGATACAGCGTGCCAATACACAGCATCAGGTTCGAGCCAAAATCACCCATCCCGTAGGCGCACTTCTCTCGCAGGCTCAATTTCAGGGTTAACGGATCAGTATTATGTGTCATGGTCGATCCTCAAAGCGCCCCGCAGGGCGCTCAATCACGTCATTTATGCCGTACGTTTGCGCAGTTCGATCTCTTCCACTATGCGCACATACATTTTCTCGTTGAGGTTGTAGAAGCAGCCCATCGCCACGATGGTGATGACCGCCAGCAGGCTCGGGTAGATAAATATCAGCTGCCGCAGCCCTTCAACCGTCCCGGCGGACTGCACCACGTTCGGCACATAGCCGATCTGGGTGAGCATGATCCCCGGGAAGAAGCCCGCCAGCGCCTGCGAGACCTTCCTGAAGAAGGTAAAGCCGGTGTAGACCGTTCCCTCGGAGCGCACGCCGGTGCGCCACTCGCCGTATTCCACGGTATCGGACACCAGCGCCCAGTTCAGGCTGTTCACGAACGCGGAACCGAAGAACGCCAGGCAGGAGAACGCCACAAAGCTCACCGAGCCGCCGCCGAAGAAGTAGTTAAGCAGATCGCCCGCCACCCAAATCATCAGCCCGCTGATGTAGACCTTTTTCTTGCCGAAGCGCCGCACCGCGCCGGGCATCATAAAGACGCCGATAAAAATACAGCCCATGCTGAAGAAGCCCATATACGACAGCAGGATCGGGTCGTTCAGCACGTACTGCGTGTAGTAGACCTGAATGGCGAGTTTGACGTTAAAGGCGCCCAGCGTGCACAGGTTAGCGATGCACAGGATAAACAGCGGACGGTTCCCGGCGATGGCGCGAAACGACTGCAACAGCCCCGGTTTCTGCGCCGGGTTAGCAGGCTGCGTCTCGACGTAACGCTCGGTAACGCCCTTATAGCACCACCACATAAAGAACAGCCCGAACAGCGAGAAGAGGGTGGCGGCAAAGATGTAGCCAAGCTGGTCGTTGCCCTCAATCAGGTTCATCACCGGGACAAAGCCCACCGTACAGAGCAGCAGACCCAGCGTGGCGCCGCCCTGGCGCCAGGCGGCCAGCGAAGCACGCTCGTCCGGGTTTTTGGTAATGGCGGGCACCATCGCGCCGTAGGAGCAATTCATCATGCTGAAGAACAGGCCGTACAGCATGAACAGCACCGTCGCCATCACCGTTTTACCGGTGATTTCAAACGGTGTTCCGACGAAGTTGGCAATCGCCAGCAACGTTACCGGGAAGGCTGCATACAGCACAAACGGGCGGAATTTCCCTTTCGGGCCGATCTTGCGCCGGGAATCGAGCATGATCCCGGTGCCCATATCGGTGAAGGCGGTAAAAAACTTCGCAATCAGGAAGATAATCCCGCCGTAGGTGCCCGGCAGCCCCAGCACGTCGGTGTAGAACTTCAGCAGATACAGCGTGCCGATATCAAGCAGGATGTTAGAGCCGAGATCGCCCATCCCGTAGGCGAGTTTTTCTTTAAACGGCAGGCGCAGGGTTGCCGGATCAGAAGTATGTTGACTCATTATTGTTCTCCGTCTGCCCGCAGGTTTCCCCGCGGGCGAGCCTTATCAGATATGACGTAAGGTGCTAAACAGATCGGCCCATTCGCTTTGCTGGCGATAGAAGACCGGCGGTTTGCCGAGCGGGGCATCAACGGTGATGTCACCGCCCTGGCAGGTTTCTCCGGTCCACGCATTGACCCAGGTGTCCTGCGGCAGATAGAGCGACCAGTCGCGGCGTCCCTCTTCATGGACCGGCGCCACCAGCAGATCGCGGCCAAACAGATACTGGTATTTCAGCGTGTAGGCGCGCGCGTCGTCCTCGTAGTGCAGGAAAAGCGGACGCATCACCGGCAGGCCGCTTTTCGCGTTCTGCGCAACCGCAGCTTTGATATACGGCTTCAGGGTGGTGAAGACGGTGGTCATGCGCGCGAAGTGCGCAATGGTTTCCGCGTCGCCGTCGAACTGCCAGTTATCGCCAGGGCGGTTGCCCTCGTGGGTACGCATCATCGGCGTAAAGGCGCTGAAATCACACCAGCGCAGCAGCAGCTCTTTGCTGCGCTTCATCTCGAAGAGCGTCGTATAGCCGCCAATGTCGCTGTGGTGCAGGCCGTGCCCGGTCATCGCCAGCGACAGCGCCGCCGGTACGACGGAAGCCAGACCGTCGTCCAGGCTCCAGTCGACGTTCTGATCCCCCGCCCACATCATCACCGAGTGCTTCTGGCTACCGGTGTAGCCTGCGCGCATGAAGAACAGGATCTCCCCGAGCTTGCCGGTCTCCTCCAGCGCTTCGAAGTTACATTTCGCCCACAGGGCAGGCCAGGCGTTATGCATGATCTCCGCGCTCACGCCGTTGTGCAGGAAGGTATCGGTCGGCAGATATTCCCCGAAATCGGCCATCCAGCCGCCGCAGCCCAGTTCGATCAGGTTCTTTTTAATGACCTCTTTGTACCAGTCGTAGGCTGCCGGGTTGGTCAGGTCGATAACGCCCGCGTAGAACTCGCCGAACTCGACGTGGTAGTCCTTGCCGTCGGCGTTTTTGGTCAGATAGCCGCGTTTCGCGGCCTCTTCGCAGAGATCTTTATCGCTGGCGACGTACGGGTTGATATAGGAGAGGAACTGCACGCCTTCCTCTTTCCACTGCGCAATACGCGCATCAAGCTGCGGATAGAGCGCGCTGTTCCACTTCCAGTTCCACATTACGCGTTTGCCAAAGGAGGTCATGCGGATGCCGGACCAGTCCTGCGCCCAGATGCCGTTCACCTTTACGCCGCCGTTACGCATGGTGTCGAGCTTCTGCTGGCACACCTCGGTGCCGCCCTGGATGCCCAGCGTCACGCCGTCGTACACCCAGTCCGGCAGCTCCGGCTGGCGTCCCAGCAGGCCGGTCAGTTTTTCCAGCAGATCGACGTACGTTTCCGCACATTCGAAGCGCAGCGTGGCGTTATCTTCCCAGAACGCCAGCTCGTGGAAGTCAGGGGCGCTGAAGTCAAAGTTCATGTAGCAGCTGTTATCCACGTGGCAGTAGTACTTCTGGGTGCTCACGAAGGTGGGCTGCGGGAAGAAGGTCCAGTAGTAGTCACCGCCCGCGTTCTCTTTGCAGTCGGCCTGCCAGGTGACGTAGGTCTGCTTATTGCGGCCCACGCCCTGCTCGCTGGTCCACAGCGGGAACGGCTTGCCGCGCAAATCGAAATACGAGAACTGCTCGCCGCAGCCGTAAATATGATCGTCAGGCTGAGCTGCCAGCCGCAACCAGATGCGGTTATGGCCGGGAGCATCATTTTTCAGCTTCAGCTCCAGACGGCCTTCACCATCCACGCCCACCAGCAGCGTCGCGCTCACCGCGTCGCCGCGGGTAAAGCGGATCGCCCAGCCCGCGCTTTGCTGCGTAACGGTCGCGTTCGTCAGGGCAATCTTTTCGTTGAGCTTGTCTTTAATGCTGAAGTTGCCGCGAAACATCTCGATATCCGCCTCACCTGCGCCAATCCACAGGCAAGGGGCATCCGCGGTGTGGGATAAAATCAGACGGTCCTGCCAGCGCAGGGTGAAGCCACTTTCGTTATTTTTCAGGTCAATATTGTGTAGGGTACGCATAAAAACTCCGTCTTAATTATTTGGCCAGGCTATCCAGTAATCCGGCGGCGACGGCAGGCGCTAAGCCCGGCGCCAGCGGCAGGCGGGGGATCACCAGGCAGTGCAGCAGATGGTAAATATCCTGCTTGCCGTCCCAGACTTTGGTGGTCACTTCGTTATTGGTGTCCAGCTCCTGCCACCAGGATCCGTTTTCGTAATCCATCAGATACTTGATGCAGTAATCCCACCATTTCTGATACCAGGCTTCGTACTGCGCCTCGCCGGTCACGGTATAGAGGGCATAGGCCGTGCCCATCGCCTCGACGATTGGCCAGCGCACGCGTTCGCGCACGATTGGCTTGCCGTCCCAGCCCACGGAGTAGACAAAGCCGTCCGCCCCGTCGGGTGCCCAGGCGTCGCGGATGGTGGCGTGGAACAGTCCTTTCGCATCTTCCAGCAGCCACTCCGGCGGGGTTTCAAAGCGCGCTTCCAGGGCGGCGCGCAGGTGCAGCATCAGGCGGCCCCACTCGATCCAGTGCCCCGGCGTGCCGCCATAGGCGCGGAAGCGGTGGGCGGGGTTATCGATGTTATAGTCGCGGATCGGGTTCCAGTTGGTGTCAAAATGCTCGTTAACGCGGTACTCCCCTTTGCGCGCCACGTCGTGAATAATCACCGAGGCGATGCGCAGGGCGCGGTCGAGCCATTTGCGGTCGTGGGTCACGTCATAAACGATGAGGAAAGCTTCCACGGCGTGCATGTTGGCGTTACCGCCGCGATAGTCTTCCGTTTTGCTGAAGGCTTCGTCCCAGGACTCCAGGCACATCTGCTCCTGTTCGCTCCAGAAGTAGCGCTCAATCACCTCGATGGCGTCGTCCAGCAACTTGCGTGCCTGCGGGTGACCCGTGGTCACGGCGCTCGCCGCGCCCAGCAGGACGAAGAAGTGCTGATAGCCCTGCTTGGACGCATCAATGACGCCTTCATCGTTAACGCAGGCGTACCAGCCGCCGTGCTGCTTGTCGCGCAGCGGACCGTTCAGGGCATTAATGCCGTGCTCAACCAGGGCGTACGCGCCGGGGCGCCCCATGTTCGCCGCCACCGCGTATACATGCAGCATGCGGGCGGTGATCCACAGATGTGTGCCCATATCGCTACGCACCTGCCCGTTATTGCCCAGCCAGCCAAAGCCGGTCGGTACGGCGGCGTTTTTACCGAAATCGAGAATGCGGTCGGTCTCTTGTTCGAGCCAGCGGTTATGGCTCAGGGTGTTAAACCATTTCATGTTCGGATCCTTTCTTAACGGCGAGCCATCATTTCGTCGACGATCTCACCCAGACGCTGAAGTTTTGGTACGGAAATATCACGCAGCATCAGCTCGGTGTCCGGCAGGCCAATCACAGAGGACCAGACGGCGCGACCGGCTAAAAAGCCCGATGCCCCCGCCTGCATCGCCACGCTCACCGCGCGCGGGAATAACTTATCGTCAACGCCGGACGAGAGGATCACCCACGGCATGGCGATGTTCTCGTTAAGCTTTTGCGAGGCCGCCAGCAGCTCTTGCTGCGTGCCCTTGCCAAACAGTGGCATCTCCACTTTGTAGAGGTCGGCACCGCTGTCGCCCAGCTCTTTGGCCGCGTCGATAATCGCCTGTTCGCGGTTAAACGCGGCACCGCGACGCGGTGGACGCACCACCGGCTCGATAATGCTCAGCAGACCGTTATCGTGGCACAGCGTATTGAACGCTTTCACCATCTCCAGGCGCTGCTGCGGATCTTCATCGCTGCGCCACAGCACCAGCAGCTTCAGTGCTTTGCCGCCATCGCGCTTGACCGCCTGCGCGTCGACGTTCTTGTCGATCGCCACGCTGTCGACCGGAATACCGTTCCCCGGGATAAATTCGTCGGCGGCCACAATCATCGCGCAGCTTTTGGCCACGGCCTGCTGCTCGACAATCTGGCGATAGCAGAACTGCTGGTCGACAAGGATCGCAGAGGCGTACGGCGACAGAATTTTTGCCGCGTTGACTTTAAAATCCGTCAGGTGCTGGTCGGTTACCGGTACCGGCGCGCCTGCCGCCGCAAACATTAGGCGCATCGCTTCGCGCTGATCCACGGCCAGCATCGCAAAACCGCCGGAAGGTCGGGTGATATCTTTCAGGGTGTACATCGTCATTCCTCAGTCCTTTCGTATCAGTGTGATTTTTTCAGCCCGGCAGATGCGCGAACCTGTTCAAGAATGGCCGTCCAGTCCTCGCGCCCGCGCCCGGCGGCGCGAGCCTGGTTGTAAACTTCGCGGGAGGCCGCGCCCAGCGGCATCGGAACGTGGAGCTGGTTGGCCACGTCGAGGGCGATCCCCAGGTCTTTATGCGCAAGGTCGATCATGAAGGCGGGAGAAAGATCCCCTTTCAGCACCTTGTTCGGCCAGGATGTCGTGAAGTGGCCTTTACCCGCAGGTGTGCCGCTCATGACCTTGAGCGCCACGTCAAAGGAGAGGCCAAGCGCTTCGCACAGTACGGCGGCCTCGGCGGAAAGGGCGTTCAGGGCGATGCTCATGTAGTTATTGATAAGCTTCACGCGGATGCCCATGCCTGGCCCGCCGGCGTTAATCAGTTCATTGCCCATCGCCATTAATACCGGGGTGGCGCGCTCAACCTGCTGCGCCGTACCGCCCGCCAGCAGGAGCAGCGTACCGGCGATGGCATGGTCAGAGGTGCGTCCGACGGGCACGTCCATCAGGCTGAAGCCTTGCTCAGCCATGTCGCGTATCAGCGCGTCGGTTTGCAGCGGGTGGATGGTGGACATATCAATCACCAGCGCGTCGCGGGATAACCCTTCGCACACGCCGTGCTCGCCGAACAGCACGCTGCGCACCAGGTCGCCGTTTGGCAGCATGGTAATGACGAATTCCGCGTCCGTTGCTGCCTGTGCGGGCGTAGCCGCCGCCCGAGCGCCGCTCTCTACCAGCGCCTGAACCGCCTGCGGGTTCACATCAAAAACGTTAAGCTGGTGGCCCTGTTTCAACAGATTCTTCGCCATGGGCGCGCCCATCTGTCCTAAGCCGATAAATGCGATTGCTGACATGCCTCTCTCCTGTCACATCGTGTCAATTTTTGCGCGTTTGTGGTGTCTGTTTTTGATCGTATTTGTAATTTATAGTCAAAAAATTGACACGGGTCACTTTTTAAACATTTGGTGAAATTAAAATGAAGGCATCAGAAATCGCAGAAGGAATCACCATGACTCGCATCGTTTGTGTCGGCATTACCGTGCTGGATCGCATCTGGTATCTCGATGATTTACCGAAAGAAGGTGGGAAATATGTCGCAAAAGACTATACGGAAGTGGGCGGCGGCCCGGCGGCAACGGCGGCAGTGGCAGCCGCGAAACTGGGCGCGGAAGTGGATTTTATTGGCCGGGTGGGGGACGACGATACCGGCAGACGACTGCTTGCGGAGCTGGAATCCCTGGGGGTGAACACCCGCTATACGCGCATAGTTAAGGGAGCCCGATCGTCGCAATCGGCGGTGCTGGTGGACGCAGGTGGGGAAAGAGTGATTGCCAACTACCCCAGCCCCGATCTCCCTGCGGCGGCAGACTGGCTGCATGAAATCGACTTCTCGCAGTGGGACATTGTCTTAGCCGACGTGCGCTGGCATGACGGGGCAAAACAGGCATTTACCCTGGCCCGCCAGCAGGGCGTACCGACGTTGCTTGATGCGGATGTCACCCCGCAGGACATCGCGGATCTGATTGCCTTAAGCGACCACGCGGCCTTCTCCGCGCCGGGATTGCGGCGTTTAACGCAGCGGGATGAAACCGAAAACGCGCTGAAGAAAGCACAAACGCTCACAAATGGACATGTGTATGTTACGCAGGGGCGAGACGGCTGCTTCTGGCTGGAAAACGGCGCACTGTGTCATCAGCCCGGCTTTGAGGTGAACGTGGTGGATACCACGGGGGCGGGCGACGTGTTCCACGGTGCGCTGGCGGTCAGTCTGGGGCAACAATCGTCCACTTCAGACGCCGTGCGTTTTGCCAGCGCCGTCGCAGCGCTGAAATGCACAAAGCCCGGCGGGCGCGCGGGTATACCCGACTGTGATCAAACCCGCTCTTTTTTGTCACTTTTTGTATAAAATGCGGGGCGTGATGGTTTTCAGAGGACAGCCCATGAGCCTTACCGAACTGACCGGCAACCCGCGTCACGATCAGCTGCTGACGCTGATTGCCGATCGCGGCTATATGAACATTGATGAACTGGCGCAGCTGCTGGATGTGTCGACGCAAACCGTGCGCCGGGATATCCGTAAGCTCAGCGAGCAGGGGCTGATCACCCGTCATCACGGCGGCGCGGGCAGGGCATCCAGCGTGGTCAACACGGCGTTCGAACAGCGTGAAGTCTCGCTTACCGAAGAGAAACGGGCGATTGCCGAAGCGATTGCGGACTATATTCCCGACGGTTCGACCATTTTTATCACCATCGGGACGACCGTGGAGCACGTTGCCCGGGCGCTGCTTAACCATAATCATCTGCGCATCATCACTAACAGCCTGCGGGTGGCGCACATTCTTTATAAGAATCCGCGCTTTGAGGTGATGGTGCCTGGCGGTACGCTGCGCCCGCATAACGGCGGCATTATCGGTCCTGCGGCAACGGCGTTCGTGTCAGGATTTCGCGCAGATTACCTGGTCACCAGCGTCGGGGCGATAGAGCACGACGGCGCGATGATGGAATTTGACGTTAACGAAGCCAGCGTGGTGAAAACCATGATCGCTCACTCCCGTCACATTTTACTGGCGGCCGATCATACGAAATACCACGCCTCCGCGGCGGTTGAAATTGGCAACGTGGCGCAGGCGACGGCGCTGTTCACCGATGAGCTGCCCGGCCCGGCGCTGCAAAATCACCTCAAATCCAGCAAGGTTGAGGTTGTCGAAGTCAATTCCGGAGAAGAGCAGCAGGCTGGCTGATCATCCTATGGCCCGATATTGCGATTCGGGCCTTTCCTTTCTCTAAGCTGAATCTGGCGCATAGCTAAAGTTTCTCTTTCCCGCTACAGTTACTTCTCCACGGCGAAAGGAGATAAACATGCTTTATATCTTTGACTTAGGAAATGTAATCGTCGATATCGATTTTAACCGGGTGTTGGGCGCATGGAGCGATTTTAGCCGTGTTCCGCTGGCGACGTTAAAGCAGAATTTCGCGATGGGTGAGACTTTCCATCTGCACGAGCGCGGTGAGATCAGCGACGAAGCGTTCGCAGAGCGTTTCTGCCAGGAAATGGGTCTTTCGTTAAGCTACGAGCAGTTTTCCCACGGCTGGCAGGCCATATTTGTCGCGATCCGCCCGGAAGTGATCGACATCATGCACAAGCTGCGCGAGCAGGGGCATCGTGTTGTCGTGCTGTCTAATACTAACCGCCTGCATACCACCTTCTGGCCGGATGAATACCCGGAAATTCACGCGGCGGCAGATAAAGTGTATCTCTCCCAGGAGATGGGGATGCGTAAACCTGAGGCGCGCATCTATCAGGCAGTATTGCAGGAAGAAGGATTCACGGCAGCGGATGCGGTCTTTTTTGACGACAACGCCGATAATATAGAAGGGGCTAATCAGTTAGGTATCACCTCCATTCTGGTGACCGGAAAAGAGACGATACCGAACTACTTTGCGAAGCAGTTATGCTAAAAACCGTTCATCAAAAAGCCAATCACCACACGCGCCCGCTGAGGGCGTGGCTGAAACTCCTCTGGCATCGCATTGATGAGGACAACATGACCACGCTGGCGGGCAATCTCGCTTACGTGTCGTTGCTCTCGCTGGTGCCGCTGGTGGCGGTGATTTTTGCGCTTTTTTCGGCATTTCCAATGTTTGCCGATGTGAGCATGCAGCTTCGCCATTTTGTTTTCGCAAACTTTATTCCTGCCACCGGCGATGTGATCCAGAACTACATTGAGCAGTTTGTCGCAAACTCCAGCAAGATGACGGCGGTGGGGGCGTGTGGGCTTATTGTTACCGCGCTGCTGCTGATGTACTCCATCGACAGTGCGCTCAACACCATCTGGCGGAGCAAAAAAGTCCGCCCGAAGGTTTACTCCTTTGCCGTCTACTGGATGATTTTAACCCTTGGCCCATTGCTGGCGGGGGCAAGCCTGGCGATCAGCTCCTACCTTCTTTCGCTGCGCTGGGCGACCGACTTAAACAGCGTGATCGATAACGTGCTGCGTATCTTCCCGCTGATTTTATCGTGGCTTTCGTTCTGGCTGCTCTACAGCGTGGTACCAACCACGCGCGTACCCAACCGGGATGCCGTGGTGGGTGCGCTGGTCGCGGCGTTGCTCTTTGAGCTGGGCAAGAAAGGATTCGCGCTTTATATCACCATGTTCCCCTCTTATCAGCTGATTTACGGTGTGCTGGCGGTGATCCCCATTTTGTTTGTCTGGGTCTACTGGACGTGGTGTATCGTCTTGCTTGGCGCCGAAATAACTGTCACTCTCGGAGTCTACCGCGAACTCAAAAAAGCAGCAGAAGCTGAAAAACAACAAGAAGCAGACCAACCATGATTGCATTGATTCAGCGCGTAACCCGTGCCAGCGTCACCGTGGCGGATGAGGTGACGGGTGAAATTGGCCCAGGACTTTTGGTGCTCCTGGGTGTCGAAAAAGATGACGACGAACAAAAAGCTAACCGCTTATGTGAGCGCGTGCTGGGCTACCGCATTTTCAGCGATGCGGAAGGCAAGATGAACCTGAACGTTCAGCAGGCGGGCGGCAGCGTGCTGGTGGTTTCCCAGTTTACGTTGGCTGCGGATACCGAACGCGGCATGCGGCCGAGTTTTTCGAAGGGCGCGGCACCGGATCGCGCAGAAGCTCTATACGAGTACTTTGTTGAGCGCTGTCGCCAACAGGACATGAATACACAAACCGGACGATTCGCTGCGGATATGCAGGTTTCGCTGGTGAACGATGGCCCCGTCACATTCTGGCTCCAGGTATGAGCCAACTGGCGGTATGGCCGCGGGTAACAAGAGAGAGTACAGCTATGTATCACCTTCGAGTACCGCAAACGGAAGAAGAATTAGACGCTTATTACCATTTCCGCTGGGAAATGCTGCGCAAACCACTGCATCAACCGAAAGGCTCTGAACGCGACGCCTGGGACGCGATGGCGCACCACCAGATGGTGGTTGATGAAGAGGGCAACCTCGTTGCCGTGGGACGTCTGTACATCAATGCCGACAACGAAGCTTCAATCCGCTTTATGGCCGTTCATCCCTCCGTGCAGGACAAAGGCCTTGGAACGCTGATGGCAATGACGCTGGAATCCGTTGCCCGTCAGGAAGGGGTCAAGCGCGTCACCTGTAGCGCCCGCGAAGATGCCGTTGAGTTCTTTGCCAAGCTTGGTTTCGTGAATCAGGGGGAAATCACCGCCCCGCAAACTACGCCGATTCGTCACTTTTTGATGATCAAACCCATCGCCACGCTGGACGATATTCTCCATCGCGCCGACTGGTGCGGGCAGCTCCAGCAGGCGTGGTATCAGCACATACCGCTCAGTGAAAAAATGGGCGTGCGTATTCAGCAGTATACCGGACAAAAATTTATCACCACCATGCCGGAAACCGGCAACCAGAACCCGCACCATACCCTGTTTGCCGGCAGCCTGTTTTCACTCGCCACGCTCACCGGATGGGGACTGATCTGGCTGATGCTGCGCGAACGTCATCTCGGCGGCACCATTATTCTGGCCGATGCCCATATCCGCTACAGCGCGCCGATCAGCGGCAAGCCGAGCGCGGTAGCTGACCTGGGCGCACTGGGCGGCGATCTCGACCGTCTGGCGCGTGGACGTAAAGCACGCGTACAGATGCAGGTTGAGCTGTTCGGCGATGAAACGCCAGGCGCGGTGTTTGAAGGCACCTATATCGTTCTGCCTGCGAAGCCGTATGGCGCGTATGAAGAGGGTGGGAACGAGGAGGAGTAGTCTCCTTCTCACTCTCGCCCGGCATGGTTAATGCGCCAGGCAATATCTCGCATAATGTCTCGCGCTGACTGGCTAATTCCACCCAACTGGAAGAAGCCGTGAATTACACCCCGCCATTGTTGAGCGGTACACTTCACGCCTTGCGCCGTGAGGCGCTGATAAAGCGCCTCGCCTTCGTCACGTAACGGATCATACTCAGCGGTAACAATATGGACCTTCGGCAGACCGCTAAAGTCGTTGCGCCACAGTGGACTGACTTCAGGATGCTGACGGTCGGCTCCAGCCAGATACATTTCATAGCCGCTCAAAAGGGTATCGCGAGTAATCACGTAATCCATGCCGTTGAGGGTATAGCTTTCAAAACTGGCCGTGGCGTCGAGCATGGGATAGATAAGAATAAGCTGCGCAGGTTGCCACAGCCCTTTAACCTTAAGCCGCAGCGCCGTTACCAGCGCCAAATGCCCTCCTGCGCTGTCTCCACAGAGGGTGAGTCGGTTCTTATCCACGCCTAATTCGTCTGCATACTGCCAGACCAGATTCGCACCTCTTTCAGCATCGTCATGTGCGGCGGGGAAGGTATGCTCCGGCGCCAGTCTGTACTGAATCGCAATCACCCGGCAATTGCCGTAGTAGGCTAACTGACGGAGCTGGTTGTCATGGGTATCAAAGCCGCCGCTGATAAAACATCCGCCGTGGTAGTAGATGGCAGCAGGCAATATTTCAGGCGCATTGAGAGGTGAAAATACCCGAATGGTAAGACCCTCAAGAACAAGCGTCTCCAGCTGAACGCGCGTTTCGGTCTTCCCGGCAAGCTCCGTGCTGGCAATATAGCCTGCTCGTCGTACCTCAATTGTCTGGCGACGCGATGAGGGGCGACCTGCAGCGATAAATCCTTGAACCAGCCGTTCAATACCCTTTTCCAGTGCCATGAAAACACCTTTTAACTGTATGAATGTACAGCTTTATAGCCTGGTTTGATTCAAAAGAAAACAAGAATATTATTGAGGGGAAAAGTCTTGAAAGCTGCTCGCAAAGGCGAGAGCTTTTTTATTATCTGCTTTCGTCACAGACATAAAGTGCGGATGTTGCCTGAGATTTGCCGTGGAAGCGATGCTAAAGCGATAACGCGTCTTTAGACGGATCCTGGACTACGGGCTGAAGAGCATCTGGCATATAAGACGGCAGGTATTGCTGTCGAGGTGTAGGCCGGGCAAGCTCGCGCCGCCCGGCACTGTCACAGGAGATTACTCCCCTTCACCCGGGAACAGGAACGGGTTGATAGAGCTGCGGGCAAAGCCCTCCTGCTCCATTTTGGCGTCCAGAATCAGCGAGGCGAGATCGTCGGCCACCGCTTCGACTTTCGGGTCTTTTTCCTGATACAGAATCTTCAGGTAAGTCCCGCAGTCGCCGCAGCTTTCGGCTTTCACCGCTGCGTCTTCGTTTTCCAGCGACCAGTAGTTCAGATCGCGGGTCTGCTCGCAGTTGCTGCACTTCACGCGCACCACGTGCCACTCGGTTTCACACAGGTTGCAGTGCAGGTAGCGCAGCCCCTGTGTCGTACCAATCTGTACCATGCTGGAGACCGGCATTGAACCACACACCGGACAGAACTGGCGCGCTTCGCCGTATTCGGCGCGGGCTTTGCCTGGGATCAGGCTCGCCATTTGCGCCCAGTAGAGCGACAGCGCAGCCCAGATGAACGGCGCTTTATCGCTGCTCACCAGCGAGAAGTCGGAAGCAAACAGCGCGCTCGCCATCTCTTCCAGCTCTTGCTCTGAGGCTTTTTCCAGGTTCTCAATGACCGCCAGCGCCGTGCCGCTCATCTCGGGCTTCAGCTCGGCAATCAGCGAATGCAGCAGCTTATGCCAGTGCTTGTCGCGCGGCAGGACGTGAATGTCCAGCGGCGGCTTGCCCTGTTCGTTGGCTTCTTTGATGCGTGCGGTCAGGTCCATTTGCAGCGGATGGTCGTACAGCACCACTTCCTGCGCATGGGCGACCAGCGCGGCAAAACGCAGAAAATCGCCCAGCGGGTTGTTCTCTGCCAGCTCGCGCAGACGCTCTGCGCGGCGGTTGTAGAGGTTCTTGAGTCTGGGGAATAACAACGGCGGAATATACTCCGCCGTACGTTTCTCGCTCGACCCCAGCTCATCTTGCGGGATTATGCGAATACTCATTCAGATGACTTTTCCTGTTTCTGGCGGACTTCACGGTACCAGCGCGGGTGATGTTTCTTCGCCCACGTTTTGGTGACCCAGCCTTCCACCATCGCGGTAATGGTGCCTTTCACCCAGAGGGCGGCGTAAATATGCACCATGATAACCACAATTAACGCCACTGCGGCAAATGAATGCAGCATTAGCGCAAATCGGATCACCGGGATTGAGAAAGCAGGCGCAAAGTACGGACGCCAGATGATCACGCCGCTCACCAGCAACAGGACCAGGAAGATAATCGCCGCCCAGAATACGCATTTCTGGCCGAAGTTATAACGCCCGGTATCACCCACTTCCTCGTTGACGACGATCTTACGAATATTCTTCGCCCAAAAGATATCATCCCGATTGATTAGGTTATGGTGCCAGTAACGGAAAAACATGATGATGAACGACGCGAACATGATGACGCCCACAAACGGGTGCAGTATACGCGCCAGCTGTGGTGTCCCCATGATCTGCATCAGCCAGTTGAAGGACGGGAAGAAGAACCCCAGCCCGCTTATCGCCGCCAGCATGAAGCAGAAGGCGGTGACCCAGTGGTTGATACGTTCCGGCGCGGTGTAGCGCACGATGGTGTCACGTTTTCTCATTTGCGCACCTCGTCTTTCTCTTCATGCAGGTTATCGTCTTCCTCTTCCGCGCGGTTCGGACCAACACCGACGTAGTGGAAGATGCTCGCTGCGAAGGTGGCAGCAAAACCGACCGCTGCCAGCGGTTTCCAGATGCCTTTCCAGAACTTCACGGTGGCGCTGATTTCCGGGTTCTCCGGCAGGCCGTGATACAGGTTCGGCTTGTCGGCGTGGTGCAGCACGTACATGACGTGCGTACCGCCAACCCCGGCCGGATCGTACAGGCCCGCGTTATCGTAACCACGAGTTTTCAGCTCGCCCACGCGCTCTGCCGCCAGCGTTTTCATATCCTCTTTAGAGCCAAAGTGGATAGCGCCGGTTGGACAGGTCTTCACGCACGCTGGCTCCAGGCCGACATTTACGCGGTCAACGCACAGCGTACATTTGTAGACGCGGTTGTCTTCCGGGTTCATGCGCGGCACGTCGAACGGACAGCCCGCGATGCAGTAGCCGCAGCCAATGCACTGCTCGGACTGGAAGTCGACGATGCCGTTGGCATACTGAATGATAGCCCCTTCTGACGGACACGCCTTCAGGCAGCCCGGATCCGCACAGTGCATACAGCCGTCTTTGCGAATAAGCCATTCCAGCTTGTCGTTCTGCTCCACTTCCGAGAAACGCATTACCGTCCAGGACTTGGCGGTCAGGTCCGCCGGGTTGTCGTACACCCCGACGTTGTGACCCACTTCGTCACGGATGTCGTTCCACTCAGAGCAGGCCACCTGACAGGCTTTACAGCCGATACAGGTGGTCACGTCGATAAGCTTCGCCACTTCCTGCTGGTGGTCCCGCGCCTGAGGCGCGGGCGTGAAACCGTTAGTCGCGGAACGACGGATAATGTCTTGAGATTGATAAGCCATAAGTCGTCTCCGTTACACCTTTTCCACGTTCACGAGGAAGGCCTTAAACTCCGGCGTCTGCGTGTTCGCATCACCGACGAACGGCGTCAGGGTGTTCGCAATGAACCCTTTCTTCGCCACGCCCTCATAACCCCAGTGAATCGGGATGCCGATGGTATCCACCTGCTGACCGTGAACGTTCAGCGTGCGAATACGCTTGGTCACCACCGCCTTGGCTTTGATGTAGCCGCGGTTAGAGGAGACCTTCACGGTATCGCCATGGGCAATGCCGAGTTTGTTCGCCAGCTTCTCGCCGATCTCCACAAACTGTTCCGGCTGCGCGATGGCATTCAGCAGCGCGTGCTTGGTCCAGTAGTGGAAGTGTTCGGTCAGACGGTAAGTGGTGCCGACATACGGGAACTTGTCCTTTTTACCCAGCGCTTCAAAATCGCCCTTGAAGATACGGGCTGCCGGGTTAGAGACCACGTTCGGGTGCAGCGGGTTAGTACCCAGCGGCGTCTCAAACGGCTCGTAGTGTTCCGGGAATGGCCCTTCCGCCATCTTATCGATAGCAAACAGACGGCCCATCCCTTCAGGCTGCATGATAAACGGCCCGACATCGCTGCCTGGTGCGGCAGTGCTGTAGTCCGGAATATCCACGCCGCCCCATTTCGCGCCGTCCCACTTCAGAAGCTGACGCTTCGGATCCCACGGGTTGCCCTGCGGATCAGCGGAGGCACGGTTATAGAGGATGCGGCGGTTAAGCGGCCACGCCCATGCCCAGCCCAGCGTATTACCGAGGCCCGACGGGTCGGCGTTATCGCGGTTGGCCATCTGGTTGCCTTTCGGCGTCCAGCTCCCGGCAAAGATCCAGCAGCCGCTGGAGGTCGTACCGTCATCGCGCAGGTGCGCGAAGGTGCTGAGCTGATCGCCTTTCTTCGCCAGCACCGCACCGGTCGCCGGGTCGATAACGTCCGCCAGCGCCTTACCGTTGCTCTCCATGGCCACTTCTTCCGGCGCTGGGTTTTCCGGCGTCGAGTAGTTCCAGGTCATGTTCAGTACCGGCTCAGGCGTTGCGCCGCCCTCAGAGGCGTACATCTTACGCAGGCGTAAGAAGATGCCGGCCAGGATCTCGCCGTCGTTCAGGGCGATGCCCGGGGCGTCTGCGCCTTTCCAGTGCCACTGCAACCAGCGGCCGGAGTTGACGATAGACCCGTTCTCTTCCGCGAAGCAGGTGGACGGCAGACGGAACACTTCGGTCTGAATCTTCGACGGATCGACGTCGTTCGACTCACCGTGGTTCTGCCAGAACGTAGACGTTTCGGTATTGAGCGGGTCAATCGTCACCAGGAACTTCAGCTTCGACAGAGACTCGACAACCTTGTTCTTGTTCGGGAACGATGCCACCGGGTTAAAGCCCTGGCAGATATAGCCGTTGACCTGGCCCTGGTGCATCATTTCGAAGTACTGAAGTACGTCGTAACCTTTGTCCCACTTCGGCAGCCAGTCAAAGCCCCAGCTGTTTTCCGCCGTCGCCTTGTCGCCGTAGAAGGCTTTCATCAGCGAGACGAAGAACTTCGGATAGTTGCCCCAGTAGTTCACCTGGCCTTCGAGCAGCGGTTTTGGCGTGCTGGCCGTCAGGTAGGTTTGCAGGTCAGTCTGTTTCTCGCTCGGCAGGTTCATGTAACCCGTCAGGCTCTGAGACAGCAGGCCGAGGTCGGTCAGACCCTGAATGTTGGAGTGACCGCGCAGGGCGTTCACGCCGCCGCCTGCCATCCCCATGTTGCCGAGGAGCAGCTGAACCATCGCCATGGTGCGGATGTTCTGCGCGCCGATGGAGTGCTGCGTCCAGCCGAGCGCATACAGGAACGACGCGGTTTTATCTTTCGCGCTGGTTTCCGCAATCAACTCGCACACCTTCAGGAAATCCGCTTTCGGCGTCCCACAGATGTTTTCGACAACCTCCGGCGTGTAGCGGGAAACGTGCTCTTTCAGCAGGTTCCACACGCAGCGCGAGTGTTGCAGGGTGGTGTCGCGCTTCGCAAAGCCGTTTTCGTCCAGCTCGTAGTTCCAGCTGGTTTTGTCGTACTTGCGTTTTTCGGCGTCGTAACCGCTGAACAGGCCATCTTCGAAGCTGTAATCCTCACGCACGATCAGGCTGGCGTTGGTATAGGCTTCGGTGTACTCGCGGTTATATTTTTCGTTGGTCATCAGGTACAGCAGTACGCCTGACAGGAAAGTGATGTCAGTACCTGAACGAATAGGGGTGTAGAAATCCGCCACTGACGCTGTACGCGTAAAGCGGGGATCGATCACAATCAGCTTCGCGCCGTTGTGGATTTTGGCTTCCATCGCCCAGCGGAACCCGACAGGGTGCGCTTCAGCGGCGTTACCGCCCATCACCACAATAAGGTTGGCGTTCTTGATGTCGACCCAGTGGTTGGTCATCGCACCGCGACCAAATGTTGGAGCAAGACTTGCTACCGTTGGTCCGTGTCAGACACGCGCCTGGTTGTCGACCGCGAGCATACCGAGTGCGCGCGTAAATTTCTGGGTTAAATAGCCGGTTTCGTTACTGGACGCTGAAGCACACAGCATGCCGGTGGAGAGCCAACGGTTAACGGTGGTGCCTTCGGCATTCTTCGCGATAAAGTTGGCATCGCGGTCTTCTTTCATCAGCTTAGCGATGCGATCGAACGCTTCTTCCCAGCTGATTTGCTGCCATTTGTCAGAGCCGGGAGCGCGATACTCAGGAAACTTCAGGCGGCTTTCGGAGTGGATAAAATCTACCAGACCGGCCCCTTTCGGACAGAGTGCACCACGGTTTACCGGGTGATCCGGATCGCCTTCGATGTGGAAAATAGATGCTTTGGCGTTTTTCGCACCGTCGCCGAGGCTATACATTAACAGCCCACAGCCGACGGAGCAGTACGTACAGGTGTTACGGGTTTCGCGGGTGCGCAGCAGTTTATACTGCCGTGTTTCCGCCAGCGCTACACCGGGCGCAAAGCCCAGTGCCGCCGCCGTGGTGCCTGCCATACCGCCAGCGCAGATCTTAAAGAACTGCCTTCTGCTGACCTGCATGGGTCACTCCTTGGTTCATTACGACATTGCTATGTAGTTTTACTCTGCGGTTGAGAATTAACCGCAAAGGAGAAAAATTTGCGTTAATCCCTCATTTCTCCGAGGGATAAGCCCAGAATACCACAATGTCGGTACGCCTGTTCCAACGGGGTTAAAACAAAGTGAATGTATTATCACGGCATTGATTATAAAATGTGATATCAATCACATTTTACCCTGTGCATGTTAAAGAGGTGTAGCAGGTGATCGGTTGCACCCCTCCGTATTGAGTAGGAGAATGGTTGCTGAAAAGTTGATCCATACTATGCGTAAGGCCTGCCGTTTGTGTTGCAATAGCAGGCTCACTTCCGTGGTTGTTCAGGAATACCGTTGTGTCTAAACAAAACCGTGTTGCCCACGCGTCGCCACTGCCTGCGGGTATTGTGGAACTGTCGGTACACAGACCGCCTCACATTTCACATGCCACGCCGGATTTTCTGGCGGAAGAGGTCCCCGTTGCCCTGGTTTACAACGGTATTTCGCATGTGGTGATGATGGCCTCGCCGAAAGATCTGGAGCTGTTCGCCATAGGTTTTTCCCTCTCGGAAGGCATCATTGCGCATCCGCAGGAGATCTACGGCATGGATGTGGTTCATGCCTGTAATGGTCTTGAAGTGCAAATCGAACTCTCCAGCCGCCGCTTTATGGGGCTGAAAGAGCGCCGCCGGGCGCTGGCCGGACGTACCGGCTGCGGCGTGTGCGGCGTTGAACAGCTTAACGATATCGGCAAACCCATTATCCCGCTGCCGTTCACCCAGACGTTCAATCTGGCGCACCTTGATCGGGCGCTTGAGCACCTGAACGACGTGCAACCCATCGGTCAGCTCAGCGGCTGTACCCACGCGGCGGCATGGATATTGCCGTCAGGCAACATTGCCGGCGGTCATGAAGATGTGGGCCGCCACGTCGCGCTGGATAAGCTTTTAGGTCGCCGCGCTCGGGAAAGCAACGTCTGGCAGCAGGGCGCGGCGTTAGTCTCCAGCCGCGCCAGCTATGAGATGGTGCAAAAGTCCGCCATGTGCGGCGTGGAAATTCTGTTTGCGGTGTCAGCGGCAACCACGCTGGCGGTGGAAGTGGCGGAGCGCTGCAACCTGACGCTGGTGGGGTTCTGCAAGCCGGGTAGAGCAACTATTTACACCCATCCGCAGCGATTGATAGTTGATCAGTAATTTTGAATGAGTATAGCAAATCCTTCCGCTTTTAGTTGTTCATGATGAGGTCTAATATTTATCTCATCAAGGCACAGCGCCTTATCTAAACAACTTAACGAAAGGGTTTATCTCATGAAAAGCATCAAAACTTTTGTCGCAGTAATCGCTCTGGCTACCTCTTTTGGTTCTTTCGCTGCGCAGACAGTGACCGCATCCGCCTCTACCCTGGATGGTGCAGAAGCTAAAATCGCTGCACAGGCTCAGGAAGCGGGCGCGTCATCCTACAAAATTACCCAGGCATTCACCGGTAACCGCGTACACATGACCGCTGAACTGAACAAATAATTCCGCTATACCGTCGAAAGAGCGCCCCTGGGGCGCTTTTTAGTTTATGCCTGCCAGACGCAGCAGTGCGGTCACCACCGCCGCCGCGACGATCACCACAATTAACGGCATTTTGCGCCAGGCCAGAAACACCGCGAACCCCACGCCCAGCACACGTGCCATCCCGGCAAAATGGTCCCCTTCATAAAACGTTGTCGCCAACGCGACGGAGAACAGCAAAACGGTAGCCGCGTCTGAAAGCAGCGCCTGCGACCGTTCTGAAAGCGCCAGCCGGTTGCCAAGCTTCGCTCCGCCAAGACGCATCAGATAGGTTCCGGCAGAAAGAATGGCGATGCCGAGAATAAAGACCGTCATGTTTTCCATTATTTTTTCCTCGCGGCAAGGCCGAGCAAAGAGAGCAGTACCGGCAGACCCACCGGCGCAAACGGTACGGCGGCCAGCGACAACACTGCGCCGCTACAGGCGCGGATCAGCGTGGTACGGTTTTTAAATGCCGGCACCACTAACGCCAGCAGGATCGCCGGGAACACCGCGTCCAGCCCGATGGTTTCCGGGTCTGGCAGCAGCTTGCCGACCATCGCCCCCAGTACCGCCCCCAGCGGCCAGATAATTGCCACGCCCAGGCCGCACAGCCAGTAGGCCGCTTTACGCTGCTCGGCGGTTTTTTGCGAAAGGCCGAACACCACGCTTTCATCGTTCATAATATGACAGCCCAGAAAGCTCAGGCCGCGCTTGCCCACCAGGTCACGCACCGTTACGCCGAACGGCACATGGCGCGCGTTTACCAGTAAACCGGCCGCGGCCGCTGCCAGCGGATTGCCGCCGCTTGCCACGATGCCAATAAACATAAACTCGGATGCGCCTGCCAGCACCGTGAGGGAGAGGACAAACGGCACCCACAGCGGGAAACCGTAGGCCATCGCCAGTGAGCCATAAGACATGCCGACTACGCCCACCGCGAGGCAGACCAGGACGATCGCTTTTATCGTGTCGCCTTTCAGACAGGAGAGGTGTTTCTTCATACCATTTTAGCCATATCGAACGTATTTCCATTATAATGAACGCATCAAAATCGTTTTACAAGGCGAACGATTCGTTCGTTATAGAGAGAAAGAGGCCGTTTTTATGACGCAGCCAATCAGCGTGATCGCCAAAAGCCTGGTACGAGAACGCCTGCGAACCGGGCTCTCACTGGCGGAAATTGCCCGCCGTGCCGGGATCGCCAAATCCACGCTTTCACAACTGGAGTCTGGCAACGGCAATCCTAGCCTGGAAACGCTGTGGTCGCTTTGCGTGGCGCTGGATATTCCGTTTGCCCGGTTACTGGAGCCGCAGCAACCCGTCACGCAGGTGATCCGCCGCGGCGAGGGCACAAAAGTCGTCGCCGGGCAGGCGAACTACGAGGCGATTTTGCTCGCGGCGTGTCCGCCGGGCGCGCGTCGTGATATCTATCTGCTGCTGACTCAGCCGGGGGCAGACCGTATTTCCCAGCCCCATCCGCCTGGTTCGGTTGAGCATATTATCGTGACCCAGGGGCGGGCGATGGTCGGTCTGATCGACGCGGCGGAAGAACTCGGCCCGGGAGATTACATTTGCTACCCTGCTGACCAGCCGCATATCTTTAAGGCGCTGGAGCCCGATACGCACGCGCTGCTGGTGGCGGAACAAAACTAAAGAAGATACGGAAAATCATGTCGCTTAAAGCCATTGCCAAAGAACTGGGGCTGTCTGTTACCACCGTCAGCCGCGCCCTCAACGGATATGACGACGTTTCTGCTGAGACGCGCGCCCGCGTGGAAGCGGAGGCCCAGCGCCGTGGCTACCGACCAAATACCTTTGCCCGTCGCCTGAAGATGGGCAAAATCGACGCCGTCGGGCTGGTATTTCCGGTGCATCCTGTTCCGCTCAATAACAGCGTTTTTATGGACATGGTCGGCGAAATTAGCCACGAACTGGCGCGACATGAGATTGACCTGCTGCTCATCGCTGACGACGATCTGGCGGACAAACACAGCTATATGCGCATGGTGCAGAGCCGACGCGTGGATGCGCTGATAGTGGCGCATACGCTGGATCACGATCCGCGTCTTGAGCAGCTTCAGGCCGCCGGGTTTCCGTTTCTGGCGCTAGGCCGCAGCCAGCTCCCGCAGCCGTACGCGTGGTTCGATTTCGACAACTATGCCGGTACGTATCAGGCCACCCGCTGGCTGATCGAGAAAGGCCATCAGCGCATTGCGCTGCTGGGCGAAAGCAACAACCAGGCATTCATCACCCAGCGCCGCCAGGGCTACCTGGACGCGCTGCGGGAAGCCGGACTTTCCAGCGAATGGCTGCGCGCCATGCCTCCTTCGCGCCGCGTGGGTTATGCCACCACGCAAGAACTTCTCTCCCTGCCGCAGCCGCCCACGGCCATCATTACCGACTGCAACACCCACGGCGACGGCGCAGCGATGGCCCTGGCGCAGATGGGACGCTTAACCGGTGAAAATGCCGTCTCGCTGGTGGTCTATGACGGCTTACCGCAGGACAGCATTGTCGATATCGACGTCGCGGCGGTGATCCAGTCTACCCGTCAGGGCGTCGGGAAACAGATTGCCGATATGGTGCGCCAGCTGATTAACGGCGACGACATTGACACCCTTCAGGTGCTCTGGCAGCCAGAATTCTCCCCAGGCCAGACGGCCTAATCACACGAAAAATTCCAAACCCGATCACAGATCCGAAACGTTTTGGTTTGTATCCGAAACGTTTCGGATCAAAACTCAGGACATCCCGATGACAGGAGATGTCCGATGCAAGATGCCATTTTTCGACTTGAAAGCAATACGGTTGACGTGGTGCTAAAAACCCACCCGTTCGCCGAAATTCTCTACTGGGGGCCGCACCTTCAGCACTTCTCGCCGCAGGATGTCCTGAGTATTGCGCGCCCGGTTGCTAACGGCAGGCTGGACGTCGACTCCCCCGTCACGCTGATGGCAGAGCTGGGGCATGGGCTGTTTGGCTCGCCGGGCATCGAGGGGCATCGCCAGGGGCTGGACGGATCGCCGGTATTTAAAACCACGCAGGTGCAGCAGGCGTTAAACGCCCTGACAATCACTGCTGAAGACGAGCATGCAGGCTTGCGCCTGACCAGTGAAATAACGCTGGATGCCAGCGGCGTACTGGTGGTGCGCCATGGGTTAACCAACCTCAAAACGCTGGCGTGGCAGGTGGATCGCTTTGCCGTGACGCTGCCGGTGGCCGAACGCGCGCAGGAGGTGATGGCCTTCCACGGACGCTGGATCAGGGAGTTTCAGCCGCACCGCGTTACGCTTGAGCACGACAGCTTCGTGATTGAAAACCGCCGGGGTAAAACCTCCCACGAACATTTCCCGGCACTGATTTCAGGTACGCCGTCATTCAGTGAAATGCACGGCCACGTCTGGGGTGTGCATCTGGGCTGGAGCGGCAACCACCGCCTGCGCGCAGAGGCGAAAACCGATGGCCGCCGCTATATGCAGGCCGAAGCGCTCTACCTGCCGGGTGAAATGGCGATTGAAGAGGGGGAAACGCTCTGGACGCCGCGCCTGTATGCCAGCCACTCCCCGCACGGGCTGAACGGCATGAGCCAGCAGTTCCACCGCTACCTGCGCGATAACGTTATCCGCTTCCCGGAAGATAAACCGCGCCCGGTGCATCTCAACACCTGGGAGGGGATCTACTTCGACCACGATCCGGACTACATCATGCGCATGGCCGACGAGGCCGCAGCGCTGGGCGTGGAGCGCTTTATCATTGACGACGGCTGGTTCAAAGGCCGCAACGACGACCACGCCGCGCTGGGCGACTGGTATCTGGACGAGAAAAAATACCCGAACGGCCTTAAGCCGGTGATCGATCACGTTAAACAGCTCGGCATGGAGTTTGGTATCTGGGTTGAGCCGGAGATGATTAACCCGGATTCCGATCTGTACCGCGCGCACCCTGACTGGGTGCTGGCGCTGCCGGGCTACGCCCAGGCGACCGGGCGACACCAGCTGGTGCTCAATCTTAATATTCCTCAGGCCTTTGATTATCTGGTCGAGCGCATGAGTTGGCTGCTGGGCGAACACGCGGTCGACTACGTGAAATGGGACATGAACCGCGAGCTGGTGCAGCCAGGGCACAAGGGCAAAGCCGCCGCCGACGCCCAGACGCGCCAGTTTTATCGCCTGCTGGACGTGCTGGGCGAGCGTTTCCCGCACATTGAGTTTGAATCCTGCTCCTCCGGCGGCGGGCGAATCGATTATGAAGTGCTGACCCGCTGCCACCGCTTCTGGGCGTCCGACAATAACGACGCGCTGGAGCGCAACACTATCCAGCGCGGCATGAGCTACTTCTTCCCGCCGGAGGTGATGGGGGCGCATATCGGTCATCATAAATGTCACGCTACCTTCCGCCAGCACAGCATTCAGTTCCGCGGGCTGACGGCGCTGTTTGGTCACATGGGGCTGGAGCTGGATCCGCTCACCGTCGACGCGCAGGAGCGTGAAGGCTATCGACATTACGCCGCGCTGTATAAGCGGTGGCGCGGGGTCATTCATCACGGCACCCAGTGGCGCGTGGATATGCCGGACGCCACCACCCTGGCGCAGGGTATAGTGAGCGAAGACAAGACGCAGGGGCTGTTTTTGGTCAGCCAGCTCGCGATGCCGGATTACACCCTGATGATGCCGCTGCGCATGCCGGGGTTAGACGCCAGCGCGCAGTACCGCATCACGCTGCTCGATCACCCGAACATTCAGATTACGGGCGAGGGCGGGCACACCATGCGCAAGCTGCCGGCGTGGATGGACGCGCCGCAAACGGTAAGCGGTGAATGGCTGATGCAGGCGGGTATTGCGCTGCCGATTCTGGATCCGGAAACCACCATTCTGATTGGTGTGGAACGCGTGTAAGGGTGACGGGCCGGGCAACCGGCCCTCCGTTGAGGATAAAAATAATGAACACAACAACCTGTACCCACAAAGACAACCCTAACTTCTGGATCTTCGGGCTGTTCTTCTTTCTCTACTTCTTCATCATGGCCACCTGTTTTCCGTTCCTGCCGATCTGGCTGTCGGACATCATCGGCCTGAACAAAACCCATACGGGGATTGTTTTCTCCTGCATCTCGCTGTCGGCCATTGCCTTCCAGCCGGTGCTGGGGGTCATTTCGGACAAGCTGGGGCTGAAAAAACATTTGCTTTGGATCATTTCGGTGCTGCTGTTCCTGTTCGCGCCGTTCTTCCTGTACGTCTTCGCCCCGCTGCTGAAAACCAATATCTGGCTGGGGGCGCTGAGCGGTGGGTTGTATATCGGCTTTGTCTTCTCAGCGGGTTCGGGGGCGATTGAGGCCTACATTGAACGCGTGAGCCGCAACAGCTTTTTTGAGTACGGCAAGGCGCGCATGTTCGGCTGTCTCGGCTGGGGGCTGTGCGCCTCAACGGGCGGCATCCTGTTCGGCATCGATCCGTCGTATGTTTTCTGGATGGGATCGGCGGCGGCGCTGTTGCTAATGCTGCTGCTGGTGGTCGCGAAACCGAAGCCCAACCAGACGGCGCAGGTCATGAACGCCCTGGGCGCGAACCAGCGGCAGATCACTGCTAAAACAGTGTTCAACCTGTTCCGCCAGCGCAGAATGTGGATGTTCATCCTGTACGTGATTGGCGTGGCCTGCGTATATGACGTCTTCGACCAGCAGTTTGCTACCTTCTTCAAAACCTTCTTCGCCACGCCGCAGGAGGGGACCCGCGCCTTTGGTTTCGCCACCTCAGCGGGGGAAATCTGTAACGCGATCATCATGTTCTGCTCGCCGTGGATCATTAACCGCATCGGTGCGAAAAACTCGCTGCTGATTGCCGGGGTGATCATGGCGACGCGCATTATCGGATCGTCGTTTGCCACCACCGCCGTGGAGGTGATTGCCCTGAAGATGCTGCACGCGCTGGAAGTCCCGTTCCTGCTGGTGGGGGCATTCAAGTACATCACCGGGGTGTTTGATACGCGCCTGTCGGCCACCATCTACCTGATTGGCTTCCAGTTTGCCAAACAGTCGGCGGCGATCTTCCTCTCCGCCTTTGCCGGAAATATGTATGACCGGGTCGGCTTCCAGGAGACGTATCTGATACTGGGCTGTTTCGTGCTGGCGATCACGGTGGTGTCGGCGTTTACGCTGAGTGGCAGGCGGGAGATTGCTGCTACCGCTGGGGCAGCAGCGTTAACACTTCAGTCCAGGTAAAACACCTCGTTCAGCGCCGCACTCACCGGGCTGTTGTCAGGGTTAGACGGCATAACGTCAGCCATATGTTTCCACCAGCGCTGGCAGACGTCGGTATTCGCTACCGCGTTCCAGCGCTCCTCCGATTCAATCTCCACGGTTGCAAACAGCAGGTTGCGGGCTTTGTCGAGGTAAATGGCGTAGTGGTGCGCACCGTGGGCTTTCAGTACCGCCTCCAGCTCAGGCCAGATCGGGTTGTGGCGACGTGCGTACTCCTCGTGCGCGTCCGGGTTTACCTGCATCACAAACGCTTTGCGGATCATAAAGCCTCCAGGTACAGCTCGCGGACCTCATCGCGGCTGGCGGTGCGCGGGTTACACGGCGCGCACGGGTCGGCGAGAGCTTTATCCAGCCAGCCTTCAATATCGGCTTTGGTCACGCCGAGCTGGCTAAATCCGGACGGAATGCCGACCCGGGCGCTCAGGTCGCGAATCGCCTGAATGGCTGACATGCTGGCCGCTTCATCGCTCATGCCGCGCGTGTCAACGCCCATCGCCTGCGCCACGCGGGCAAATCGGGCAACCGCGTTCGGGCGGTTAAAGTTTTCGATGATCGGCAGCAGAATGGCGTTGCACACGCCGTGCGGCAGGTTGTGCGTCGCGCCCGGCTGGTGCGCCAGGGCATGCACCAGCCCCAGACCGGCGCTGTTAAACGCCATGCCCGCCAGATACTGACCAAAGGCCATCTGCTCGCGCGCTTCCAGGTTGTGACCGTCGTCGACCGCTTTCGGCAGCCAGAGGTTGATCAGGCGAATCGCCTCCAGCGCGTTGGCATCGGTCAGCGGGTGCGCGCCGACGGACACGTAAGCTTCAATGGCGTGGGTCAAGGCATCCATGCCGGTTGCGGCGGTCACGGAGGCCGGAATATCAAGCATCACGCTGGCATCGTCCACGGCGATATCCGGGATGATGTTCGGGTCGATAATCACCTCTTTCACCTGCCGCGCGGCGTCAATGATCACCGCGTTGCTGGTCATCTCCGCTGCCGTGCCTGCGGTGGTGTTGATCGCCACCAGCGGCACGCCCGCGTTTTTCACCTTGCCGACGCCAGAGTAATCGGTTGACGGACCGGGGTTGGCGGAGAGGATTTTGATTGCCTTGGCGGTATCAATCGGGCTGCCGCCGCCAAAGGCAATCAGGTAATCACACTCCGCATCCTGATATGCCGCATAGCCTTTTTGCACCAGCGCTTCCGTCGGATTCGGGAATACCTCATCGAACAGGTGATACGACATCTGATGGGCGTCGAGCGCGGTAAACAGGCTGTCGAGCAGGCCCAGCTTCACCAGCTGACCGTCGGTGACAATCAGCGCTTTTCCCCACTGTTTGTTTGCCACCAGATTGACCATATCGCCGATCGCGCCCGCGCCGTGCAGGCTGATTTTGGGGAGTGCCAACATAAAGCTCATGATAATTCTCCTTAATTACTGTGAATTTTATGCCCGGCGGCGCTGCGCTTGCGCGGGCCTACGGTTAAGCAGGCCGGGTAAACGCAGTGCCACCCGGCTATGAGATCCGTCTTCGCTGCATAATCCGGCGGGTAATAATCGGCAGCGAAATCACTACGATCAGCATCGCGCCGATAATCACCGACATCACAATGCCGGGCACGTTGAGCAGGCTCAGGCCGAAGGTCACCAGCCCCATCAGGAAGGCGGCGATAATCACGCCCACCATGCTGCCGGACCCACCGAGAATATTGACGCCGCCGAGCACCGCCATCGTCACCACCGCCAGCTCCCAGCCCATCGCGATGGTCGGACGGGTGCTGCCCAGACGCGAGGTGAGCAGCACCGACGCCAGGCCGGACATCAGCCCCACCAGCGCGAAGAGGATCAGGTTGTGGCGCTTCACGTTGATGCCGGAGTACCACGCGCCGGTCGGGTTGTTGCCGATGGCGTAGGTGCGGCGGCCAAAGTTGGTACGGTGCAGCACAAAGGCAAACAGAGCGGCCAGGACGATAAACAGCGCGAACTCAAACGACAACGCGCCCCAGACGTAGCCCTGGCCGAACCAGGCAAAGCTCTCCGGGTAGCTGTTCAGCGCCTGGTCCCCGAGCAGGATGTAGGTGATCCCGCGGTACAGGCTCATGGTGCCGATGGTGATGACGATGGACGACAGGTTAAAGCGCGTCACCAGAATGCCGTTGAACAACCCGCACAGTAGCCCGACGCCTAATCCCACGCACACCAGCAGTGGCGTATCGACGCCCGCCGCCGCGCAAAAGCCCATCACCGTGGAGCTGAGCGCGATGGTGGAGGCCACCGACAGGTCAATTTCCCGGGCGATAATCAGCATCGCCATCGGCAACACAATGATCGCTTTTTCCGTGAAGTTGAACGTCGCGTCGGAGAGGTTCCAGATATTGAGGAAGTAGGGCGAGGCGAGCGCGTTCACCACAAACACCGCCAGCGTCACCGCCAGCAGGAAGCCCTCCCAGCACAGCAGACGCTGGAAGATGCCCGGCGCAGAAGTGGGTTTGAACTCTTCAGATGTCATCATTTTGCTCATGGTTTCACCGCCAGTTTCTGACGTGCCAGCGCCGCGTCGCGCAGGATCAGCCTGCCTTTGCGTTTGTTGCCGCGCTCGTTCAGCAGCACAGCGATGACAATGACCGAGCCGGAAATCGCCATCTGCCAGAACGGGGAGACGCCGATCACCGGCAGGGCGTTGTTGATGACGCCAAGGAACAGCGCCCCGAACAGACAGCCGAGCACGCGACCGGTGCCGCCCATGGTGCTGATCCCGCCAATCACGCAGGCTGCCACCACCTGCAATTCAAAACCGTTAGCGACGTCAACATACGCAACGGCAAAGCGCGATATCCACAGGTAGCCGCAGAACCCGGCCAGCAGACCGGAAAGGCAGAAGCTGATGAACTGCATTTTCCCGGCGTTGATCCCGGTGTAGTACGCTGCCGTGGCGTTACCGCCTGCGGTGTAGAGCGCCCGTCCGGTGCGGCTGTAGCGCAGGAAGTAGCCCACCAGCAGCAGTACGGCGATGGCGCACCAGCTCAGCACCGGCAGGCCCAGCACTGACGCACGCGGCAGGCCGAGGAAGTCTGCACCCATCTGGTTGGAGTTCACCCAGCCGCCGCCGGAGAGCAAAAAGATCATTCCGCGGTAGATGCTCATGGTGCCGAGTGTTACCACAATCGCCGGAATGCCCAGCTTCCACATAAGCAGGCCGTTTATCGCGCCCATCAGCAGCCCAAGCGCGCTGGCGAGGATCAGCAGCGCCCAGACGGGCACGTCCGGGTAATGGAAGTTAATCAGGGCGACAATCATCCCGGTCAGGGCCAGATTGGCCGCCATCGACAGGTCGATGCCTTTAGTGAGCAGCACCATCATCTGCCCGAGCGCGAGGACGATCAGAATGGCGGTGTCGTTAAACATCTCCACCAGGTTGCCCGGCGCGATAAACGATGGCACGCGGCTGCCAATGGCGACGATCATCAGGATAATCACCGCGCCCAGCAGGGCTTCGCGGTGTTTTAAGAGTGAGCTAAGCATTTATGCCGCCTCCTGTTTTGCACCGCTGGCGGCGCTGACGATGGTTTCCGCCGTCGCGTCTCCCGCCTGGTATTCGGCCACCATCAGCCCCTCGTGCATGACGATAATGCGATCCGCCATGCCCATCACTTCCGGTAGTTCGGACGAGACCATAATCACCGCCAGCCCCTGACTGACCAGCTCGGACATAAACTGATGAACGGTTGCCTTTGAGCCGATATCGATGCCTTTTGTTGGCTCATCGAGGATGATCACGTCAGGGTGCGTCGCCAGCCATTTGCCGATCACCACCTTTTGCTGGTTGCCGCCAGAGAGGGTCTCCACCGCCTGCTTCCAGCTGAAGGCTTTCACTTGCAGGCGTTTGGCGTACTCGTTCGCCAGTTTCCATTCACGGTCGTCATGCAGCACGCCGTTCGGATTGAGCGTGCTAAGCTGAGGCAGGCTGATGTTCTGGGCAATCGGCAGGGCGATAATCGCCCCCTGTTTCTGCCTTTCTTCCGGCACGCAGACAATACCGGCTTTGATCGCATCCGCAGGCTGGCGGAAGCGCCGGGGCTGTCCGTTGAGGATAATTTCCCCGGACGATGGCCGCGTGACGCCGGAAAGCGCCTGCATCAATTCGGTACGCCCGGCACCCACCAGCCCGTAAAAGCCGAGGATTTCCCCTTTACGCAGGGAGAACGAGATATGCGCAAACTCGGTCGGATGGCAGAGGTTTTGCACCTCCAGCACCGTCTCGCCTTTTTCGCAGTCGATTTTCGGGAAGGTTTGGGTAATGGCGCGCCCGACCATCATCGACACCATCCGCTCCTCGGTGATCTCATTTATTGCCCCTGCACCGACGAACACGCCGTCGCGCAAAATGGTGTAGTGATCGGCCAGCTCAAAAATCTCGTCGAACTTGTGGGAGATAAACAGGATGGCTTTTCCCTCCTGCTTTAAGCGCTCCACAATCTGGTAAAACTCGAGGATTTCATGCTGCGACAACGCCGCCGTGGGTTCGTCGAGGATCACCACCTGCGCCTCAAACGACAGCGCGCGGGCAATCGCCACCATGTGACGCTGGGCGATGCTTAGGGTTTTCAGCGTTGCGCGCGGGTCGATTTGCACCTCAAGGCGGGCGAGAATAGCCTGCGCCCGGCGGTGCATTTCCGGCCAGTCGAGCTTTTTCAGGAAGCCTTTGTGAAGGTACTGACCAACAAAGATATTTTCGGTGACCGAGAGTTCATCAAACAGGACGGTTTCCTGGTGTATGGCGGTGATACCCATTTTATGCGCCGACTCCGGCGTTGGAAGGTGAACGGGGATCGCCTTGTAGAGAATTTCGCCCTCGTCGGGCTGGTATATGCCGGTCATCACTTTGACCAGCGTCGACTTGCCCGCGCCGTTTTCGCCGATAAGCGCCGTCACTTTGCCGGGCCACAGCGCAAGCTGCACGTTCTCAAGAGCACGTACGCCGGGGAACACCTTGGTGATGCCAGAAAGCTGTAGCAATGGGGTCATGATAGTTCTCCGTTTGGTTCACCCTCACCCCGACCCCCTCCCTTTGGGAGAGGGCTAGGGTGAGGGGGGAAAGGATCAAAAGATTTTCGAGAACTTATCAATATTGCTGGCATCGTAGACGAACGGCTCGGCCATCGCGCCGTTGCCGTCCGCATCCAGCTTCACTTTGCCCAGTTTGCCCATGCTGGCCTCACCTTTCGTGGCCGTGCCTTTCACCAGATCGTCCGCTAAGTAAGTCGCGGCATAGCCCAGGTCAATCGGGTTCCAGATGGCAAAGCTCTTGCTCGCGCCGGATTTCACCGCGCCCGCCATCTCAGACGGCAGGCCTAAACCGGTGACGTACACTTTGCCAATCTTGCCCTGGTCCTTCACCGCCTGCGCGGCAGCCACAATGCCCACGGACGACGGCGAGACGATGACTTTCAGCTCCGGGTAGGTTTTCAGCAGGCCGACCGCTTCGCGGTAGCTTTTGTCAGAGAGATCGTCTCCGTAGGCCACGGTCACCAGATTGACGGACGGGTACTTCGGCAGCACCTTTTTCATCTCCGCAATCCAGGTGTTCTGGTTGGTGGAGGTTGGCGTGGCGCTCAGCACCGCTACTTCGCCCTTCTCCACGTTCAGCGCTTTCAGGGCATCGGCGGCGAGCTTGACGTTGGTTTCGCCAATCAGGGCGTTATTGGACGGGTTGAGATGGATCTGACGCCCGGCTTTCGCCACCCCGGAATCCCACGACACAACCTTAATGCCGCGCTGCATCGCTTTTTTCAGCACCGGCACGACGGCGTCCGGATCGTTCGCGGAAATTGCGATCGCATCCACGCCCTGGGCGATCAGCCCGTTCAGCACCTCGATCTGCGCTTCCGCCGTGGTGGTGGTCGGGCCGGTATAAATCACTTTTACATCGCCTAACTCTTTGGCCGCCTCCTGCGCGCCGACGTTCGCTGCCTCGAAGAATCCATTCCCTAAGGACTTCGCCACCAGGGCGATTTTCACTTCTGCTAAAGCGGAACCGGACAACGCCAGAGCGGCAACGGTGAGGATCAAGCTTGCTTTTATTTTCATTGCTTTTACTCCACTGACTTGAGTTAGTTGTAGGGATTGCAGGTGGTTTTCGCCCCGTCTCGGTGAGCGGGGCGCGATGTTGTTATTGGTACAGATCTAACGCCGACTGCATCGGGGTGACGCCAAAGCGTTTGCCCAGGGCAATCAGCTCTTCCCGGGTGATGGTCTGCTTCATGCCGCCCATGGAATAGACCTTCACCAGCACCTCCGCGGATTTCTCGGCGGTGTCGATCAGGCCGAAGGTTTCATCCAGTGTCGGGCCGCTGCCGAAGACGCCGTGGAACGGCCACAGCACCAGTGAGTGCTTCTGCATGTCCGTCGCGGTCGCCTGGCCGATTTCGTCGGTACCCGGCACCATCCACGGCAGAATGCCGACGCCGTCCGGGAACACCACCAGACACTCGGTGCTGCCTTCCCACAATTTGCGGGTGAAGAAATCAGAATTATTTTCCAGCACGTAGGTCAGGGCGATCAGGTTGGTGGCGTGGCAGTGCATGATTACGCGGTCCTTGCCATTGGTCGCCTTAATGCGCTCGCAGTGGGAGAGGAAGTGCGCCGGCAGTTCGGATGTGGGTACCGCGTCGTCCGTCAGTCCCCAGAGAATGTGGTAACCCGCGCCGTCGCTGTCCACCTTCACCACGCCGAGGTTGGCTTCCGGGTCCAGCTGTACGTTGCGGAAAAACTTCCCGGAACCGGTGACGATAAACGGCGTGTTGGCGAGCAGCGGCATCGGCTGGCTCAGGGCGATATAGCGCGGCTTCTGGTGGAAATCGGAGGCAAATGGCTCGATATCCGCGTCGTCCAGGCGTAGCGTCAGGTTGCCGCCGTTGCGCTCATCCCAGCCCTTCAGCCAGGCGTCGGAGGTGGCTTTGATCATGCCCTGGACGAACCAGGAGGTGGTGATGGTCTGCATACTGTAGTTCCTTTGAAAATGCCGGGTGGCGTTACGCTTACCCGGCCTGGTCTTATCTGTAGGCCCGGCAAGCAACGCGCCGCCGGGCGATGTTTTTTACTGACGAGCGGCAAGAACCTCTTTCTCATACGCCCGCACGTTATCCAGCCACTGGCTGCCCGCAGGTGCATCGTGACGCTGGCAGTACATCTCCCACACCGCCTGCCACGGCAGGGATTTCTGCTCTTCCAGCAGCGCCAGGCGCGCGGTGTAGTCGCCGTTTTCTTCCAGCTGTTTCAGGGCGGCGACAGGCTCCAGCAGCGCGCGCAGCAGGGCTTTCTTCATGTTACGGGTGCCGATAACCCACGCCGCGATGCGGTTGATGGAGGCGTCGAAGAAGTCGAGGCCGATATGTACGCGGTCAAAGAGGTTGTGGCGGATGATTTCGCTGGCAATGGCCTGGGTTTCGTCATCCAGCAGCACCACGTGGTCGCTGTCCCAGCGCACCGGGCGGCTGACGTGCAGCAGCAGGCGCGGCACGTAGAGCATGGCGGCGGAGATCTTGTCGGAGATGACTTCCGTTGGGTGGAAGTGGCCGGCATCCAGGCACAGCGCGGTCTGGCGGCTGGTGGCATAACCCATGTAGAACTCGTTTGAGCCCACGGTGTAGCTCTCTGCGCCAATGCCGAACAGCTTGCTCTCGACGGCGTCGATGTGGTGCGCCGGGTCTAGCTTCTCGCTGATGGCTTCATCCAGCGCGGCCAGCAGGCGCTGACGCGGGGCCAGTCGGTCTACGGTGATGTCCTTCATGCCGTCCGGGATCCAGATATTCATTACCGATGGCGTGCCAAGCTGCTCGCCAAAATAAGCCGAGACGCGGCGGCTGGCTTTGACATGGTCGATCCAGAACTGGCGGATTTCATCGTTGGCATGCGCAAGGGTAAACCCGTCCGCGCTCAGCGGGTGCGAGAAGCAGGACGGGTTAAAATCCAGACCCAGCCGGTTGGCTTTCGCCCACGCCACCCAGTTCGTAAAGTGTTCCGGTTTGATTTCGTTACGCGCGACCGGCTCATCGGATTCGAGATAAATGGCGTGCAGGTTCAGGCGCTTTGGCCCGGGGATCAGGCTCAGCGCCAGCTCCAGATCCGCACGCAGTTCGGTGGCGTTGCGCGCTTTGCCAGGATAGTTACCCGTGGCCTGAATACCCCCCGTCAGGGAACCGCCCGGGTTCTCGAAACCGGCGACATCATCACCCTGCCAGCAGTGCATGGAGACGGGCAGACGATCGAGCTGGCGCAGCGCCTCTTCGACATCCACGCCGACGGCGGCGAAACGCTGTTTAGCCAGGTCCCAGGCTTGTTCAAGTTGAGTGGTCATGCGCAAAGCTCCTTAGTCAGTCGTTTTTGCTGAAACTGCGCCCGGTAGCGGGCAATTTCATGGCAGGGATGGGGGGTGAAGGTGGTCAGGCTGTTATTCGCCGTCACCACCGAACGGAAATCGTCGACGTTGGACAGTTCGTCCAGGGTCATCAGCTGAATGCCGATATTGCCGAGCGTGGAGGCTTCAATCGGACCTGCCACCACGGTAATGCCGCATGCATCCGCGCAGAGCTGGTTCAGCAGTTGGTTCTGGCAGCCGCCGCCCACGATATGCAGTTGTGTGAACGGTTTGCCGCGAAGGTCAGCCAGCTCGCTCAGGATGTCGGCATACAGCAGGGCGAGACTGTCAAAAATGCAGCGTGCCAGCTCGGCGGGGCGGGAAGGTACCGGCTGCCCCGCTTCAAAACAGGCGGCCTGGATTTCGGCGCTCATGTGCGCCGGGTTGATAAAGCGGTCATCGTTCGGGTTAATAAGGAAGGTACAGGCCTTCAGCGTTTCGGTTTCGGCGATAAGCTCGGGCAGGTCGGTGATGTTCTGCTCTTTCAGCACCCGCTGGAGCAGCCACAGGCCCATGATGTTCTTCAGCACCCGGTAGCGCCCTTCGGCACCGCCTTCGTTGGTGATGTTCGCGGCCAGCGCGGCATCGCTGGTGTAGGGCGTTTTGCTCTCAAAGCCCATCAGCGACCAGGTGCCGGATGAGAGGTAGGCCGCATCTTTGCCGGCGAGCGGCGAGGCAATGACCGCGCTCGCGGTGTCGTGGCTGGCGACGGCGACAACGGGGATTTTATTCCCCTGCGGGCAAAGCCAGTGGCCGATCACATTGCCCGGATGGGTTGGCGCGCCAAACCAGGACGGCGAGGCGCCCGTCCAGGCCAGCAGATGTTCATCCCAGTTATCGGTGTTGATGTTGACCAACTGCGTGGTGGTGGCGTTGGTGTATTCCCAGTTCATGTTGCCGGTCAGACGGTAGCTTAAGTAGTCCGGGATCAGCAGCGCATGCGCCACCTTTTCGACCAGCTCTGGCTGTTGCTCAACCAGCGCGCGCAGCTGATACAGCGTGTTAAACGGCAGAAACTGAATGCCGCTGCGACCATAGATGTTCTCCTTGCCAAGCTGGGCGATGGCGTGCGCCATTTGCCCATCGGTGCGGCTGTCGCGGTAGGAGACGGGCAGGCCGACGCGTTCGCCGTGACGGTCCAGCAGTACGTAATCCACACCCCAGGTATCAATGCCGATACTGTCGATGCGAATACCGTCTTCGCAGACGTTGTGAAGTCCGGTGCGGATCTCTGCTTCCAGGGCGTCGATATCCCAGGTAACAAAACCGTCCTGTTTTTGCAGACAATTGGCGAAACGGTGCATTTCGCGAAGCGTAAGGGTGTGCAGGTCGCAGTCCCAGGTGGCGAGCATTACACGGCCGCTGGATGCGCCTAAATCGACAGCCACACAATGGCGAAAAGTCATGGTCGGATCCTTTCTTAAGTCATTAGCGAGGAGTGTAAGAAAGGGAAGAAATAGCCACCTTCTCGCCACTGACAGCCCAAATCTCGCGCTGGCAAGAAAGCAAAGATGAACGTGAGGGAGTTCACAGTTTCCAGTAATGGCGGGGTTTGCAGGCAGTGTGACGCTGACCGCATTTCCCGATCTTTCCGCCTGTTTCTTGAAAAACCGACAGCTTTTGCGCGGTTTGCTGTCAAAAATTTAAGGTGAGCGTGAAAGGCCTTAATTACTATTTTGAGAACTTTTCTCATTGGTGGGGGCCGTTATGACCGTACTGCACAGCGTCGATTTTTTTCCTACGGGGGCTTCGCCGGTCGCGATTGAGCCACGGCTGCCTCAGGCTGCGTTCCCGGAGCATCATCATGATTTTCATGAAATTGTGATTGTTGAGCACGGAACGGGCATCCACGTGTTTAACGGTCAGCCGTATACCATCAGCGGCGGTACGGTGTGCTTCGTGCGCGATCACGACAGGCACCTGTATGAACATACCGACAACCTGTGCCTGACCAATGTGCTCTATCGTTCTCCGGATGCGTTCCAGTTTCTCTCCGGGCTGAATCAGCTGTTGCCGCAGGAGAAGGACGGCCATTATCCGTCGCACTGGCGGGTGAATCAGTCCACGTTGCAGCAGGTGCGTCAGCTGGTGAGCCAGATGGAGCAGAGCCAGGATGGACAGGAGACGCACGCCATTGCTACCCGCGAGCTGCTGTTTATGCAGCTGCTGGTGCTGCTGCGGCGCAGCAGCCTGGTGGAAGGGCTGGAAAATAACGACGCGCGCCTGAATCAGCTGATGGCATGGCTGGAAGATCATTTCGCCGAAGATGTCTGCTGGGAAACGCTGGCGGATGACTTTTCGCTCTCGCTGCGCACGCTGCATCGTCAGCTCAAGCAGCATACCGGCCTGACGCCGCAGCGTTACCTTAACCGTCTGCGCCTGATCAAAGCGCGTCACCTTTTACGTCATACCGACGAAAGCGTCACCGATATCGCCTATCGCTGCGGTTTCGGCGACAGTAACCACTTTTCGACGCTGTTTCGCCGGGAGTTTAGCTGGTCGCCGCGCGATATTCGTCAGGGGAAAGACGCGTTGCTTCAGTAACGCGAGGGCAGTCACCGTTTTTTTGCTGCAAAAAGGCTAATAATGTCCGGTTATTCGCCGTAGAGGTTGTGGTGTGGCTGCTCAGCTCATTCTTCGCAAAGATGATTTTTTTGCCTCCGCGAGTCAGGCCGTCGCGGTGGCCGACCGCTACCCGCAAAACGTCTTCGCCGAGCACACCCACGAGTTTTGCGAGCTGGTGCTGGTGTGGCGGGGCAATGGCCTGCACGTCCTCAACGACCGTCCCTACCGCATCACGCGCGGAGACCTGTTCTACATCCGCGCTGAAGACAAACACTCCTACGCCTCGGTTAACGATCTGGTGTTGCAGAACGTCATCTATTGCCCCGACAGACTTAAACTGAATGTCGACTGGGCGGGCAATATCCCCGGTTTTCATGATGCCAGAGGCGAACCGCACTGGCGCTTAAGCAGCAACGGCATGGCTCAGGTGCGCCAGACGATTTCCCAGCTGGAGCAGGAGAGCCAGAAGAGCGATCCGGTGGCAAACCAGATGTCGGAGCTGCTTTTCGCCCAGCTGGTGATGACCCTGAAGCGCCATCGTTACGCTACGGATAATCCCTCTGCCACCATGCAGGAAGCGTTGCTGGATAAGCTCATCACCCGGCTTGCGGGCAGTCTGAACAAGAGTTTCGTGCTGGAAAAATTCTGCGAGCAGGAGCAGTGCAGCGAGCGCGCGCTGCGCCAGCAGTTCCGCACCCAGACGGGGATGACGGTAAACCACTATCTGCGCCAGCTGCGCATCTGCCACGCCCAGTACCTGTTACAGCATACGGAGCTGATGGTGAGTGAAGTGGCGATGCGCTGCGGCTTTGAGGACAGTAACTACTTCTCGGTGGTGTTTAACCGTGAGGTGGGGATGACGCCGGTTCAGTGGCGTCATCGCAGTCGAAAGGCAGCGTAATCAGTTCGCCATGCCGAGGCCGACGATATTGGCCGCAATGATAATCACCACGCAGCCCAGGCTCAGCACGCCAACCGGACGACGCCCGGCGTTGTTCCACTCTTTCAGCACCAGCCCAACCAGCCCGCCGCACAGCACGTAGAAGCTCATGTGCAGCATCCAGCTCATGTAGTCATACTGCGCCGGAATACTGGCGTGACCCCAGGCGTAGAAGAAGAATTGCAGATACCACATCAGGCCGCCAAGGGCGGAGAGCAGGACGTTGGTGACGATCAGCGGTTTTGCCAGCGAGAAGTCGGCTTTTACCGACAGGTTGTTCACTTTTGCCAGACGAATAAAGCAGAAGCCGAGGTTTACCAGCGCGCCGCCGCCCATGATCACCACGTAGCTTGGCAGGGCAACGTACAGCGGATCGACGCCCAGCGCCGCAGCGGCGTCGTGCATCGGTTTGGCGGCATTCATGGCGAACGACATGCCCGCCGAGAAGATGCCGCACATCACCGCCAGCAGCAGCCCTTTCTTCAGGTTGAACTCTTCGGCTTTGATGCCCATCTTGCGTTCTTTCAGCTGGCCCGCGCGGGTGACGATGCCCACGCCGATCACCGCCACCAGCACGCCCAGCAGGGTCATTCGCCCTCCCTGGGTGTTGATCAGCACATCGAAGTTGCCGTTGAGGATTGGCGTCATCAGGGTGCCAACAATCAACGTTATGCCAATCGCGATGCCAATCCCCATCGACATGCCGAGGTAGCGCATGGTGAGGCCGTAGTTGATATTACCGATGCCCCACATCGCGCCGAACAGGAATATCGGCAGCAGGGTGGAGGCGTTGAAGGAGGAGAAGTAGCCCCAGAAATCGGGCAGCAGCATGGCGCTGATTGTCCACGGCAAAATCAGCCAGGACACGGTACCGCCAACGGACCACATGGTTTCCCATGACCAGCCTTTCACCTTTTTAAACGGGGCATAGAAACAGGCTGCACTGGCCGCGCCTATCAAATGCCAGAAGATACCCATCGTAATCGCATGATTCATTTTTACATCCTCATCGTTTTTATAGCCGGAGGCTTCCCGCCGACTTGATGAGTGTAAAAATGAGGCGGTTTGGGAACCTTCAGAAGGTTGCCGCACTTTTGTTCAGGATGGCAATCAGCACGTTAAACACGTGAGCAGACTCACAATTTTGTCATTTATCAAAAACCGAATAACCTTATAAAAACTACGGCATTGATAATCATTTTCAATATCATTTAATTAACTATAATGAACCAACTGCTTACGCGGCATTAACAGCTGTGCCGCCCGACAATAATGGAGAGGATTATGAGTTATACACTGCCATCCCTGCCGTATGCCTACGACGCACTGGAACCGCATTTCGACAAGCAGACGATGGAAATCCATCACACTAAACACCACCAGACCTACGTGAACAACGCGAACGCCGCGCTGGAAAGCCTGCCTGAGTTCGCTAATCTGCCTGTTGAAGAGCTGATCACCAAGCTGGACCAGCTGCCGGCAGACAAGAAAACCGTGCTGCGCAACAACGCGGGCGGTCACGCTAACCACAGCCTGTTCTGGAAAGGCCTGAAAACCGGCACCACCCTTCAGGGCGACCTGAAAGCGGCTATCGAGCGTGACTTCGGTTCCGTTGACAACTTCAAAGCGGAATTCGAAAAAGCCGCTGCAACCCGTTTCGGCTCTGGCTGGGCGTGGCTGGTCCTGAAAGGTGACAAACTGGCGGTCGTTTCTACCGCTAACCAGGACTCCCCGCTGATGGGTGAAGCTATCTCTGGCGCATCCGGCTTCCCAATTCTGGGTCTGGACGTGTGGGAACACGCTTACTACCTGAAGTTCCAGAACCGTCGCCCTGACTACATCAAAGCCTTCTGGGATGTAGTGAACTGGGACGAAGCAGCAGCGCGTTTCGCCGCTAAAAAATAAGGTTGCATTGACGCCTGTGAGAAGCGAGTCTGATGACTCGCTTTTTTTGTATCTGAAGGAGTGGAGATGCATTACCCGGTGAATGTGTTTACAGGCAAGGTAAGGGAGTACGAAGGCAGCCGCCCGAGTGCCATCGCCAAAGTGCAGGTCGACGGTGAGCTGACGTTGACCGATCTCGGGCTTGCGGGTGACCAGCAGGCTGAAAAGAAAATCCACGGCGGGCCCGATCGCGCGCTGTGCCATTATCCGCGCGAGCACTATCAGCACTGGAAAACCGAATTTCCTGAACAGGCTGACCTCTTCGTCGCCCCCGCGTTTGGCGAAAATCTCTCAACGGAGGGGCTGACGGAGAAGAACGTCTTTATCGGCGATATTTACCGCTGGGGCGATGCTTTGATTCAGGTCACCCAGCCGCGCTCACCGTGCTTTAAGCTTAATTACCATTTCGGCATTCAGGATATGTCGGCCCAGTTGCAAAACGCGGGTAAAACCGGCTGGCTGTATCGCGTTGTGCAGGCGGGACAGGTTTCGGCGGATGCGCCGCTTGAGCTGGCTTCGCGTTTGAGTGAGGTGTCGGTGTACGAGGCCTGCGCAATTGCCTGGCATATGCCGTTTGATGACGATCAGTATCACCGTCTGCTGTCAGCGGCGGGATTATCCACCAGCTGGACCAGAACGATGCAGAAGCGGCGGATAAGCGGCAAGATCGAGAGCAGTTCGCGGAGATTATGGGGGAAATAGTTCCCGCAGAAAGTAGGCCGGGTAAGGCGAAGCCGCCACCCGGCACATACGGTTACGAACGCTTATACAGCGGCAGCCACAGCGTTAACCTGAGCCCGCCCAGCGGGCTGTCATCGGCTTTCACCCAGCCACGGTGCTGTTGCATGGCGGTTTCAACAATCGCCAGACCCAGTCCCGTACCGCCAGATTCACGGTCGCGTGCCTCGTCGGTACGGTAGAACGGACGGAAAATCTGCTCGCGGTCTTCCGGGCTGACGCCAGGACCGTCGTCGTCGACGATGACGGTGATCCCGTCTTTATCCACCGAGAACGCCACCTCAATCTTCGTGTGCGAGTAGCGCAGGGCGTTACGCACGATATTTTCCAGCGCGCTTTCCAGCGCGTTGGGGTTACCGTAGAGCGGCCACGGGCCCGGCGGGAAGTTAACGGTGAAGGATTTGCCCATCTGCTCCGCTTCAAACGCCGCGTTGTCCAGCACCTCATGCCACAGATGATTGGCTTTCACCGTTTCGCTCACCAGCGCGTTTTTCTGCTGATTGCGCGACATCACCAGCAGATCGTTTATCATGCTGTCCAGGCGATGCGCTTCCGTCTCAATACGCTCCAGCTCTTTGCTCTCACCGCTGCGGCGGCGCAGCAGGGCGGTACCCAGCTGTAAGCGCGTGAGCGGCGTCCGCAGCTCGTGGGAGATATCCGACAGCAGGCGTTGCTGCGCGGTCATCATGCGGTCAAGAGCAGAGACCATCTGGTTAAAACTGGTTCCGGCGGCCAGGAACTCCTGCGGCCCGGATTCCAGCTCCGGATGCTGCCTCAGGTTGCCCTGCGCCACTTCGTCCGCCGCATTTTTCAGCTTACGCGCCGGTTTCGCCAGGCTCCACGCCAGCCATAATAGCAGCGGGGAACTGACCAGCATCGTGACAATCAACAGCAAAAGCGGACGGTCAAACAGCAGGTTGATGAAGTCGGACTGGGAACTGCTCGCAGGGCGAATCAGGTAGAGCTGATAATTGTCTTCCCCGTCCCGAACCGAGAAAGGACCAACCATCTCTACCCGACCATATTTCTTTTTCTGTGGGTGATCGGCGTTATCCGCCTGGCCAATAAAGTTGCGGATAATCTGCATTTCATTGCGATCGGCCCCAATCACGCGACCTTCGCTGGTGACCAGTAAAAGACGTTGTCCGGGGGGCGCCCACTTGTCGATAGCGCGAAACAGCCTGCGCCACCACATTAAATCGTTCGGCGGATCGTTTGCCAGCTCCGCTTCCACGTGCTGCTCGATCATCACGCCCTGACGTTGCTCGCTGTCGAGTAGCTCCGTCATCTGGCGTGAGTCGAGTTTTGGCAACATCAAAACGAGCATTAAAACCAGTGCCAGCGTCAGCCAGAAGATGGCGAAGATGCGGGCGGTTAAGCTGCCTATCATGAAGCGGAAACCATCAGATAACCACGACCACGCAGGGTTTTGAACCAGGGATGACCGTCTTTACGCTCCGGCAGCTTACGGCGCAGGTTCGAGATATGCATGTCGATGGCGCGGTCAAACGGGGTGAGGCGTTTGCCCAGCACTTCCTGGCTTAAGTGTTCACGCGACACCACCTGGCCGAGATGCTGCGCCAGCAGATACAGCAGGGTGAACTCGGTGCCGGTTAGCTCCAGCGTTTCACCGTCGAAGCTCGCTTCCTGTCGGCCCGGGTTCAGGCTCAGGGAGTCCACTTCCAGCGTAGGTGAGCTGTTGTCGGTATTCTGCTGCTGCTCGCTCCAGTGAGAGCGGCGCAGGATCGCGCGAATACGGGCCACCAGTTCACGGTCGTTGAACGGCTTAGGTAAATAGTCATCCGCACCCAGCTCAAGGCCGAGTACGCGGTCAAGCTCGCTGCCGCGTGCGGTCAGCATAATGACGGGGGTCTGGTGTGTCTGGCGAAGCTCTTTCAACGTATCAATACCGTTTTTCTTCGGCATCATGACGTCGAGCAAAAGTAAATCGATGCTGTCGTCAAGGAGACTCAGCGCCTGCTCGCCATCATGGGCAACCAGGACGTTGAAACCTTCCATGTCGAGCAACTCCTTTAAAAGAGATGTGAGCTCTCGGTCATCATCAACTAACAGGATTTTATTCATTGTTTAAATACCTCCGAGGCAGAAATTACGACATCAAGGCTATCTAATCCATGACTTTACGTTGTTTTACACCCCCTGACGCATGTTTGCAGCCTGAATCGTAGACTGTCTCTCGTTGAATCGCGACACGAAAGATTTTGGGAGCAAGTGATGCGCAAAGTTACCGCTGCCGTCATGGCCTCAACGCTGGCCTTCAGTGCGTTTAGCCAGGCTGCTGTAGCTATCATCAGCGATAACGGTTCCTCAGCAGAGGGCGCAACGCAGCACAGCAGCCAAAGCCATATGTTTGACGGCATAAGTTTAACCGAACATCAGCGTCAACAGATGCGAGATCTGATGCAGAGGGCAAGACACGACCAGCCCCCTGTTAATGTTAGCGAAATGGAGACAATGCATCGCCTTGTCACCGCAGAAAATTTTGACGAAAGCGCTGTACGCGCTCAGGCCGAAAAAATGGCGCAGGAACAGGTTGCCCGCCAGGTAGAGATGGCGAAGGTTCGCAACCAGATGTTCCACCTGCTAACGCCCGAGCAGCAAGCGGTTTTGAATACCAAACATCAGCAACGTATGAACCAGTTGCGTGAGGTTGCACGGATGCAGCGAAGCTCAGATATTACGCTTTTCAGTAGCAATAGCAGTACCCGTAGTAACCAGTAAACCCTGTTTTCCTTGCCATAGACACCATCCCTGTCTTCCCCCACATGATGTGGGGGTTTTTTTTGCCCATCGTTCCGGTTTGTTAACGCTTTATTCATCCTTTCACTCCACCACCATCCGTTATACTAGCGCCATGGCATGACAGGAGTGTTTATGAATCAATCCTATGGACGGCTGGTAAGCCGGGCCGCAATAGCCGCGACGGTGATGGCGTCGTGTTTACTGATCATTAAAATTTTCGCGTGGTGGTACACCGGATCGGTCAGTATTCTGGCGGCGCTGGTGGACTCACTGGTGGATATTGCCGCCTCGCTGACCAACCTGCTGGTGGTGCGCTACTCGCTGCAACCGGCGGATGAAGAGCATACGTTTGGCCACGGCAAAGCGGAATCGCTGGCCGCGCTGGCACAAAGCATGTTTATTTCGGGCTCTGCGCTTTTCCTGTTTTTGACAGGCATTCAGCATCTTGTTTCGCCGTCACCAATGAACGATCCGGGCGTTGGCGTGGTCGTAACGGTAGTTGCACTTATAAGCACACTTGTTCTTGTAACGTTCCAGCGCTGGGTTGTACGCAAAACACAAAGCCAGGCTGTACGGGCCGATATGCTTCATTATCAGTCTGATGTTATGATGAATGGGGCTATTCTTATTGCGCTTGGTCTGGCCTGGTATGGCTGGCATCGGGCCGATGCGTTGTTTGCGTTAGGGATAGGGATCTATATTTTATACAGCGCCTTGCGGATGGGGTATGACGCGGTACAGTCGCTTCTTGACCGTGCGCTTCCGGATGCAGAACGTGATGAAATTTATGCCATCGTGACCAACTGGCCCGGCGTCAGTGGTGCTCACGATCTTCGTACGCGGCAGTCAGGGCCGACCCGCTTTATTCAGATTCATTTGGAAATGGAAGACAACCTGCCACTGGTTCAGGCGCATATGGTCGCTGAACAGGTGGAGCAGGCGATTTTGCAGCGTTTCCCTGGGTCAGACGTCATTATTCACCAGGACCCATGCTCTGTCGTACCCAGGGCGTTTTGAGCTTTCGTAATTCGTTGTAAAAAAGTGAGCCAGAGCAGCATTTTGTGGATAAATTACCACCATATGGCCTGACCTGAATCAATTCAGCTGGAAGGGATTGATATACTATTTGCAGTATTCGACGGTTGAACAGTTTCTTCCGGCAGCAGATTTCAATTTTGCATTCCTAAGTTCAGAGGTAGTCATGATTAAGAAAATCGGTGTGTTGACAAGCGGCGGTGATGCGCCGGGCATGAACGCGGCAATCCGTGGGGTTGTCCGTGCAGCGCTGACGGAAGGTCTGGAAGTTTTTGGTATCTATGACGGTTACCTGGGTCTGTATGAAGACCGCATGGTTCAGCTCGACCGCTACAGCGTGTCTGACATGATCAACCGTGGCGGTACTTTCCTCGGTTCTGCACGCTTCCCGGAATTCCGTGACGAACACATCCGTGAAGTGGCTATCGAAAACATGAAAAAACGGGGTCTGGATGCGCTGGTGGTTATCGGCGGCGACGGCTCCTACATGGGTGCAAAACGTCTGACTGAAATGGGCTTCCCGTGCATCGGCCTGCCTGGCACCATCGACAACGACATTAAAGGCACCGACTACACCATCGGTTACTTCACCGCGCTGGGTACCGTTGTGGAAGCGATTGACCGCCTGCGTGACACCTCTTCCTCTCACCAGCGTATTTCCATTGTTGAAGTGATGGGCCGTTACTGCGGTGACCTGACTCTGGCAGCGGCAATTGCCGGTGGCTGTGAGTTCGTGGTGGTGCCGGAAGTGGAATTTAGCCGTGAAGATCTGGTCGCTGAAATCAAAGCCGGTATCGCGAAAGGTAAGAAACACGCCATCGTTGCTATCACCGAGCACATCTGTGACGTTGACGAGCTGGCGAAGTACATCGAAACCGAAACCAAACGCGAAACCCGCGCGACCGTTCTGGGTCACATTCAGCGTGGTGGTTCCCCAGGCCCGTACGACCGTATCCTGGCGTCCCGCATGGGCGCGTACGCGATCGAGCTACTGCTTCAGGGACACGGCGGCCGCTGCGTCGGTATCCAGAACGAGAAACTGGTTCACCATGACATCATCGATGCCATTGAAAACATGAAGCGTCCGTTCAAAGGTGACTGGCTGGACTGCGCGAAAAAACTGTACTGATTGGCTCTGTTGCCCGGTGGCGGCAAGGTAAATGCAAAACGGTAACCCTTGGGTTACCGTTTTTTATGGTTGCTCCCTCTCCTGTGGGAGAGGGTTGGGGTGAGGGCATCAGTCCGCTCATTCACTTTTTTTATTCCTCCACGTTATAGCCAATCTTTTTTTATTCTTTAATCATCGGTTAGCTTTCTGGCACGCTGCATTCATCAAAACACTACACAAGAGAGCTGGGCGATGAATAAATGGGGCGTGGGGTTAACATTATTGCTGGCATCAACCAGCGTTCTGGCAAAGGACATTCAGTTACTGAATGTGTCGTACGATCCGACGCGTGAACTGTACGACCAGTACAACAAAGCTTTCGCGGCGCACTGGAAACAGGAAACCGGCGATAACGTGGTGGTTCGCCAGTCTCACGGCGGTTCCGGTAAGCAGGCGACATCGGTGATCAACGGTATCGAAGCCGACGTGGTGACCCTGGCGCTGGCTTATGACGTGGATGCGATCGCGGAGCGTGGCCGTATCGACAAAAACTGGATCAAGCGCCTGCCGGACAACTCTGCGCCATACACCTCGACCATCGTCTTCCTGGTGCGCAAAGGCAACCCGAAACAGATTAAAGACTGGAACGACCTGATTAAGCCTGGCGTGTCTGTCATTACCCCGAACCCGAAAAGTTCCGGCGGCGCACGCTGGAACTACCTGGCGGCCTGGGGCTACGCGCTGCACCACAACAACGGCGATCAGGCCAAAGCACAGGACTTCGTCAAAGCACTGTTTAAAAACGTCGAAGTGCTGGACTCCGGCGCGCGCGGCGCAACCAACACCTTCGTCGAGCGCGGCATCGGCGACGTGCTGATCGCCTGGGAAAACGAAGCCCTGCTGGCGACCAACGAGCTGGGTAAAGACAAGTTCGAGATCGTCACCCCGAGCGAATCCATCCTCGCTGAGCCGACCGTCTCCGTCGTCGATAAGGTTGTTGATAAGAAGGGCACCAAAGCGGTGGCGGAAGCCTACCTGAAGTACCTCTACTCACCGGAAGGGCAGGAAATTGCGGCGAAAAACTTCTACCGCCCACGCGATGAGGCCGTCGCGAAGAAATACGAAAACGCCTTCCCGAAACTGAAGCTGTTTACTATCGATGACGTTTTTGGCGGCTGGACCAAAGCGCAGAAAGAGCACTTCTCTAACGGCGGCACCTTCGACCAGATCAGCAAGCGCTAAGCGTTTTACAAAGAACGACACGGTAACCCGGTGTGAGAAATCCGCCGGGTTTTTTATTTGGTCATCATTTTGCGTTACTCTTTTGCCTCTATTGAAAACAGGGAACGCGTTGTGAAAAAAATTATCTTACTGATTCTGATCGTTATCGCCCTTGCCGCAGGCGGCGTGTACTGGATGAAAGCGGGTAATCCGAATGCGTTGCGTCATATCGTTCTCGACCAGTGTGTGCCCAACCAGCTGCATAACCGTAACCCGGCACCGTGCGCGCAGGTGAAGCCAGATGCGGGCTACGTGGTGTTCAAAGACCGCAACGGATCGCTGCAATACCTGCTGATGCCCACGTACCGTATCAACGGCACTGAAAGCCCGCTGCTGACAGAGCCGCAGACACCGAATTTCTTCTGGCTGGCATGGCAGTCTCGTCATTTTATGAGCATGAAACGAGGAGCCGACGTGCCTGACAGCGCCGTTTCGCTAACCATCAACTCCCCGACCGGGCGCACGCAAAACCATTTTCATATCCACATCTCCTGTCTGCGCCCAGACGTGCGCGAGAAGCTGAACGCGTCGCAGGGGCAAATCAGCACCCAGTGGTTACCGCTTCCGGGCGGGCTGGAAGGGCATGAATATCTTGCCCGTCGGGTGACGGAGAACGAACTGGTGCAGCGCAGCCCGTTTATGATGCTGGCGGAAGAGCTGCCAGAAGCGCGCGACCATATGGGACGCTTCGCGCTGGCGATGGCGCAGCAGTCAGACGGCTCGTTTGTATTGCTGGCGACAGAGCGTAATTTGCTTACCTTTAACCGCGCGTCGGCTGAGGAATTGCAGGATCATCAATGCGATATCCTGAAGTGACCCCACCATAAATAGCGTTTACTCGCCCTGCCTGTCGCCGTAGACTTGCTGAAAAATTCTACAGGAGACAGGTATGTCGCTCTGGTTAACGCATCCTCTGCTGCTTCCCTCGCTGATCGTCGGCGTCACCATCGTGCTGTGGGCGACGTCGCTGTTGCCCGAATTTATCACCGCGCTGCTGTTTTTCACGGCGGCGATGGCCGCCAGAATCGCCCCGCCGGAAGTAATCTTCGGCGGCTTCGCCTCGTCTGCCTTCTGGCTGGTGTTCAGCGGCTTTGTGCTGGGTGTGGCGATTCGGAAAACCGGCCTGGCGGACAGGGCCGCCCGGGCGCTGTCGGCAAAGCTTACCGACTCCTGGGTGCTGATGGTGGCAAGCGTTGTGCTACTGAGCTATGCCCTGGCATTCGTGATGCCGTCGAACATGGGACGTATTGCGCTGCTGATGCCGATTGTCGCCGCGATGGCGAAGCGGGCCGGCATTCCTGATGGCTCGCGGGCCTGGTTTGGCCTGGCGCTGGCGGTCGGGTTTGGCACCTTCCAGCTCTCGGCCACTATTTTGCCCGCCAACGTGCCCAACCTGGTGATGAGCGGCGCGGCGGAAGGCTCATACGGTATCCACCTGAACTATGTTCCGTATCTGCTGCTGCACACCCCGGTGCTGGGTATTCTTAAAGGCCTGATTCTGATTGGCCTGATCTGCTGGCTGTTCCCCGGCAACCCGAAACCGGCGAAGGATCTCGCGCCATCGGAACCGATGGGGCGTGACGAAAAACGGCTCGCCTGGCTGCTGGCGGTGGTGTTGACGATGTGGGTGACGGAGAGCTGGCACGGCGTGGGCCCAGCGTGGACAGGGCTGGCGGCCTCGGTCGTCGTTATGCTGCCGCGTATAGGTTTTATCACCGGGGAGGAGTTCTCGGCGGGGGTGAATATGCGTACCTGTATTTACGTCGCGGGTATACTCGGGCTGGCCATTACGGTAACGCAGACCGGTATCGGTTCGACCGTAGGTGAAGGGTTGCTCCATATCATGCCGCTGGATGCAGACCGTCCGTTTACCAGCTTCCTGGCGCTGACGGGGATCACCACGGCGCTCAACTTCATTATGACCGCCAATGGCGTTCCGGCGCTGTACACCACGCTGGCGCAGAGCTTCTCGGACGCGACCGGCTTCCCGCTGCTGTCGGTGATCATGATCCAGGTGCTGGGGTATTCCACACCGCTGCTGCCGTATCAGGCGTCGCCAATTGTGGTGGCGATGGGCTTAGGGAAAGTGCCTGCGAAGGCGGGGATGCTGCTCTGCCTGGCGCTGGCGATTGCGACGTATCTGGTGCTGCTGCCGCTGGATTATTTGTGGTTTAGCGTATTAGGACGTTTGTAGTGGTTTTGTAGGGCGGGTTAGCGAAGCGCCACCCGCCACAAAGGCAATTACGCCTGCTTAGCCGCTTCTGCCGCTTTAACGATCACCGCGAAAGCGTCTGCTTTCAGGGATGCGCCGCCAACCAGCGCGCCATCGATGTCTGGCTGGGTGAACAGCTCAGCTGCGTTTGATGCGTTAACGGAACCGCCGTACTGGATGATGACCTGCTCAGCCACTTTCGCGTCTGCTTTTGCAATGTGGTCACGAATGAACTTGTGCACCGCCTGTGCCTGCGCTGGAGTTGCAGATTTGCCGGTACCGATCGCCCAGACTGGCTCGTAAGCGATAACCGCGCCTTCGAACGCTGCCGCGCCCTGGGTTTTCAGCACAGCGTCGATCTGACGTGCGCACACTTCTTCGGTTTTACCCGCTTCGTTTTCTGCTTCGGTTTCACCGATGCACAGAACCGGGATCAGACCCTGCTCTTTCAGCACAGCGAATTTCTTCGCGATGAACTCGTCAGATTCTTTGTGGTAGGTGCGACGCTCAGAGTGGCCGATGATGATGTATTTCGCGCCGATGTCTTTCAGCATTTCAGCGGAGGTTTCACCGGTAAACGCGCCAGACAGGTTAACGTCAACGTTCTGCGCGCCCAGAATGATGTGGCTGCCGTCAGCGGCACGTTTAGCCAGATCCAGGTACATATCCGGCGGAGCGATAGCAACCGCGCAGCCGGTCACGCCAGCCAGCTCTTTACGCAGGTTAGCAACCAGTTCGTTTACCATGTGGCGGCTGCCGTTCAGTTTCCAGTTACCCATCACTAAAGGATGTCGCATTTCAATTCTCCACGCTCAATAAGCGAATTAAGGAATATGGCCACCCTTAAGGGCAGCATGGTCTGTGAATCAGTATAGAGATTTTCCCTCGAAAGGCTTTGCTTTTTGTCATTAATTCGCCCCCTCGAGTGCGTCTGATAGTGCCAGCTTAATCGGTTCAACCGCGAAGGTCAGCCCCTTTTCGCCGTTATCTGCGACGACATAGCGAACGGCACCTTCCGTATCGGCGTAATAGCGTTTGTTTTTCCCCGCGGTAAGAAGTTTTTGCAGCTTTTGCTGGCTTTGTGCTTTCGTGAAGGTGGGGGTAAAGGCGCGCAGAATAGCGCTCATGTACTCCAGCGCTTTCGCTTTCGCCGCTTTCTGCTCTGGGCCCTGAATCGGCAGCCAGGTGATCTGCATGCTTTTGATTTTTAACGTTCCGCGCTCAAGGGCGGTAGAGGCATACAGATTCTCGTTAATTTTGCTGGCCGCGCGGGTCAGGGTCGGCGTATCGCGGGCGCTGTCAATCGCTCGGAACTCTCCCAACGGAAGTGAGGGATTTTCTTTGTTGAAGGCTTCGCGGAACTGGCTGATAGATTGATCGAAAGAGGGAGCGCCCGCCAGAAGATAGGGGGCGGTGACCGGGGAAGCCGTTTCCGTGGCGTACAGGGAAAAACTGGCGCTCAGCATCGCTAAACACAAATAAAGAGAGTGTGCCGAACTTTTCATCAACATTGCCCCTGGCCGTCATTGCCCATGATTAAAACGATATCTGGTCGGCTTGTCAAAAGGTCACAACTCCAGGGTAAAATGCGGGCTAAACAATAATAAGGAACCTTACATGACCATACAGCAGTGGCTGTTTTCATTCAAAGGGCGTATTGGGCGCCGTGACTTCTGGATCTGGATTGCAACGTGGGTTGTCGCCATGCTGCTTCTGTTTTTTGTTGCCTACAACGCATGGCTGAGCACGCAAACCGCGGCATTTGCGCTGGTCTGTTTACTGTGGCCAACCGCCGCCGTGGTGGTGAAACGTCTGCACGATCGTGGCCGCTCCGGCGCATGGGCTTTCCTGATTATCCTGGCGTGGATGCTGGTGGCGGGGAACTGGTCATTGCTGCCCTCAATCCTCCCATGGGTGGTGGGCAGACTGCTGCCGACGGTTATCTTTGTAATGATGGTTGTCGAACTGGGCGCGTTTATCGGCACCCAGAGCGAGAACAAATATGGAAAAGATACCCTTGAGGTGAAGTACCGCTGATCACCAGTAGTGTTCGGCGGTCATGTGGCCCGGCCGACGGCGAAGGTGCTTCGTCATCTGCCGGGTATCCTTCAGCAACTGCTGCGTATCGCGCACCATCTGCGGGTTGCCGCACAGCATCACGTGGCTGGTTTCGGTATTCATCGGTAAACCCACCGCCTCTTCCAGCGCGCCGCTTTCAATCAACGCCGGAACGCGACCGGTTAACGAGCCAGCTGCGGTTTCGCGGCTGACCACCGTCTGAATTTTTAACTTTCCGCCATATCGCTGTTCCAGCGCCTGCATCTGCGGCAAATAGCTCAGGTCTGCGGCGTAGCGCGCGGCGTGAACCAGCACGATATTTTTAAAGCGCTCCAGATCTTTGCCGTATTGCAGAATGGAAAGATACGGGCCGATGGCCGTGCCGGTCGCCAGCATCCAGAGCGTGTCACAGTCGGGGATTTCATCCAGCACGAAGAACCCCGCCGCGTCGGAGACAATCTGCACTTCATCGCCCGGCTTCAGCGCGGCGAGGCGTGGGCTGAGCTTACCGTCCGGGACGGTGACCAGATAGAACTCAAGGTCCGGGTTATCAGGCGCATTAACGTAAGAGTAGGCGCGCTGTACGCGTTCACCGTCGATATCCAGCCCGAGTTTGGCAAACTGCCCGGCAGTAAACGGATGAACGGGAGCGTGCAGCGTGAGGCTAAATAGCGCATCGGTCCAGAACTGTACCTTTGTGACTTTACCTGTTACCCAGTCCGCCATGATCTTCTCCTGTGCTGTTTCTCTCTTCTATCTTCCGTACTTGTGGGAAACATTTCCAGCCCATTCGGGCCGGAAAGCTCTATCGATCAAACGGTTTTACAGAATGTGCGTCTGTACGTCCGGATCTTTACGATCGAGATAATGAATGGACTTAATGCGGCGAATGGTGCGGGATTTACCGCGGATCAGCAGGGTTTCAGTGGTGGCCATGTTGCCCTTGCGGGTGATGCCGTCCAGCAGATCGCCTTTGGTGATGCCGGTTGCGGAGAAGACCACGTTATCGCTGCGGGCCATCTCGTTCAGCGCGAGCACTTTATTGGCCTCGATGCCCATCGCCGCGCAGCGCGCCAGTTCGTCTGCACCAATGCGAAGGTTCTCGTCGCTGTCGCCTTTGACCTCATGGCGTGGCAGCAGACGCGCCTGCATATCGCCGTCCAGCGCGCGGATCACTGCCGCAGAGACCACACCCTCCGGCGCGCCGCCGATGCCGTAAAGCACGTCGACTTCGCTGTCAGGCATGCAGGTAAGAATAGAGGCGGCAACGTCGCCATCCGGAATAGCAAATACGCGCACGCCAAGCGTTTGCAGGTACGCGATGGTGGCGTCGTGGCGCGGTTTCGCCAGAATGGTCACGGTGAGTTCGCTGAGCGCTTTACCCAGCGCCGCAGCGATATTGCGCAGGTTGGCGTCCAGCGGCAGACTAAGGTCGATAGCGCCTTTAGCGCCAGGACCGACGATCAGCTTTTCCATGTACATATCGGGCGCGTTGAGGAAGCAGCCCTTATCGCCCACCGCCAGTACCGCCAGCGCGTTGGCCTGGCCCATCGCCGTCATGCGCGTGCCTTCGATCGGGTCGACCGCGATATCCACCGCATCGCCTTTGCCGGTCCCGACCTTTTCACCGATGTAGAGCATCGGCGCTTCGTCGATCTCGCCTTCACCGATGACGATAGTGCCGTCGATGTTGACCTGGTTAAGCACAATGCGCATGGCGTGGACGGCTGCGCCGTCTGCGGTATTTTTGTCGCCACGGCCCAGCCACTTGTAGCCTGCGAGGGCGGCAGCTTCGGTGACGCGGGAAAACTCGATAGCAAGTTCACGTTTCATGAGGTACTCGTACAATCAAAAGGAATTGCACGAAGTTTATCACAGAGTGGGGAGGGTCGAGGGGACCGGTGCGGTTGGAGCCCCTCACCCTAACCCTCTCCCCAGGGGAGAGGGAATATAGGCTTACTCGTCGTGCTCTTCCCACGCCAGGGCACGTTTCACCGCTTTCTTCCAGCCGCTGTAGCGGTAGTTGCGCTCGGTGGTTTCGATGCCAGGACGGAATTCGCGTTCGATAACCGCTTTTTCCTGAAGCTCGTCGAGGTTTTGCCAGAAGCCAACCGCCAGACCTGCCAGATACGCCGCGCCCAGCGCCGTCACTTCTCGCACCTCAGGACGTTCAACGCGAGTGCCCAGAATGTCGGACTGGAACTGCATCAGAAAGTTGTTGGCTACTGCACCGCCGTCCACGCGCAGGGCGTGCAGACGAATGCCAGAGTCAGCCTGCATCGCTTCCAGCACGTCGCGCGTCTGGTAGGCGATGGATTCCAGCGTCGCGCGAATGATGTGGTTTGAGTTCACGCCGCGCGTCAGGCCGAAAATCGCGCCGCGGGCGTACGGATCCCAGTACGGTGCGCCCAGACCGGTGAACGCTGGCACCACGTACACGCCGTTGGTGTCTTTCACTTTGGTCGCGAAGTATTCGGAGTCAAACGCGTCGCTAATCAGCTTCATCTCGTCGCGCAGCCACTGAATGGAGGCACCCGCCATGAATACCGCGCCTTCCAGAGCATAGTTCACTTCGCCGCGCGGGCCGCAGGCGATGGTGGTCAGCAGACCGTTTTCTGATTTCACCGCTTTCTCGCCCGTGTTCATCAGCATAAAGCAGCCGGTGCCGTAGGTGTTCTTCGCCATCCCTTCTTTTACGCACAGCTGGCCGAACAGGGCTGCCTGCTGGTCACCGGCGATACCGGCGATAGGAATACGCGTGCCGCCTTTACCGCCAATGTTGGTCTGGCCGTACACTTCTGAAGATTTACGCACGTCTGGCAGCATCGCTCGCGGAATGTCCAGCGCGTCCAGCATCTTGTCATCCCACTCCAGAGTGTTGATGTTGAACAGCATGGTGCGCGAGGCGTTGGTGTAGTCGGTGACGTGAACGCGTCCCTGAGTCATCTTCCAGATAAGCCAGGTATCGACGGTACCGAAGAGCAGCTCGCCACGACGTGCGCGCTCGCGTGAACCTTCCACGTGGTCGAGGATCCACTTCACTTTGGTGCCGGAGAAATAGGGGTCAACCACCAGGCCGGTGGCGCTGCGCACGTACTCTTCCATCCCGTCGCGCTTCAGCTGTTCGCAGATCTCTGACGTACGGCGGCACTGCCAGACGATGGCGTTGTAGATGGGCTTACCGGTTTCGCGCTCCCAGACCACAGTCGTTTCACGCTGGTTGGTGATACCGATAGCGGCAATCTGGTCAGAACTGATGTCGGCTTTCGCCAGCACTTCCACCAGCGTGGAGCTTTGTGACGCCCAGATCTCCATCGGGTCGTGTTCAACCCAACCTGGACGCGGATAAATTTGCTCAAATTCGCGTTGAGACACGCTGACAATGTTCGCGTCATGATCCATTACGACAGCGCGGGAGCTGGTAGTGCCCTGGTCGAGCGCAACGATATATTTTTTTTCGGTCATGGTATGTGTCCCGTAGTCAGATTACAGCGAAGCTTTTTGTTGTGTGGTGGAAGTTGTCTCTTTTTCCTCTTCCACACAGGTGTCGCACGGTAAGTGGCGACCAATTAATTTGCGATAGCCGAATGCGCCCAGCGCCGCCCCTACAATTGGCCCGAACAGCGGAACCAGGAAGTAAGGAATGTCTTTGCCGCCCGTGAAGGCGACATCGCCCCATCCCGCAAAGAAGGCGAAGGTTTTTGGACCCAGGTCACGCGCCGGATTCATCGCAAAACCGGTCAGCGGACCCATGGATGCGCCAATCACCGCAATCAGAAGGCCAATCAGAAGTGGTGCCAGCGGGCCGCGCGGAATGCCGTTTCCGTCGTCGCCCAGCGCCATAATGACGCCCATCAGAATAGCGGTAATCACCATTTCAACTGCGAACGCCTGCACAAAATTGATATGCGGATTCGGATACGTTGAGAAAATGCCTGCCAGATCCAGACTTTCGACACTGCCACGCACCATATGATGCGTCTGTTCGAAGTCGATGAAAAGATTGTAATAAAGCCCGTAAACTAACGCCGCTGCGCAAAAGGCGCCGGCAAATTGCGAAATGATGAAAGGAACAACTTTGCGTCCGTCAAAGCACGCGAATAGCCACAACGCGATGGTCACCGCCGGGTTAAGATGTGCGCCGGAAACCCCTGCGGTCAGGTAGATGGCCATCGCCACGCCCAGACCCCAGATAATACTGATTTCCCACTGACCAAAACTGGCACCCGCCACTTTCAGTGCAGCGACACAGCCTACTCCGAAGAATATCAACAACCCGGTACCCAGGAACTCGGCAATGCACTGGCCTTTTAAGGTTGATGTCTGACTCATAATCGGAATCCTGCAAAAGAGTAATGTTTATTGTTTGCGTGACCGCCCGTGACAGTCACGATGCCCTGTAGACATAGTGTTAATTTATCGTTAACGAGCACAAACGAGAAATATCGAAATCGAAATGTGTGGTCTGTGTCAATAAAATGAGCGTTTTCGCGCCATAAAGCGCGTTTTTGCATCAGGTAATGATTGTGGGTTGAATCATTTCTTTAACTTATGGGTTAACAACTTAGGGGTATATGCGGCGAACGCACCAGGACGAGGCCGAAAAGTGTTGCAAACCGCGATCTGCGTGGCATGCCGCTGGACAGGGGCGACGGCGCTCCATACAATCGGAACATATGTTGTGCGCGTTTACGTTAAAGCGTCGCCTTGCAATTCAGGAGAGGTAGGATCATGTCTTTAGAAGTGTTTGAGAAACTGGAATCGAAAGTACAGCAGGCGATTGACACCATCACGCTGCTGCAAATGGAAATTGAAGAGCTGAAAGAGAAGAACAACTCCCTGTCTCAGGAAGTTCAGAATGCTCAGCACAGCCGCGAAGAACTGGAGCGCGAAAACAACCAGCTGCGCGAACAGCAGAACGGCTGGCAGGAACGCTTGCAGGCGCTGCTGGGACGTATGGAAGAAGTCTGATTTCCTTGGGAATGAATTGAACAGGCCGGGTAAGGCGTAGCCGCCACCCGGCTTTTTTATGCATCTCGCTTACCGATTAACTACTCAATATCCAGCGCATCCTCAGAAAGGATAATGCCGGTATTGTCAGCATAAAGGTGGTCACCCGAGAAGAAGGTCACGCCGCCGAAGTTAACGCGCACGTCGCTTTCGCCGATGCCTTCACCCGCTGCGCCAACCGGAATGGCGGCAATGGCCTGAATACCGATATCCAGATCTTCCAGATCGTCCACCTGGCGCACGGAGCCGTAGACCACAATCCCTTCCCACTCGTTTTGCACCGCAAGGCGGGCGAGGTCCGCATCGATCAGTGCACGGCGCACTGAACCGCCACCATCCACCAGCAGAACGCGGCCACGACCGTTCTCTTCGAGCAGATCGTACAGCAACCCGTTGTCCTCGAAACATTTCACCGTGATGATTTGTCCGCCAAACGACGACCGTCCACCAAAGTTGGAGAACAGGGGTTCAACGACGTTGACATCTTCCTGGTAGATGTCACAAAGCTCGGAGGTATCGTATTTCATAGGTTTAACGCTCTGTTGCTGCGAATGTGTTCAGTATATCGTGCGAAATGCGTTGTTGGCAAAATCATCAATTGTTAATTGATATTTGTCAGCTAACTCAGCGTCTGGCTTAAGACAATCCCGATGACGAACAGCAGGTTAGTCAGTAACGCGCCTTTTACCGTACGTTCCAGCATCGGTGGCATGGCGGCCGGGCTGCGTTCACGCATGACATAGCGGGCCTGCTTAATCAGCAGCGGTGCGGCGAGCACAAACAGCCAGCCCCACAGGCTGTGCAGAGAGATCAGATTGAACAGTGCCAGGCAGACCAGCGCGCCGATGAGCAGGAAGGCGTGATAGCGGCGTGCATTCACCGGACCCAGACGCACGGCCAGCGTGTTTTTACCGTTCTCGCGGTCGCTGTCGATGTCGCGCAGGTTATTGATATTCAGCACCGCCGTCGCCAGCAGACCGCAGGCGGTCGCCGGCAGGAACAGGGCAGGTATCACCGTATGCGCCTGCAAGTACCAGCTTCCCATCACGCTCAGCCAGCCGAAGAACACCAGCACGGAGATGTCGCCCAGGCCAATATACCCGTAAGGACGCGTCCCGACGGTATAGGTAATGGCTGCAATAATGGCAAGCAAGCCTAGCACCAGGAAGCCAATGAAATCACTGGTGGTTTTCGACGCGACCGTCACCAGCGCCAGCCCGGACAGGCAAATCAATACCACGGTGATAATCAGCGCCCGTTTCATCTGTGCCTGGGTAATCACCCCTTTTTGCATCCCGCGCAGCGGCCCGATACGGTCAGGCTTGTCGCTGCCCTTTACCGCATCGCCGTAATCATTGGCGAGATTAGAGAGGATTTGCAGCAGCCCGGCGGTGACAAGCGCCAGGCCTGCTACCAGCGGATCGAAATGACCCTGCCACCAGGCAAGCGTGGTACCGACAATAATGGCGGCAAAAGCCAGAGGAAGCGTTTTAGGGCGCAGACTTTCGAGCCACGCCTGTGTACGGCTGATATCAGTCATAGTTATTTAGCCAATAAAAATGGGGGCCATAGCCCCCATCAACAGTGATGAAAATGCATTGAACGCGATTATAGAATAAAACGGCTCAGATCTTCATCTGCCACTAACGCATCCAGGTGTTTGCCCACATAGTCTGCGTCAATGGTAATGCTTTGACCGTTAAGGTCGCTCGCATCATAAGAGATGTCTTCCATCAGGCGTTCCAGCACGGTGTGCAGACGACGCGCACCGATGTTCTCGGTGGTTTCGTTGACCTGCCACGCGGCCTGGGCGATGCGCTTGATACCGTCATCGGTAAATTCAATGTTCACGCCTTCGGTCGCCATCAGCGCTTTGTACTGTACGGTCACAGAAGCGTTTGGCTCAGTCAGGATACGTTCGAAATCTTCGGTGGTCAGCGCCTGCAACTCAACGCGGATTGGCAGACGACCCTGGAGTTCCGGGATCAGGTCAGACGGGCTGGCAATCTGGAACGCACCGGAGGCGATAAACAGAATGTGGTCAGTTTTAACCATGCCGTGCTTGGTGGAGACGGTGCATCCTTCCACCAGCGGCAGCAGGTCGCGCTGAACGCCTTCGCGGGAGACATCCGGGCCGGACGCGTTGCCGCGCTTACAGATTTTGTCGATTTCGTCGATAAACACGATACCGTGCTGCTCAACCGCGTCGATAGCGTCCTGTTTCAGCTCCTCCGGGTTAACCAGCTTCGCGGCTTCTTCTTCAATCAGCAGCTTCATCGCGTCTTTGATTTTCAGCTTACGCGCTTTCTGCTTCTGCCCGCCCAGGTTCTGGAACATGGACTGCAACTGGCTGGTCATCTCTTCCATGCCCGGAGGCGCCATAATTTCCACGCCCATTGGCGCGGCAGCGAGATCGATCTCAATCTCTTTATCGTCCAGCTCGCCTTCGCGCAGTTTTTTGCGGAATGCCTGACGCGCAGCAGAAGGTTCAGACTGCTGTTCAGCCTGTCCCCAGTTGTTTTTTGCCGGTGGGATCAGCACGTCGAGAATACGCTCTTCGGCCATCTCTTCGGCGCGATAGCGGTTTTTCTCAATCGCCTGGACGCGCACCATCTTAATCGCCGAATCGGTCAGATCGCGGATGATGGAGTCCACTTCTTTACCCACATAGCCCACTTCGGTGAACTTAGTGGCTTCAACTTTGATGAACGGCGCGTTAGCCAGTTTGGCCAGACGACGGGCGATTTCGGTTTTACCCACACCGGTCGGGCCGATCATCAGAATATTTTTTGGCGTCACTTCGTGGCGAAGCTCTTCGTCGAGCTGCATGCGACGCCAGCGGTTACGCAGTGCGATAGCCACGGAGCGCTTGGCATTGTCCTGGCCGATAATGTGTTTGTTCAGTTCGCTGACAATTTCGCGTGGGGTCATTTCAGACATGGGCGATCCTTACGCTTTAGACGGTAATTCTTCGATGGTGTGATTGTGGTTGGTATAGATGCAGATATCACCTGCAATATCCAACGCTTTCACCGCGATATCGCGCGCGTTCATGTCGGTATTTTCCAACAGCGCACGGGCTGCGGCCTGGGCGTACGGGCCGCCAGAGCCGATGGCAATCAGGTCGTTTTCAGGCTGAACTACGTCGCCGTTACCGGTGATGATCAGCGAGGCGTTTTCGTCAGCCACGGCCAGCAGCGCTTCGAGCTTGCGTAGCATGCGGTCGGTACGCCAGTCTTTTGCCAGCTCAACGGCGGCTTTCACCAGATGACCCTGATGCATTTCCAGTTTGCGTTCAAACAGTTCAAACAGCGTGAAGGCATCAGCCGTGCCGCCTGCGAAACCGGCGATCACTTTGTCGTTATAAAGACGACGTACTTTCTTCACGTTGCCTTTCATGACGGTATTACCCAGCGTGGCCTGGCCATCACCGGCAATTACCACCTGGCCGTTACGGCGTACACTTACTATTGTTGTCACGAGCAGACCCCCTGGTTACAGATTCGGGAAACAGAAGCCCTGAGCCTGTGCTCAGGGCTGAATTAAATGATAGATGGGGGGGATTTTGGGGGTTTCAACCCCCGGAGGCGAGTCGAATGCAGTTTGTGTGGCCAGCCACTTTCAAACGGGAAATGGTGCCGTCTGCGTTTTCTTTGCCTTTGACCGGTCCAATCACTACGCGATTCCAGCCGTTATTGGTGGTAATGCGTGAGTCAAATCCTTCAAATGCCAGCTGAGCACGCACCGTTTCTGCCTGTTCGGCGCCTTTAAACGAACCGCACTGAACCATCCAGCGGCGTTCATCTTTTTTCTCAGCCGTCTGCTTCGGCACCTCGGTCTCTTTGGTGACCGGCGCAGCCTGCTGCGTTTTTGGCTGTTGCGCAGTGGTATGCGCAGGCGTCTGCAACAGATCCTGATACGGCTGTGCCGTTTGCTTCTGCGGCTGCGCCTTCGGTTGCTGCTGGACAGGCTGAGTTTGTACGGTACGCGTCTGCTGCTGCGGTTGTGAACGCGGCTGCTGTACCGGCTGCGTCTGCGTCCACTGCTGCTGTTGCGTTTGCTGCTGAGCCTGACGCTGGCGCTGCAATGTTTGCTGACGCTGCGCCGGGGTTTGTTCGTTCCACGGCACTTCGTTCAACTGCGTAGGCTGCTGGCGCATGTCCGCCTGCATCTGAGCGAGCAATTGACGCTGTTCGTCCGTCAGCTGATCGGCATTCTTCACTTCACCCCCGGCAGAAGGCTCGGTAGGCGCACGTACGCCAGGCTGGCGGCTTTCCAGCTCTTTAATGTAGCGCCAGCGCTCTTCAGGCTTAGGAGGAAGGCCGTTGCCGACGACCTTGTTACCCTGAAGGGCTTCAGACTCTTCTTTTTTATGATGCGTAATGAAGTAGAGGCCGCCAATAAAGGCCACCAGCACGGCCGCAGCAATGGCGACCATGGCTGGGGAGACAGCAGACAGGCTACGTTGCTTGCTTTTTGAACTACTCTTTTTGCGTCGCGAAGGTGCCGGCTGGCCGCGACGTACATAATCTCGTTGTGCCACTATCGTTTCGCTGTATTTATTCGTTCGTCAGCCCGCCATGTTACTTAAGCGACGGGGCTTTGACCAGATAAGGGTGTCGAAAGGTATTTACTTTAAGTTAATGCCTGGGTAGAGCCGCGCACAATTAGCTCACAATCCAGTAGCCGTGACCCACTGCTAACTGTTTGACCGTGCAGCTGATCCAGCAAAAGCAGCATCGCTTCCCGGCCAATGTCATACCGCGGCTGTGCAACGGTCGAAAGCGGCGGATCGCAAAACTCCGAAAGCGAAATATTATCAAAACCGATTATCGACAGGTCCTGCGGCACACGCAGGCCGTGACGTTTGGCGTAGGATAACGCCCCTAGCGCCATCACGTCGCTGTGGCAGAAGACCGCGGTAGGCGGTTCTGGCAAGGCCAGCAATTTTTCCAGCGCCTGCCCGCCCGCTTCAAAGGTGAAATCACCGCGCGCAATGTAGTGCGGATCGACGATAGCCCCGGTACGGCGCAGCGCCTGAACGTAGCCCTGCAAGCGGTAATGACACAGCGGCATCTCTTCTGGTCCGGCGATACAACCGATGCGCTTATGCCCCAGTTCCTGAAGATAGTTCACGGCGTTGAACGCGGCGGTGAGGTTATCGATATGAACGGTTGGCAGCTCCAGCTCCGGCGCGAATTCGTTCGCCATGACCATCGGCGGTAAATTGCGCTGTTCTTCAATGCTGGCATCAAACGGCAGGCGTGAGCCAAGCAGCAGCATGCCATCAATCTGCTTGGTGATGATCAGGTCGATGAACGTTTTTTCCTGCTGGTTCTGGTGGGCACAATCGCCAATCAGCACCAGATAGCCCTGGGCGGCGGCCGTGACTTCAATGCCGCGGATGATTTCGCTGAAGAAGGGATCGCAGATGTCGGGCACGATCACCAGGATGGTGCGGGATTCGTTGCGTTTTACGTTACGCCCCATGGCTTGCGGAAAATAACCGACCTCAAGCGCCGCCTTTTCAACCCGGTTTCGGGTCGCCTGGGAGACTTTGTCAGGGTTCATCAATGCGCGGGACACGGTTGCTGTTGAGACTTGTGCTTTCTCGGCAACGTCTTTCATGGTCGCCGAGGCAACCTCTTTCCTGGACTTCAACGTCTTCTCCTCGCCTGAACACCGAACTGCGGACCGCACCATTTTTACAGATAGTTAATGGAATCGGTTACAGAATTTTCATAAAAAGTGTGAGGCGCATTAAATTTTTCGATCCGTCTTCAGCCTTCAATCGGATCGACGTCCAGAACCCACTTCACTTTTCGCGCTTCCGGCAGGGTATTGATCAGCGCCAGCGTGCCGCTGACGATCTGCTGTAAACGGATACGCGAGGGGTGCTGAAGTAAGAGTTGCCAGCGGAAACGGCCGCCGCGTTTCGGGGCGAGCGCGGGTACCGGGCCTAAAATCCACAGCTGATTATCCACCAGCGGGCTGGCTTGCAGGAGGTTTCTCAGCTGTTGCAGGAACAGCGGCGCCTGCTGGTTATTATGGTCTTCCGCACGGATGATAACGTGGCTGGTCCACGGGGGAAGCTGCATCGTCTGACGTTCGGCCAGCGCCTGGTCCGCGAAGGCGTCATAGCCTTTGTGCAGCAGGGTTTGCAGCAGCGGATGTTCAGGGTGGTGCGTTTGCAGCACCACCTCGCCCTGCTTACCCGCTCGACCAGCGCGACCGGCAACCTGGGTATAAAGCTGGGCGAAACGCTCGGCGGAGCGAAAATCCGCGGAGAACAGCGCGCCGTCGACGTCCAGCAGGGCGACCAGCGTCACGTCCGGGAAGTGGTGCCCTTTCGCCAGCATCTGAGTACCAATCAGGATACGCGCGCCGCCACGATGTACTTCCGCCAGTTGCTGCTCAAGCGCCCCTTTACGGCTGGTGGTATCCCTGTCGATACGGGAGATGGGCACATCCGGGAAGAAGGGCGCGAGCGCCTGTTCAAGCTGTTCCGTTCCCAGACCGACCGGCACGATGTGCGTTGAGCCGCAGGACGGGCACTGACGGGGGACCGGACGCTGGCTGTCGCAGTGGTGGCAGCGCAAATGGCGCTGAGCCTGGTGGAAGGTGTAGTAGTGATCGCAGCGCGGGCACTCCGCGATCCAGCCGCAGTCGTGGCACAGCAGCGCAGGCGCAAAGCCGCGGCGGTTCAGGAACAGGATCACCTGGTTGCCCGCCTGCAAATGCTGACGCATGCGGCTAATCAGCGCAGGCGCTAACCCGGCCTGCACCTGCTGACCTTTCAGATCCAGCACATGCTGAATGGCCGGGCGGGCATTTCCCGCGCGGCGCGTCAGGCGCAGCATGTGGTATTTACGCTGGCGAACGTTGTGCAGCGTTTCAAGCGCGGGGGTGGCAGACCCGAGAATAATGGGGATTTGCTCGCTGTGGGCGCGGTACACGGCTAAGTCGCGGGCGTGATAGCGCCAGCCTTCCTGCTGTTTATAGGAGCTGTCATGCTCTTCATCGATCACGATAACGCCGAGATTTTTAAACGGCGTAAACAGCGATGAACGGGTGCCGATCACAATCGCCGCTTCGCCGTTTTTCGCTTTCAGCCAGGCGCTGAGGCGCTCGCTGTCGTTCAGGCCGGAGTGCAGAACCTCAACGGGCGCATTAAAACGTTCACGGAAACGCGCGATGGTTTGCGGCGTCAGGCCGATTTCCGGCACCATCACCAGCGCCTGTTTGCCCTGCGCGAGCACGTTTTCCAGCACGCTCAGATACACTTCGGTTTTACCGGAGCCGGTGACGCCCGCCAGCAGCCAGGCGGAAAAACGATCGGCAGCGCTGTGAATCGCGCCTACGGCGGTGGCCTGCTCGGTATTCAGACGCAGACGATCGCCCGAGACGGAAAAGCCGTCGCGCCAGTCGTGAAGGGCAGGTGCTTCACTGGCCAGCTCGCTCAGCCCTTTCTTCCTTAATGCCTGCAACGCGGTTTCGCTTACCTCAAGCTCGTCGACCTGATGGCGCCAGATTTTTCCCTGGCGCAGCGCGGCCAACGCCTGCTGCTGTTTTTGCGAGCGCTTCAGGCTGTTAATGTCCACCGCCTGGCCCTGCTCGGTGGCAAACCAGTACCACATTGGCGCGTGGCTGGCGCTCTTACCCTGGCGCAGCATAATGGGCAGGGCATGGAACAGGACGTCGCCAATCGGATGATGATAATAATCTGCCGCCCACAGCAGCAGTCGCCAGGTGCTGGTGGAGTAAACCGGCTCGCTGTCCAGCACCTCAACAACCGATTTCAGCTCGTTTAGCGGCAGTTCGCTTTTATTACTGACGGACACCACGATCCCCACGCGCTGCTGTTTGCCAAACGGCACGGTCACGCGACAGCCCGCTTTGGCGCTCATGCTGTCGGGCAGCAGGTAGTCAAAGGTGCGGGGAAGCGGAACGGGCAGGGCAACGTGAGCGACGGGCATCGAATCTTCCTGACTTGAAAAGTGGCGCGTTAGTATACACATTAGTGAAAGCGGCGTGCGGATCAGTTTGCATACGTTGGTCAAATTCTGTATGATTCGCCGCCTTTGGTGTATTTTACGCCAAAGAACTTACATTCAACATCGCGTGGTGTCTGGCGTTAGGGCTGGAAGAGCGACGCGGCCTTAACTGAGGTTCTCCCATGAAAAAAGATATTCACCCGAAATACGAAATGATTACTGCAAACTGCTCTTGCGGTAACTCTATCCAGATCCGCTCTACCGTGGGTCACGATCTGAACCTGGACGTGTGCGGCAAATGCCACCCGTTCTACACTGGTAAGCAGCGTGATGTTGCAACCGGTGGCCGTGTTGACCGCTTCAACAAGCGTTTCAGCATCCCGGGCGCTAAATAAGCATCCAGAAGAAACCGCCTCCGGGCGGTTTTTTTGTGCCTGTAATATCTCTCCTGAATTAATTCTGTATTTATATTTTCTCTTCAAATATATATTTTAATTTTTCCGAAAAATAATCACCGTGTCTTAATATATTCCTATTTATACGGATAGTGAGCTTTATCTCTGTATTCTTGGCCTGTTTGCCATTTTATTGCCGGATATGGCAATAAATAAAAGGTTTCCCTCTGGGTGTAAAATTACACTGCGCTCGACATAAATTCTTATTTGCCATTTCAACAGCGATGGCTTTCAGGGTGTATTTACTTTGAGGGAAAAAGGATGAAACTGAAGCAACTTTTATTCGTGCTTCCATTACTATCGTGCGCGGCGCAGGCGGGATATGTTGATTACCGACACGAGTATTACGACGATAGACGTAACTATGACCGTGTGTACATGTCACACCGTTTCGGGACGGGCTTTGGTGTGGCCGTAGAGGCCGTCTCACGCTCAGACGAAAAGCAATCTAATGATGCGCTCAATAATATGGAAAGTAACAGCAACGAATATACTGCCAGCTACCAGTTTACCTGGCAGGGATTTATCTGGCAGCCGGGTATCGCGGTTGAAATGGGTGACGACATGGCTATTTATAAACCCTATTTACGCGTACAGTATAATATTAATGAAAGCTGGTGGACGGCGTTCCGTTATCGTACCGAATATACCCGCCGTAATGCAGACGGTAAAGATGACAGACTGGTATATCGCCCGGAAATGTGGCTGGGATATAATATTGATAACTGGATGTTTGAGCTGAACGGAATTTATAAATTCGCCGACAACGAAGATCTGTATAACAACAAAAAAGAGGATTACGAATATAACTTCCGCGTGGCGTATAACATCGATTCGTGGGTGCCATTCGTGGAGGTGGGTAATGTCTCTTCCGGCTATAACACTGCTACCACTGACGACCGACAAACGCGTCTGCGTGTCGGCTTAGGTTACAACTTCTGAGAAACCATCCCGCTGAGCACCCTCAGCGGGACCGCATCGCTGTTAGTATTCCCAGGTCTCCGGGTCGATACCCAGTTCACGCATGATCACCTTCGCCTCTTCCGGGATTTCGTCACTGCGTTCTTTACGCAGATCGTCATCGTTCGGCAACGGTTGGCCGGTAAACGCATGCAGGAACGCTTCGCACAGCAGTTCGCTGTTAGTGGCGTGACGCAGGTTGTTCACCTGACGACGCGTACGTTCATCGGTGAGGATCTTCAACACCTTCAGAGGAATGGACACCGTGATTTTCTTGACTTGCTCACTCTTCTTACCGTGCTCAGCGTATGGGCTGATATATTCGCCGCTCCATTCAGCCATGAGATACCTTTAATCCTCTCAGTCATTAATCTAAAGGTGCAAAACCCGTAACCATCAGTTTTGAACCGTAATCTTGCGTAGTTTACCGTAGAGACGATACCGAGGCACGGATATTGCCGCTGTAGCGTGTCCTAAAGCATATAATTTTAACGGCTATTTGCGCATTGCTCAATCTATACGCAAAGAAGTTTAGATGTCCAGATGTATTGACGTCCATACTTTCAATGTTTACTCTGGTGCCTGACTTTTCACCTCATTCGCCAGGAAGCCTCACCATGACGCGTAAACAGGCCACCATCGCAGTGCGTAGCGGATTGAATGATGACGAGCAGTACGGCTGCGTTGTCCCGCCAATTCATCTCTCCAGTACCTATAATTTCACCGGATTTAATGAACCTCGCGCGCATGACTACTCGCGTCGCGGCAATCCTACGCGCGACGTCACCCAGCGCGCGCTGGCGGAACTGGAAGGCGGCGCAGGGGCGGTATTAACCAATACCGGCATGTCTGCCATTCACCTGGTAACCACAGTGTTCCTGAAACCTGGCGATCTGCTGGTGGCGCCACACGACTGTTACGGCGGCAGCTATCGTCTGTTTGATAGCCTGGCGAAACGTGGCTGCTACCGTGTGCTGTTTGTCGATCAAAACGACGAACAGGCGCTGAAACAGGCGCTTGCCGAGCAGCCGAAGCTGGTTCTGGTGGAAAGTCCAAGCAATCCATTGTTGCGCGTAGTCGATATTGCGAAAATTTGTCAGCTCGCAAGGGATGCGGGAGCGATAAGTGTAGTGGATAATACGTTCCTCAGTCCGGCCCTTCAGAACCCACTGGCACTGGGTGCCGATCTGGTGTTGCATTCATGCACGAAATATCTGAACGGCCATTCTGACGTGGTGGCGGGCGTGGTGATTGCCAGAGATCCCGACGTTGTCACCGAACTGGCATGGTGGGCCAATAACATTGGCGTCACCGCGGGCGCGTTCGACAGCTATTTGCTGCTGCGCGGTATTCGCACGCTATCACCGCGTATGGACGTGGCGCAGCGTAATGCCCAGGCGATCGTGGATTTCCTGAAAAACCAGCCGCTGGTGAAAAAGCTTTATCACCCGTCGCTGCCGGAAAACCAGGGGCACGAGATTGCCGCGCGCCAACAGAAAGGATTTGGCGCGATGTTAAGTTTTGAACTGGACGGTGACGAGCAAACGCTGCGTCGCTTCCTGAGCGGGTTGTCATTGTTTACGCTGGCGGAATCCTTAGGGGGAGTAGAAAGCTTGATCTCCCACGCCGCAACTATGACGCACGCAGGTATGGCACCCGAAGCACGTGCCGCCGCCGGGATTTCCGAGACGCTGCTGCGTATCTCGACCGGTATTGAAGATTCTGAAGATTTAATTGCCGATCTGGAAAATGGCTTCCGGGTCGCAGCCAAGGGGTAATCATGAGTGTGATAGCGCAGGCAGGGGCGAAGGGTCGTCAGCTGCACAAGTTTGGTGGTAGTAGTCTTGCTGATGTGAAATGTTACCTGCGTGTCGCAGGGATCATGACCGAGTATTCACAGCCGGGGGACATGATGGTTGTCTCTGCGGCAGGCAGCACCACCAACCAGTTGATTAGCTGGCTGAAACTGAGCCAGACCGATCGCCTCTCTGCGCATCAGGTGCAACAGTCCTTACGTCGTTACCAGAGCGAACTGATTGCCGGTTTGCTGCCTGCGGACGTGGCGGACGGGCTGATTAGCGCTTTTACGCACGACCTTGAGCGTCTGGCCGCTCTGCTGGACAGCGGCATTACCGATGCGGTGTATGCCGAAGTGGTTGGCCACGGTGAAGTGTGGTCTGCGCGCCTGATGGCCGCCGTGCTGCAACACCTGGGTGTGGAAGCCGCCTGGCTCGACGCGCGTGATTTCCTGCGTGCCGAACGTGCCGCGCAGCCGCAGGTGGACGAAGGGTTGTCCTACCCGCTGCTGCAACAGCTGCTGGTGCAACATCCCGGTAAACGTATTGTCGTCACCGGCTTTATCAGCCGCAGCAATGCCGGCGAAACCGTTCTGCTGGGCCGTAACGGCTCTGACTACTCGGCAACACAGATTGGTGCCCTGGCGGGCGTGTCCCGCGTCACCATCTGGAGCGACGTGGCCGGTGTGTACAGCGCGGACCCGCGCAAAGTGAAAGATGCCTGCCTGCTGCCGCTGCTGCGTCTCGACGAAGCGAGCGAGCTGGCGCGTCTGGCGGCCCCGGTGCTGCACGCGCGCACGCTACAGCCGGTTTCCGGCAGCGACATCGACCTGCAACTACGCTGTAGCTACACGCCGGATCAGGGTTCCACCCGCATCGAGCGCGTGCTGGCATCCGGTACGGGCGCGCGCATTGTCACCAGCCACGATGACATCTGCCTGATTGAGTTCCAGGTGCCTGCGGGCCAGGATTTCAAACTGGCGCACAAAGATATCGACACCATCCTGAAACGTGCTCAGGTGCGTCCGCTGGCCGTTGGCGTGCATAACGATCGCCAGCTGTTGCAGTTCTGCTATACCGCCGAAGTGGTGGACAGCGCCCTGAAAATTCTGGATGAAGCGGGCCTGCCGGGCGAGCTTCGCCTGCGTCAGGGGCTGGCGCTGGTGGCGATGGTAGGCGCGGGCGTCACCCGTAACCCGCTGCACTGCCACCGCTTCTGGCAGCAGCTGAAAGGCCAGCCGGTGGAGTTCACCTGGCAATCAGAAGAGGGCATCAGCCTGGTTGCCGTTCTGCGTAAAGGGCCAACCGAAAGCCTGATTCAGGGCCTGCATACCTCCCTGTTCCGTGCGGAAAAACGCATCGGCCTGGTGCTGTTTGGTAAAGGCAACATCGGTTCCCGCTGGCTGGAGCTGTTCGCCCGCGAACAGGTCACGCTCTCGGCGCGTACCGGGTTCGAATTCATTCTCGCAGGCGTGGTGGACAGCCGCCGCAGCCTGCTGAACTACGAAGGGCTGGATGCCAGCCGCGCGCTGGCCTTCTTTAATGATGAAGCCGTCGAGCAAGATGAAGAGTCGCTGTTCCTGTGGATGCGTGCGCACCCGTATGACGATCTGGTAGTGCTGGATGTGACCGCCAGCGAGCAGCTGGCCGATCAGTATCTGGATTTCGCCAGCCACGGGTTCCACGTCATCAGCGCCAACAAGCTGGCGGGCGCGAGCAGCACTGATAAATATCGCCAGATCCACGACGCGTTCGAAAAAACGGGTCGTCACTGGCTGTATAACGCCACCGTTGGCGCAGGTCTGCCGGTTAACCATACCGTGCGCGATCTGATTGAAAGCGGCGACAGCATTCTGGCGCTGAGCGGGATCTTCTCCGGCACGCTCTCCTGGCTGTTCCTGCAATTTGACGGCACCGTGCCGTTCACCGACCTGGTGGATCAGGCGTGGCAGCAGGGTTTAACCGAGCCGGATCCGCGCGTTGACCTTGCCGGTAAAGACGTGATGCGCAAGCTGGTGATCCTGGCGCGTGAAGCCGGCTACGACATTGAGCCGGGTCAGGTACGCGTTGAGTCGCTGGTGCCTGCGGGCTGCGAGGAAGGGTCCGTCGATCACTTCTTCGAGAACGGCGACGAGCTGAACGAGCAGATGGTGCAACGTCTGGAAGCAGCTAACGAGATGGGGCTGGTGCTGCGTTACGTGGCGCGCTTCGAGGCGAACGGTAAAGCGCGCGTGGGCGTGGAGGCGGTGCGTCCTGAACATCCGCTGGCGGCGCTCCTGCCATGCGACAACGTCTTCGCCATCGAAAGCCGCTGGTACCGCGATAACCCGCTGGTGATCCGTGGCCCGGGCGCGGGACGCGATGTCACCGCCGGAGCCATTCAGTCCGACATTAATCGTCTGGCTAAGCTGCTGTAACGTCTGCATTTCCCTCTCCCTGTGGGAGAGGGACAGGGTGAGGGTATCAGACCGCACTCACCCCCATCATGAATGCCCTTCATCTTCCCTGAACAAACCTCACCGTTAATGTTGATTATTTCTGTTGACGTCATCCCGCTTTTCCGTCATTTTTACATCTGGACGTCTAAACGTATAGAAGTTCACAACACAACAGACAATGACACGCGATTGATAGGGGTAGGGTATGAGCTTTTTTCACGCCAACCAGCGGGAAGCACTGAACCAGAGCCTGGCCGAAGTAAACGGCCAGATTAACGTCTCTTTTGAATTTTTCCCGCCGCGCACCAGTGAAATGGAGCAAACCCTGTGGAGCTCTATCGATCGCCTGAGCAGCCTCAAGCCGAAGTTCGTCTCCGTGACCTACGGCGCCAACTCCGGTGAGCGTGACCGCACGCACAGCATCATTAAGGGCATTAAAGACCGAACCGGTCTGGAAGCGGCGCCGCACCTGACCTGTATCGACGCCACCCGTGATGAACTGCGCGCCATTGCCCAGGACTACTGGAATAACGGCATTCGCCACATTGTGGCCCTGCGCGGCGACCTCCCGCCAGGCAGCGGTAAGCCAGAGATGTTTGCCGCCGATCTGGTCGGCCTGCTGAAAGACGTTGCCGACTTTGATATCTCCGTGGCCGCCTACCCTGAAGTTCACCCGGAAGCCAAAAGTGCCCAGGCGGATCTGCTCAACCTGAAGCGTAAAGTGGAGGCTGGTGCTAACCGTGCGATTACTCAGTTCTTCTTTGACGTTGAAAGCTACCTGCGCTTTCGTGACCGCTGCGTCTCGGCAGGTATTGATGTCGAAATCATCCCTGGTATTCTGCCGGTCTCGAACTTCAAACAGGCGAAGAAATTCGCGGATATGACCAACGTGCGCATTCCGCTGTGGATGTCCAAAATGTATGAAGGGCTGGACGACGACCCGGAAACCCGCAAGCTGGTGGGAGCCAATATCGCGATGGACATGGTGAAGATTTTAAGCCGCGAAGGGGTGAAAGATTTCCATTTCTATACCCTGAATCGCGCGGAAATGAGCTATGCCATTTGCCATACGCTCGGTGTTCGCCCGGCGCTGTAAAGTAAAAAGCCCTCATAAAACGAGGGCTTTTTAATCGAACAGAGAGTTAAAAGGTATTAGCTATCGAATCTGTGGATTAATTCAACTATCTCTTATCGCTAGTGGTGTATATCGTAACGGTAACACTGTAAAGGGAGCATAGCGATGAGCATGTCAGACGAGACCAATAACGCGGCATCCGCCGGCAAATGTCCGTTCCACCAGGGCGGCGTCGATCACAGCGCGGGTGCAGGTACCGGCAGCAAAGATTGGTGGCCTAAACAACTCCGCATCGATCTTCTAAACCAACATTCCAACCGTTCGAACCCGCTGGGTGAAGACTTCGACTACCGCAAAGAATTCAGCAAGCTCGACTATTCCGCCCTTAAGGGCGATCTCAAAGCCCTTTTAACCGACTCACAACCGTGGTGGCCTGCCGACTGGGGAAGCTATGCGGGCCTGTTTATTCGTATGGCCTGGCACGGTGCGGGTACCTATCGCTCCGTTGACGGTCGCGGCGGCGCGGGGCGCGGCCAGCAACGTTTTGCGCCGCTGAACTCCTGGCCTGATAACGTCAGTCTGGATAAGGCTCGCCGTCTGCTGTGGCCAGTTAAGCAAAAATACGGACAAAAAATCTCCTGGGCCGACCTGTTTATCCTCGCGGGTAACGTGGCGCTGGAGAACTCCGGCTTCCGCACTTTTGGTTTCGGTGCCGGGCGTGAAGACGTCTGGGAACCGGATCTGGACGTGAACTGGGGCGATGAAAAAGCCTGGCTGACCCACCGTGACCCGGAAGCGCTGGCGAAGCGCCCGCTTGCGGCCACTGAAATGGGCCTGATTTACGTTAACCCGGAAGGGCCAAACGCCAGCGGTGAACCGCTGTCTGCGGCGGCGGCGATCCGCGCTACCTTTGGCAATATGGGCATGAACGACGAAGAGACCGTCGCGCTGATTGCAGGCGGCCATACGCTCGGTAAAACGCACGGCGCAGGCGAAGCCACGCATGTGGGCACTGACCCGGAAGCGTCGCCGATTGAAGCGCAGGGTCTGGGCTGGGCCAGCACGCACGGCACCGGTATTGGCGCTGACGCCATCACCTCCGGGCTGGAAGTTATCTGGTCTCAAACCCCGACCCAGTGGAGCAACTACTTCTTCGAGAACCTGTTCAAATACGAATGGGTGCAGACGCGTAGCCCGGCGGGCGCCATTCAGTTTGAAGCCGTGGATGCGCCAGAAATTATGCCTGACCCGTTTGACCCGTCGAAAAAACGCAAGCCAACCATGCTGGTCACCGACCTGACGCTGCGTTTTGATCCGGAATTCGAGAAAATTTCCCGTCGCTTCCTGAACGATCCGCAGGCCTTCAACGAAGCCTTTGCGCGCGCGTGGTTCAAGCTGACCCATCGCGATATGGGGCCAAAAGCGCGGTACATTGGCCCGGAAGTGCCGAAAGAAGATTTGATTTGGCAGGATCCGCTGCCTCAGCCGGTGTTCCATCCGACGCAGGAAGATATTGAAAGCCTGAAAGCGGAAATCGCGGCCTCTGGTCTCTCCGTGAGCGAGCTGGTTTCCGTGGCCTGGGCGTCGGCATCGACCTTCCGCGGCGGCGACAAGCGTGGCGGCGCTAACGGCGCGCGTCTGGCGCTGGCGCCTCAGCGCGACTGGGATGTGAACGCCGCGGCGGTACGGGCGTTACCGGCTCTGGAAGCTATTCAGCGCACCACTAATAAAGCCTCACTGGCCGATATCATCGTGCTGGCAGGTGTTGTGGGCGTTGAGCAGGCGGCGAAAGCGGCAGGCGTTTACGTCAACGTACCGTTTACCCCAGGCCGCGTAGATGCGCGTCAGGACCAGACGGACATCGAGATGTTTAACCTGCTCGAACCGGTTGCCGACGGTTTCCGCAACTACCGTGCGCAGGTGGATGTGTCCACCACCGAGTCGCTGCTGATCGACAAAGCCCAGCAGCTGACCCTGACCGCGCCGGAACTGACGGTGCTAATCGGCGGTCTGCGCGTACTGGGTGCAAACTTCGATGGCAGCAAGAATGGCGTGTTTACCAACCGCGAGGGCGTGCTGAGCAACGACTTCTTCGTTAATCTGCTGGATATGAACACCCAGTGGAAAGCGACCGATGACTCAAACGAGCTGTTTGCCGGTAGCGATCGCGCCAGCGGGGAAGTGAAATACACCGCCACCCGCGCCGATCTGGTCTTCGGTTCAAACGCCGTCCTGCGTGCGCTGGCCGAAGTTTACGCCAGCAGTGATGCACACGAGAAGTTCGTCCGTGATTTTGTTGCCGCGTGGGCGCGAGTGATGGATTTGGACCGGTTTGACGTGAAGTAACCCATGTGCCGGGTGGCGGCTACGCCTTACCCGGCCTACAAATTAAAGTGCCATGTAGGCCGGGTAAGCGCAGCGCCACCCGGCTTTTTTCGTTACTCCCACTCCTGCAAGAATCGCTGTCCATACTGGTCGGCCACCAGCAGCGCCGCATAGACCTGATCCGGCGTGACGCCGCCAGGCATGTTGTGAATGGTTTCACCTTCGGCGCAGGACGCTTCCGCGATCAGCCGCATTTTGGCCGGAATATCCTCTTTGATGTTCAGCTGCGCCAGGGTGATCGGCAGCCCAACGCTGTGGCAAAGCGCGGCGACGGTCTCAATTTCTTCAACCGGCGCGTTCTCCAGTACCAGCTGTGTCAGTGTGCCGAACGCGACCTTTTCACCATGGTAAAAATGATGCGCATCCGGCACCGCCGTCATGCCGTTGTGAATGGCGTGCGCCGCCGCCAGCCCGCCGCTTTCAAAGCCCACCCCGCTGAGATAGGTGTTGGCTTCGATAATGCGTTCCAGCGCCGGTGTGACGACATGCTGCTCTGCCGCCAGCATCGCTTTCTCGCCCTCTTCAACCAGCGTGTTGTAGCACAGCTCTGCCAGCGCTAACGCTGCCTGCGTGCACTTGCCACCCGCCATGGTCGTGGCGCCGCTGCGCGAACAGGCGCGCGCTTCAAACCAGGTTGCCAGTGCATCGCCAATCCCGGCGGCCAGCAGGCGCGCAGGTGCGCCTGCCACCACTTTGGTATCGACAATCACCATGTTCGGGTTGTGCGGCAGCATCAGGTAGCGATCGAACTCACCGCTGTCGGTATAAATCACGGAGAGGGCGCTGCACGGCGCATCGGTGGAGGCAATGGTCGGGGCAATAGCCACCGGCACGTCCATAAAGTGCGCCAGCGCTTTGGCGGTATCCAGCGTTTTTCCGCCGCCGATACCCAGCACCGCCAGGCAGTCGGCGCTGTCGGCCAGCTTTTTCAGGCGATCGATTTCATTTTGCGAACATTCGCCACCAAACGGTGCGATTTCGGCATGGAGTCCGGCTTTTTTAAAACTCTGACGCAGGGTTTCTTCAGCAAAACCCAGCACAAATTTATCGCCCACCACCAGCCAGCGATTCGCCAGCGGCTTCAGGTAGTCGCCGAGGCGAGTAAGAACATCTGCACCCTGGATGTATTTCCCCGGCGATTGAATAATACGGTCCATAACAGTTCTCCCTTAGAGGTTGAGGTTACCAAACGCGTTTTTCCAGTCCTGCTCGAACTTCTCTATGGCTGACTCTACCGCTGGTGTGTCGAGCATTTGTTGCGCTACGTCTAAGGGAAGCGTGATTGCCTCACATCCTGCCAACAGGCAATCCAGCGCCTGGCGCGGCGTTTTAAAGCTGGCAGCCAGCACCATGCTTTCCGGCGCATGCAGTTCCAGCAGGGACTGCAGCTCCTGTACCATGCCAATACCGTCGCCGCCCTGTGCGTCGACGCGGTTGACGTACGGCGCAACGTATTTCGCGCCTGCCAGCGCGGCCAGTAAACCCTGAGCGGCGCTGTAAACGGCGGTGCCCAGCGTGGTAATTCCCTCTTTCTTCAGCGCCTTAATCGCGATGAGCCCCTGTGCAGTGACGGGAATTTTTACCACGATGTCCGGCAGGGCATTGTTCAGCCGTTTTGCTTCCGCCACCATTTCTTCGGCATCGCGGCTCATGGTTTGAGCAAACAGCATGCCTTCCGGCCCAATGGCTTTTTGCAGGCGCGGCAGCACGTCCCAGATGGATTCACGGCTGGCGGCAATGATGCTCGGGTTGGTGGTAACGCCCGCAATGGGAAAAATGCGCGCCAGGCGTTCAACTTCCGCTACGTTGGCGGTATCCAGGTACAGTTCCATCACTCTTCCTCGTTTTACAGTTCTAATTCGTGTTGTAGCAGGGAAGCAATCGCCTCCCCTGAGCTGGCGTTAACCAGCGCATTGCGGAAATCCTCATGCATGATGCGGCGTGCCAGTCGGGAGAAAATACGCATATGCTGATCGCCCGCGGCGTGTTTATTCAGCGTTAGCATGATGATGAATTGTGCTTCTTCATCTCCCCACATGACGGGGGCTTTCAGGCGTGCAACGCTGATGGTGGATTGCTCAATGTGCTCCGATTTGCTGTGCGGGATAGCAAAGCTAAAGCCGAGCCCGGTGGAGAAGACCGCTTCGCGTGCCCACAGATCGGCCTCCAGCTTGCGTGGGTAGCGGCAACGTCCTGCGAGCAGCAGGTTATCGGTCATTCCCTTCATGACCTCTTCTTTGCTGTTCCAGTCATTGTCCAGTGAAATGCAGCGAGGTGTAACCAGAGGTGTGTCCTGCTGATTCATGCGGAACTGCGCCAGCAGGTGCTCCACTTCAAGCGAAGTGCGACACGCCATGGCCTGATTCAGCAACTGGCGGCAGGCGCGGCTATCAAGCTGAGCCAGACGCGCTTTGGTTGCCGGGATAGCGGGCGACCCCATGCTCAGCTCGTCCAAACCCAGACCCACCAGCAATGGCAACACCGAGCCTTTTGCACCCAGTTCGCCGCACAGGCCAATCCATTTCCCCTGTCGATGGACGGCTTGTACCGCGTAATCCAGCGCCCTCAGGAAGGCCGGGTTCAGGCTGTTGTAATGGCGTGTGACTTTGGCGTTATCGCGATCAACAGCCAGCAGATACTGCGTCAGGTCATTGCTACCGATGCTAAAGAAATCAATCTCTTCGCAGCACTGGTCGATGATAAACATCACCGAAGGGACTTCCAGCATGATGCCAAGCGGGATTTTCTCATCAAACGGAATATGCTCAGCGCGGAGCTGTTGTTTCGCTTCGGCAAGTTTCTCTTTCACCCACAGGATCTCTTCCATGGAAGAGATCATCGGGATCATGATCTTCAGGCTGCCGTGAGCAGAGGCGCGCAGGATCGCCCGAAGCTGGGTGGTGAAAAGCACTGCATACTCTTCGTAAATACGTACGGCGCGGTAACCGAGGAACGGGTTATTTTCGGCCGGGATCTTCAGGTACTCTACCGGCTTATCGCCGCCGATATCCATGGTCCGCACGATGATGCTGCGCCCGTTTGCACTTTCCAGTGCCTGACAGAAAATGTTGTAGAGCTCGTTTTCACCGGGCGCGCTGCTGCGGTCCATATAAAGCATTTCGGTGCGAAACAGGCCAACGCCCTCGGCGCCGTTCTCAAAGGCTGCCTGCGCTTCCACCGCATGGGCGATGTTCGCGGCAATCTCAACCCGCAGGCCGTCGGCGGTTCTGGCTTCCCGGTCCAGCCAGATGCCCTGCTGCTCGCGTAGTGCCTGTTGTACCCGTGCTTCCTGTCGGTAGTAGCGCGCCACCGCATCGCTGGCATCGACCACGACGGCACCAGCATTGCCATCGATAAATACGGATTGATTGCGCCACTGCAGCAGGCTTTCATTGTCGACGCCCACCAGCGTCGGAATATTAAAGGAACGTGCAAGAATAACCGTATGCGAGGTTGTTCCACCGCTTTTTAACAGCAGCCCTTTTAGCAAGGTTTTATCCAGTTCCAGGAACTGGCCGGGCGTGAGGTCGTCAGCAAGGCAGACGCTCGGCTGCGTCAGTTGCCCCGGAGACGGGAAACGCGCTTCACCGTAGATATGCTGTAAAAGCTGATAGCAGACGTCGCGTACGTCCAGCACACGCTCCTGCAAATACGTGCTGCTGGAACGAGAGAACGTATCGCAGAAATGGTTCGCCGTGGCGATGATGGCCTGAGCGCAGCTTAAGCCCCGGTTGACCCCTGACAGGAGGTGCTGGCGCAGCGAGGTATCCGTAGCCAGCGAACGATGGGCTTCAAGAATGGCGCTGGCGGTGCTGTCGCTGTCCAGCGCGCGCAGCTCAATGTTTTTCACCAGCAGGGTGAGACCATTATCCAGTGCTAACTGCTCATCTCCTTCGTCTTTCGCTTCGGCTAAATCTGACAGTGCGTTGAGATCCAGCGAGGCCAGCAAGGTCAACACGCCCTGGGCGCTACCGCTGCAAACGGGCAGGGCGCGGAAAAGCGTTGGATTAAGGCGCGCGAGGGATTCTGGCAGCGGATCGCGCTCAATATTAATGGCTTCTGCGAGCGGCGCATCACAGTGTGGGAACTCTTCCCGGAGCCATTGTTCCAGTTGCTGATAGGCGTTCTGCTCATCTTCACCTTGGATCACCAGACGACAGGCATCGCCTGCCAGCGTATCGGTGCCAATGACTGCCAGTGCGCTCTTGGCATTCCCTTTACGGTCTGTGCGCAGGTTGTGCCATTCGATTTGCGAGATAAACGTATTGCACAGCGTTTCCACATGACTTGCCGGACGCGCGTGAACACCGTTGGGTAATTCACAGGTAAATTCCACTACGAGAGCCATACACACTCCTGAAATCAATCCTCATTCATTGGGCAACAGCATACGAGTGTGTTGATGACGCGCGCCATGTGACAAATCTGCCAAAAGCTGGACAAATGTAATGTCACGTGGAAAGTGAGATTTGACTCACAGGTTGTGGTCCTTTGTCTTATGCGTAACGTCTATCAGAAATGTCGAGGCGGATCGCATTTTTATTTCGACATTACAAAAATCCAGTAAATGGCCTTTTTGTCTCCTGTCCGCCGTCTTCCTGATTGCCTATTGTTTGCCACAACATCTTTATGGTTTTAGGCCAGGAGCGACATATGAAAGAGTTGGTGCATATTCTCAAGAACACGCGGCAGCATCTGATGACTGGGGTGTCGCACATGATCCCGTTTGTGGTCTCGGGCGGCATTTTGCTGGCGGTTTCGGTCATGTTGTATGGCAAAGGCGCGGTGCCCGATGCCGCAACTGATCCCAACCTGAAAAAGCTCTTTGATATCGGCGTGGTGGGGTTAACGCTGATGGTGCCATTCCTCGCCGCCTATATCGGCTACTCCATTGCAGAACGTGCCGCGCTGGCTCCCTGTGCAATTGCCGCCTGGGTGGGCAACAGCTTCGGTGCCGGGTTCTTTGGCGCGATTATCGCCGGGATTTTCGGTGGGATTGTCGTTTGGTACTTGAAAAAACTGCCGGTCCCGAAAGTGCTGCGCTCCGTCATGCCTATCTTCATCATCCCGATTATCGGCACGTTTATCACAGCAGGCATCATGATGTGGGGGCTGGGCGAGCCTGTAGGCGCACTGACCACCGGCCTTACCCAGTGGCTGCAAGGAATGCAGCAGGGCAGCATTGTGGTACTCGCCATTATTATCGGTCTCATGCTGGCGTTCGATATGGGCGGCCCGGTCAACAAAGTGGCGTATGCCTTCATGCTGATTTGCGTTGCGCAGGGCGTCTATACCGTCGTTGCAATTGCCGCCGTGGCTATTTGCATACCACCGCTAGGATTAGGCCTGGCGACGCTGATTAATCGCAAGAATTTTACCGGTGAAGAGCGTGAAGCGGGTAAGGCTGCATTAGTGATGGGCTGCGTGGGGGTCACCGAAGGGGCCATTCCGTTCGCTGCTGCTGATCCTCTGCGCGTTATTCCCTCCATCATGCTGGGATCCGCATGTGGCGCAGTGACGGCCGCCGTGATGGGCGCACAATGCTATGCCGGTTGGGGCGGGCTCATCGTTCTCCCTGTGGTGGAGGGCAAGCTGGGCTACATCGTGGCGGTTGCCGTGGGGGCTGTTGTGACGGCCATTAGCGTTAACGTGCTGAAGAGTTTTGCCCGCAAGAATGCAAAACAGGTCGAGGAAAAAGAGGACGACCTGGATCTGGATTTCGAAATTAACTGATTGAGGAAAAGAACATGGCCCGAATTATCGCAGTAACAGCTTGTCCGTCAGGCGTTGCCCATACCTACATGGCGGCCGAAGCGCTGGAAAGTGCCGCCAAATCTAAAGGTTGGGAAGTGAAGGTTGAAACGCAGGGGTCAATTGGCCTGGAGAACGAACTGACGGCAGAAGACGTTGCCGCCGCCGATATGGTGATCCTGACCAAAGATATCGGCATTAAATTCGAAGAGCGCTTTGCCGGGAAAACCATTGTACGCGTCAATATCAGCGACGCGGTAAAACGCGCCGACGCCATCATGAACAAAATTGATGCCCACCTGGCGCAAATCGCCTGACGCTCTCCCGCCCTTCGGGGCGGGTTCGTTTTCCGTTACAGGAGTTCCCTCATGACGAATCGTATCCAACGTTTGAAAGACGCACTTTTTGCCAGTCCACGTGAAATCTCGCTTGAGCGTGCTTTGCTCTATACCGCTAGCCATCAGCAGACGGAGGGCGAGCCGGTTATCCTCAGGCGAGCAAAAGCCACGGCGTACATTCTTGACCATGTGAATATCGCGATTCGTGATGAGGAACTGATTGCCGGAAACCGGACCGTTAAACCGCGCGCGGGCATTATGTCCCCTGAGATGGATCCGTACTGGCTACTTAAGGAGCTGGACCAGTTTTCCACACGTCCGCAGGACCGCTTCGAGATCGGCGAAGCGGATAAGCAGATCTACCGCGACGTGCTGTATCCCTATTGGGAAAAACGGTCGATGAAAGATTTCATCAACAGCCAGATGACGGATGAGGTGAAAGCCGCTGTAGGGACGCAAATTTTCAGCGTCAACCAGACGGACAAAGGGCAGGGGCATATCATTATTGATTATCCGCGCCTGCTGAATAACGGGCTGGGTGCGCTGGTGGAGCAAATGCGAGAATATTGTGCCCGCGATGCTCAGAACACGTTCTATGCCGCCGCGCTGATTCTGCTTGAAGCCTCCCAGCGCCATATTCTGCGCTATGCTGCGCTGGCTGAAACGCTTGCAACCGTCTGTGATGACGCTTCACGGCGTGAAGAGCTACGAAAGATTGCCGAAATCTCGCGTCACAACGCGCAGCATAAGCCGCAAACGTTCTGGCAGGCGTGTCAGCTGTTCTGGTATATGAACGTCATTTTACAATACGAATCTAACGCCAGCTCGCTTTCTATCGGGCGCTTCGACCAGTATATGCTGCCCTTTTATCAGGCTTCGTTTTCGCAGGGGGACGATCCCGCATTTCTGAAAGAGCTACTGGAATCGCTGTGGGTGAAATGCAATGACGTGGTGCTTTTACGTTCGACGAGTAGCGCACGTTATTTTGCTGGTTTCCCGACGGGTTATACCGCGTTGTTGGGCGGTTTAACGGAGAGCGGTCGTAGCGCAGTGAATGTGCTTTCCTTCCTGTGCCTGGATGCTTACCAGAGCGTTCAGCTTCCTCAACCGAACCTTGGCGTGCGGGTTAACGAACTTATCGACCGTCCTTTTCTGCTTAAAACGGCGGAGACGATCCGCCTGGGCACCGGTATCCCGCAGATTTTCAATGATGAAGTGGTGGTACCCGCTTTCCTGAATCGGGGTGTGTCGCTGGAGGATGCGCGCGACTACGCGGTGGTTGGCTGTGTAGAACTGTCAATTCCGGGTAAAACCTATGGCCTGCACGATATCGCGATGTTTAACCTGCTGAAAGTAATGGAAATCGCGATGCAGGAGAACGAAGGTAATGCTGCGCTGAGTTATGAAGGCTTGCTGGACCATATTCGCGCCAAAATTAATCACTACATTGCGCTGATGGTTGAGGGGAGCAACATCTGCGATATCGGCCATCGAGACTGGGCACCGGTGCCGTTGCTCTCTTCATTTATCAGCGATTGTCTTGAATCAGGGAAAGATATTACCGACGGCGGGGCGCGGTATAACTTTTCTGGCGTTCAGGGGATCGGGATAGCCAATCTGAGTGATTCACTGCACGCCCTGAAAGGGCTGGTCTTTGAACAGCAGCGCTTAAGTTTTGATGAGCTCTTAGCCGTGTTAAAAGCGAACTTTGCCACCCCCGAGGGAGAAAAGGTGCGTGCAAGGTTGATCAATCGCTTCGAAAAATACGGCAATGATATCGATGATGTCGACAATATCAGCGCTGAACTGTTGCGCCATTACTGTAAAGAGGTCGAAAAATACCGGAACCCGCGCGGCGGACAGTTCACGCCAGGCTCTTATACCGTATCGGCACACGTGCCGCTGGGGGCAGTGGTGGTAGCTACACCGGATGGCCGCTTTGCCGGAGAGCAACTGGCTGACGGTGGGCTCTCGCCGATGCTTGGGCAAGATATGCAGGGCCCAACGGCGGTACTTAAATCGGTAAGCAAGCTGGATAACTATCTGTTATCTAACGGTACGCTGTTAAACGTTAAATTTACCCCTGCGACGCTGGAAGGCGATGCCGGGCTGCAAAAGCTGGCGGATTTCCTTCGCGCTTTCACCCAGCTTAAGTTGCAGCATATCCAGTTCAACGTGGTGAACGCGGAAACATTGCGTGAAGCGCAACAGCGTCCACAGGATTTTGCCGGGCTGGTGGTGCGCGTTGCCGGCTACAGCGCCTTCTTTGTTGAGTTATCGAAGGAGATCCAGGATGACATTATCCGCCGCACAGCGCATCAGCTGTGACGTGGTTGAAACGCACGCCGAGGTGGCGCGTATTTTCAATATCCAGCGCTACTCATTGAATGACGGTCGCGGCATCCGTACGGTGGTCTTTTTTAAAGGTTGTCCTCATCGCTGTCCGTGGTGTGCGAATCCGGAGTCGATTTCACCGAAAATCGAAACGGTGCGCAGAGAAAGCAAATGTCTTCACTGCGTACCCTGTTTGCGGGACGTCGATGAGTGCCCCTCCGGCGCATTTGAGCCTATTGGGCGGGATGTTACGCTGGAGGAGCTGGTAAGCGAGGTAATGAAAGACGATGTTTTCTTTCGTTCCTCGGGAGGTGGGGTGACGCTCTCGGGTGGCGAAGTGTTGCTGCATGCGCCTTTCGCGACAAAATTTCTACAGGGTTTACGCCGTTTCGGCGTGCATACGGCCATCGAAACGGCAGGCGATGCCCCTTTGTCCCGATTAATGCCGCTGGCTCGCCAGTGTGATGAAGTGTTGTTTGATTTAAAGATCATGGACGCGGATCTGGCCCAATCGATTGTGGCAATGAATCTTCCCAGAGTGCTGGATAATTTCCGCCAGCTGGTGGCTGACGGGATAAACGTGATTCCTCGTGTGCCGCTTATTCCTGGCTATACGCTTAACGAAACGAACATGGCGCGCGTGCTGGCTTTCCTGCTACCTTCAGGAATACGGCAACTGCATTTATTGCCCTTTCATCAGTATGGGGAGCCAAAATACCGTCTGCTGGGACAGGAGTGGGGAATGCGGCAAGCGACCCCTCCGACAGAAGATGAGGTGTCAGCGATGCGTCAACTGGCAGAGCGCGAAGGTTTCAATGTTACCGTGGGAGGCTGAACATGACAGTGATAACGGGACGTCATCTGGTGGCGGTGACCGCGTGTGTCAGTGGCGTCGCACATACCTATATGGCTGCCGAACGTCTGGAAAAGCTCTGCCAGCAGGAGAAGTGGAGCGTTAACATTGAGACGCAGGGAGCGCTGGGCGTTGAGAGCGAGCTTACGGAAGACGACATACGGCGAGCCGATGTCGTATTGCTCATTACCGATATCGAACTGGCGGGCAGCGAACGTTTCGAGCATGCGCGCTACGTGAAGTGCGGTATTAGCGCCTTTTTACGCGACCCACAAAAGGTGATGGGGGCGGTGCGTAAAATGTTAGCCGCTCCGCAGCATACTCAGGTCATTCTGGACTAATGACCTTCCCGGTGAGCTGGCTGTGATACTGGCGACGGTATTCTGACGGCGAACGCTCGGTGTTTTTACGAAACAACCGGCAGAAATAGTTGCTGTCGACAAATCCGCAGGCATGCGCCACCTCTTTCACTTTCAAATCATATCCTTTCAGTAACTGGCGCGCGTGTTCCAGTCGGGTGTGCGTCAGGTACTCATTGAAACCCACTGCGCCCGTTTTCTGGAACAGATGCGACAGGTAGTTTGGGGAGATATAAAACGCCTGCGCGACGGATTCCCGGGTAAGGGGAGTGGCGTAGTGTTCGTCAATATAGACCCGAATTGCTTCAAACAAAGCCTGGCTGCGGGAGGCGGTTTGGATCTGACTACCCAGCAGGTCGACGCAGTGGCTAAGCAGGCTGGCAATAATCAGCCGCGCGGTTTGTTGTTCATGCGGTTGCATCTGCATTTCATGAAGCGTCTGTAAGAGTAGCGACCCAATACGGGGACCGCGGCGGGCAACGTGCTGCTTTGTCAGGTTTCGCACGTCTATACCATTCCAGTGCAAAAGGCTAAACCCAAGCTGCTGTTTGCCAAACAGGATGCTCAGCGTTGTTGCGGGTGCTTGCCATTGTGGATTATTCCAGCCGCCAGCCGGGACGTATAAAACATCACCCTGCTGTAAAACGCAGCCAGCCTGGTCTTTCATCGAACCTTCGATCGCGATCTCCAGACGTGGAAAATCGACCTGCAAGGCAAGTTCGGGGGCGGAGGTAGCGGAGTTTGCAAAATGCACCTGACGCAGCGGCGTAGTGCTGTTGATCAGGTTAGTCAGGATGTGGGTAATGTCGTGGTGCATGGTGTGGATACCAGGGTATTGCCCGGCGGCGCTGGTGCTTGCCGGGCCTACGAAAAGCCTATTTTAGGGCGGGTAAGCGTAAGCGCCACCTGGCAAAACCGATCAACCGGTGTTACGCATACCTGCCGCAACGCCTGCTATCGTTACCATCAGCGCCTGTTCAACGCGTGGATCCGGCTCTTTACCTTCCTCTTCCGCCAGACGCGAACGGTGCAGCAGCTCTGCCTGTAAAACGTTCAGCGGGTCGGTGTAGATGTTACGCAGCTGGATAGACTCGGCGATCCACGGCAGGTCTTCCATCAGGTGGGAGTCGTTAGCGATGTCCAGCACCACTTTGATGTCGCCTTCCAGCAGTTCGCGCAGCTCTTTGCCCAGCGCCCACAGCTCCGGCTTCACCAGGCGCTGATCGTAGTATTCCGCCAGCCACAGGTCGGCCTTCGAGAAGACCATCTCCAGCATTCCCAGACGGGTAGAGAAGAATGGCCAGTCGCGGCACATGGTTTCCAGTTCGCTCTGCTTACCGTCTTCCACCACTTTTTGCAGCGCCGCACCGGCACCCAGCCAGGCTGGCAGCATTAAGCGGTTTTGCGTCCAGGCGAAGATCCATGGAATGGCGCGCAGGGATTCAACGCCACCGGTCGGGCGACGCTTTGCAGGACGCGAGCCCAGCGGCAGTTTACCCAGCTCCTGTTCAGGCGTGGCCGAGCGGAAGTAAGGGACAAAATCTTTGTTTTCACGCACGTAGCCGCGGTACAGATCGCAGGAGATGTCAGACAGTTCGTCCATAATCCGGCACCAGGATTCTTTTGGCTCCGGCGGCGGCAGCAGGTTGGCTTCGAGGATCGCGCTGGTATAAAGCGACAGGCTGCTGATGGTCACTTCCGGCAGGCCGTACTTGAAGCGGATCATCTCGCCCTGCTCGGTCACGCGCAGGCCGCCTTTCAGGCTTCCTGGTGGTTGAGAGAGCAGCGCCGCGTGTGCAGGCGCACCGCCACGACCAATTGAGCCACCGCGTCCGTGGAACAGGGTCAGCTCGATACCGGCTTTCTCACAGGTTTTGATCAGTGCATCCTGTGCCTGATACTGCGCCCAGGAGGCTGCCATCACCCCCGCATCTTTCGCGGAGTCGGAATAGCCGATCATCACCATCTGTTTGCCCTGAATAAAGCCGCGATACCAGTCGATGTTCAGCAGCTGGGTCATCACGTCGTTAGCGTTGTTCAGGTCGTCGAGAGTCTCAAACAGCGGTGCTACCGGCAGAGCATAGTCAATGCCCGCTTCTTTCAGCAGAAGGTGAACGCCCAGCACGTCGGACGGGGTCTTCGCCATGGAGATCACGTAGGCGGCCACAGATCCTTTCGGCGCATCTACAATCGCTTTACAGGTGTTGAGCACTTCGCGGGTGTCATTGCTTGGCTCCCAGTTGCGCGGCAGCAGCGGGCGCTTGGAGTTCAGCTCGCGGATCAGGAACGCCTGTTTGTCGGCTTCTGACCAGCTTTCGTAGTCGCCAATGCCGAGGTAGCGGGTCAGCTCGCCCAGCGCTTCGGTATGACGGGTACTTTCCTGACGAACGTCGATACGCACCAGCGGCACGCCGAAACACTTCACGCGGCGCAGGGTGTCGAGCAGTTCGCCGTTGGCAATGATGCCCATCCCACAAGCCTGGAGCGATTTATAGCAGGCGTATAGAGGCTCCCAGAGCTGTTCGTTCTGGCTCAGCAGACCTTCCGGCTTCGGCAGGCGCTGGCCTTTCAGGCGCGCTTCGAGCCAGGCCTGAGTGGCCATCAGCTGACCGCGCAGCTTTTTCATCAGGAAGCGGTACGGCTCGCTGGCGCCTTCTTCACCGGCCAGCGCGCGCAGTTCCGGCGTCGCTTCCACCATCGACAGCTCGGAGATCAGCACCTGAATATCTTTCAGGAACAGGTCGGTTGCTTTCCAGCGGCTCAGCAGCAGGACGTGACGGGTGATTTCCGCCGTCACGTTCGGGTTGCCGTCGCGGTCGCCGCCCATCCAGGAGGTGAAGCGAACCGGCACAAAGTCGACCGGCAGGCGATAGCCCAGATTTTCTTCCAGCTGTTCGTTCAGCTCGCGCAGGTAGTTGGGTACCCCTTCCCACAGGCTGTTTTCCACCACCGCAAAGCCCCACTTGGCTTCGTCGACCGGGCTTGGGCGATGCTTACGAATTTCATCGGTGTGCCAGGACTGGGCAATCAGCTGGCGCAGGCGGCGCATAAGCTGGTTACGTTCGTAGTCGGCGATGTCTTTGTTATCCAACTGCTTCAGACAGTTGTTCACTTCCACCATTTTGTGGATCAGCGTACGACGGGTGATTTCGGTTGGGTGTGCGGTCAGCACCAGCTCCAGCGAAAGGGATTCCACCGCTTTTTTGATGGTCGCTTCGTTGAGGTCGGGCTGGTCTTTGAGTTTACGAAGGGTGCGGGCAATGACTTCCGGGTTGCTGGCCGCTTCGCCTTTTGGCGAAATGCTGTGGTATTGCTCAGCGGTGTTTGCCAGGTTCAGGAACTGGCTGAAGGCGCGGGCAACGGGCAGCAGCTCATCGTTGGAGAGGTTCTGCAAGGTGGTAAGCAGCTCCTGACGGTTGGCCTCATTACCGGCGCGGGAAGATTTGGACAGCTTGCGGATGGTTTCAACGCGGTCGAGGATGTTCTCCCCCAGTGCGTCTTTGATGGTATCTCCAAGCACTTTGCCGAGCATACTGACATTACTACGCAACGCGGAATATTGTTCGTTCATAAAAACCCAGTCACCCCATCATTTTTGTTTATGCCCAGGCGAAAATCTTCTGGACATTATTTTGTCATCTCCCTTTATAAAGCCACGTAAAACCCCCGTCGTCAATTGCTGCGAAAACGGTTCAGCAGACGAATAAATGCGGGCAATTTACGAAATTTAATTCGCATTGCGTCAGATAAGAGATGCTTATGGAAATGTGACGGTGATCATGCGATTTGTTGCCCTCACCCTAACCCTCTCCCACAGGGAGAGGGGACTTTTCGGTGCGGTTTTAATGCCAGCAGAAGTGATGCACAACCTGGGTAATGAGTTCGCGGGTGGGCTTGATGAAGCGGGTTTCGAGATATTCGTCCGGCTGGTGTGCCTGGTTGATGGAGCCAGGGCCCAGAACCAGCGTCGGGCACAGCGTCTGAATAAACGGCGCTTCGGTGCAGTAGTTCACCACGTCGGTTTTCTCGCCGAGCAGTTTTTCCACTACCTGAACCAGCTGATGGTCAGGCGGGCATTCGTAGCCTGGAATCGGCGGATGCAGTTCGGAGACCGTCAGACGGCCCGGCCAGCGCTCGCTGACCGGTGCCAGCGCTTCGTTCAGTAAGCCATCCAGATCGCTCAGCGTCATACCCGGCAGAGGACGGATATCCATATGCAGTTCGCAGCAGGCGCAGATACGGTTGGACGCATCACCGCCGTGCAGGCTGCCGAGGTTAAGCGTTGGGTAAGGCACGGTGAACGCCTCGTAGTGATAGCGCTCTTTCAGATCGTCGCGCAGGGTCATGATGCGGCCAATCGCGTCATGCATCAGCTCAATGGCGTTCACGCCGCGCGCCGGATCGCTGGAGTGGCCAGACTGGCCCAGTACGCGCACCGCGGTAGAAATATGGCCTTTGTGCGCCCGAATCGGTTGCAGAGAGGTCGGTTCGCCGATGATCGCGCAGTCAGGACGAATCGATGTGTTTTCAGAGAAATAACGTGCGCCCGCCATGCTGGTCTCTTCATCGGCGGTCGCCAGAATGTAGAGCGGTTTTTTCAGCTTCGTCACGTCCACGTCACGCAGCGCGTCGAGGATAAAGGCGAAGAAGCCTTTCATGTCGGCGGTGCCCAGACCATAAAGCTTGTTGTCATGCTCGGTCAGCGTGAACGGATCGCGCGTCCAGCGGCCATCATCAAACGGCACGGTGTCAGTGTGCCCAGCCAGCAGCAGGCCGCCCGCGCCATGTCCGGTACTGGCGAGCAGGTTAAATTTGTGGCGTGTTCCGGGGACGGGCTGAACCTCAACGTTAAACCCAAGATCGCTAAACCAACCCGCCAGCAGATTGATTAAAGACTCATTGCTCTGATCCAGGGCTTCTTCCGTCGCGCTGATGGAGGGTGTGGCGATCAGGGCGCGGTAAATCTCGATAAATGGCGGTAAGTTCATTTTCATTGTTGACACACCTTAGGTCGTGATAGTATCAATATTCATGCAATAAATGTGAATAAAAATACATTAACGTTGAGCATAAAGGAACCCGATGTTGAATACGCTGATTGTAGGCGCTAGCGGTTATGCGGGCGCAGAGCTTGTAAGCTACGTAAATCGCCACCCTCATATGACCATAACCGCTTTGACCGTGTCAGCGCAAAGCAATGATGCCGGAAAGTTAATTTCCGATTTGCATCCACAACTTAAGGGCGTGGTTGATTTGCCTTTGCAGCCCATGTCTGACATCAGCGAGTTTACCGACGGCGTTGACGTGGTGTTTTTAGCCACCGCACACGAGGTCAGTCACGACCTGGCGCCGCAGTTCCTGGCAGCCGGATGCGTGGTGTTCGATCTCTCCGGCGCGTTCCGCGTTAACGACGGCGCGTTCTACGAAAAATATTACGGTTTCACCCACCAGCATCCGGAACTGCTTGAAAAAGCGGTGTACGGCCTGGCGGAGTGGAGCGCAGATAAACTGAAAGAAGCGAACCTGATTGCCGTTCCGGGATGCTACCCGACGGCGGCGCAGCTTTCCCTGAAGCCGCTGATCGACGCCGGGTTGCTGGATCTGAACCAGTGGCCGGTGATCAACGCCACCAGTGGCGTGAGCGGCGCCGGGCGCAAAGCGGCGATCTCCAACAGCTTCTGCGAAGTGAGCCTTCAGCCGTATGGCGTGTTTAATCACCGTCATCACCCTGAAATCACCACCCATCTGGGCGCGGACGTGATTTTCACCCCGCATCTGGGCAGCTTCCCGCGCGGGATCCTCGAAACCATTACCTGCCGCCTGAAGCCGGGTGTGAACAAAGAACAGGTGAACGAGGTCTTCACGCAGGCGTATGCGGACAAACCGCTGGTGCGCCTGTACGACAAAGGCGTGCCGGCGCTGAAAAATGTGGTCGGCCTGCCGTTCTGCGATATCGGCTTTGCCGTGCAGGGTGAGCATCTCATCGTGGTGGCAGCAGAAGATAACCTACTCAAAGGCGCTGCCGCACAGGCAATGCAGTGTGCAAATATTCGTTTCGGCTTCCCTGAAACGCAGGCTCTTATTTAAGGTGTGATGATGAACCCATTAATTATCAAACTCGGTGGTGTACTGCTGGACAGCGAAGAAGCGCTGGAGCGCCTGTTTAACGCACTGGTGAACTATCGTGAATCACACCAACGTCCGCTGGTGATTGTGCACGGCGGCGGCTGTGTGGTGGATGAGCTGATGAAAGGGCTCAACCTGCCGGTGAAAAAGAAAAATGGCCTGCGCGTCACCCCTGCTGACCAGATTGACATCATTACCGGCGCGCTGGCGGGCACGGCGAACAAAACGCTGCTGGCATGGGCGAAGAAACACCATATCGCTTCCGTTGGCCTCTGTCTGGGCGACGGTGACAGCGTAAAAGTGACCCAGCTTGACGAAGAGCTCGGCCATGTTGGACTGGCGCAGCCAGGTTCGCCTAAGCTGATTAACACCCTGCTGGAAGGCGGTTTTCTGCCGGTGGTGAGCTCAATCGGCGTGACCGAAGAGGGCGAGCTGATGAACGTTAACGCTGACCAGGCGGCAACCGCGCTGGCGGCCACGCTGGGCGCAGACCTGATCCTGCTCTCCGACGTGAGCGGCATACTGGACGGCAAAGGCCAGCGTATTGCGGAAATGACCGCCGCAAAAGCCGAGCAGCTGATCGATCAAGGCATTATTACCGACGGCATGATTGTTAAAGTGAATGCGGCGCTGGATGCGGCCCGCACGTTGGGTCGCCCGGTGGATATCGCCTCCTGGCGGCACGCGGAGCAACTCCCGGCGCTGTTTAACGGTACGCCGATTGGTACGCGTATTCTGGCTTAAGATTCTGTGCCGGATGGCGCTTCGCTTATCCGGCCTACGTGAATTTTGTAGGCCCGGTAAGCGCAGCGCCACCGGGCAAAAATATCATCATTAAGGAAATTCGTTATGGCACTTTGGGGTGGGCGTTTTACACAGGCAGCGGATCAGCGGTTCAAACAGTTCAACGACTCTTTGCGCTTCGACTACCGCCTGGCCGAACAGGATATTGTCGGCTCTGTGGCCTGGTCCAAAGCGCTGGTGACCGTTGGCGTGCTGACCGCAGACGAACAGCAGCAGCTGGAAGAGGCGCTGAACAACCTGCTGGAAGAGGTGCGTCTGGATCCGCAGCAAATCCTCCAGAGCGATGCTGAAGATATTCACAGCTGGGTGGAAGGCAAACTGATCGACAAAGTCGGCCAGTTGGGTAAAAAGCTCCATACCGGGCGTAGCCGTAATGACCAGGTGGCGACCGACCTGAAGCTGTGGTGCAAAGAGACCGTCGGCGAACTGCTGGCGGCGAATCGTCAGTTGCAGGGCGCGCTGGTGGACACCGCGCAGAACAATCAGGACGCGGTGATGCCGGGTTATACCCACCTGCAACGCGCGCAGCCGGTGACGTTCGCGCACTGGTGTCTGGCCTATGTTGAGATGCTGGCGCGTGATGAGAGCCGTTTACAGGATACCTTAAAGCGTCTGGACGTGAGCCCGCTGGGCAGCGGCGCGCTTGCCGGCACGGCTTATGAAATTGACCGTGAGCAGCTGGCAGGCTGGCTGGGCTTTGCCTCCGCCACCCGCAATAGTCTGGACAGCGTCTCTGACCGTGACCACGTGCTGGAACTGCTCTCAAATGCGTCTATCGGGATGGTGCACCTGTCGCGCTTTGCCGAAGACCTGATCTTCTTTAACTCTGGCGAAGCCGGGTTTGTGGAGCTGTCCGACCGTGTGACGTCCGGCTCCTCCCTGATGCCGCAGAAGAAAAACCCGGACGCGCTGGAGCTGATCCGCGGGAAATGTGGCCGCGTGCAGGGTGCGCTGACCGGTATGATGATGACCCTGAAAGGGCTGCCGCTGGCGTACAACAAAGACATGCAGGAAGACAAAGAGGGGCTGTTCGACGCGATCGACACCTGGCTGGACTGTCTGCATATGGGCGCGCTGGTGCTGGACGGCATTCAGGTGAAACGTCCGCGCTGCCAGGAAGCGGCGCAGCAGGGGTATGCTAACTCTACCGAACTGGCGGACTACCTGGTGGCGAAAGGCGTACCGTTCCGCGAGGCGCACCATATTGTGGGTGAAGCGGTAGTGGAAGCGATTCGTCAGGGTAAAGCCCTTGAAGAGCTGGCGCTTGCCGACCTGCAAAAATTCAGCGCGGTTATCGGGGATGATGTCTACCCGATTCTGGCCCTGCAATCCTGCCTGGATAAGCGTGCAGCGAAAGGCGGCGTGTCACCGAAGCAGGTAGCGCAGGCGATTGCGGATGCGAAAAACCGGTTGGTTTAAACCGTGCGGGCTGGTGCCCTCACCCCGTCCCTCTCCCACTGGGAGAGGGAGAAAAACGGAGCCTGGCTTAGTGCTGGGCTTTTTTTTACGCAAAAAAAAGCGGACCACGGGGTCCGCAAAAGTTCACGTTGGCTTTAGTTTTTCGAGTTTTGAGAGAAACTCGCTGACGGTGCGGGGACGTCAAGGGTCAAACACGTGCCGCCTCGTCTATGTGATGTATTATTCAACAGAATGCTTGATAGGGATAATCGTTCGTTGCTATGCTATCTATCGCCATGAACTATCGTGGCGACGGAGGATGAATAATGAATATTCGTGATCTTGAATACCTGGTAGCGTTAGCTGAGCATCGCCATTTTCGCCGCGCGGCAGACTCCTGCCATGTCAGCCAGCCAACGCTGAGCGGTCAGATCCGCAAGCTGGAAGATGAGCTGGGCGTGATGCTGCTGGAGCGCACCAGTCGTAAAGTACTGTTCACGCAGGCAGGTCTGCTGCTGGTGGATCAGGCGCGCACCGTACTGCGCGAGGTCAAAGTGCTCAAGGAAATGGCAAGCCAGCAGGGGGAAGCGATGTCCGGCCCGCTGCATATTGGCCTGATCCCAACCGTTGGCCCGTACCTGTTGCCGCAAATCATTCCGATGCTGCACCAGACGTTCCCGAAACTCGAAATGTACCTGCATGAAGCGCAAACCCATCAGCTGCTGGCGCAGTTAGACAGCGGTAAGCTCGACTGTGCGATTCTGGCGCTCGTTAAAGAGAGTGAAGCGTTTATTGAAGTACCGCTGTTCGATGAGCCGATGATGCTGGCGATCTATGAAGATCACCCGTGGGCGAACCGCGATCGCGTACCGATGGCCGATCTGGCCGGTGAAAAACTGCTGATGCTGGAAGACGGCCACTGTCTGCGCGATCAGGCGATGGGCTTCTGCTTCGAAGCGGGTGCCGATGAAGATACCCATTTTCGCGCAACCAGCCTGGAAACGCTGCGTAATATGGTGGCGGCGGGAAGCGGTATTACGCTGTTGCCGGCACTGGCGGTGCCGCACGAGCGTAAACGTGATGGCGTGGTCTATCTGCCGTGTATTAAGCCGGAGCCGCGTCGCACCATTGGTCTGGTTTATCGTCCGGGGTCACCGCTGCGCAGCCGCTATGAGCAGCTGGCAGAGGCCATCCGCGGTGCGATGGATGGCCATTTTGACAGCGCGTTAAAACAGGCGGTTTAAGCCGTTCAGCGCAGCGACCCGATAAGCTTCCGCCATGGTCGGGTAGTTAAAGGTGGTGTTAACGAAGTACTCAATGGTGTTGCCACCACCTTTTTGCTCCATGATCGCCTGGCCGATATGAATGATTTCCGCCGCGCGTTCACCGAAGCAGTGAATACCGAGGATCTCTTTCGTCTCGCGATGGAACAGGATCTTCAGTGTACCCACGCTCATTCCCACGATTTGCGCCCGCGCCAGATGTTTAAACTGGGCACGACCCACCTCGTAAGGCACCTTCATGGCCGTCAGCTGCTGCTCGGTTTTGCCGACAGAACTGATTTCCGGAATGGTGTAGATGCCCGTCGGGATATCTTCAATCAGATGCGCCGTCGCTTCACCTTTCACCAGCGCCTGTGCGGCGATGCGGCCCTGATCGTAAGCGGCGGAGGCCAGGCTTGGGTAACCAATCACGTCGCCCACCGCGTAAACGTGCGGCAGCGCAGTCTGGTACATGCTGTTGACCTTGAGCTGACCGCGGCTGTCGGTTTCAAGCCCGATATTCTCCAGCTGCAATGAATCCGTGTTGCCGGTACGGCCGTTGGCATACAGCAGGCAGTCGGCTTTCAGCTTCTTACCGGATTTCAGGTGCATGATCACACCGTCATCGCAGCCTTCGATTTTCTCGTACTCTTCGTTGTGGCGAATCACCACGCCACTGTTCCAGAAGTGGTAGGAGAGGGAATCTGACATCTCCTGATCGAGGAATGCCAGCAGCCGGTCGCGGGTGTTGATCAAATCAACTTTGACCTCCATTCCGCGGAAGATCGACGCATATTCACAGCCAATCACCCCCGCACCATAAATGATCACATGGCGTGGCTCGTGGTGCAGGCTGAGGATGGAGTCGCTGTCGTAAATGCGCGGGTGCGAGAAATCCACGTCTGCCGGATGGTAAGGACGGGAGCCGCAGGCGATCACAAATTTTTCAGCGGTGAGCGTCTCAACCGAACCGTCGTGGCACTCCAGCGCCAGGGTGTGTTCATCCACAAAATGCGCGTTCCCTTGCAGAATTTCACAGTGGTTGCGCTCATAGAAACCCTGACGCATGCGCGTCTGCTGGTTAATGACCGTGTCTGCGTGATTCAGGATATCGGCAAAGGAGGAGCGAAGAAGTCGGGAGTGGTCGCTGTAAAGAGGGTTCTGGTTAAATTCGATAATGCGGCTAACGGCGTGGCGGAGGGCTTTCGAAGGGATGGTGCCCCAGTGGGTGCAACCGCCGCCGACATTATGGTAGCGCTCAATAACCGCTACTCTGGCTCCCTGTTTTACCAGACCCATAGCAGCACCTTCGCCGCCGGGGCCGGAACCAATAACTATTGCGTCGTAATCGTAGGAATGTGGCATGGCAAGGCTTACCTGTTCTTATACATAAAAGCAACAGAATCATAACATCATTGCCAGGGTAACCCAATTATCGTTGTGCTTTTTTCGGGCAGTGGAGCACAAACCGCGCGTAAACAATCATTCACAAAGTCAGGTAAACAGATTAATTTTATTCTCTGGTATAGTGCCAACGGGCCTTTGGAAGGATTCAACTATCGTGATGGGCGTAAGAGCACAACAAAAAGAGAAAACCCGGCGTTCGCTGGTGGAAGCCGCATTCAGTCAACTGAGTGCTGAGCGGAGTTTTGCCAGTTTGAGCCTGCGTGAAGTGGCGCGCGAGGCCGGGATTGCGCCAACGTCCTTCTATCGTCATTTCCGTGATGTGGATGAACTGGGCCTGACCATGGTCGACGAGAGCGGTTTGATGCTGCGCCAGCTTATGCGTCAGGCGCGTCAGCGTATCGCCAAGGGCGGCAGCGTGATCCGCACTTCCGTGTCGACATTTATGGAATTTATCGGCAATAACCCTAACGCGTTTCGCCTGCTGTTGCGTGAGCGTTCCGGAACGTCAGCCGCGTTTCGTGCCGCCGTCGCGCGTGAAATTCAGCATTTCATCGCGGAACTTGCCGACTATCTTGAACTCGAAAACCATATGCCGCGTGCGTTTACTGAAGCACAGGCTGAGGCGATGGTGACGATTGTGTTCAGCGCGGGTGCTGAAGCGCTGGATGTCAGCATTGAACAACGTAAGCAACTCGAAGAGCGACTGGTATTGCAGCTGCGGATGATTTCTAAAGGTGCGTACTACTGGTATCGCCGTGAACAAGAGAAGTTGGCACATCAAAACGATGAGTGAAGGTGAGTAATGAAACAGTCAGGTCAGGATAAAGGAACGCTGTTGCTGGCATTGATCGCTGGCTTATCCATTAATGGTACGTTTGCGGCGGTTTTCAGCTCAATTGTACCGTTCTCGATTTTCCCGATTATCGCGCTGGTGCTGACGGTGTACTGCCTGCATCAACGTTATCTGAACCGCACGATGCCAGTTGGGTTACCGGGACTGGCCGCAGCCTGTTTTATTCTGGGTGTATTGCTTTATAGCACGGTGGTGCGCGCGGAGTATCCGGATATTGGCTCTAACTTCCTGCCTGCGGTACTGTCTGTGGCGCTGGTGTTCTGGATTGGCTCTCGCATGCGTAGCCGCAAGAGCGAGTTGCCGGAGTAGAGAAGGGTTTTGTAGTCGTTGTAGGGCAGGTAAGCGAAGCGCCACCTGCCAAAAAATGCCGGATGGCGCTACGCTTATCCGGCCTAAAGATTATCGTGCAGTAAGCAGTACGCCGCACTCCATATGGTGCGTATACGGGAACTGATCGAACAGCGCCAGACGTTCAACCTTGTGCGTCTGGCTTAATGTTTCCAGATTCTTGCACAGCGTCTCCGGGTTACAGGAGATGTACAAAATACGCGGGTACGCCTGCACCATCTTCTCGGTTTCGCTGTCCAGGCCACTGCGCGGCGGATCGACAAAAATTGTCTCACACTGGTAGCTCTTCAAATCAATCCCTTGCAGGCGGTTAAACTCGCGTACGCCGTTCATCGCCTGGGTAAACTCTTCTGCCGCCATACGAATAATTTGTACGTTATCAATATGGTTAGCGGCGATGTTGTACTGCGCGGCTGCCACCGACGGTTTGGCGATTTCCGTCGCCAGCACGCGTTCGAAGTTACGCGCCAGCGCCAGCGAGAAGTTGCCGTTACCGCAGTAGAGTTCCAGCAGATCGCCCTTAGACCCTTCCGTCGCCTTCAACGCCCACTCCAGCATCTGCACGTTCATGGCGGCATTCGGCTGGGTGAAGCTGTTCTCCACCTGACGGTAAACCATCTCTTTTCCTGCCACCGGCAGACGCTCGTCGATGTAATCCTGGTCCAGCATGATTTTGGTTTTGGTCGCGCGGCCAATCAGGTGCACGTTGATATTCTGCGCGCGCAGCGCATCGCGCAGGGCTTCTGCCTGCTCGCGCCACTCGTCAGTCAGTGCTTTGTGATAGAGCAGAGAAACAATGGCCTGATTGCTTTGGGTGGTCAGGTAGTCAATCTGGAACAGCTTGTTGCGCAGTACCGGATTGTTGCGCACACCGTCGATCATCAGCGTCATCAGCTGGTTGATAAGCTCACTCGCCGCCGGAAAACTGTCTACGCGAATACGGGATTTCGTCTGCTGATCGAAAATGATGTGGTACAGGTCATCGCCATCGTGCCAGATGCGGAACTCAGCGCGCATACGGTAGTGGCTGACCGGAGAACGAAACACCTCGGGAACGGGCGCGTTGAAAGGCGTCATCATACTTTGCAGGCGGACAACTTTTTCTGCCAGCTGTGCGTCGTACTGTTCTGTCGGGAGGTGTTCGGGGGTCATGATGCGTCCTGAGTGATAAAGAATTACGCGGGGATTGTAGGGATTGTGCAGTGGATGTCCAGATTTAATGGCTAATAGCTATCTGGACATCTATACGTGTCTAATTGTAGCATTCTGTTTCCGGTCTCCTTAGAGTGAAAAGGGAATCCAGTGCAAATCTGGAGCTGACGCGCAGCGGTAAAGACTGGCGGGATGAGAGTTGTAGACACTGTGAAAATGGGAAGTCTTCATCCGTATAACGCCACCCAGCCCGAAGACCTGCCGGGATCACGTCGCATTTGGTTTCATCATCGCGTGCTATCGGTGAGGCCTGCGGCATCCTTCTTATATTGTGGATGCTTTAACAATGATTAAAAAAGTATCGCTGTTGACGGTGTTTTCCGTCACGGCATTTTCGGGCTGGGCGCAGGAAAGCGCCGACTCGTTGGTGGTGACAGCAAACCGTTTCGAACAACCAGCAAAAACCGTTCTGGCTCCGACCTCCGTCGTGACGCGTGAGGATATTGAACGCTGGCAGGCAACGAGTGTTGTGGAAATCATGTCACGCCTGCCGGGTGTGGACATCGCACAAAGCGGCGGGATGGGGTCGACCTCTTCAACGTTTATTCGCGGTACGGAATCCCGCCATGTTCTGGTACTGATTGATGGTATCCCTCTGAATAATGCCGGGATCAGCAACGTTCCCGATTTAAGCCAAATTCCGACGTCGCTGATTCAGCGTATTGAGTACATTCGCGGCCCACGTTCGGCGCTGTATGGCTCCGACGCGATTGGCGGTGTGATTAACATCATTACCGGGCGCGACAAGCCGGGTGCGGAAATTTCTGCGGGTGTCGGTTCAAAGGGGTATCAAAACTATAACGGTGCCTTCCAGCAGGTGTTCGATAAAACCAAAATCACCATGGCCGGTGATTATACCTATACCCGTGGTTTTGATATTGCCGCAAAAGATGCCCCGCCCCAGCCAGACCGCGATGGTTTTATGAGTAAATCGCTATTTGGCTCGGTGGAGCAGCAGTTTACCGACAGCGTCAGCGGATTCGTCCGTGGCTTTGGCTACGATAACCGCTCCGCGTATGACGGTTACGATCACTATGGCGCGACCGGCATTGATGGGCGGCCGGACACGCGTCAGGTTTACAGCCAGAACTGGGACACCGGGTTGCGCTATAACCAGGGTATTTTCCAGTCACAGCTGGTGGCAGGGTATGGCCGTAGCAAAGATCAGAACTATGATCCGAAAAAAGGCCGCTACGCTGACTCCGCAACCATGGATGACGTGAAGCAGTACACCACCCAGTGGCTGAATACGGTTGAAGTGGGGCACGGCAATATCGGCGCGGGTCTGGACTGGCAGAAGCAGAAAACCCAGGCGGGTACGGGCTATCTGGAAAAAGGTTACGAACAACGTAATACCGGCGTGTTCCTTTCGGCGATGCAGCAGTTCAACAGCGTGACGCTGGAAGCGGCGGCGCGTAATGACGATAACTCTAATTTTGGCAATCACGCCACCTGGCAGACCAGCGCCGCATGGGAGTTCATCGAGGGGTATCGCATCATCGGTTCTTACGGTACAGCGTATAAAGCACCGACCATGAGCCAGATCCACAGTAAAGATTACGGTAATCCGGATCTGAAGCCAGAAGAGAGTAAGCAGTGGGAAGGCGGCTTTGAAGGTCTGACGGGGCCGGTAAACTGGCGTGTGACGGGCTATCGTAATGATATCGATAACCTCATTAATAGCGACCCGCGGACTTACCGTTATTACAACGTCGATGAAGCCCGTATTAAAGGAATCGAGGCGACGGCCCAGTTCGACACTGGCCCGTTAGGGCATCAGATTTCTTACGACTACGTCGACCCGCGTAATGCGAAAACTAACGAAGTCCTGGCTCGTCGCTCAAAGCAACAGGTTAAGTATCAGCTTGACTGGCAGGTGTGGGATCTCGACTGGAATCTGGCGTACCGTTATCTGGGCACTCGCTATGACGTTGCCGTTGATCCGAATACCTATGCAACAGAACGCGTGAAAATGGGCGGCGTCAGCCTGTGGGACGTCGCGGTTTCATATCCCGTCACCTCTCATCTCACAGTTCGTGGTAAAATAGCCAACCTGTTCGATAAAGATTACGAGACAGTTTATGGCTACCAAACTGCAGGACGGGAATACACCTTGTCTGGCAGCTACACCTTCTGATCCGCGTCCCACCGTGCTGGTGTTTGATTCCGGCGTCGGTGGGCTTTCGGTCTATGATGAGATTCGGCAGCTCCTGCCGGATCTCCATTACATCTACGCCTTCGATAACGTCGCGTTCCCGTATGGGGAAAAGAGTGAAGACTTTATTGTTGAGCGTGTGGTTGAAATCGTCACCGCGGTACAAAAGCGCTACCCCCTGGCGCTGGCGGTCATTGCCTGTAATACGGCAAGCACGGTCTCTCTTCCTGCCCTGCGCGAAAAATTCCCGTTCCCGGTTGTGGGCGTTGTGCCGGCAATTAAACCTGCGGCGCGTCTGACGGCGAACGGCATCGTGGGTTTGCTGGCGACGCGTGGTACGGTAAAACGTCCTTATACGCGCGAGCTTATTGAGCGCTTTGCCAATGAATGCCAGATCGCCATGCTCGGTTCCGCGGAGCTGGTGGAAATGGCGGAAGCGAAGCTGCACGGCGAGACGGTCTCGCTTGAAGAGCTGCGCCGCATTCTGCGTCCATGGCTGCGGATGCAGGAACCCCCGGATACGGTTGTTCTTGGATGTACCCATTTCCCGCTGTTACAGGAAGAGCTATTAAAGGTCCTGCCTGAAGGAACCCGGCTGGTGGATTCCGGTGCGGCGATTGCGCGTCGGACGGCCTGGCTGCTGGAACACGAGGCGCCGGATGCGAAATCAGCGGAAGCGAACATCGCTTTCTGTATGGCGATAACAAAAGAAACTGAACAACTTTTACCCGTTTTACAGCGTTACGGCTTCGAAACGCTCGAAAAACTGGCGCTGTAGCACGGTTTTGAGCAAAAAAGAGACGGTTGAATGTTTTTTTTCAAAGAGGGGTTGTCAACGTCTGAGAACTCCCTATAATGCGCCTCCACTGACACGGAACAACGGCTTACAAGCCGCCGGGACAGCGGGGTTCAGAGATGAATGCCAACAGAGAAAAGTAAAAATAATTGCTTGACTCTGAATGAGGAAAACGTATTATACGGGACCTCGCAACGGTGAGCTGAAAGCCCCGTTGCAACTGCTCTTTAACAATTTATCAGACAATCTGTGTGGGCACTCAAAGTGACATGGATTCTTAACGTCCTCGGACGAAAAATGAATACCAAGTCTCTGAGTGAACACGTAATTCATTACGAAGTTTAATTCAAGAGCATCAAACTTAAATTGAAGAGTTTGATCATGGCTCAGATTGAACGCTGGCGGCAGGCCTAACACATGCAAGTCGAACGGTAACAGGAAGCAGCTTGCTGCTTCGCTGACGAGTGGCGGACGGGTGAGTAATGTCTGGGAAACTGCCTGATGGAGGGGGATAACTACTGGAAACGGTAGCTAATACCGCATAACGTCGCAAGACCAAAGAGGGGGACCTTCGGGCCTCTTGCCATCGGATGTGCCCAGATGGGATTAGCTAGTAGGTGGGGTAACGGCTCACCTAGGCGACGATCCCTAGCTGGTCTGAGAGGATGACCAGCCACACTGGAACTGAGACACGGTCCAGACTCCTACGGGAGGCAGCAGTGGGGAATATTGCACAATGGGCGCAAGCCTGATGCAGCCATGCCGCGTGTATGAAGAAGGCCTTCGGGTTGTAAAGTACTTTCAGCGGGGAGGAAGGTGTTGAGGTTAATAACCTCAGCAATTGACGTTACCCGCAGAAGAAGCACCGGCTAACTCCGTGCCAGCAGCCGCGGTAATACGGAGGGTGCAAGCGTTAATCGGAATTACTGGGCGTAAAGCGCACGCAGGCGGTCTGTCAAGTCGGATGTGAAATCCCCGGGCTCAACCTAGGAACTGCATTCGAAACTGGCAGGCTAGAGTCTTGTAGAGGGGGGTAGAATTCCAGGTGTAGCGGTGAAATGCGTAGAGATCTGGAGGAATACCGGTGGCGAAGGCGGCCCCCTGGACAAAGACTGACGCTCAGGTGCGAAAGCGTGGGGAGCAAACAGGATTAGATACCCTGGTAGTCCACGCCGTAAACGATGTCGACTTGGAGGTTGTGCCCTTGAGGCGTGGCTTCCGGAGCTAACGCGTTAAGTCGACCGCCTGGGGAGTACGGCCGCAAGGTTAAAACTCAAATGAATTGACGGGGGCCCGCACAAGCGGTGGAGCATGTGGTTTAATTCGATGCAACGCGAAGAACCTTACCTACTCTTGACATCCAGAGAACTTAGCAGAGATGCTTTGGTGCCTTCGGGAACTCTGAGACAGGTGCTGCATGGCTGTCGTCAGCTCGTGTTGTGAAATGTTGGGTTAAGTCCCGCAACGAGCGCAACCCTTATCCTTTGTTGCCAGCGGTTAGGCCGGGAACTCAAAGGAGACTGCCAGTGATAAACTGGAGGAAGGTGGGGATGACGTCAAGTCATCATGGCCCTTACGAGTAGGGCTACACACGTGCTACAATGGCGCATACAAAGAGAAGCGACCTCGCGAGAGCAAGCGGACCTCATAAAGTGCGTCGTAGTCCGGATTGGAGTCTGCAACTCGACTCCATGAAGTCGGAATCGCTAGTAATCGTGGATCAGAATGCCACGGTGAATACGTTCCCGGGCCTTGTACACACCGCCCGTCACACCATGGGAGTGGGTTGCAAAAGAAGTAGGTAGCTTAACCTTCGGGAGGGCGCTTACCACTTTGTGATTCATGACTGGGGTGAAGTCGTAACAAGGTAACCGTAGGGGAACCTGCGGTTGGATCACCTCCTTACCTTAAAGAACCTGCCTTTG
>NZ_KQ089933.1:0-323867 GCF_001037675.1 Enterobacter sp. MGH119 | reverse complement strand
CCTGACCCCATGCCGAACTCAGAAGTGAAACGCCGTAGCGCCGATGGTAGTGTGGGGTCTCCCCATGTGAGAGTAGGGAACTGCCAGGCATCAAATTAAGTAGCAAGCCGGTGCATTAATCCGGTGGTTACAGAAGTATTCGGTGGAGCGGTAGTTCAGTCGGTTAGAATACCTGCCTGTCACGCAGGGGGTCGCGGGTTCGAGTCCCGTCCGTTCCGCCACTTATTAAGACATTAAGCCTGCCCTTTCGGCAGGCTTAATGGCAAAAACTTTAGGGGCGTAGCTCAGTTGGTAGAGCACCGGTCTCCAAAACCGGGTGTCGCGAGTTCGAGTCTCTCCGCCCCTGCCATATAGAATCCTTTGCTTCGGCAAAGGATTTTTTTTTGCCTGCAAAACAGCTCAACACCTTCCTGAAGAATAAGCAGCCTGCGTTTCCGCAGGCTTTTGCGTTAATCCAGTATGCTGGTTTTTAACAGATCTTTTATCTGCGACTGCTTATCGCTGTTTTGCAGCCAAATGGCATACAGCGGCCTGGAGAGAGTTGTCGAATCGGTGACAACATGGAGTGCGGGTTTATTATCCGCCCAGCGAACAGGTAACCATGTACAGCCTTTCAATGCGGGAAGATGCTGGCATGCGATCTCCGCAGAGCTTGTCGTGAGTTGCGGGATATCATCGCTGGCAATTAACCCCGTCTCGTGCTGCTGAAAATCAGGCCCCCATTCCAGGCGTAAATAATTCAGGTCGGCCTTCATCATTGCAGGCTCGGATGCATAGAGCGCCAGGCTAAACTGTCCAACAATCTGGCTGCTAAATTCGTCCATCTTGGGCGCTTCTGTGGTGATCAGGAGATCAAGCTGCCGCTCGTGGAGTTGCTTAACCAGCGACTGGCGTTGCGCAATCCTCGCCTCAAATTGCAGATGGTTGTGTGAGCGATATAGCCGCATAAGCCACTGGCTGAGCATGCATTCCCATAGTGAAGCGCTGGCACCGATCGAGAATTCATTATGCCGGGAGGTGTGCGCAACCTCCTTCCGCGCTGCCTGCCAGGTATTCATCAGGGTTTCTGCATAAGGCAATAGCTTTTCACCGGCCGGGGTTAAACGAATATTGTTGCGATGGCGGGTAAAAAGGTTCACACCCAATTGATTTTCCAGCTGTCGAATACGAAAACTGACTGCTGACTGCGTCAGGTAGAGGGCTTCAGCTGCTCGCCCAAAGTGTCGCGTTCTGCTCACTTCGAGGAAAGTTTTTAGCAATTCCGTATCCACATCTTTCTCCGCAAAATTATTTGTCGTTATGATTTAAATGTTTTGTTTTACACTCTGTCAAGCGTAACTAATACTCCGCGCCATAAATAGCTCGGCCAAAGAATTAGGAGCGTGTAGGATGGCGGAAAGCTTTACGACGACTAATCGTTTTTTCGACAATAAACATTATCCGCGCGGGTTCTCTCGTCACGGCGATTTCACTATCAAAGAAGCTCAACTTCTTGAGCGCCATGGTTATGCCTTTAACGAGCTGGATCTGGGTAAACGTGAACCGGCAACCGAAGATGAAAAACAGTTTGTCTCTGTTTGCCGTGGTGAGCGTGAGCCGCAATCTGATGCAGAACGTGTATGGATCAAGTATATGGCTCGCATTAAGCGTCCTAAGCGTTTCCATACGCTGTCTGGCGGCAAGCCGCAGATGGAAGGTGCAGAAGACTACACCGAGTCTGACGATTAAGAAGAGAAGGGGCTACGGCCCCTTTTTTTTTACGCCAGCATTTTTTGCAGATGCAACAGCAGCCGATCGATCGCACGGTAACTTAATGCCTCCTGCAAATGCCGCCTCTCTATTCCGGGGCAGCCCTCCACGTCGGCGACCGTGCGCGCAACTTTCAACAAACGCTGCCACGCGCGAATGGATAGCCCAAACCGCGTCAGTGTCTCTTCCAGCCAGCCCGCATCTTCAGCGTTGAGAGAACAAAACTGTCGGATCCCGCTGTTATCCAGCCGGGCATTCAGCCTGTTCTGACGAACATACTGCCGCGCCTGCGCCGCAATAACCCGTTCACGCACAGTTGCTGAGCTTTCGCCCTTAATACCGGTTTGCCTCAGCAGACCGGGCGGTGGCAGGGGGATCTCGAGAGATAAATCAAAACGGTCGAGGAAGGGGCCGGACAGCTTACTTAGATAGCGCAGCGTCTGCTCCGGCGTACAGCGGTTATGATTGCCCTGATAATGACCCGTAGGGCTAGGGTTCATCGCGGCGACCAGCTGAAACTGCGCAGGGTAGCTTATTTTGGCCCGTGTACGAGACAAATGGATTTCGCCGGATTCAATCGGCTCCCGCAATGCATCCAGCACGCGGCGTTCAAACTCTGGCAATTCATCCAGAAACAGAATGCCGTTGTGCGCCAGTGAGATTTCACCCGGCCCGGGGATCGAACCCCCGCCCACCATCGCGGTAAGAGACGCACTGTGGTGTGGAGAGCGGAAGGGACGGCGGCGCCACTGTTTATGCAGCGACGTAGAACTGACCAGGCTAAATATCGCGGCGCTTTCCAGCGCTTCGTGATTATTGAGGGGTGGCAACAGGCCGCTCAATCTGCTCGCCAGCATCGTTTTCCCCGTGCCTGGCGGACCTATCAGTAACAGGTTATGCCCACCCGCGGCCGTTATCTCTAACGCTCGTTTACCCTGTTCCTGACCCATAATATCGCTGAGATCCTCGGGCGAATCTGGCGCCACCTCGTCATTCTCCTGCGGCTCGGCAAGCTCGTGTCGGCCTTCCAGCCAGGCGCAAACCTCCTGCAAATGTCCCGCGACAAGACATCCCTTTTCGGCGATAAGGCTTACTTCAGAGGCATTTTCATTGGCCACAATGATTTGTCTTCCCGCGCGTATGGCTTCAAGCGCACCCGAGATTGCTCCGGGAACGCCTCTTAACGCGCCTGTAAGCGCTAATTCACCCACGAACTCGCACGAGCTTAGCCCTGGCGTATTGAGCTGTTCAGAAGCCGCGAGAAGCGCTATAGCAATAGGTAAATCATATCGCCCTCCCTCCTTTGGCAAATCGGCGGGCGCAAGGTTGATGGTGATCTTCTTCGCCGGAAAAGCATAACCGCTATTAATAATTGCGCTGCGCACGCGATCCCTCGCCTCTTTAACGGTCGTTTCTGGTAAGCCGACCAGCGTCAGTCCGGGCAGTCCATTACTTAAATGAACCTCTACAGAAATAAGCGGTGCCTTCACGCCGATGGCCGCGCGTGTATAAACAACTGACAGTGACATAAGCCCTCCTTGGCGGTGACTATGCCAGCATCATTTTTTCCTGTTTAGCGCTAATTCACTGAATTACGGCGCTCGTTCCAGCCTTTTAGCGCCTAAATGTAATCATTACATGTCGGTGGAATCGGCCTCGCAGAAAAGGAATCATGCGCGCCTTGCCTGATGAAACAGGACAAAAAAAATGAAAAATCTTCATTTCTATTTTTTCCCTATATAAAACAACGATTTTGAAAGAAATAGTTCGCCTGCTACAGAAACAGGTCATAAAAAAATCTTGTGTCAGATGAAATATCTGTGGTAACTCTTTAGGTATTCCTTCGAACAAGATGCAAAAAGAACTGAAAATGACAGCCCTTCTACGAGTGATTAGCCTGGTCGTGATTAGCGTGGTGGTGATTATTATCCCACCGTGCGGGGCTGCACTTGGACGAGGAAAGGCTTAGAAATCAAGCCTTAACGAACTAAGACCCCCGCACCGAAAGGTCCGGGGGTTTTTTTATGACTAAAAAACGGAAATGAGGAGCAGAGAATGACAAGTAGCACAAAATTCTGTTTCTCCCGATTTATGACGGGGAACTAACTATGAATGGGGCACAGTGGGTAGTACATGCGTTGCGCGCGCAGGGAGTCGAGACAGTATTCGGTTATCCGGGTGGCGCAATTATGCCGATTTACGATGCACTGTATGACGGCGGCGTGGAGCACCTGTTGTGCCGACACGAGCAGGGCGCAGCGATGGCCGCCATCGGTTATGCCCGTGCCACCGGTAAAACCGGTGTCTGTATGGCGACCTCAGGTCCGGGCGCAACGAACCTGATCACCGGTCTGGCTGATGCACTGCTGGATTCTGTTCCCGTTGTTGCCATCACCGGACAGGTTGCCTCTCCGTTCATCGGCACCGATGCCTTCCAGGAAGTGGATGTGCTCGGTTTATCGCTAGCCTGCACCAAACACAGCTTCCTCGTTCAGTCTCTCGAAGAGCTGCCGCGGGTGATGGCCGAAGCGTTCGAGGTTGCCAGCTCTGGCCGTCCTGGCCCGGTTCTGGTTGATATCCCGAAAGATATCCAGGTTGCACTCGGCGATCTGGAACCGCATTTCTCTACCGTGAAAAGCGATGATGCGTTCCCGCATGCACAGGTGGAAGAGGCGCGTCAGATGATGGTGCAGGCCAAACAACCGATGCTGTACGTTGGTGGTGGCGTAGGTATGGCGCAGGCGGTTCCTGCCCTGCGCGAATTTATCGCGGCAACGCAAATGCCTGCCACCTGCACGCTGAAAGGGTTGGGTGCGGTAGATGCTGATTACCCCTACTATCTGGGCATGCTGGGGATGCATGGTACCAAAGCGGCAAACCTGGCGGTGCAGGAGTGTGACCTGCTCATCGCCGTCGGCGCCCGTTTTGACGACCGCGTCACCGGCAAGCTGAACACCTTCGCGCCAAACGCCAAAGTGATCCATATGGACATCGACCCGGCGGAGATGAACAAACTGCGTCAGGCGCATGTCGCGTTGCAGGGCGATCTTAACGCGCTGTTACCGGCCCTGGAGCAGCCGCTGGATATTAACCCATGGCGTCAGCACACCGCCGATATGCGCGCTGAACACGCCTGGCGTTACGACCACCCCGGCGAGGCCATCTACGCGCCGCTGCTATTGAAGCAGTTGTCCGACCGTAAGCCCGCCGACAGCGTGGTGACGACCGATGTCGGCCAGCATCAGATGTGGTCTGCCCAGCACATGACCTACACCCGTCCGGAAAACTTCATCACGTCCAGCGGGTTAGGGACGATGGGCTTCGGTCTGCCAGCCGCCGTTGGTGCACAGGTTGCCCGCCCGAACGATACCGTTATCTGTATCTCCGGTGACGGCTCCTTCATGATGAACGTTCAGGAGCTCGGCACCGTGAAGCGCAAGCAGTTACCGCTGAAGATCGTGTTGCTCGATAACCAGCGTTTAGGGATGGTTCGCCAGTGGCAACAGCTGTTCTTCCAGGAACGTTACAGTGAAACCACCCTGACCGATAACCCCGATTTCCTCACCCTGGCCAGCGCCTTCGGCATTCCTGGCCAGCACATCACCCGTAAAAACCAGGTTGAAGCGGCACTCGACACTATGCTGTCAAGCGAAGGGCCATACCTGCTTCATGTCTCAATCGATGAGCTTGAGAACGTCTGGCCGTTGGTACCGCCCGGTGCCAGTAACTCACAAATGCTGGAGAAATTATCATGATGCAACATCAGGTCGCCGTGCAGGCTCGCTTCAACCCGGAAACGTTAGAACGCGTTTTGCGCGTGGTTCGCCACCGTGGCTTTCAGATTTGCTCTGTGAATATGGAAACGGCTACCGACGCACAGAACATCAGTATCGAATTAACCGTTGCCAGCCCGCGGCCGGTCGACTTACTGTTTAGTCAGTTATCAAAACTGGTAGACGTTGCCCATGTTGCCATCTGCCAGAGCACAACCACATCACAACAAATCCGCGCTTAAGCGTGACAGGACGAAAAAATGACGACAAAAAAAGCTGATTATATTTGGTTCAATGGTGAGATGGTTCGCTGGGAAGACGCGAAAGTTCACGTGATGTCCCACGCGCTGCACTACGGCACCTCCGTGTTTGAAGGGATCCGTTGCTACGACTCTCACAAAGGACCAGTGGTGTTCCGCCACCGTGAACACATGCAGCGTCTGCATGACTCAGCCAAAATTTATCGTTTCCCGGTCTCCCAAAGCGTTGATGAGTTGATGGAAGCCTGCCGCGAGGTGATTCGCCAGAACAAACTGACCAGCGCCTATATTCGTCCGCTGGTCTTCGTGGGTGATGTCGGCATGGGCGTCAACCCGCCCGCTGGCTATAACACCGATGTGATTATTGCTGCGTTCCCGTGGGGCGCCTACCTGGGCGCGGAAGCACTGGATCAGGGGATCGACGCAATGGTTTCTTCCTGGAACCGCGTGGCGCCAAACACTATCCCGACTGCGGCTAAAGCGGGCGGTAACTACCTGTCCTCACTGCTGGTCGGCAGCGAAGCGCGCCGTCACGGTTACCAGGAAGGTATCGCGCTGGATGTGAATGGCTACATCTCCGAAGGTGCGGGCGAAAACCTGTTTGAAGTAAAAGACGGCATTCTGTTCACCCCGCCGTTTACCTCGTCCGCGCTGCCAGGCATCACCCGTGACGCCATCATCAAGCTGGCAAAAGATCTGGGTATCGAAGTGCGCGAGCAGGTGCTGTCCCGCGAATCCCTGTACCTGGCTGACGAAGTGTTTATGTCCGGTACCGCGGCTGAAATTACGCCGGTGCGTAGCGTCGATGGCATTCAGGTGGGCGAAGGCCGCTGTGGCCCGGTGACCAAACGCATTCAGCAAGCGTTCTTTGGCCTCTTCACCGGCGAGACAGAAGATAAATACGGCTGGTTGGATCAGGTTAATCACTAAATATAAATTTGGGACGGCACGCACCGTCCCATTAAATAGTCAGACGGGAGTAAATAAAGCATGCCTAAGTATCGTTCAGCCACCACCACCCACGGCCGTAACATGGCCGGTGCCCGCGCGCTGTGGCGCGCCACCGGAATGACCGACGCCGATTTCGGCAAGCCAATTATCGCCGTGGTGAACTCCTTCACCCAGTTTGTGCCGGGCCACGTGCACCTGCGCGATCTCGGTAAGCTGGTTGCCGAGCAAATCGAAGCCTCCGGCGGCGTGGCGAAAGAGTTCAACACCATTGCGGTGGATGACGGTATCGCAATGGGCCACGGGGGGATGCTCTATTCGCTGCCGTCGCGCGAGCTGATCGCCGACTCGGTGGAGTATATGGTTAACGCCCACTGCGCCGATGCGATGGTCTGTATCTCCAACTGCGACAAAATCACCCCGGGGATGCTGATGGCCTCCCTGCGTCTGAACATTCCGGTGATCTTCGTTTCCGGCGGCCCGATGGAAGCGGGGAAAACCAAGCTTTCCGACAAAATCATCAAGCTCGACCTGGTCGATGCGATGATCCAGGGCGCGGACCCGAAAGTCTCTGACGAGCAGAGCGACCAGGTGGAACGCTCCGCGTGCCCGACCTGCGGCTCCTGTTCCGGGATGTTCACCGCCAACTCCATGAACTGCCTGACCGAAGCGCTGGGCCTTTCTCAGCCGGGCAACGGCTCGCTGCTGGCGACCCACGCCGACCGTAAACAGCTGTTCCTTAACGCGGGCAAGCGCATCGTTGAGCTGACCAAACGCTACTACGAGCAGGACGATGCCAGCGCGCTGCCGCGCAACATCGCCAGTAAAGCGGCGTTCGAAAACGCCATGACGCTGGATATCGCCATGGGCGGCTCCACCAACACCGTTCTCCACCTGCTGGCCGCCGCGCAGGAAGCTGAAATCGACTTCACCATGAGCGACATCGACAAGCTCTCCCGCAAAGTGCCGCAGCTGTGTAAAGTCGCGCCGAGTACCCAGAAGTACCACATGGAAGATGTCCACCGTGCGGGTGGCGTGATTGGTATTCTCGGCGAGCTGGATCGCGCCGGGCTGCTTAACCGCGACGTGAAAAACGTGCTCGGCCTGACGCTGCCGGAGTCGCTGGAGCAGTACGACGTGATGCTGACCAAAGACGACGCGGTGAAAAACATGTATCGCGCCGGTCCGGCGGGCATCCGTACCACCCAGGCGTTCTCGCAGGATTGCCGTTGGGACACGCTTGATGACGATCGCGCCGAAGGCTGCATTCGCTCGCTGGAACATGCCTATAGCAAAGACGGCGGCCTGGCCGTGCTGTACGGTAACTTTGCGGAAAATGGCTGTATCGTGAAAACCGCTGGCGTGGACGACAGCATCCTGAAATTCACCGGTCCGGCAAAAGTGTATGAAAGCCAGGACGAGGCGGTAGACGCCATCCTCGGCGGCAAAGTGGTGGAAGGCGACGTGGTGGTCATTCGCTACGAAGGACCGAAAGGCGGTCCCGGCATGCAGGAGATGCTCTACCCGACCACCTTCCTGAAATCGATGGGCCTCGGCAAAGCCTGCGCGCTGATCACCGATGGTCGTTTCTCCGGCGGCACGTCTGGTCTCTCCATCGGCCACGTCTCCCCGGAAGCGGCAAGCGGCGGCAATATCGCGATCATCGAAGATGGCGATCTGATTGAAATCGACATTCCAAACCGCGGCATTCAGCTGAAGTTGAGCGACCAGGAGATTGCGGGCCGTCGTGAAGCGCAGGAAGCCCGCGGCGACAAAGCCTGGACGCCGAAAGATCGCCAGCGCGAAGTCTCCTTCGCCCTGCGCGCCTACGCGAGCCTTGCAACCAGTGCAGATAAAGGCGCGGTGCGCGATAAATCTAAACTGGGGGGCTAACGATGGCCGAGTCACAACCCTTATCCGCCGCCCCTGAGGGGGCGGAATACCTGAGAGCGGTGCTACGCGCGCCGGTCTATGAAGCCGTGCAGGTCACGCCCCTGCAAAAAATGGAAAAACTCTCTTCGCGCCTCGACAACGTCATCCTGGTGAAGCGTGAAGACAGGCAGCCGGTGCACAGCTTCAAGCTGCGCGGAGCCTACGCGATGATGGCCGGGCTGACCGACGAGCAGAAAGCGCGCGGCGTGATTACCGCGTCGGCGGGCAACCACGCGCAGGGCGTGGCGTTTTCCTCGGCGCGTCTGGGGCTGAAGGCGCTGATCGTGATGCCGGTTGCTACCGCCGATATCAAGGTCGACGCGGTGCGCGGTTTCGGCGGAGAAGTCTTGCTCCACGGGGCTAACTTTGACGAAGCCAAAGCCAAAGCGATTGAGCTGGCGCAGCAGCAGGGGTTCACCTGGGTGCCGCCGTTCGACCACCCGATGGTGATTGCCGGGCAGGGTACGCTGGCGCTGGAGCTGTTGCAGCAGGACGCCCATCTCGACCGCGTTTTCGTCCCGGTGGGTGGCGGCGGCTTAGCCGCTGGTGTGGCGGTGCTGATCAAACAGCTCATGCCGCAGATCAAAGTCATTGCCGTGGAAGCGGAAGACTCCGCCTGCCTGAAAGCGGCGCTGGATGCCGGGCATCCTGTGGATCTGCCGCGCGTCGGGCTGTTTGCCGAGGGCGTGGCGGTGAAGCGCATTGGCGACGAAACGTTCCGCCTGTGCCAGGAGTATCTCGACGATATCGTCACCGTCGACAGCGACGCTATCTGCGCGGCGATGAAAGATCTGTTCGAAGACGTGCGTGCGGTGGCGGAACCCTCCGGCGCGCTGGCGCTGGCGGGGATGAAGAAATACATCGCCCAGCACAACATTCGCGGCGAGCGTCTGGCGCACGTGCTTTCCGGCGCCAATGTGAACTTCCACGGCCTGCGCTACGTGTCCGAACGCTGTGAGCTGGGCGAGCAGCGTGAAGCCCTGCTGGCGGTGACCATTCCGGAAGAGAAGGGCAGCTTCCTGAAGTTCTGCCAGCTGCTGGGCGGCCGTTCGGTAACAGAGTTCAACTACCGCTTTGCCGATGCCAAAGATGCCTGCATTTTTGTCGGCGTGCGTCTGAGCCGTGGCGTGGAGGAGCGCAAAGAGATCCTCAGCCTGCTGCACGACGGCGGCTACAGCGTGGTCGATCTCTCTGACGATGAGATGGCGAAGCTGCACGTGCGTTACATGGTCGGCGGCCGTCCTTCCAAGCCGCTCCAGGAACGCCTGTTCAGCTTCGAGTTCCCGGAATCACCGGGCGCGCTGCTCAAGTTCCTGCACACGCTCGGCACGCACTGGAACATCTCCCTGTTCCACTACCGCAGCCACGGCACCGACTACGGGCGCGTGCTGGCGGCGTTCGAACTGGGCGAGCACGAGCCGGATTTCGAAACGCGCCTGAACGAACTGGGCTATGAATGTCATGACGAAACCCATAACCCGGCTTTCAGGTTCTTTCTGGCTGGTTAGTGGTTCGGCAATATCGTCCAGAACGCATCAATAAGCGGCTCATGCAGCCGCTTTTTTTGTGCGCACACGCCCAGCTCAAACGGCGTCTTCTCGTCGCTGCGCTCCAGAATCATCACGCGGTTGCGCACCGGTTCCGGGCTGTTTTCCAGCACCACTTCCGGCAGCAGCGCCACGCCGCAGCCAAGCGCCACCATCGACACCATCGCCTCATGGCCGCTGACGGTAGCGTAAATCGACGGGTTGCTGATTTTCTGACGGCGGAACCACAGCTCGATGCGGCGGCGCACCGGCCCCTGATCGGCCATGATAAACGGCACCGTCGACCAGTCCGGTTTCTCCACCGAGACCTGGTTGCGCACCGGGCAGGGCAGCGCCGGGGCAATCAGCACCACCGCCAGATTCTCCAGCATCGAGAACGCCACCGCCCCCGGCAGGGTTTCCGGTTTCCCGGCAATCGCGAGATCCGCTTCGCCCGTGACCACTTTTTCCATCGCGTCGGCGGCATCGCCGGTGGTGAGCTTAATTTCAACCGACGGATGTTCCGCGCGGAAGCGGTCAAGAATGGGGGGAAGATGGCTGTAGGCAGCGGTCACGGAACAGAAAATATGCAGCTCGCCGGAAAGCGACGGCCCCTGCTGGTCGATGGTGTGCCGCAGCTGCTGATACTGCAACAAGGTTTGCTGGGCAAAGATGCGCAGCTCTTCGCCGGCTTCCGTGAGGGTGACGGTGCGGTTATCGCGCACGAACAGCGGCTGGCCGAGGTCTTCCTCAAGGCGCTGGATCTGGCGCGAAAGCGTGGACGGGCTGACGTGCATCGCCCGGGCGCTGCGGCCAAAGTGACGGCTTTCCGCCAGGTGCAGGAACATTTTCAGATCGCGTAAATCCACCGATTCCACTCCCTCTTTTTACATTGCATAAATTGCAATGTGACGTTGTGAATATATCAATTTCCGCAATAAATTTCCTGTTGTAATGTGGGTACATTGTCGCTGAAAGGCGAACCGAACAATAAGACACACAACATCACGAGGTATCACCCATGGCTAACTACTTTAATACACTGAACTTGCGCCAGCAGCTGGCGCAGCTGGGCAAATGCCGCTTCATGGCGCGCGATGAATTTGCTGATGGCGCGAGCTACCTTCAGGGTAAAAAAGTGGTCATTGTCGGCTGTGGCGCACAGGGTCTGAACCAGGGCCTGAACATGCGTGACTCCGGGCTGGATATCTCCTACGCCCTGCGCAAAGAAGCGATTGCCGAGAAGCGCGCTTCATGGCGTAAAGCGACCGAAAACGGCTTCAAAGTAGGTACCTACGAAGAGCTGATCCCGCAGGCGGATCTGGTGGTGAACCTGACGCCGGACAAGCAGCACTCTGACGTTGTGCGTTCCGTACAGCCGCTGATGAAAGACGGCGCCGCGCTGGGTTACTCCCACGGCTTCAACATCGTTGAAGTGGGCGAGCAGATCCGTAAAGACATCACCGTGGTGATGGTGGCACCGAAGTGCCCGGGCACCGAAGTGCGTGAAGAGTACAAACGTGGCTTCGGCGTACCGACGCTGATCGCCGTTCACCCGGAAAACGATCCGAAAGGCGAAGGCATGGCGATTGCCAAAGCCTGGGCAGCGGCCACCGGCGGCCATCGTGCGGGCGTACTGGAATCTTCCTTCGTTGCGGAAGTGAAATCTGACCTGATGGGCGAGCAGACTATCCTGTGCGGCATGCTCCAGGCTGGCTCTCTGCTGTGCTTCGACAAGCTGGTGGAGGAAGGCACCGATCCGGCATACGCGGAAAAACTGATTCAGTTCGGCTGGGAAACCATCACCGAAGCGCTGAAGCAGGGCGGCATTACGCTGATGATGGACCGTCTGTCCAACCCGGCAAAACTGCGCGCGTTCGCACTCTCTGAACAGCTGAAAACCATCATGGCGCCGCTGTTCCAGAAACATATGGACGACATCATCTCCGGCGAGTTCTCCTCCGGCATGATGGCAGACTGGGCGAACGACGATAAGAAACTGCTGACCTGGCGTGAAGAGACCGGTAAAACCGCGTTCGAAACCGCACCACAGTACGACGGCAAGATCACCGAGCAGGAGTACTTCGATAAAGGCGTCCTGATGATTGCGATGGTGAAAGCAGGCGTTGAGCTGGCGTTCGAAACTATGGTGGATTCCGGCATCATTGAAGAGTCTGCGTACTACGAATCGCTGCACGAGCTGCCGCTGATCGCAAACACCATCGCCCGTAAGCGTCTGTATGAGATGAACGTGGTGATCTCCGATACCGCCGAGTACGGTAACTACCTGTTCTCTTACGCCTGCGTACCGCTGCTGAAAGAGTTCATGACCACCCTGCAAGCGGGCGATCTGGGCCAGGCGATTGCGGAAGGTGCGGTTGATAACGCGCAGCTGCGTGACGTTAACGAAGCGATCCGCAGCCACGAAATCGAGAAAGTGGGCCAGAAACTGCGTGGCTACATGACCGATATGAAACGTATCGCGGTAGCAGGCTAAACACGATGAATCGGGTGGCGCAAGCCACCCGAACTGTTTTAGTTACGCAGTATCGCGCCGGGATAACCCAGCTGGCGCCACACCTCATACACCACCACTGACACCGCATTCGACAGGTTCATGCTGCGGCTGTCCGGCATCATCGGAATACGAATTTTCTGCTCGGCTGGCAGGGCATCCAGAATGGTGGCCGGCAGGCCGCGGGTTTCCGGACCAAACATCAGATAATCCCCGTCCTGATAGCTTACGGCGCTGTGCGCTGGCGTACCTTTGGTGGTCAGGGCGAACATGCGCTGCGGCTTCTCTGCGTCCAGAAACGCGGCGTAATCGTGATGACGAACGACGGCAGTAAACTCATGGTAGTCCAGCCCCGCGCGGCGCAGACGTTTGTCGTCCCACGTAAAGCCCATCGGCTCAATGATGTGCAGACGAAAACCGGTGTTGGCGCACAGGCGGATAATATTGCCGGTGTTCGGCGGAATTTCTGGTTCGAATAAGACGATGTTAAGCATGCTGCCCCCTTAATTGCGGGGGCAGAATAGCAGAAAAGAGAGGGACTAGGCGACGCCCGGCTCCTGCGCGCGGCTATACAGCATTTTGTAGACGGTTGCCGCCGCGGCCACGAGAGCAGGCACGCTGAGGATCATTAAAATACTGTCTGCCTGCCACTGCATGGAAAGAAGCTGGGCGCTGGTCATGGTGCCCGCCACGCCGCCGAAGCGGCCGATCCCCTGCATCCAGGCGATACCCGTCGCGCGGCACTCGGTAGGGTAAAAGGTGGCGGCCAGGGTCTGCATGCCCGACTGCGCGCCGTTCATCGCGATCCCCATCAGGAAAATTAACCCGCCAAACAGGGCGATATGGTTATGCTCAATGCCGAGTAAAAGAATCAGGCCCATCGTCAGCACGAAACCACACGCGACCACCTTGTGCGCTTCCCAGCGATCCATCATCCAGCCCGCGAGCAAAATGCCAGCGGTGCCGCCGAAGGTGAACAGCGAGGTGAGCCAGGCGGATTCCGCCAGCGCATACCCCATCCCCTGCATCAGCGTCGGCATCCAGCTCAGCAGGACGTAATAAATCACCAGTCCCATAAAGTAGGTGACCCACAGCATCAGGGTGCCGGGTAGCCAGGGCATGGAAAACAGCGGCGACACGCTGCCTTTTTTCGACGCGACTTTCTCCTCTGTCAGGAAAAAGCCCGTGACGCTATCCAGCGTGCTGCGGGCGAACCGGCTGGCGATGCGGCGAACCTGGGCGATGTCTTTCCCGCGCTGCACCAGAAACTTCACCGACTCCGGCAACAGCAGCGCCAGCAGCACCGTTAAAATCAGCGGCGCAATCGCGCCGGTCAGCAGCACGCTTCGCCAGCCATGGTGAGGGATAAGCCAGGACGAGATCGCCCCGCCGCCCGCCGCACCCAGCGGAAAGCCGCAGTACATGGTGTTAATTGCCATGGCGCGGCAGCGCTGGGGGGCAAACTCTGAGATCAGCGTGATGGCGTTAGGCATCGCGGCGCCCAGCCCGAGACCGGTCAGAAATCGCCATAGCGTCAGGGTATTCAGACTTTGCGCCCAGGCCGTGCCCAGGCTCGCCAGGCCGAAGAACAGACACGAAAAGACCAGCACGCGCTTGCGTCCCATCCGGTCCGATACCGGACCTGCAATCAGGGCTCCCAGCGACAGCCCCAGCAGCGCCGCACTCAGCACCGGCCCCAGATCCTGTTTATGTATTCCCCACTCCGTCGACAGCGTAGGCGCAATGTAACCCATCGCTGCGGTATCAAACCCATCGATCGCCAGCACCAGAAAGCCCAGCACAATAAGAAGCCAGTGAAACCCTGAAAAGGGACTTTCATCGATCACCTGCTGAATATCCACCCGACCTGAATACGTCATACGTTCCCCTCCGATGTGATGTTGTTTTTGTGTTCTTGTATTTGCTTGTCTATACAATTGCGGAGGGGCGGGGTGTGTCAAATTTTCTTATCAAGAATGTTACGCAGGTGTTATTTTCGACAAAAAAAGCGCCCGAGGGGAAAGTCGGGCGCGGAAGAAGGGGAGGCTAACCGGGGGAGATCAGGCCGCGTTTCCCTGAGAAAGAGGGGCCAGCGCCGCAGGCAGCTTACTGAGCTCCTGCACCAGCGAGTCTTTGTTGATTTCGCTAATCGACTTCGCCCCGGTCAGGGTCATCGCTACTTTCATCTCTTTCTCGATCAGGTTCAGCAGATTCGCCACGCCCGCCTGGCCGCTGGTGGCCAGCGCGTACAGGTAAGCACGGCCCAGCAGCACGCTGTCGGCGCCGAGCGCAATCATGCGCACCACGTCCAGCCCGTTACGGATGCCGCTATCGGCCAGGATCGCAATATCGCCTTTCACCGCATCGGCAATGGCCGGCAGGGCGCGGGCGGAGGAGAGCACCCCATCAAGCTGGCGGCCACCATGGTTAGAGACCACGATCCCATCGGCGCCAAAACGCACCGCGTCGCGGGCATCTTCCGGGTCGAGGATCCCTTTGATCACCATCGGGCCGTCCCAGAATTCGCGGATCCACTCCAGGTCTTTCCAGGAGATCGACGGATCGAAATTGTTCGCCAGCCAGCCAATGTAGTCCTCCAGCCCGGTCGGTTTACCCAGGTAGGCCGAAATATTGCCCAGATCGTGCGGACGGCCGTTCAACCCGACATCCCACGCCCACTGCGGGTGCGTCACCGCCTGCCAGTAACGGCGCAGGGCCGCGTTAGGGCCGCTCATGCCGGAGTGGGCGTCGCGGTAGCGCGCGCCGGGGGTCGGCATGTCGACGGTAAAGACCAGGGTTGAGCAGCCCGCCGCTTTGGCGCGCTCCAGCGCGTTGCGCATAAAACCGCGATCGCGCAGGACGTACAGCTGGAACCACATCGGGCGCTTGATGGTCGGGGCGACTTCTTCAATCGGGCAGACGGACACGGTGGAAAGGGTAAACGGAATGCCTTTGGCATCTGCGGCGGCGGCGGCCTGCACTTCACCGCGACGGGCATACATGCCACATAAACCGACAGGTGCGAGCGCTACCGGCATGGAGAGCGTCTCGTTAAACAGCTTCGTCTCAAGGCTCAGGTCAGACATATTTTTCAGCACGCGCTGGCGCAGGGCCACTTCCGACAGATCCTCCACGTTACGGCGCAGGGTATATTCGGCATACGCCCCGCCGTCGATATAGTGGAACAGGAACGGGGGCAAAATGCGCTGCGCCGCGGCGCGATAGTCACTGGCTGCTGAAATAATCATGCTTTGTTCTCCCTGGAAATATCACTCTCGCCAGGCAGACGGGTAATACGCGCCTGTCGGGCCTGATCTTCATCGAATCGTTTAATGGTGGTATGCACGAAGCCGAGATGCGCCATCATCGCCTTGCGCGCGGCTTCGGCATCTCCGGCCAGAATGGCGTTGAGCACCGCCTCGTGCTGTTCGGTCAGCTGGGCAAACACCGGCGGCACCAGATACATGCGCTGGCGGCTCTGCTTGACGGAGGATTGCAGCAGGTCGAAGAACCCGCGCATGGTTTGCAGCAGCACCACGTTGTGCGAGGCCTCGGCAATCGCCAGATGGAACCGCACGTCCGCCTGGGAGGCGATGTCCGGGTCGCTGCTTTGCGTGGCTTCAAAACAGGCTTTGAGCTTCTCTTTGTCGGCGTCGGTTGCCCGCATCGCCGCGTGCCACGCGGTGCTGGTTTCGATGGCGTGACGCGCTTCGAGGATGTCGAAGCTGTAGTCCGGGTCGTTTTCCATCAGCGTCTTCAGCGGCTGCACGATGTTTTGTTCGGACCAGTCGTCATGCTGCCAGCGCACGAAGGTGCCGCCGCCGCGACGGCTCAGCAGCACCCCTTCACTAACCAGCGTCGCCAGCGCCTCGCGCAGTGAGTTGCGCGACACGCCAAGCTGAGCGGCAAGCTGACGCTCGGCGGGCAATCTCATGCCCGCTTCCAGCTGTTGTTCTTCTATCAGCGCCCGTACGCGAGTGGCAATCTCGTCGGACAGGCGTCTGGGCATCACTATCATGGAATCATCCAGGTTAAGACATAGGCCTGCAATGTGGTGATCACGCCCACCATGCAGGTAAATATCAGGCTGTGTTTAACGGTAAAGCGGAACAGATCCGACTCTTTGCCTACCAGCCCCACCGCAGCACAGGCAATGGCGATGGACTGCGGTGAGATCATCTTCCCGGTCACGCCGCCGGTGGTGTTCGCAGCGACCAGCAGCACGTCCGAGACGCCAATCTGCTGCGCGGCCGTGGCCTGTAGGGCAGCAAACAGGGCGTTAGATGACGTATCTGAACCGGTCAGGAACACCCCCAGCCAGCCGAGGAACGGCGAGAAGAAGGTAAACGCGTGGCCGGTATGCGCCAGCGCTAACGCCAGCGTCGACGACAGGCCGGAGTAATTCGAAATAAACGCGAACGCCAGCACCATGCCGATGGAGTAAATCGGCAGCATCAGCTCTTTAATCGTCGCCGCAAAGGTCTGTACCGCGGCGGCAGGCTTCATGCGCAGCCACACAACGGAAAGGATAGCGGCAAACAGGATGGCCGTACCGGTGGCTGAGAACCAGTCGAACTTAAACACTGCCGCATACGGCGTGGCGTCGTGCACCACCGGCGGCATACGGGCGACCATTTTGTCGAGGAACGGCACGGAGATATTAATCACCATGTCGTACAGCGCGCCGCCCGGGGCGAACAGGGCTTTAAACGGCGGAATGCTCCACAGCGTCACGGTGGCGGTCAGGAACAGGAACGGTGACCACGCGCGCACAATCTGTCCGGCGGTATAGCCGGTGCGCGCCAGCGTCTGATCCACGTGCGATGCGCCCATGTCAGCAAAGCGGAAGATACGTACCGGCTGCCAGCGTTTCAGGAACAGCGTCAGGCAGACCAGCGACACCAGGGAAGAGATGATGTCCGGCAGTTCCGGGCCGAGGAAGTTGGAGCTGAGATACTGGGCAATGGCGAACGAACCGCCCGCTACCATCACCGCAGGCCAGGTCTCCTTCACGCCGCGCCAGCCGTCCATAATCGCCATGATCCAGAACAGCACGATAATGGTCAGGAACGGCAGCTGGCGGCCCACCATCTGGCCGATCTCGAAGCTGTCCAGCCCGGTCACCTGGCCCGCCACCAGAATCGGAATGCCCATCGCGCCAAACGCCACCGGGGCGGTGTTCACAATCAGGCACAGGCCAGCGGCATACAGCGGATTAAAGCCCAGCCCGACCAGCAGAGCGGCGGTGATCGCCACCGGCGCGCCAAATCCTGCCGCCCCTTCAAGGAACGCCCCGAAGGAGAAACCGACAATCAGCATCTGTAAACGCTGGTCCGGTGTAATAGAGAGAATCGACGAGCGAATAATGTCGAACTGCCCGGTTTTCACCGAGATTTTGTAGACAAAGACGGCGGCGATGATGATCCACGCAATCGGCCACAGGCCGTAGAAGAAACCATACACCACGGAGGCCAGCGCGCGATCGACCGGCATTTTATAGAAGAACAGCGCCACCAGCAGGGCGATGGCAACGGTGTACGTTGCGGCAAGGTAGCCCTTCAGCTTGAGCTTTATCAGCGCAAAGAAGAAGAACAGGATCGGTAGCGATGCGATCAGGCTCGACAGCCAGATATTCCCGGCCGGATCGTAGTTTTGTTGCCAGAGGCTCATGCAGGTCTCCTGAGGACCACACGGGTGTTCGTCGGGTGAGTCTCTGCTCATCTCAGCGTCACACTTAGTGTAAAAGTGGTCCTTCCAATATTGTGATGTAGGGTTAATGGCAATAAATGGTTAACCAAGTGTTGCTATTCAGCAATGCTTTTGTGAAGTGGAGCATCGAAACTGTGAACGATGGATAGCTTTACGCATGATTGGTAGGACCAAAACCGCAAGTTCAACTCACCGCGTGCGTTGGGAGCGGTAGTCAGGTGGAGGGCATTACATTCGCCTTTTGAGCAGATACGGCGCGTAAAAGAGGTTGAATAAAATGGGTATGTGATAATATTGCGTGAATCAAATGAGGTTTGTTTGTTTTATTTATGTTTTTGAAAATCTGTATATGTGTGATCAGAGTGATATATTTCCAATAAATAAAAAATTTTTTTGGTTAAAAATGCGAAATCGAAGCTGTAGCAAAAAATTTTAATTAAGGTAAATTTCACATATAGATTTTAACAGTGTATTACAAACGATCAATTGCTGATCGATAAGGAAATATCCTGTTTAACCGTGATTTTTCAGGATAAAGTGAAAGAATTTTTTGCTGAAGTGACATTTTTTGGCTAATAATATTCTGAAATAAATTGATCAAACAATGATCAGTTAACTCTCTTGTAATTTAGTTGCGGTATTAAAAGCAGATTAATAATTATTAGGGCAATGGAAAGGGGTTAAATTTGTTAGCTGAGTGTTAATTTCAGAATATTTACAAGCGCGGCGTATTACTTTTCAATACGTAGACGTTAAAAGGCATTTGATTTACTATTTATTCAGAAGCAACGTAACAGAAGATTTTAAATTTATTACTAACCACAACGTATTCAGTGTTATTTTCGGCCAGAAGTCATTCCTCAGTTGAAGGATATCTGTGTATGGCCTTCTGAAAATATACGGATTATCACCATGGGATGGACCCTGCTTTATTCTATAAGGTCGCGTCACCCATTCTGCTAAAACCCTTTCGGTGGCGTTTTTAAATCCTTATAGCGGTTATTGTACCTGGTACAACAAGTCTATATCTGTTTAATTTACAGAGGGGAAAGTGTTCCAAATGAAAATCAAAAATGTGGCGCTGGCGATTGCCGCGGCGGGGCTGCTGTTATCTTCTCAATCGGTACTGGCAAGCAGTGATTCTGGCGTTAATGCTTCTCTGGATACCGGTGCGGGTTCGCAAAGTACGGGCGGGGTGATCAATTTTACCGGGAAGATTACCCTTATTTCCTGTGATATTACTCCGGCCTCTAAAAACAAAACGGTAGACCTTGGGGCGTGGGCAAAAAGCTACTTTGACGATCACAACGAAACGACGCCGCGCGAGTTCAAAATCAACGTGGAAAACTGCCCGGAGACGGTTGAATCGGTTGCGGTACTGTTTGACGGAACCAAAGATACGGTGAATGACACACTGCTTCAGGTTACGCCAGGTGAAGGTATGGCGACGGGTGTCGGCGTGAAGCTTTATAACAGCGATCGCAGCACCGCGATTAAACCGGGTACGGTATCTGAAACAACCGCACCGGATGATGAAGGCAATGCTGAATTAACTTTCTATGCCGCACTTGACAAAGATGGCACAGAAATCAACGCCGGCGATGTTAACGCCGTATCCAACTTCCTGATGGTTTATAACTGATTTCACTGTCAGCCACCTCCAGAGATAATAATGATGAAACGTTTATCGTATATTATGCTCACTGCATTAATGGTTAGTTCTGCGTCAGTTTCCGCTGGCGTTGTAATGGGGGGAACACGGATCGTATACCCACAACACAGCAAGGAGGTGGCATTTTCTGTTTCTAATATGGAAAGTGCGGTTCCCTATCTTATTCAGTCGTGGGTTGAAGGGGATGGGCAGGGTAAAAATAACGCTGCGCCATTTATTGTCACGCCACCTCTGTTCAGACTTGATCCGGAGCAGACCAACACGCTGCGTATTCAATATACCGGCGCTCCGCTGCCCACAGATCGTGAATCTGTATTCTGGCTCGATATTAAAGCGATTGCGCCAAAGCCAAAAGAGAGCAGCAACGAATTACAAGTTAACGTTAAATCGAAATTTAAAATTTTCTACCGCCCGGACAATCTGAAAGGGGACGCTGCAACTGCCTGGCAGAAAATAACGTTTTCGCGGACGGGAAAAGGGCTTAAGGCCGCTAACCTGACGCCATACTACGTCTCTTTTTATCGGCTGACCGTTGGCGGGCATAAAATTGAGCAGCCGGGCATGATCGGTCCAGGGGAAACCCGTGAATGGCCTGTGTCCGCCTCCGGGGGCGTAAGCTGGTCGGCTATTAATGATTTTGGTGCCATCACCGCCACCCACACCCAGCCTCTTTAAGATCATGCCTTTTCGCCTGTTTCGTTACGCGCCGCTTTCAGTGTTGCTGCTTAGCTTCAGCCGTGCGGGGATGGCCGAGGATTACTTTGATCCCGCCGCGCTGGAGCTTTCCTCTACTGAACAGAAAACGGCGGATCTGCACTATTTCTCTGAAAAGGGCGGGCAGATGCCAGGCACCTGGCTCGTGACGCTGGAGATTAACGGACGCGAGGAGCGGCATCAGGAGATCACCTTCGTCAATGAGAAAGGCAGCCTGCAACCCGTTTTTAGCGTATCGCTGCTGGAAGCGCTTGGAGTAAATGTAGGGGCCATTCCTGCATTCTCCCGGTTGCAGGAGGGAGAAACGTTCACGCACCTCGAGGATTTTATTCCGGCAGCGCGAACCTCCTATGATTTCAACCAACAGCGCCTTTTTCTCAACCTGCCGCAGGCGGCGATGAAACACCGCAGCCGTGGCTACGTGCCGCAGTCGCAGTGGGACGATGGTATCCCGGCGGCATTTACTGATTACAGTCTGTCGGGCGGTCAGGCCCGTCATCAGAGCGGGGTCACGACATCCAGCTATCTGAGCCTGCGTAACGGCATCAATCTGGGGGCGTGGCGGTTGCGCAACACTTCGGCCTGGAGCCACAGCGACGCGGGCGGCAACCATTTTCAGTCGCAAAGTAGCTGGCTGATCCGGGATATTCGCCGTCTTAACAGCCAGCTACGGATCGGCGATGCCTGGACCGCAGGCGACGTCTTCGATAGCGTGGCGTTTCGCGGGGTTCAGCTCTCGTCCAGCGAGAGCATGTTACCCGACAGCCAGCGCGGCTTCGCACCAACCATCCGCGGCGTTGCACACAGCTTCGCTAAAGTCTCCGTTTCGCAAAATGGCTATGTGATCTATGAAACCTGGGTGGCCGCCGGGCCATTTATCATTAACGATCTGTTCCCCGGCGCACAAAGCGGCGATCTACAGGTTACGGTCACGGAAAGTGACGGCTCAACGCGCGTCTTTACCCAACCCTATTCTGCGGTGCCGTTTATGCGACGCCAGGGCAGCCTGAAATACAGTCTCAACGCCGGACGATTTCACTCCGGCTCCGGCGATGCGCGTTCGCCTGAGTTTGTTGAAGGCGCTTTTTTCTACGGTCTGCTCTCCATGATGACGGTGTATGGCGGCTTTCGTACGGCGAGCAACTACCAGGCCGGTGCAATTGGCATAGGCAGAGGGTTTGGCGCATTTGGCTCGCTGGGCATTGACGATACGCTGGCAAAAAGCCATTTACCCGACGGCAAAAACGCGATAGGGCAGGCGTGGCGCATTCAGTATCAGAAAGATTTCAGCGCTACCGGCACCGCCTTCAACCTGGCGAGTTATCGCTATGCCTCGCGCAATTACTATGAATTTAGTGAACTGAATCAGTCTGACAGCCAACAGCTGCAACTCAATAATCGCCGTAGCCGCTCGCAGGTCACCTTTTCACAGACGCTGGGTCAGTTCGGCAGCCTCAGCGTCTCGGCATGGATGCAGGATTACTGGCATACGTCCGGGCAGGATAAAACCATCCACATTGGCTGGTACACCAGCTGGCGGGGCATTTCCTGGGGCGCGGGATATGACTACACCGACTCAGCGCGTGAGCAGCATCCCGATCGCACCGTGTCGTTTAACGTCAATGTTCCGCTTGGCCACTGGTTACCGGACAGCTCGGTCAGTTACTTCATCAACCACAACAATCGTGGAATGACCACGCAGCAGATGTCTCTCAACGGCAGCGCGCTGGCGAATCGCAACCTTAATTACAGCGTTCAGCAGAGTAAGGCCAGCGAGGGACAAGCCGACAGTACCAGCCTGGCGCTGCAATACAACGGTGGCTACGGCAACGTCAGCCTCGGTTATGACCACAGCCGAAGCGGTAGCAACGCGAGCCTCGGACTCGCCGGAGGCGTTATCGCCACGCAGTATGGCGTCACGCTTAGCGAGCCGCTGGGCGATACCGTCGCCCTGCTGCGCGTGCCCGGTGCGGCGAACGTTGAGCCGGAGGGTTACAACGGGATCCATACCGACAGCCGCGGCTATGCGGTCATGCCAACGCTCTCGGCGTATCGCAAAAATACCGTCAGCCTTGATACGGCGACGCTGGGTGAGAACGTCGACGTTGAGCAGAGCGGTCTGACGCTCATTCCCACCAGCGGCGCGGTGGTGCTGGCCAATTACAAAACCCACATTGGTTATCGCGTTCTGTTTTCCCTGCGCTACCACGGTGAACCGTTGCCGTTTGGCGCGCAGGCTGAAGTGGTGGAGCAGAACCGCCATTCTGCAAACCGAAGCATGGTCGCTGACGGCGGTCAGGCCTACCTGAGCGGAGTACCCGAGCGCGGCACCCTGCGCGTCACCTGGTATGAAAACGGGGAGCAGCAGCAATGCCAGACACCTTTCAGACTGGGGAAAGCTCATATGGCCCCCGGCATCGCTACGCTGTCTCTTGAGTGCCACTAGAGGAATATCATGCGTCACTTTATTCACTGGTTTTTCTATCTGAGCCTTCTTTCGCTTTTTGGCATGCTGAGTTTTCATGCCCATGCCCAGACTTCAACCTGCCGCACCACGCGCGATCAGTGGGTCGTTCAGGTGCCTTATGCCATTGGGTATGCGCCCGGCACGTCTGACTGGACGCCGATATCTGCGCCGATACAGTCTACCGGGGCGGATTTCTACAGCTGTGATGGCGGGAATGACGCCTGGCGTAGTATCGGCTTTGTCGACATGGATAACCCCGTCGGCACCGTGGTGGGTGAAGACGGCGCGTCACGTCACGTCTATAAAACTCAGATCGACGGCATCGGCTACGCGCTGGGGTTCCGGGAACAGCAGTACTGCGGCGCCGATGCGGTACGCTATATTGACGGCACAAGTCAGGTGAATGGCAACGAGTCCCGGCGTATCTGCGATGCCTCACAGAATCCTGCCTTTGCCAGCGCCCCAACGTATAAATTGCAGTTCTGGGTGGTGTTTTACAAAATCCCGACGACCAGCCCCATGCCTGACGATAACGCCAACTCCCAGGAGCAAAATGTCGGATCGCTGATATTGCAGGCGGGAGAAAATCAAGCCAGCGCCACCAACGTGGCGACACCAGTACAGATTCATCTCGCCAGCTTCACCGTCAGGCGTACCAGCTGTTCAGTGGGCTCTCGCAGCATTCTTGTTCCCATGGGGAGCGTGAGCCAGCGTGAATTTCACGGCATCGGCTCCCGCGCCGGGGGCGGACGCTTCAGCATTCCGGTGACTTGCGAAAATAACACGGCGGTTAAGATGGGTTTCTTTGGCGATACCACGCCGGGCAACGATCGGGCGCTGGCGTTGACGAAGCAGGAGGATAGCGCCAGCGGTGTCGGGATCGAACTGTTTTACGGTGACAATACCGGTTCGGTTCAGGGGCAGGTGGTACCGTGGAACACCCCGCAGGTGTCAGCGCTTGGGCAAGTAGGGGATAACCAGACGCAAACCTTCTGGTTTGATGCGCATTACATTCAGACGGAAGCGAACGTGACGGCGGGAAAAGCGGATGCGATGGCCACGTTTAACCTGATTTACAACTGAGTTTCCCCTGCCGCAGCGGCAGGGGAGGACGATCAGAACGCGGTCTTACAAAAACCCGTCATCTCTTTCAGGCCCATTTCGCGGCCAAGCTCAGTCATCGGGTGCACCACCACCAGGCCACGGACGCTTTTCTTCAGCTTGCCCATGTCGGCCTGCTCTTTTTTGGTGATCGCGCGGCGATGCGGCATGTTCATCAGCTTCTGCGCTTCTTTACTCAGCTTCTGGCCTTTCACTTCGCGCAGGCGTTCAATTTCCGCCTCCAGCTTCACGGACTCTTTTTCCAGCTCGGCATATTTCTCGGCGGAATCAACAAGGGAGAGGCCGGCCATCTGATGGCGGATCATATCCAGACGGTCGCTCAGGCGTTTAATTTCGTTCTTTTCGACTTCTTTCATGACAAATAACTCTGAAAACGGGGAATTTACAGGGAAGGATACACCAATGTGTGCGGGCTTACTTCTGAAACGCTTTTTTTAAGCTGATTTTAGAAATCAGCTCAGTCAGGGAAAGCACCATGGTGGAGCGGACAACCTGTTGATAACGCAGCTTTTGCATCGCGTACAGCTCTGGGTCGCTGTTATCAAACTGAGGTGCGGGAGGGAGCGCGGATACGCAGTGCAGTTCGCCGAAGGGCCCCAGTATCTCATCATCGGTAAAGGTGTACTCATTGCCGTCATGATTGAGCTCTTCGCGCAGCGCCATTAACAGCTCGGCGTCTTCATACTCCTGACGGTTCAGCACGCCGAGACCGTAAATCAGCTTCAGCCGTACCGACAAATCGCCCAGCGGTCCGTCTCCGTCCAGTAACGGTTCTACAGCATACTTTACCGCGTAGTCGTCTTTGCGAAACACCTGAAGCACCAGAATGTTTACCGCCTCGGTTAACAGCTCGACGGCGGTAATCAGGAAACTTCGTACGGTTTTGCCAGCATTCAGACGCTCAAGCACACGATTTTCAAAGGCCTGGGTTTGTTCCATTATTGCCTGCATATCTGACAATCTGTTATTCGGGCGCAGGCTCACCTGCGCCGGACTCTGCATCATTTGGTTGCGTTGTATGCGCTGACCGCCTCCGCAACTACGTCACTGTTGGCATCCAGACCGGAGATCTGCGCCAGCGCAGCCTGCGCGCCTTTGTCATCAATCAGCTGAGCCAGCTCAATTGCCTGCGGGTCCTGCTCGCTGCGGTAGTGCATTGCGGCAGCGATTCCCTTCACCAGGTTAGCGTGCGGCAGGCCGTATTCCAGCGTGCCCAGCAGCGGTTTAATCAGGCGATCGCCCGCGCTCAGTTTACGCAGCGGCTGACGACCCACGCGCTCAACGTCATCTTTCAGATACGGGTTTTCAAAACGACCGAGGATTTTCTGGATGTATGCTGCGTGTTTATCAGCATCAAAACCGTAGCGTTTGATCAGCACCGCGCCGCTCTCTTCCATTGCCCCTTTGACCACCGCACGGATGTTCTCATCGAGGATCGCGTCACGAATGGTCTGATGACCGGCCAATTTTCCGAGGTACGCGGTTATAGCATGCCCGGTGTTCAGCGTGAAGAGTTTACGTTCGACAAATGCCATCAGGTTATCGGTTAATTCCATTCCCGGAATGGTCGGCAGCGCGCCCTTAAACTGGGTTTTATCAACGATCCACTCGCTGAAGGTTTCCACGGTCACTTCCAGCGGGTCGTTGGTGGCGGATGCTGACGGCGGAACGATGCGATCCACGGCGGAATCAACAAAACCTACGTGCGCTTCAACCCAGGCTTTATCTTCGTCGGCGACGGCCGCAAGAACGTGGCCTTTCAGCTGCGTGGTGCCGCGCACCATGTTTTCACAGGCGATGATGTTCAGCGGCGTTTCAACGCCCTGTGCTTTACGCTTCGCCAGGCCTTTCGCGACCGCCGGGGCGATACGCTCAAGCACTACCGGACCCACGGCTGTGGTGACCAGATCAACGCTGGCAATAAGATCGATAACATCGTCGCCAATGCTGCTTACCGCGTTGACGCCAGAGACCGTTTCAACCTGTTCGTTTTCACCCACCACGTGAACCTGATAGCTATGACGGGCATTCAGGGCATCCAGAACCACCTGATTCACATCGGCGAATGTCAGGGTAATGCCCGCGTCTGCCAGCAGTTTACCGATAAAGCCACGACCAATATTACCTGCGCCAAAATGTAATGCTTTCATAGTGTTAACCTTCATCAATGTTTTTACCCGAGAGGGCTGGGGTGAGGAACGTTTTCCCCTCACCCTAGCCCTCTCCCCGGGGGGGAGAGGGAGGAGTACCGTTATTTGTTAAGCAGGGCCAGAACTTCTTCAACGCTGGTGGTGTTGGCCAGACGCTCAATAACCGTTTCGTCATCCAGCGCGTTGGTCAGGCTGGTAATCACCTGGATATGCTCGTTGTTGCGAGCGGCGATACCAATCACCAGACGGGCGATGTCGTCCTCTTCTTCACCGAAGCGCACGCCATCAGGATACTGACAGAACACCACGCCGGTTTTCAGCACGCGGTCTTTGGCTTCCACCGTACCGTGTGGAACCGCGATGGATTCACCCAGGTAGGTTGGGGTCAGCTTTTCACGCTCCAGCATCGCCTCAACGTATTCCGGCTGAACGTAGCCACCTTTCACCAGCTGCTCACCGGCGAAGCGAATGGCCTCTTCTTTATTGGTCGCCGTGCGGCCAAGGAAGATGTTTTCTGCGCCCAGTTTGAACAGATGCGCGTTGCTCTCGTCGAAGCTGTCTTGCAGGCTGGTACGTACTTTCACTTCGTTATCTTCATGGCGCTGCGCCGCCACCAGACGTTCGGTCAGGCTCGTGTACAGGCCGCTGTCGAGGAAGTTGGTCAGGGAAATGTGTTGCGCCTGCGGTACCTGACGCATAGCGCGTTCGGTCAGATCGCGGTGCGTGATCACCAGGTCAACGTCCGGCGGCAGGCTGTTAATCGCGCTGTTGGTGACGGAGATGTTGGTCAGACCCGCATCCTGCACTTTCTTACGCAGCACGCCCGCACCCATTGCGCTGGAGCCCATACCGGCATCGCAGGCAACGATGATTTTACGAACGTGGCTCAGGTCGTTAGAGACATCGCCTGCCGCCAGCGGCGTTGCGCCTTTGGATTCGGCTTTCATGTCATGCATACGACGGGTTGCCGCTTCGATATCGTCGTCTTCTTTCACCTTGCTGGTTTTCAGCAGGATAGCGGAGGCCACGAAGGAGACCGCCATGGCCGCACAGATCGCCGCGATGTTCGCGAAGTAGGCGCCTTTCGGGGTCATCGCCAGCACCGCCAGGATAGAGCCTGGAGAAGCCGGAGAGACCAGACCGCCGCCCAGTACGCTCAGGGTGAACACGCCGGTCATACCGCCGAGGATAACGGCCAGGATCAGGCGTGGGTTCATCAGTACATACGGGAAGTAAATTTCGTGAATACCGCCCAGGAAGTGAATGATCGCCGCGCCGCCAGCAGACTGTTTCGCGCTGCCGCGACCAAAGAACATGTATGCCAGCAGAACGCCCATACCCGGACCCGGGTTCGCTTCAATCAGGAAGAAGATGGACTTGCCGAGATCGTGTGACTGCTGAATCCCCAGCGGTGAGAAGATACCATGGTTGATGGCGTTGTTCAGGAACAGGATTTTCGCCGGTTCAACGAAGATTGACGCCAGCGGCAGCATGTCATGCGCCACCATGAAGTTAACGCCCGCAGCCAGCAGCTTGGAGAGCACTTCAACCGCCGGGCCAATGCCGAGGAACGCCAGAATCGCGAGGATCATCCCGATGATGCCCGCGGAGAAGTTGTTCACCAGCATTTCGAAGCCGGATTTGATCTTGCCATCAACCCAGACGTCAAATTTCTTAATCGCCCAGCCGCCCAGAGGACCGGCAATCATCGCACCGAGGAACATCGGCATATCCGCACCGACGATCACCCCCATGGTTGTGATGGCACCCACGACGCCACCACGGTCACCGCCCACCAGACGACCACCGGTATAACCGATGAGCAGCGGCAGCAGGTACGTAATCATTGGGCCAACAAGTTTCGCCAGCGTTTCGTTAGGCAACCACCCTGTCGGAATAAATAATGCGGTGATAATACCCCACGCGATAAACGCGCCGATATTTGGCATCACCATGTTGCTGAGGAAACGACCAAAGCTTTGCACTTTGATCTTGAAATCGGATGACATAAAACACCCCTTCTTATGTTTACGCTTAGGCTTGTGGCCCGAGGTTTATCGTTAATGTGCGGCGGCAGAGGTAGCCGGGCCCTGTTCTGATGCTGTGAAATCTGGCACTGAATCGTTCAACTGTCCAGACAGCGAAATTTTGTGTGATCTGAATCACATGAATGTAGGGGGTGAGGACATTAATGAAGTGATCGCGATCACATAATGAGTGTGTAAAAAAAATACATCGTTCAGAATTACGCCAAAATGGGCGGGTTTTTGTGATTAATATCACAATGTTAAGTTGGCTGTTTGTTTTCAGATTGTGATTTGATTCACAAAATATTTTTATGCAGATTTCTCCCGTATCCCCTCACGACAGGAATGCGATACGCACACCTGTCTTTTACCACGGCTTGATCCATACTGACCTCTTTGTGGGCATTAAGGATAAGCAATGAAACTCATCGGCAGTTATACAAGTCCTTTCGTGCGTAAGATTTCGATTCTCCTGCTGGAGAAAGGGATTGAATTTGAATTCGTAAATGAACAACCCTACAACGCTGAGAACGGCGTTGCGCAGTACAACCCGCTGGGGAAAGTCCCGGCGCTGGTAACGGACGAGGGCGACTACTGGTTTGATTCCCCGATCATTGCGGAGTACATCGAGCTGCTTGGCGTTGCGCCGGCCATGCTGCCGGCGGATCCAAAAGCAGCGCTGGCGATGAAGCAAATTGAAGCCCTGGCGGATGGCATTATGGATGCGGCATTAACGTCCGTACGCGAGCAGGCAAGGCCCGCCGCCCAGCAGTCAGAAAATGAGCTGCTGCGCCAGCGCGAAAAAATCAGCCGCAGCCTGGATATGTGCGAACAGCTGATCCGCGACGGGAAAATTCAGAGCGATAGCCTGAATCTGGCGACGATCGCCATCGCCTGCGCCATCGGCTACCTCAATTTCCGCCGCGTCTCGCCGGGCTGGTGCGTAGATCGTCCGCTGCTGGTCAAACTGGCGGAGACGCTCTTCCAGCGCGAAAGTTTCGCCCGGACTGAACCGCCAAAGGCTTGATGCGGGTTATAACACTTCCTGGCGGGAGGCGGTACAATCCCCCCACATGTTAACTCCCTCTCCCGTCGGGAGGGGGGAAGATATTTACTCGCCAGGCGCATTCATGACTACTCATCATTCCCTCTACAGCCAGATCCCCGCTACCGATCGTCTGCTTCGTGACCCGCGCATCACTGCGGTGCTGGAGCAGTTTGGCCATACTGCAACGGTCGACATGCTACGCCAGCTTCAGGACGATGCGCGTCGCCATATTCAGGCTGAGAACGCGCTACCCGGCTGGTGCGAGGCATGGGCGCAGGAAGTTGAAAGGAGGTTGAGCAAGCACGCGCAAAGCGCGTTGCGCCCGGTTATTAACCTGACAGGCACGGTTCTGCACACCAATCTGGGCCGGGCACAGCAGGCAGAAGAGGCAATAGAGGCCGTCACCCGGGCCATGCGCTCGCCGGTGACGCTGGAGTACGATCTGGACGGCGCCGGGCGCGGACATCGCGATCGCGCGCTGGCGGATCTTCTCTGCCAGATCACCGGCGCGGAAGATGCCTGCATTGTGAATAACAACGCGGCGGCGGTGCTATTAATGCTGGCGGCCACCGCGAGCGGAAAAGAGGTTGTCGTCTCTCGCGGCGAGCTGGTGGAGATCGGCGGTGCGTTTCGTATTCCGGATGTCATGCGCCAGGCGGGCTGCACGCTGCATGAAGTGGGCACAACCAACCGTACCCATGCAAAAGATTATCGCGCGGCGGTGAATGAAAACACCGCCCTGCTGATGAAAGTGCATACCAGCAATTACCACATTGAGGGTTTCACCAAAACGGTGGAAGAGGCTGAACTGGCCGCCATCGGGCGCGAGCTAAACGTGCCGGTGATTGCCGATCTTGGCAGTGGGTCGCTGGTGGATATGCGCCAGTATGGTCTGCCAAAAGAGCCAATGGTGCAGGAAATGGTTGCCGCGGGCGTAAGCCTGGTTAGTTTCTCTGGCGATAAACTGCTGGGCGGGCCGCAGGCGGGTATTATCGTCGGCAGGCGCGAACTGATTGCGCAGCTACAGCAGCATCCGCTGAAGCGCGCCCTGCGTGCCGATAAAATGACGCTGGCCGCGCTGGAAGCCACGCTGCGGCTCTATCTCCACCCGGAGAAACTGGCTGACCGCCTGCCCACGTTGCGTTTGCTGAGCCGTGATGCGGCCTCTGTTCGCGCGCAGGCGGAAGCGCTACTGCCGCAGGTTGCTCCTCATTACCCTGAGTTTGAAGTTCGTATCGAGCCTTGCCTGTCGCAAATTGGCAGCGGCTCGCTGCCGGTGGACAGGTTACCGAGCGAAGCGCTGACGTTCACCCCGCGCGACGGACGCGGAAGCCAGCTTGAGGCGCTGTCGGCGCGCTGGCGCGCATTACCGACGCCGGTGATTGGCCGGATCGGTGACGGGCGCATGTGGCTGGATTTACGCTGTCTGGAAGATGAAGTGCGGTTTCTGGAGATGATGTTGAAATGATTATTGCCACCGCCGGTCACGTTGACCACGGCAAAACCACGTTATTGCAGGCCATTACGGGCGTGAATGCCGATCGCCTGCCGGAAGAGAAAAAGCGCGGCATGACCATTGACCTGGGTTACGCCTACTGGCCGCAGCCCGACGGTCGCGTGCTGGGCTTTATCGACGTGCCCGGCCACGAGAAGTTTCTTTCCAATATGCTCGCGGGCGTGGGCGGGATCGATCACGCTCTGCTGGTGGTCGCGTGCGATGACGGGGTGATGGCGCAAACGCGCGAGCATCTGGCGATCCTCCAGCTGACGGGAAACCCGCAGTTGACCGTCGCCCTCACCAAAGCGGACCGTGTGGATGAGGCGCGTATCGACGAGGTGCGTCAAGAGGTGCTGGCGGCGCTGAGTGAATACGGTTTTAAGGATGTCGCACTGTTTGTCACCGTAGCGACAGAAGGCCGCGGTATCGATGCTCTTCGCAACCATTTGCAGCAGATCCCGTCTCGTGAACAGGCCAGCCATCACCGCTTCCGTCTGGCGATCGACAGGGCGTTTACCGTGAAAGGGGCTGGGCTGGTGGTGACCGGTACCGCGCTGAGCGGGGAAGTGAACGTGGGCGATACCCTGTGGCTCACGGGCGTGAACAAACCGATGCGCGTGCGCGGGCTTCATGCGCAAAACCAGCCGGTGGAACAGGCCCACGCCGGGCAGCGTATCGCGCTGAATATTGCCGGTGATGCCGAAAAAGACCAGCTTAACCGCGGCGACTGGCTGCTGGCCGACGCGCCGCCGGAGCCCTCTGAACGGATTATCGTTTCTCTCCAGACCCATACGCCGCTGACCCAGTGGCAGCCGCTGCATATCCACCACGCGGCCAGCCACATCACCGGACGCGTGTCGCTGCTGGAAAACGATCTCGCCGAACTGGTGTTCGACTCCCCGCTCTGGCTGGCGGATAACGACCGCCTGGTTCTGCGCGATATTTCGGCGCGGGAAACGCTGGCGGGCGCGCGCGTGGTCATGCTGGATCCGCCCCGTCGCGGCAAACGTAAGCCCGAGTATTTACAGTGGCTGGCCGCGCTGGCCCAGACCCGCGATGATAAGTCTGCGTTAGATATCCACCTTGAGCGTGGCGCGGTGGATCTGGCGGCGTTCGCCTGGGCGCGCCAGCTCAGCGGCGAAGGATTGCGTCTTCTGACGCAGGAGCCAGGTTTTATTCAGGCCGGGAACAGCCTGCTGAACGCGCCGGTGGCGGCGCGCTGGCAGCGCAAAGTGCTGAGCACGCTGGCGACCTACCATGAACAGCATCAGGATGAGCCCGGCCCGGGCCGTGAACGTCTGCGGCGCATGGCGTTGCCCATGGAAGACGACGCGCTGGTGCTGTTGCTGATTGAAAACATGCGTGAAAGCGGCGTTATTGCAAGTCATCACGGCTGGCTACACCTGCCGGAACACAAGGCCGGTTTTACCGCTGAGCAGGACGCGGTCTGGCAAAAAGTGGCGGCGCTGTTTGGCGATGAACCGTGGTGGGTGCGCGATCTGGCGCGTGAAACCAATACCGATGAGCAGCTGATGCGTCAGGTACTGCGCCATGCGGCACAGCAGGGGATGATTGTGGCGATCGTGAAAGATCGTTATTACCGCAACGATCGGATCGTAGCGTTTGCGAACCTGATCCGGGAGCTGGATCAGGCGCGCGGATCAACCTGCGCCGCAGACTTCCGCGATCGGCTGAATGTGGGACGCAAACTGGCGATTCAGATCCTGGAGTATTTCAACCGCATCGGGTTTACGCGTCGTCGTGGCAATGACCATGTGCTACGCGACGCGCAGTTATTTCCGTAAGCGTTAAGCGCTGCGCGCCTGTTTCTGCTTAGCCAGCCAGACCGCGCCCAGCCTTCCCGCCTGGTTACCCAGCTCGCAGGGAAGGATGGGCACCCGGAGCGCCTCCCACTCCTCGAATCGCTGTAGGTATTTATCCAGCAGGAGATAGATTTTCTCCTGCTCGCTAATGCCGCCGCCAATCAGCACCGCCTGCGGATCAAACATGGAGATCACGCTGTAGATGCCGCGCGAGAGGAAATGCGCCCACTCTTCTATGGCCTCACGCAGATGCACGTCGCTGTCCATGCGTTTAAACAGCTCCTCACCGTCAGGCATCTCATCTTCCGACACGGCCAGCGCGCGGCGGCAGGCTTTCATCAGGCCGCTGGCTGACGCCACTTCGTGCATCGGCTCGCCGTTGTTGCCAACGGGCAGCACGCCAAACTCACCCGCCCGGTAGTGCGACCCACGGTAGAGATCGCCCTCCATGACGATACCGCCGCCGATGCCGGTGCCGATGGTGATGCAGACAAAATGCTCATAGTCCTTGCCGGCGCCCTGCCAGCGTTCGCCCAGCGCCGCGCAGTTGGCGTCATTTTCGGTTGTTACGGGGAGATCGGTCAGCTGTGCGAAAAGCTCGCACAGGTTTTCACCGTCAAGGTAATCCAGCGCCCCGGCCTTGGCCGCTTCGCCGGTATGGTGATTGATGTGGCCCGGAAAACTCACGCCGATGCCGACGATCTCATGCTCCTGGCGGTACTTATCCACCACCGCTTTCCACTTCTGTTTGAAGGTGCTTTCATCGTCAGGCGTATCATATTCATCGGATGTCAGTTCTTCGCCGTTTTCGTTAATCACGCCGTGTTTGATGTGGGTTCCGCCCACGTCAAAGCCGATAAATAGCTGCATTGCATCGTTCCTCATGAGCCCCTGAGCTATTAAGTATGGCTCTGGCGGCAGAAACGAAACGTAAAGTACGGTAATCCGTGATACGGCTCGTAAACCCGTTACCGACTGGCGAGAAAACCACCAGCCGGAACTACCCTTGTTGTACACCTACTGCAAGGAGACGGTCATGACAAACAATCCTCCCTCATCGCGTATCCAGCCAGGCGAGTATGGTTTTCCCCTTAAGCTGAAGCCCCGCTATGACAACTTTATCGGCGGCGACTGGGTGGCGCCCGTCGACGGTGAATACTATTCCAACCTGACGCCCGTTACCGGCCAGCCGCTGTGTGAAATTGCCAGTTCGGGCAAGCGGGATATAGATTTAGCGCTGGATGCGGCGCATAAGGCGAAAGATAAGTGGGGACAAACGTCCGTTCAGGACAGAGCGGCCATTTTGTTCAAAATCGCCGATCGGATGGAGCAGAATCTGGAGCTGCTGGCGACCGCAGAAACGTGGGACAACGGCAAGCCGATCCGGGAAACCATGGCGGCGGACGTGCCGCTGGCGATTGACCATTTCCGCTATTTTGCGTCCTGCATTCGTGCCCAGGAGGGGGGAATAAGTGAAGTTGACAAAGATACCGTGGCGTATCACTTCCACGAGCCGCTCGGCGTGGTGGGGCAAATTATTCCGTGGAACTTCCCGCTGCTGATGGCGAGCTGGAAAATGGCGCCCGCGCTGGCGGCGGGTAACTGCGTTGTGCTGAAACCCGCTCGCTTAACGCCGCTTTCGGTACTGCTGCTGATGGAGGTGATTGGCGACCTGTTGCCGCCGGGGGTCATTAACGTGGTCAACGGGGCCGGGGGAGAGATCGGCGAATATCTGGCTACCTCAAAACGTATCGCCAAAGTGGCGTTCACCGGCTCAACGGAAGTGGGCCAGCAGATCATGCAGTACGCGACCCAGAACATCATTCCGGTCACGCTCGAGCTGGGCGGCAAATCGCCGAACATCTTCTTTGCCGACGTGATGGACGAAGAGGACGCCTTCTTCGACAAAGCGCTGGAAGGGTTTGCGCTGTTCGCGTTTAACCAGGGCGAAGTCTGCACCTGTCCGAGCCGCGCGCTGGTGCAGGAATCCATTTATGAGCGCTTTATGGAGCGGGCGATCCGGCGCGTGGAGTCGATTCGCAGCGGTAATCCGCTGGATAACGTTACCCAGATGGGGGCGCAGGTATCGCATGGCCAGCTGGAAACCATCCTCAACTATATTGATATCGGTAAAAAAGAGGGGGCCGATGTGTTGACCGGCGGTCGTCGTAAGGTGCTGGGCGGCGATTTGCAGGAGGGCTACTACCTTGAGCCGACTATCCTGTTCGGTAAGAACAACATGCGCGTTTTCCAGGAGGAAATTTTTGGACCGGTGCTGGCCGTCACCACGTTTAAAACCATGGACGAGGCGCTGGAGCTCGCCAACGACACGCAGTATGGCCTGGGGGCGGGCGTCTGGAGCCGTAACGGTAATCTGGCCTATAAAATGGGCCGGGGCATTCAGGCCGGACGCGTATGGACAAACTGCTATCACGCCTATCCGGCTCATGCGGCGTTTGGCGGCTACAAGCAGTCGGGCATCGGGCGTGAAACCCATAAGATAATGCTGGAGCACTACCAGCAAACGAAATGTCTGTTGGTCAGCTACTCCGATAAACCGCTGGGGTTGTTTTAATCTCCGGGCTCAGGCCGTCCCGGGTGGCGTGGCCTGAGCCGGGTTAAAGCCGGGTGGCGGCTTCGCCTTACCCGGCCTACGATAGTGGCCGCATTTTTATTTGCAACATGACAATCTTCCCTCTTCTTTTCTCGATGCCTCTTCCTGTTTCGCTAAAGTCTGGCTGCGCTGCCGTTTTTAATGCGGTAGTCTCATTCAACCCAGTAGCGATGGTGTGTATCATGTGTATAATCAGGGAAGGATTGGGATGTGAAAAGTGCGGATATCATTACTGTTCTGGTTAGCCATGGCTGGAAATGTGTAAGAACGAAGGGAAGCCATCATCAGTTTCGCCATCCAGTGCAAAAAGGGTTGGTTACCGTCCCACATCCTAAAAAGGACATTAAACCAGGCACTCTCGCACAAATCTGGCGACAGGCGGGAATTAAACACTGATATCAGGAGTAGTTATGTTTTATCCGGCTTACATTCATTCTGATTCCGACGGTAGCGCCAGTGGTTTCTTTCCTGACGTTCCGGGGTGTTTTTTTGCGGGGGATTCACTGGATGATGCTTTTCAGGATGCACGTGATGCATTAACTGCCCATTTTGAAGCGTTGTTTGAAATGGATGAAATGTTGCCACTTCCGGGTATGGTTGAAGCGCATCTGGCAAGTCATCCGGAGGATTTCATTGGCGGACAATGGTTGCTGGTGGATATCAATATGAAACAGTTTGAAGGCAGAGTAGAGCGCATCAATATTACGATACCTCGCCGTTTGCTGGTGAAGATTGATTCCTTTGTCAGCGAGCATCCACAATTTACTAACCGAAGTGCTTTTCTTGCAGAGGCAGCACGGCGTGTACTGCCCCGGTGATGATTAGTTGTAAAGAGCAGCAGTTGCTTTCAGGATATCAGCAAAGGAATAAATATCATCAACTGTAGCAATTGGGTGCCGTGTTTCGTTTTTTTCCAGATCAAAAAGCCCGATGTATTTTTGTGTTCGATTAAAATGCAGTCGGCAAAGAGGCTTGCGGTTATTGTCGTCTACAAGAATGCCGCAATAGCTCTTTGTGTCTCTATGGGTAATGCGAGGCGCCTCAAGAACGGCTCGGGTGATTGCTTTAACAATGTGAAAACCTTCCAATTCTTCCAGAGTCGTTATGATTTCACTTTCATCCTTTTGTTCATCATCCTCACTTTGCTGTGTTTCTGTTTGAGTTTCGACAGTAGCCGGAGTGATACCTGTGATGGCAGACTTAAGCCTCTCATTAACTTGATCGTTTATGTACTGGCTTGCTGCCTTTCTGGTGAGATTTTGAAAAGACTCTCTGACTTTTTGGGTCAGCATACCGTCATAAACTCGCGAAGCAAAAAACTTAACGAAATCGTCTTCTGGATTGTTAAGTTGTGTATGCAATATTCTCTTGATTTGGCTAACGTACTTTAACTCTCCAGCAGCGTTTATGATGGATTCAAGATCAAAAGAAGATTTGGTGAGTTTTTTTAATTCAGGTATAACGTTTTCATCAATATCAAGCAGGTCGACCTCTAAAAAAGGTTTTTCATCCATTTTATTAGGTGCGTCGAGATCGGTATAAAATCTGTATATTTGTCCGTTCGTTAAGATTGATATCCTTGCGTTTGTAACATGAAAGTATCTAAAAAGTTGTGATGCATGATTTATATTTAAAGGCTCACCAATTTTTTTACATTCGATGAGAATTTGCACGTCATTGTTTTTCATTATCGCATAGTCAATTTTTTCACCTTTTTTTGTGCCAATATCACATACAAATTCAGGTGTAACCTCTGACGGGTCAAACACATCGTACCCTAAGACATTATGAATAAAAGGCATAACAAATGCCGTTTTGGTTGCTTCTTCAGTATTAATTACTTCAATTTGCTGTCTAATTTTAGTAGATAATGCATTCAGTCTTTCTGTAAATTCCATGGGATATCCTTATTTCAATACTGTGTGTCCTGATGAAATAGCATCAAAATGCATGCCATTCAATGAACTCCATGGGGAGTTAACAGCAAAAAAAACGATTCCGGGGTTTGGATCACAGAGTGATTAAATTGAATAAAAGAAAATAAGCCCGTTAACGCCGAGCTTATTAAGTATATTATATATATAAAGCTATTTTATTTTTTCAAATTATGCCTACATTCACCTATAACCGCATTTCCTCTCCACGCCGGTTTGCCCAGCTAAACCACGGAGTGAGGGTAGCATTAGAGCCCTGCGCCTGATAACCGATCCCCTCCGCCTGTTGGCGCACCTTCGGGTAAGCTAAAAGTATCCGCGCCCGCTCTTTGACCCACAGCATCCTTAACGATTCGCACGCAAGGTATGATGCGCTAACGATAATTCAACGGAACTGACTTTTAACCTGCGCGAGGCGTTATCCATGAACCGATTTATCCTGGCGGATCCTGAAAAATGTATCGGGTGCCGTACCTGTGAGGTAGCGTGCATGATGTCGCATCAAAGCAGCGCCACGCCAGAAGCGCTTACGTCACGGATCCGCGTGGTTAAGGGGGGAACCTTCACTACGGCGGTGGGCTGCCACCAGTGTGAAGATGCGCCCTGCGCGAATGTCTGCCCGACGGGGGCCATTCACCACGCTGCGGGAGCCTGGCTCGTTAAGCAATCGCGCTGTATCGGCTGCAAAAGCTGTATGGTGGCGTGCCCGTTCGGGGCAATGCAGGTTCGGGTCGTGGAAGATCGCGTTCAGGCGCTGAAATGTGATTTGTGCGCGCATCGCGAGAGCGGTCCCGCCTGCGTCGAAGCCTGTCCCACCCACGCGCTGCGCTGCATAGACCCCGCCAGATTACGCGCGGAACGGCTGCGTAATCTGGCCTGAGGTTTTATTAACCGGCCTCGCGCCAGGCGTTCTCAATCTCTTCGGCGAGAATTTTCACACCCGCTTCGATTTTTTCCGGGTCCGGGACGTAGTTCATACGCATGCACTGGTGCGTGTGCGGCCACGGCTTATCCAGCCCCGGGAAGAAGTAATCCCCTGGCACCATCAGTACGCCACGTTTTTTCAGACGCTGATAAAGCAGCTCTGTCGTAATGGGCAGATCCTTAAACCACAGCCACAGGAAAATTGCCCCTTCCGGTTTATGGATCAGGCAGCGTTCTTCCGGTAAGTAGCGGCGAAGGATGGCTATAGTTTCCTGAACGCGCTGAGAGTAAAACGGCTTAATCACCTCATTCGACAGGCGCAGCAGGTCGTTACGCCTGATCATCTCGCACATCATCGCCGGGCCGATGCCGCCAGGCGAAAGGCTGATAATGCCGTTCATGTTGGTAATGGCGGTGATGATTTTCTCGTTAGCAATGATAATGCCGCAACGGCTGCCCGGCAGGCCCAGCTTAGAGAGGCTCATGCAGAGGATGATATTCGGGTTCCATAGCGGACGCGCTTCGCTGAATATGATCCCCGGGAACGGTACGCCATAGGCGTTATCGATCACCAGCGGGATGCCGTGCTGATTCGCCAGCGCATCCAGCTTCATCAGCTCGTCGTCGGTGATCACGTTGCCCGTCGGGTTGGTGGGACGTGATACGCAGATCATGCCCGTCTCTTCACCGATATGCAGATGTTCAAAATCGACGTGATATTTGAACTGGCCCTCTGGCAGCAACTCGATATTCGGACGTGCGGAAACAAACAGGTCTTCTTCGAGGCCGGCATCGGCATAGCCAATATATTCCGGTGCCAGCGGGAACAGCACTTTTTTCGTGGTGCCATCGGCGCGGCGTCCGGCGAACAGATTGAATAAGTAGAAAAACGCGCTCTGACTGCCGTTTGTCAGTGCAATATTCTGTGGTTCGATATCCCAACCCAGCGCTTCCCGCAGCATTGCCGCCAGAAGCGTCAGTAGTTCTGTTTTACCCTGAGGGCCGTCGTAATTACATAGCGCATCGGTTGCTTTACCGTTTTCCAGCATCTCTGCCAGCAGCGTCTGGAAGTAGGTGTTCATCTCCGGAATTTGAGCCGGGTTTCCGCCGCCAAGCATGATAGCGCCTGGGGTGCGCAGCCCGTCGTTGAGGTCCTCCATCAGGCGGGTAATGCCTGAATGGCGGGTAAATTTGTCGCCGAAAAGTGAAAACGTCATAGCAGGTGATCTGTCGGGCTTAATATGAAAGGCAGTAACCATAACGCCAGCACCGTGTTGGTGCAAATCGGCGAATGTGGTCGGATTTGTTGTTTTATGTGGTAGATTTGTATTTGTGTGGTGAATTATTCTGGTGAATACCCCTCACCCCGGCCCTCTCCCCTTTGGGGAGAGGGTTAGGGTGGGGGGTCTATTGATTACCCGCCCAAACCACCATCACCTTATCGCCCTTGTGCTCGCGCACAAAGCCGTAGCCTTCTTTCATTGACAGCGTTGTTTGCTTGCCTTCACCCACCGCCGGATGACGGGCGCGGAACTGCCCCAGAAGCTGCCAGTGGGCGACAGTTAACGCCTGTTTACCCGTGACGTCCTGCCAGTTCATATCCGAACGGGTCCCCTGTAGCGGATCGGAGCCCGTAGGGCCGAATGGACGCTCTGATTCATCGCCGTAATAGATCTGTACGCTTCCCGGCGCCAGCAACAGTAACTCAGCGGCGCGCTGGCCCCCTTCACGGAACAGACGCGTATCATGGGAGGAGAGATAGCTCAGCACATTAAAACTTTGCAGCTTTTCTGCCATTTGCTGCCAGGTCAAATCCATATCGGCCAGGCAGTCCACCGCTTTTGCCGCCTGCTCCTGATAGTCAAAATTGATCATCGCATCGAAGCCGTGGCGGTAATAATCGCTCTGCATCACGCCGTGGCCCCAGGATTCACCGGTCATCCAGAACGGCGCATCGTCGAGTTTTTTGTCCGGGTTGGCGGCTTTCCACGCGGCCAGCGCCTGGCTGGCCTGGTTTTTCAGTTGCTGCCAGGCTTCAGGCTCAACGTGCTTAGCGGTATCGACCCGGAAACCGTCGATGCCGTAGTCACGTACCCACTGGCTAAGCCAGTGGGTCAGGTAATCTCGCGGCGTGAAATTCGTCATCACTTTCGCGTTGGTGTCGGGCTTGTGTTGATAAAAGTTCGGCAAACCTGACGGGATCTTAGATTCCGTTTTCAGATCAGGCAGGAAGGCCAGCGACATGGTCAGATCGTCAAAGCCCGGGTTGTCGTAATCACCGATATCGGTACGGATCCATTTTTTACCCCACCATTTTTCCCATGCGGCTTTGTCACTGAAGTTGATGTAATCGTTGAAGCTGTGCCAGCTTTGCCCCGCTCCTGGCTTCCAGTCAGTCCAGCGCTCGCCGAGGGTTTTTTTCAGTTCATCGCCCTGCAAATAGAGCGCGCCAAACTGATACTCCTGCATATCTGCAAGCGTCGCATAACCCGCGTGGTTCATGACAATGTCAAACAGGACGCGGATACCGCGCCTGTGCGCGTCGTCGACAAGCTGGCGTAAATCATCTTCGTTGCCCATGTTGGCGTCGAGCTTCGTCCAGTCCTGAGTGTAATAGCCGTGATAGGCGTAGTGAGGGAAATCCCCCTTGGTGCCGCCGCCCACCCAGCCGTGGATCTGTTCCAGCGGCGAGCTTATCCAGAGCGCATTCACGCCCAGTTGCTGAAGGTAATCCAGTTTGCTGGTAAGCCCTTTCAGATCGCCGCCGTGGAAAGTACCTATCTCCTGCATACCATCTTTATGGCGGCCATAGCTGTTGTCGTTGGTGGGGTCGCCATTTACGAAGCGATCGGTCAGCACGAAATAGACGGTGGCGTTTTGCCAGCTGAACGGCGCGGGTTTGTCCGTCTCGGCGCGTTCAAGCAGCAGCAGGCCATTGCTGTTGGCGGCTGGCTGAAGAGTTACTTTGCCGTTTTGAACGGTCGCGGTCTGTTTGCTGTAAAAATCACGCACCACCGTGCCTTCCGGAAAGGTGTTAACGACATCGATCGTGAGCGGTTTGCCGTCCCACTTCGGGCACTGGCGGGTAACGTTTGCGACAGGCTGTGGCGCCGCACTTTGTACTGTCAACATCAGCGTCGGCGTTCCCGAGCGCGTATCAATACGCATCTGATAAACGCCGTCACGGAATAACCGCCACTGCGGTGGGGCGTCTTCGCAGGGTTTGAGTGACAGCATCTCGTTGAGTTTAATGGCACCTGTCGGCTGCCAGCACGCGTTATCAAGACTCACCGTCAGCGGGCGGGTACCCTTCGCAAGCGTTGCCTGGCTGGTAAAGACGCCGGTACCTTCAGCGCTAAACGCGTTAAATCCCGGCGATGACCAGTCGGCATGCGCGAATGCGGGTAACATCAGAACAGCTAATGCAGTGCGTTTCATTCCATTTTCCTGTCGCGGCATTTTTGACCAGTGTGCCATTCGGCTCAGGGGAAAAACTCCTCCTCTACGGCTTTCTGCCAGGAGGACGCGAAGGGATGAGTGATCCCGCGCAAAATTAGGCAGTTATCTGCGATATCGCGCACATTTTTCCAGCGTTGATGCTTTAATGAGCATGTTCCGGATGACATAGTTTCGGAATTGGACTATTTATAGACGTGCTCTTGAAGACTATTTTTGGTACGATTTGAGATTCCGCTCTCAAATTTTTGAAGAAAATAAGGTGTTGGAATGTTTATATCCGACCAGGAGACCTAATGATATCGACTCCCATTCGACGATATGGGGCCGCGATACTCATGTTACTCACCATGGCATTTTCAGGTGAGGTGCTTGCAAAGACGCACACGGATACAACGAGTAAGAAAGCCCACGTAATAAAGACGACAAGCAGTAAGGTTAGCAGTAAACAAGAGTATTCTCGCAATAGTGCAAAGAGTAGTTCACTTCCTGATTTGCGAAAATACCCTTCCGGGACACCAAGGAAAAAAGCGTTTCTCCGGACGGTAATGCCTTACATTAAAAGCCAAAATGCCGCGATTACTGCGGATCGTAACTGGCTGATCTCCAAACAGTACGACAGCCGCTGGTCGCCGTCTGAGCGCACTCGCCTGAAAGATATCGCCAAACGCTATAAAGTGAAGTGGAGCGGGAACACGCGTCGCGTGCCTTGGAACTCACTGTTAGAACGTGTGGACATCATTCCAGGCAGTATGGTCGCGACAATGGCCGCCGCCGAAAGCGGTTGGGGCACCTCGAAGCTGGCGCGCAACAACAACAATCTGTTTGGCATGAAATGCGTAAAAGGTCGTTGTACTAACGCGCCCGGCAAGGTGAAGGGCTATTCACAGTTTGAATCGGTGAAAGATTCCGTGAATGCCTACGTGGTGAACCTGAACACCCACCCGGCCTATTCCTCGTTCCGTAAGTCACGCGCTCAGCTGCGTAAGGCGGATCAGGAAGTGACGGCCACGGCGATGATCCATAAGCTGAAAGGTTATTCCACTCAGGGACAGCGTTATAACAATTACCTGTTCTCCATGTACCAGGATAACCAGCGTCTGATTGCCGCACATATGTAATGAAAAACGCCTTCCACTGGAAGGCGTTCTTTTTTCTAGAGCAGGACTTCACTGTACCGTTCACGGTACTCCTTCGGCGTGGTGTCATACTCTTTCCTGAACACCGAATAGAAATACTGAAGCGACGGATAGCCACACATCTGTGAAATCTCGTTGATCGACAGCGAGGTGGAGATCAGCAGACTGCGCGCTTTCTCCAGCTTTTCCGCATGGATCACGGCGTGGATCGTCTCACCCACTTCCTCTTTAAACCGCTTCTCCAGATTCGAACGTGATATGCCGACCGAATCGAGCACCTGATCGACCTTAATCCCTTTGCAGGCATGATTGCGAATGTAGTGCATCGCCTGAATCACGGCCGGATCGTTTAATGAGCGGTAGTCAGTTGAGCGACGTTCGACCACGCGAACGGGAGGAACCAGCAGACGCTGGAGCGGCAGGGATTCGTTGTCTAACAGTCTGTGCAGCAGCTTTGCGGCCTGATAGCCCATCTGACGGGTACCCTGAGCCACGGATGAGAGCGCCACGCGCGACAGATAGCGCGTAAGCTCTTCGTTATCAATACCAATCACGCACAGCTTTTCAGGCACCGGAATATGCAAATGTTCGCACACCTGTAATACGTGGCGGGCGCGGGCGTCCGTCACGGCGATAATCCCTGTCTGGGGCGGCAGCGTTTGCAGCCAGTCAGCCAGACGATTTTGTGCGTGCTGCCAGTTTTCTGGCGCGGTTTCCAGCCCCTGATAAACGACGCCGCGATACTTCTCCTGGGCAACCAGCTGGCAGAAGGCATACTCACGCTCCATCGCCCAGCGCTTTCCGCTCGTGGCGGGCAATCCGTAAAACGCAAAACGATGGACGCCTTTCTCCTTTAAATGGAGGAAGGCGGTCTCGACCAGAGCATGGTTATCCGTGGCGATGTAGTGAACGGGAGGATAATGTTCCGGTGTATGATAAGAGCCGCCAACGCCCACGATAGGCACGTCAACGCCACTCAGCAACTGTTCAATCACGGGGTCGTCAAAGTCAGCGATGACCCCGTCGCCCAGCCAGTCTTTGATGTTCTCCAGACGGGTACGGAAATCTTCTTCGATGAAAATATCCCATTCGGATTGCGACGCCTGCAAATATTCGCCAACCCCTTCAACCACCTGCCGGTCATAGGCTTTGTTGGCATTGAATAACAACGTAATGCGGTGACGCTTTTCAAACATGGCTTATTTCCCAAATTAGTCACGATACTGTTATCAGGCGCGCCGCTTGGTGGCAGAGTCCATCCAGACTGCCAGCAAAAGAATGGCACCCTTGACGATATACTGCCAAAACGTCGGCACGTCCATCATACTCATCCCGTTATCCAGCGAAGCCATAATAAATGCGCCCATCACCGCCCCCGCCACGCTGCCAATGCCCCCGGCGAGGCTGGTCCCGCCAATCACGCAGGCGGCGATGGCGTCCAGCTCGGCAATATTACCGGCAGAGGGGGAGCCCGCCCCCAAACGTGAGCTGAGGATCAGCCCCGCGATGGCCACCATCAGGCCGTTGATGGCAAAGACGGCGAGTTTGGTGCGTTCTACGTTAATGCCGGACAAACGCGCGGCTTCGAGATTGCCACCGATGGCATAAATACGGCGACCGAATGCGGTACGCGTGGCCATAAACATCCCACCTAACAGCAACAGCGCCAGCAGCAGAACGGGCGTTGGGACGCCGCGATAATCGTTTAACAGCCAGATGGCGCCCAGTACAATCACCGCAGTAAGCGCCTGACGGCCGACAACCGAGGTTGAAGCAGGCGAGGCCAGCCCCAGCGCCTGGCGACGCATGCGTCCTCGCCATTGCCACGCGACAAACGCCATCAGCCCAACCACGCCGATCGTAAAACCGACGCCATCAGAGAGGTAGCTTTGGCCAATCTGGGACATCGAGGCGCTGGTCGGGGAGACGGTAGTGCCGTTGGTGATCCCAATCAGAATGCCGCGGAAGGCCAGCATCCCCGCTAAGGTGACGATAAACGACGGGACCTTACGGTAGGCCACCCACCAGCCATTCCACGCCCCCAGCAGCAGACCCAGTACCAGCGTGACCGCAATCGTCAGCGGCAGCGGCCAGCCGAGCCAGACGTCAAAAATTGCCGCCACGCCGCCGAGCAGACCCATCATCGACCCTACTGACAGGTCAATTTCCGCTGAGATAATCACAAAGACCATCCCCACCGCCAGGATCCCGGTGATGGCGGTCTGACGCAGCAGGTTAGAAACGTTACGTGCGCTCAAATAGGAGCCATCGGTCATCCAGGTAAAGAACAACATGATCACGATAATGGCGGCAATCATTACAAAAACTTGCAGATTCAGCGATTTAAGTCCTGCGAACGCACCGGGCGTCGGAACAGCGACTTTGATATCAGACGGGTTGCTTTTCGACATGGCGTTCGCTCCTTAAGGCAGCTTCCATCACCTGCTCTTGCGTCAGGTTCTGGTTGTTCAGGTTGGCTTTGAGTTTCCCTTCATGCATGACCAGCACGCGGTCGCTCAGCCCCAGCACTTCAGGCAATTCGGACGAGATAACAATGACGGCAATCCCTTGCTGCACAAGCTGGTTGATCAGCTTGTAGATTTCATACTTCGCGCCGATATCGATCCCGCGCGTGGGTTCGTCCAGAATTAAAATGCGCGGATTAAGCAACAGGCAGCGCGCCAGAATCGCTTTCTGCTGGTTGCCGCCGCTCAGGCGACCTATCGCCAGTTCCGGCGAGGAGGTTTTCACCTTGAGCCTGGCAAGTGACTGAAGAATACACTGCTGTTCTGCGGCATCATCCAGGCTGCTCAGCGCGCCGGAAAACTGGCTGAGCGCCGCCAGCGTGATATTTTTTCCCACCGCCATGACCGGCACGATGCCGTCTTTTTTGCGGTCTTCGGGCACCATAGCAATGCCTTTGGCAATGGCCTGCTGGCAGTTGTCGATTTTTACCGGCTGACCGTCGATATAAATTTTGCCTTCCCAGCGCCCCGGCCAGACGCCAAACAGACACTGCACGGCCTCGGTTCTTCCGGCACCCACTAAACCCGCAATACCGAGAATTTCGCCGCGGTGCAGCGAGAAGGAGAGGTTATCCACGCGCTTGATGTGGCGGTTAACGGGATGCCACGCCGTCAGGTTTTCCACGCGCAGGAGTTCTTCGCCTATGGTGTGTGGTTCGTTGGGATACAGTGCGGTGAGTTCGCGACCCACCATCATGGTGATGATGTCATCTTCGCTCATGCCTTCTGCTTCACGCGTGCCAATGTGCTGCCCGTCGCGGATGACGCAGATGGTGTCGGAAATAGCTTTCACCTCATTGAGCTTGTGCGAAATATAGATGCAGGCGATACCGTGGTTTTGCAGGTCGCGGATGATATTGAGCAGAACGGCGGTTTCCTGTTCGGTGAGTGAGGCGGTTGGCTCGTCGAGGATCAGCAGGCGTACCTGCTTGTTCAGCGCCTTGGCGATCTCCACCAGCTGCTGCTGGCCCAAACCTAAGTCGCCCACGCGCGTATCCGGTGAGATAGCCAGGCTCACCTGGGCCAGCAGTTTTTCGCAGCGCAGCGTCATGGTGTCGTAATCCAGTACGCCGTGGCGTGAGAGTTCGGCGCCGAGAAAAATATTTTCCAGCACGGTAAGGTGCTTCACCAGCGCCAGCTCCTGGTGAATAATAGCGATGCCTTTACGTTCGGTATCGCGAATGTGCGTGGCCTGGAGCACCTCGCCGGCAAAGACGATTTCGCCCTCGTAGCTGCCGTGCGGATAGATCCCGCACAACACTTTCATCAGCGTGGATTTTCCCGAGCCATTTTCGCCGCACAGCGACATCACTTCGCCGGGATTCAGCCGCAGGCTTACGTTATCGACTGCTTTCACCGCCCCGAAGGCTTTGGTGATGCTTTTCATTTCAAGTAAATAAGACATAACTGCTCCGCATGGCCCGACAGATGTACAGGGCAGGTCGATGCGCCCCTGCCGGGCAGGGGCTGCGCTGGATTACAGTTCACTCTTCTTATGGAAACCGTCTTTCACCACGGTGGCGTCAATATTCTCTTTGTTGACTTCGATAGGGGTAAGCAGGCGAGCAGGTACGTCTTTCAGGCCGTTATTTAACGTCGCGTCTGCTTTAGGTTGCTGGCCATTGCCCAGCTCAACGGCAATTTCGGCGGCCGTATTGGCAAGCTCGGTAATGGGCTTATACACCGTCATGGTCTGGGTACCCGCGATGATGCGTTTTACACCCGCAAGGTCGGCGTCCTGTCCGGAAATAGCGACTTTCCCGGCCAGACCCTGCGCGCTCAGCGCCTGAATGGCGCCACCCGCAGTGGCATCGTTAGAGGCCACCACCGCATCGATTTTGTTGTTATTTGCAGTCAACGCGTTTTCCATAATTTTCAGCGCGTTTTCCGGTAACCAGCCGTCAGCCCACTGGTCGCCGACGACTTTAATTTTGCCCTCGTCGATATACGGCTTCAGCACTTTCATTTGTCCCTGGCGGAACAGTTTGGCGTTGTTATCCACGGGCGAGCCGCCCATCAGGAAATAATTCCCCTGAGGCACTTTTGCGACCAGGCTTTTAGCCTGTAATTCGCCCACCTTTTCATTGTCGAACGAAATATAATAATCAATGTCGGCATTATTAATCATGCGGTCATAAGCCAGGACTTTTATGCCTTCCTGTTTCGCTTCTTTCACCACGTTGCTTAATACCTGGCCGTTATACGGGATAATGACCAGCACATCGACGCCACGGTTGATCATATTCTCGATTTGCGACATTTGCGTCTCTTCGTTGCCGTTAGCGGACTGAACGAACACCTCCGCGCCGAGAGATTCCGCTTTTTTAACAAAGATATCGCGATCTTTTTGCCAGCGCTCCAGGCGTAAGTCATCAATCGCCATGCCGATTTTGACCTCTTTGGCGTGGCCGGCAAAGCTTGCAAGCAGGAGAGTAGTGCAGAGCGTTAGGGTCAGGTTCTTTATCTTCATAATTATTAGGCCTTTTTGTAGGGGTATGTGTAGCTGAGATAAAAGAAACATTCACTGCTGAGACGCAGCAAATTTTTAACGTGGAAAGGCCTGCTGGCAATTACAGATTTTTATCTTCTCATTACGATATTTGGTTTATTTCTGAATTTATGACCGCGATCGGATTTTAAAAAGCGTAACCTATTAATTACATTTGATTCTGGAATGCGCGCCGAAAAATAGTTTGTCTGCACATTATTTTGCGAGCCAGCGCACAATTGCGCATTCTCTCAATAGCAGTGTGAAATAACGTAATTGAGCAACCTCCAATGTCTATTCACTATTACTCCAGAAGCAAGACCACGCCGCATACCCTGATTATGGAGCTCAATATGCAAGCTTATTTCGACCAACTCGATCGCGTTCGTTTCGAAGGCACGAAAACGACCAATCCTTTAGCATTTCGTCACTACAACCCGGATGAGCTGGTGCTGGGTAAGCGCATGGAAGATCACTTGCGCTTTGCCGCCTGCTACTGGCACACCTTCTGCTGGAACGGTGCCGATATGTTCGGCGTGGGCTCTTTTGACCGTCCATGGCAACAGCCGGGCGAGGCCATTGAGCTGGCGAAGCGTAAAGCCGACGTCGCGTTCGAGTTCTTCCATAAGCTGAACGTGCCGTACTACTGTTTCCACGATGTGGACGTGTCGCCGGAAGGGGCATCGCTGAAAGAGTATCTGAACAACTTCGCGCAGATGGTCGACGTACTGGCTGAAAAACAGCAGCAAAGTGGCGTCAAGCTGCTCTGGGGTACGGCTAACTGCTTTACCAACCCTCGCTATGGCGCGGGCGCGGCAACCAACCCGGATCCGGAAGTCTTCAGCTGGGCGGCAACCCAGGTCGTGACTGCGATGAACGCCACGCATCAGCTGGGCGGTGAGAACTATGTACTCTGGGGCGGTCGTGAAGGATATGAAACGCTGCTGAATACCGACCTGCGTCAGGAGCGTGAGCAGATTGGTCGCTTTATGCAGATGGTGGTGGACCACAAACACAAAATCGGTTTCCGCGGCACGCTGCTGATTGAGCCAAAACCACAGGAGCCAACCAAGCATCAGTATGATTATGATGTCGCCACCGTGTATGGCTTCCTGAAGCAGTTTGGTCTGGAAAAAGAGATCAAAGTGAATATTGAGGCTAACCACGCTACCCTGGCGGGCCACTCGTTCCATCACGAAATTGCCTCTGCGATTGCGCTGGGCATCTTCGGCTCTGTCGATGCTAACCGTGGCGATCCACAGCTGGGCTGGGATACCGACCAGTTCCCGAACAGCGTGGAAGAGAATGCGCTGGTGATGTACGAGATCATCAAAGCGGGCGGTTTCACCACCGGCGGCCTGAACTTCGACGCCAAAGTGCGTCGCCAGAGCACCGACAAATACGATCTGTTCTACGGGCATATTGGCGCGATGGACACCATGGCGCTGGCGCTGAAAGTGGCAGCCCGTATGATTGAAGACGGTGAGCTGGATAAGCGCGTGGCGAAGCGCTACAGCGGCTGGAACAGTGAGCTGGGCCAGCAAATTTTGAAAGGTCAGTTATCGCTTGCGGAGATCGCGAAGTACGCTGAACAGCATCAGCTTGCGCCGCAGCATCAGAGCGGCCATCAGGAGCTGCTGGAAAACCTGGTCAATCACTACCTGTTCGATAAATAACAGCATTCATGCCCGGTAAGCGCTGCGCCACCGGGCATTTCTGTCAAAGGAGTCACCACATGTATATCGGGATCGATCTTGGCACGTCGGGGGTGAAAGCCATCCTGTTAAGCGAGCAGGGCGATGTGTTAGCCACGCAGACTGAAAAGTTGCAGGTTTCACGCCCGCATCCGCTTTGGTCGGAACAAGATCCGGAGCAGTGGTGGCAGGCGACGGACCGCGCGATGAAAGCCTTAGGCGAGCAGCACAGCCTGCGCGGCGTTAAGGCGCTGGGCATTGCCGGGCAAATGCATGGCGCAACGTTGCTGGATAGCCAGCATCGCGTTCTGCGCCCGGCTATTCTCTGGAACGATGGCCGCTGTGCGGAAGAGTGCGCGATCCTTGAGGAACGTGTGCCTGCGTCCCGCGAGATTACGGGCAACCTGATGATGCCCGGTTTTACCGCGCCAAAACTCCTGTGGGTGCAGCGCCATGAGCCTGAGATTTTTCGCCAGGTGGCGAAGGTTCTGTTGCCGAAAGACTACCTGCGTTTTCGCATGACGGGGGATTTTGCCAGCGACATGTCTGACGCCGCGGGCACGATGTGGCTCGACGTGGCGAAACGGGACTGGAGCGAGGCGATGCTGGATGCCTGCCAGCTGACGCGCGATCATATGCCTGCGCTGTTTGAAGGCAGCGAAATCACGGGCGCTTTGCAGCCTTCTGTTGCTGAACGCTGGAATATGCCAGCCGTACCCGTCGTCGCCGGCGGCGGCGATAATGCGGCGGGGGCGGTCGGCGTGGGGATGGTCGAGGCAGGACAGGCTATGCTCTCGCTCGGTACCTCCGGCGTCTATTTTGCCGTCAGCGACGGGTATCGTAGCAATCCTGGAAGCGCCGTACACAGCTTCTGCCACGCGTTGCCGGGTAAATGGCATTTAATGTCGGTGATGCTGAGCGCGGCTTCCTGCCTCGACTGGGCGGCAAAACTAACCGGAATGGCGGACGTCCCGGCGCTTATCGCAGCGGCACAGCAGGCGGATGATAATGCCGGTGCGGTCTGGTTTTTACCGTACCTTTCCGGCGAGCGGACGCCTCATAACAACCCGGAAGCGAAAGGGGTGTTCTTCGGTCTTACCCATCAGCATGGCCCGGCAGAGCTGGCGCGCGCGGTGCTTGAAGGCGTTGGCTATGCTCTGGCGGACGGAATGGATGTCGTGCATGACTGTGGACTTACGCCATCCAGCATTACGTTAATTGGCGGCGGTGCGCGAAGCAGCTACTGGCGGCAAATGCTTTCCGATATCAGCGGGTTGCAGCTGGACTATCGTACGGGAGGCGATGTCGGCCCGGCGCTCGGTGCGGCACGGCTGGCGCAAATTGCGCTGAACCGGGATAAACCACTGCCCCAGCTTTTGCCCCAGCTGTCGCTTGAACAGCAGCATCGTCCTGATGCGAAAAATCATGCTCGCTATGCTGAAAGACGAGACGTGTTCCGCAAAATTTATCGGCAGCTTTTGCCGCTAATGTCATAAACAGGAGCCGGGTGGCGCTAACGCTTACCCGGCCTGCCAGCCTTCAACCGGGTTAGCTCACAAACCGGCGCGTATCGATTCTTTGCAGCAACATTGACAGCAGCAGGCTGACAACCAGCGTAACGGTAAATATCCAGACAATATCCAGCACCGGCCAGCTTTTAAGCTCAACGCCTCGGGTGCGCAGGGCGTGGATCACCAGCGCGTGAAAACCGTAAATGCCCAGCGAGTGGCGAGAGATAAACCCCAGCACAGGAAGCGGGCGGGCATTCAGGGTGTTTTTAACCAGCGTCAGCAGAGAGATTGCGCAGATAAAGACCATCGGGCCGCAGTACAGATACCAGGTATCGGCAAAGTTGCCGCGCCATTGCAGCTCATGCAGCGTCCCGCGAGAGATAATAAACACACCGACGAGAAACGCGGCCGCGCATAGCCAGTTTATTCCTCGCTTTTGCGTCTCCATCATGCCAATGGCGCGCCCCAGCATGCCGTACAGCACGTAATAAAACGTATCCCCGGTGATATAGAGGTTAACGGGCAGCCATTCAAAGCCATCAATTTTCTGTGAGACGGTATTCGGGTTGGCCACGATCCCGATGACCACCATCAGCGCCAGCAGCATTTTACCGTTGACGTTTTTTACCTGAATTAACGGTGAAACAAGATAAATAACGATTATCGCGAAGAAAAACCATAGATGATAGAACACCGGTTTTTGCAACAAGTTGAGCAGGGAACGTTCAGCGTTAATTGAAGTGAACAGGACGATATAGAGCAGCGAAATCGCGCTGTAAAACAGCAGACAGGAGACAATACGGATGAAATGTCTCGGCTGTGCGCTACGCTCGCCAAAAAAGAGAAAACCGGAAATCATAAAGAACAGCGGGACGCTCACGCGGGAGGCCGAGTTCAGAACATTGGCGACATCCCAGTTAACAGGGCTGATACTGTGCGCGTTCGTGACATACCAGGTCGTTGTGTGGATCATCACCACCATCAGACAGGCTATTCCCCGCAGGTTATCAATCCAGTTAATTTTTGACTGCATCAGTTCCTCTGTATTCCTGATAAAGAAAGTGTGACTGCGATTGCGTAAAACTTTTCCCTTGGAAAATTCTGAGTTTAGCCAGGCTAACTTGTAGGGAGCTGGCGAGATTCGCAGAATGACGGACTTTAATCTATAAACGTGTTGCTACTAAAAATAACAGCCACTGACCAGGGCGGTAATAAAAATGATGATGAAGCGTGGGGTGTCACTCTTTCTGCTGCTCTTATTAACAGGATGCAGTGCTTCTGAGGAGATACCTGTCCAAAAAGCGCAGCAGGGGAAAATGAGCCCGGAGCGTTCCCTGAATATGGAACAGCTGTGCAGGGATCAGGCGGCTCACCGCTATAATTCTGAAGCACAGAAAATTCATATAAACGGCTTCGAGCGCTTTCAGGGCAGCTATGAACTGAAAGGCTATACGGCGCGTAAAGAGGGCTTTGTCTGCTCTTTTGATGCAGACGGCCAGTTTTTACATCTCTCAATGCGTTAAATTGCTCGTATAAGCAGCAACCAGAGCCTTCGCAGGTTCTGGCTGTAGGGCTTATTCCCCAATTTTCCCTAAACAACCCCGTTTCGTACTGTATATCTTGCAGCCAGCGGGTATACTGATCCCTTCCATTTAAAACCACACGTATCCAGCACGAAATACTATGCAAAAGTTTGATACCAAGACCTTCCAGGGCCTGATCCTGACCTTACAGGATTACTGGGCTCGTCAGGGCTGCACCATTGTTCAACCTTTGGACATGGAAGTTGGCGCAGGCACCTCACACCCGATGACCAGCCTGCGCGCGTTAGGGCCAGAGCCAATGGCGACCGCCTATGTGCAGCCATCCCGTCGTCCGACCGATGGCCGTTATGGCGAAAACCCGAACCGTTTGCAGCACTACTATCAGTTCCAGGTGGTGATTAAGCCATCACCCGACAACATTCAGGAACTGTACCTCGGGTCACTGAAAGAGCTGGGTATGGATCCAACCATTCACGACATTCGTTTCGTGGAAGATAACTGGGAAAACCCAACGCTGGGTGCCTGGGGTCTGGGTTGGGAAGTGTGGCTGAACGGCATGGAAGTGACCCAGTTCACATACTTCCAGCAGGTTGGTGGTCTGGAATGTAAACCGATTACCGGCGAAATCACCTATGGTCTGGAACGTCTGGCCATGTACATTCAGGGCGTAGACAGCGTTTACGACCTGGTCTGGAGCGACGGCCCGCTGGGTAAAACCACCTACGGCGACGTGTTCCATCAGAACGAAGTGGAGCAATCCACCTATAACTTCGAATACGCGGACGTGGACTTCCTGTTCACCTGCTTCGAGCAGTACGAGAAAGAAGCCCAGCAGCTGCTGGCGCTGGAGACTCCGCTGCCGCTGCCTGCCTACGAGCGTATTCTGAAGGCTGCCCACAGCTTCAACCTGCTGGATGCCCGCAAAGCGATCTCCGTGACTGAACGTCAGCGCTACATTCTGCGTATTCGTACCCTGACCAAAGCCGTTGCAGAAGCTTACTACGCGTCCCGTGAAGCCCTTGGCTTCCCGATGTGCAACCGAAACAAATAAGAGGCGGCCATGTCTGAGAAAACTTTCCTGGTGGAAATCGGCACTGAAGAGCTGCCACCAAAAGCCCTGCGCAGCCTGGCTGAATCTTTTGCTGCGAACGTCACTGCTGAGCTGGATAACGCTGGCCTGGCGCACGGTAAAATTGAGTGGTTTGCTGCGCCGCGTCGTCTGGCGCTGAAAGTGGCAAACCTGGCGGCGTCCCAGCCGGATCGCGAAGTTGAAAAACGTGGCCCGGCCATTGCTCAGGCGTTCGACGCGGAAGGCAAGCCGAGCAAAGCGGCAGAAGGCTGGGCGCGCGGCTGCGGCATCACCGTTGATCAGGCCGAGCGTCTGACCACCGACAAAGGTGAATGGCTGCTGTATCGTGCCCATGTGAAAGGCGAAAGCGCCGAAGCGCTGCTGCCTGACATGATCGCGACCTCGCTGGCAAAATTGCCAATCCCTAAGCTGATGCGCTGGGGCGCGTCCGACGTTCACTTTGTGCGTCCGGTTCACACCGTGACCCTGCTGCTGGGCGATACCGTTATCCCGGCGACCATTCTGGGCGTGGCGTCCGATCGCGTGATCCGCGGCCATCGCTTTATGGGCGAGCCGGAGTTCACCATCGACAATGCCGACCAGTATCCACAGATCCTGCTGGAACGCGGTAAAGTGATTGCCGACTACGAACAGCGTAAAGCCAAAATTAAAGCGGACGCAGAAGAAGCGGCGCGCAAGATTGGCGGAAACGCTGACCTGAGCGACAGCCTGCTGGAAGAGGTGACCTCGCTGGTCGAATGGCCGGTTGTACTGACAGCGAAATTCGAAGAGAAATTCCTGGCCGTTCCGGCAGAAGCGCTGGTTTACACCATGAAGGGTGACCAGAAGTACTTCCCGGTTTACGCCAACGACGGCAAGCTGCTGCCAAACTTCATCTTCGTGGCGAACATCGAATCGAAAGATCCGAGCCAGATTATCTCCGGTAACGAGAAAGTGGTGCGTCCGCGTCTGGCGGATGCCGAGTTCTTCTTCAACACAGACCGTAAAAAACGTCTGGAAGATAACCTGCCGCGTCTGCAAACTGTACTGTTCCAGCAGCAGCTGGGTACGCTGCGCGACAAAACCGACCGTATCGCGGAGCTGTCCGGCTGGATTGCCCGTGAAATTGGCGCCGACGTTAACCACGCTACCCGTGCGGGCCTGCTCTCCAAGTGCGACCTGATGACCAACATGGTGTTCGAATTTACCGACACCCAGGGCGTGATGGGTATGCACTACGCGCGTCACGATGGCGAAGCGGAAGACGTGGCGGTAGCCCTGAACGAGCAGTATCAGCCGCGCTTTGCCGGTGACGATCTGCCGTCCAATCCGGTTGCCTGCGCCGTGGCGATTGCCGATAAGATGGACACCCTGGCGGGTATCTTCGGTATCGGCCAGCATCCAAAAGGCGACAAAGACCCGTTTGCGCTGCGTCGTGCTGCGCTGGGCGTGCTGCGAATCATCGTTGAGAAGAACCTGAACCTCGATCTGCAAACGCTAACCGAAGAAGCGGTACGTCTGTACGGCGATAAGCTGACCAACGCGAAGGTTGTGGATGATGTTATCGACTTTATGCTCGGTCGTTTCCGCGCGTGGTATCAGGACGAAGGTTACTCCGTTGATACCATTCAGGCGGTGCTGGCGCGTCGTCCGACCCGTCCGGCAGATTTCGATGCGCGTATGAAAGCGGTATCCCACTTCCGTACGCTGGAAGCGGCGTCTGCGCTGGCCGCGGCTAACAAGCGCGTATCCAACATCCTCGCGAAATCCGACGAGACGCTGAACGATCGCGTAAACGCTGCAACCCTGAAAGAGCCGGAAGAGATTTCTCTGGCGATGCAGGTTGTGGTGCTGCGCGACAAGCTGGAGCCGTATTTCGCGGAAGGTCGCTACCAGGAAGCGCTGGTGGAGCTGGCGGAGCTGCGTGACGTCATCGACGCCTTCTTCGAGAAGGTGATGGTGAACGTGGAAGATAAAGAGCTGCGGATTAACCGTCTCTCGATGCTTGAGAAACTGCGTGAGCTGTTCCTGCGCGTGGCGGATATTTCGCTGCTGCAATAACGTAAAAAACCCGCCCCTGACAGGCGGGAAGAACGGCAACTAAACTGTCTCTCTTCGCCAATGGCGCCATAACTGCGTTGGCTGCGCTCGTTCACCCGAATCACTTACTAATGTAAGCTCATCGGGATTCGCTCGCTTGCCGCCTTGTTCTGACGTCATTGGCTTTGAGATACTTTTCCTTATTTACACTCTCTCAATTAATTTACACCCTCTCAAACACTGTCGCGATCCCCTGACCCAACCCGATACACATCGTTGCCAGACCAAACTGGGCATCTTTGCGTTCCATCAGGTTAATCAGCGTGGTACTGATACGCGCCCCGGAACAGCCCAGCGGGTGTCCTAGGGCGATCGCGCCGCCGTTGAGGTTAATCTTCTCGTCGATCTGATCCATCAGCCCCAGATCCTTAATGCACGGCAGGATCTGCGCGGCGAACGCTTCGTTCATCTCAAAGAGGTCGATATCACTTGCGCTCAGCCCCGCTTTTTTCAGCGCCAGTTTTGACGCCGGAACCGGGCCGTAGCCCATGATGGATGGATCGCAGCCCACGACTGCCATCGAACGCACGCGGGCGCGTGGCGTCAGGCCTAATTCGCGGGCGCGGCTTTCGCTCATCACCAGCATCGCGGCGGCACCGTCGGACAGGGCAGACGAGGTGCCCGCCGTTACCGTACCGGTGACCGGATCAAACGCCGGACGCAGGGTGGAAAGCGCTTCAACGGTGGTTTCCGGGCGGATGACTTCGTCATAGCTGAACTGCTTCAGTACGCCGTCTGCGTCGTGACCGCCGGTCGGGATGATCTCATTCTTAAAGGCACCAGACTGCGTGGCGGCCCAGGCGCGGGCATGCGAGCGAGCGGCAAAGGCATCCTGCATCTCACGGCTGATGCCGTGCAGACGGGAGAGCATCTCGGCGGTCAGGCCCATCATACCGGCGGCTTTCGCCACGTTGCGGCTCATACCTGGATGGAAATCGACCCCGTGGCTCATCGGCACGTGGCCCATATGCTCCACGCCGCCCACCAGACAGGCCTGCGCATCGCCGGTCATGATCATCCGCGCCGCGTCGTGCAGCGCCTGCATCGACGAACCGCAAAGACGGTTGACGGTGACGGCCGGAACCGAGTGCGGGATCTCCGCCAGCAGGGACGCGTTACGGGCAATGTTGAAGCCCTGCTCCAGCGTCTGCTGGACGCAGCCCCAGTAGATATCGTCCAGCGCAGCAGGGTCCAGCGCCGGGTTACGCGCCAGCAGGCTACGCATCAGGTGCGCGGAGAGGTCTTCCGCGCGCACGTTACGGAACGCACCGCCTTTTGAACGGCCCATCGGGGTGCGAATCGCATCAACAATGACAACCTTTTCCATTGTGACTCCTTAAGCCGTTTTCAGCGCGCCAACCGGACGGGCTGGCTCAACTGCTGGGTAGTAGGGTTCGTTATGACGCGCTTTGTTACGCAGACCTTCCGGCACCTCATAAAGCGGGCCGAGGTGCTGGTACTGCTGAGCCATATCGAGATAGCGAGCGCTGCCGAGCGTATCCAGCCAGCGGAACGCGCCGCCGTGGAACGGAGGGAAGCCGAGGCCGTACACCAGCGCCATATCCGCTTCTGCCGGGCTGGCGATAATGCCTTCTTCGAGGCAGCGCACCACTTCGTTGATCATCGGGATCATCATCCGGGCGATGATCTCGTCGTCAGTGAAGTCGCGTTTCGGCTGACTGACGTCGGCCAGCAGGCCATCCACCGTCGCATCTTCTTCTTTTTTCGGTTTGCCTTTGCTGTCTTCTTTATAGCGCCAGAAGCCCAGACCGTTTTTCTGACCAAAGCGGTTGGCGTCGAACAGGGCGTCAATGGCGTCGCGATAGTCTTTCTGCATGCGCTGCGGGAAGCCCGCCGCCATCACCGCCTGAGCGTGATGGGCAGTATCGATGCCGACAACGTCCAGCAGATACGCCGGGCCCATCGGCCAGCCGAACTGTTTTTCCATCACTTTATCGATTTTGCGGAAGTCTGCGCCGTCGCGCAGCAGCTGGCTGAAGCCGGCGAAGTAAGGGAACAACACGCGGTTAACGAAGAAGCCCGGGCAGTCGTTAACGACGATCGGCGTTTTGCCCATCTTGCTCGCCCACGCCACCACTTTGGCGATGGTTTCGTCGGAGGTTTTCTCCCCACGGATCACTTCGACCAGCGGCATGCGGTGCACCGGGTTAAAGAAGTGCATCCCGCAGAAGTTTTCCGGACGCTTCAGCACGCTCGCCAGTTCGCTGATAGGAATGGTGGAGGTGTTAGAGGCCAGCACGGTTTCCGGACGCACCTTGTCTTCGGTTTCGGCCAGCACCGCTTTTTTCACTTTCGGGTTCTCGACGACCGCTTCAACCACCACGTCCACACGGTCGAAACCGCTGTATTCCAGCACTGGCTGGATGGTGGAGATCACGCCTGCAAGCTTCAGACCATCAATTTTGCCGCGCTCAAGCTGTTTATTCAGCAGCTTGGCCGCTTCGGTCATGCCCAGCGTCAGGGATTTCTCGTTGATGTCCTTCATCACCACCGGCACGCCTTTCCAGGCAGACTGGTAGGCGATGCCGCCCCCCATAATGCCCGCGCCGAGTACCGCCGCGTGTTTTGGCGTTTCAACGTTTTTGGTGAGTTGTTTGGCTTTGCCCTTCACAAACTGATCGTTAAGGAAGATACCAACCAGCGCGCGGGCTTCGTTGGTGTGCGCCAGCGGGACAAAGCTCTGGTTTTCCAGCTTCAGGGCGTCATCACGGCCCAGACGGGCTGCCGCTTCAATGGTTTTCACCGCCGTGATCGGCGCCGGGTAGTGTTTACCCGCCGTCTGCATCACCATGCCTTTGGCGATAGTGAAGCTCATGGTGGCTTCAATCTTGCTGAGCTTTAACGGCTCCAGCTTCGGCTGACGTTTGGCTTTCCAGTCGAGGTCGCCGTTAATGGCCTGACGCAGAATGGCGAGTGCGCCTTCAACAAGCTTCTCAGGTTTTACAACGCCGTCGACCAGGCCAATTTTCTGCGCCTGTTCTGCGCCGACGTCTTTACCCGCGGCAATGATCTCCAGCGCGCTGTCGGCGCCCAGCATGCGCGGCATACGGACGGAGCCGCCAAAGCCCGGCATGATGCCCAGCTTGGTTTCCGGCAGGCCGATACGCAGGTCCGGGGTCGCCAGACGGTAATCAGTGGCTAACACGCATTCGCAGCCGCCGCCCAGCGCGTAACCGTTGACGGCAGAAAGGGTCGGGACAGGCAGATCTTCCAGACGATTAAAGACGCTGTTCGCGAAGTGCAGCCACTGGCTCAGCTGTTCTTCGGGCACCAGGAACAGCGACAGGAATTCGGTGATATCCGCGCCAACGATAAAGGCCGCTTTGTTGGAGCGCAGCAGCAGCCCTTTTAAATCTGATTGCTTTTCAAGTACATCCAGCGCCTGGCCAAGACTGGCCACCGTCGCGGTATCAAGCTTATTCACTGAGCCGGGGGCATCGAACACCAGTTCGGCAATGCCATCTTCCAGCCAGTCTACGTACAGGGTGTCGCCTTTGTAGAGCATGTCGGTCTCCTGAATCCAGCAATTGGATCTGGTCATACCAGATGAAACGGAGTGTGGAATTTATGTTAATAAAATGCAAATTAGTCATTAAGAAATTGCTGCGCTGATCACGGTCGGTGGAAATCACGCAGCCGGAGTGAGGTGTGCTAAGATGCGATGACTTGAGGTCAAAAAAACGAAAGGAAGAATGATGGACTCACTGGCTTCGCTTTATAAAAATCATATCGTTACCCTACAGGAACGTACCCGCGATGTACTGGCCCGCTTCAAGCTGGATGCCCTGCTGATCCACTCCGGCGAGCTGATGAATACTTTTCTTGATGACCATGCTTATCCCTTCAAGGTTAACCCGCAGTTTAAAGCCTGGGTGCCTGTCACGCAGGTTCCAAATTGCTGGCTGCTGGTGGATGGCGTGAACAAGCCGAAACTGTGGTTCTACCTGCCGGTCGATTACTGGCACAACGTGGAGCCGCTGCCGACCTCATTCTGGACCGAAGAAATTGACGTGATTGCGCTGCCAAAAGCAGACGGCATAGGCAGCCAGCTGCCAGCGGCGCGCGGCAACATCGGCTACATTGGTCCGGTTCCTGAGCGCGCGCTGGGTCTGGATATTCCGGCAGATAAACTCAACCCGAAAGGCGTGCTGGATTATCTGCACTACTATCGCGCCTACAAGACCGACTACGAACTTTACTGCATGCGTGAAGCGCAAAAAACGGCGGTGAATGGCCACCGTGCGGCGCACGAAGCGTTCCAGTCCGGTATGAGCGAGTTCGATATCAATCAGGCTTACCTGACGGCGACCGGCCACCGCGATACCGACGTGCCGTACAGCAACATCGTGGCGCTGAATGAACATGCCTCGGTTCTGCACTACACCAAACTGGATCATCAGGTTCCGGCTGAGATGCGTAGCTTCCTGCTGGACGCGGGGGCTGAGTACAATGGTTATGCGGCAGACCTGACCCGTACCTGGGCGGCGAATGCGGATACCGATTTTGCGCAATTGATTAAAGACGTGAACGACGAACAGCTGGCGCTGATTGGCACCATGAAGGCCGGAACCAGCTACGTGGATTATCACATCCAGTTCCATCAGCGCATTGCTAAACTGCTGCGTAAGCATCAGATTATCAAAGACATGAGCGAAGAGGCGATGGTTGAGAACGATTTGACCGGGCCATTTATGCCGCATGGTATCGGCCACCCGCTGGGTTTGCAGGTTCATGACGTCGCGGGCTTTATGCAGGATGATACCGGCACGCACCTGGCGGCACCGTCTAAATATCCTTATCTGCGCTGCACCCGCGTTCTGGCGCCGCGTATGGTATTGACCATCGAGCCGGGCATCTACTTTATTGAATCCCTGCTGGCGCCGTGGCGCGAAGGGCAATTCAGCAAGCACTTCAACTGGGAGAAAATTGAAGCGCTGAAGCCTTATGGCGGCATTCGTATCGAGGATAACGTGGTTATTCACGAGAACAGCATTGAGAACATGACGCGAGATTTGAAGCTGGCCTGATGGAAAGCTGGCTGATACCGGCCGAGCCGGTCACCTTTGTTGAGGAAATCAAAAAAAGCCGCTTTATCACGCTGTTGGCGCATACCGACGGCGTGGAGGCGGCGAAGGCGTTCGTCGAGTCCGTCCGCGCGCAGCACCCGGATGCCCGCCATCACTGTGTGGCGTGGGTCGCAGGGCCGCCAGACGACTCACAGCAGCTCGGGTTTTCTGACGACGGTGAACCGGCGGGTACGGCCGGAAAACCGATGCTCTCCCAGTTGATGGGCAGCGGCGTGGGTGAAATCACCGCCGTCGTGGTCCGCTACTACGGGGGCATTTTGTTAGGCACCGGAGGGCTGGTCAAAGCCTACGGAGGTGGTGTCCAGCAGGCGCTTAATCTTCTGATAACAACCCGCAAAACGCCACTTACGGAATATACTTTGTTATGCGATTACGCCCAGCTATCGGGTATCGAAGCACTGCTTAAACAGTTTAACGGTGTCATCGCACAGAGTGATTATCAGGCAATGGTGCAATTACGCGTGGCGCTTCCTCAGGCGGAACTGGCTGCTTTTTCAGCAAAACTCGCTGATTTTAGTCGCGGTTCATTGCAATTACTGCCGATTGAAGAATAATCCCCACCTCACAATTTTGAATACCTAAGGAAGCGGCAGAGATGCATTTTCGTGCCATTACCCGAATCGTTGGATTGCTGGTCATACTTTTCTCCGGGACAATGATCATTCCCGGACTGGTGGCGCTCATCTACCGGGACGGCGCGGGGCGTGCATTTACGCAAACCTTTTTTGTCGCGCTGACGATTGGCTCCCTGCTGTGGTGGCCAAACCGCCGTGAGAAAGGTGAACTGAAATCCCGGGAGGGGTTTCTGATTGTGGTCCTGTTCTGGACGGTACTGGGAAGCGTGGGTGCGCTGCCGTTTATCTTCTCCGAACAACCGAATCTCACCGTCACGGATGCGTTTTTTGAATCGTTCTCCGGATTAACGACCACCGGGGCCACCACGCTTGTGGGGCTGGATTCGCTCCCGCATGCGATTCTCTTTTACCGGCAGATGCTTCAGTGGTTCGGCGGTATGGGGATCATTGTCCTGGCGGTGGCTATCCTGCCGATTCTGGGCGTCGGGGGGATGCAGCTTTACCGGGCGGAGATGCCCGGCCCGCTGAAAGATAACAAAATGCGCCCGCGTATTGCGGAGACGGCGAAAACCCTGTGGCTTATCTATGTCCTGCTGACGGTGGCCTGCGCGCTGGCGCTGTGGTTTGCCGGGATGCCTGCGTTTGATGCCATCGGGCACAGCTTTGCGACTATTGCTATCGGCGGGTTCTCCACCCACGATGCCAGCGTCGGCTACTTCGACAGCCCGACAATCAATACCATCATTGCCATCTTTTTGCTGATCTCAGGCTGTAACTACGGTCTACACTTCTCGTTGCTTAGCGGACGGAACCTGAAGGTGTACTGGCGCGACCCGGAATTCCGGATGTTTATTGGCGTCCAGCTGACTCTGGTGATCATCTGTACCCTGGTACTGTGGTTCCACGATGTCTATAACTCGGCGGTCACGACCCTGAACCAGGCCTTCTTCCAGGTGGTATCGATGGCAACAACCGCCGGTTTCACCACGGACAGTATTGCGCGTTGGCCGCTGTTCCTGCCGGTGCTGCTGTTGTGCTCTGCGTTTATCGGCGGCTGTGCCGGGTCAACGGGCGGCGGTCTGAAGGTGATCCGTATTCTGCTGCTGTTCAAGCAGGGGAACCGTGAGCTGAAACGTCTGGTCCACCCGAATGCGGTTTACAGTATTAAGCTGGGGAACCGCGCGCTGCCGGAACGCATCCTCGAAGCGGTGTGGGGATTCTTCTCCGCTTATGCACTGGTCTTTATTGTCAGTATGCTGGCGATTATCGCCACGGGCGTGGATGATTTCTCTGCCTTCGCCTCTGTGGTGGCAACGTTAAACAACCTGGGGCCGGGGCTGGGCGTCGTGGCGGATAACTTCGCCAGTATGAACCCGGTGGCGAAGTGGATCTTAATCGCCAATATGCTGTTTGGGCGTCTTGAGGTCTTTACGCTGCTGGTGCTGTTTACCCCAACATTCTGGCGTGAGTAAGGAGACATTGGTGAAAACGTTAATTCTTTTCTCAACGCGTGACGGACAAACGCGTGAGATTGCTTCATATCTGGCTTCTGAACTCAAAGAGCTGGGCATTTATTCTGATGTGGTGAACCTGAATCGCACAGAGCAGATTGCCTGGCAGGATTACGACCGCGTGGTCATTGGCGCTTCAATTCGTTACGGCCATTTCCATCCGGCGCTGGATCGCTTTGTGAAAAAGCATACGGCGGAACTCGCTCAGCTGCCTGGCGCGTTTTACTCGGTCAACCTGGTTGCCCGTAAAGCAGAGAAGCGTACGCCGCAGACTAACAGCTATACGCGTAAGTTTTTGCTGAGTTCGCCATGGCAGCCCGATATCTGTTCTGTCTTTGCTGGCGCGCTGCGTTACCCGCGTTACCGCTGGTACGACCGCTTTATGATCCGCCTGATCATGAAAATGACGGGCGGGGAAACGGATACGCGTAAAGAAGTGGTTTATACCGACTGGGCTCAGGTCGCCAGTTTTGCCCGTGAAATTGCGCATTTAACGGACGATGCGCGGGTTTAATAAGCGTTGAGTTTGAAAAATGAGCGAACGAAAAGTTTTTTGTATTTAGTGCTTGTCACTTCAGAAGAACTCCCTATAATGCGCCTCCACTGACACGGAACAACGGCACGCAAGCCGCCGGGTCAGCAGAGAAAAGCAAAACAAACGCTTGACTCTGAAGCGGGAAAGCGTAATATGCACACCCCGCGCCGCAGCGAAAACGAAGCGGCACTGCTCTTTAACAATTTATCAGACAATCTGTGTGGGCACTCAAAGTGACATGGATTCTTAACGTCCTCGGACGATAAATGAATACCAAGTCTCAACGAGTGAACACGTAATTCATTACGAAGTTTAATTCATTGAGCATCAAACTTTTAAATTGAAGAGTTTGATCATGGCTCAGATTGAACGCTGGCGGCAGGCCTAACACATGCAAGTCGAACGGTAACAGGAAGCAGCTTGCTGCTTTGCTGACGAGTGGCGGACGGGTGAGTAATGTCTGGGAAACTGCCTGATGGAGGGGGATAACTACTGGAAACGGTAGCTAATACCGCATAACGTCGCAAGACCAAAGAGGGGGACCTTCAGGCCTCTTGCCATCGGATGTGCCCAGATGGGATTAGCTAGTAGGTGGGGTAACGGCTCACCTAGGCGACGATCCCTAGCTGGTCTGAGAGGATGACCAGCCACACTGGAACTGAGACACGGTCCAGACTCCTACGGGAGGCAGCAGTGGGGAATATTGCACAATGGGCGCAAGCCTGATGCAGCCATGCCGCGTGTATGAAGAAGGCCTTCGGGTTGTAAAGTACTTTCAGCGGGGAGGAAGGCGTTGTGGTTAATAACCACAGCGATTGACGTTACCCGCAGAAGAAGCACCGGCTAACTCCGTGCCAGCAGCCGCGGTAATACGGAGGGTGCAAGCGTTAATCGGAATTACTGGGCGTAAAGCGCACGCAGGCGGTCTGTCAAGTCGGATGTGAAATCCCCGGGCTCAACCTGGGAACTGCATTCGAAACTGGCAGGCTAGAGTCTTGTAGAGGGGGGTAGAATTCCAGGTGTAGCGGTGAAATGCGTAGAGATCTGGAGGAATACCGGTGGCGAAGGCGGCCCCCTGGACAAAGACTGACGCTCAGGTGCGAAAGCGTGGGGAGCAAACAGGATTAGATACCCTGGTAGTCCACGCCGTAAACGATGTCGACTTGGAGGTTGTGCCCTTGAGGCGTGGCTTCCGGAGCTAACGCGTTAAGTCGACCGCCTGGGGAGTACGGCCGCAAGGTTAAAACTCAAATGAATTGACGGGGGCCCGCACAAGCGGTGGAGCATGTGGTTTAATTCGATGCAACGCGAAGAACCTTACCTACTCTTGACATCCAGAGAACTTACCAGAGATGCATTGGTGCCTTCGGGAACTCTGAGACAGGTGCTGCATGGCTGTCGTCAGCTCGTGTTGTGAAATGTTGGGTTAAGTCCCGCAACGAGCGCAACCCTTATCCTTTGTTGCCAGCGGTTAGGCCGGGAACTCAAAGGAGACTGCCAGTGATAAACTGGAGGAAGGTGGGGATGACGTCAAGTCATCATGGCCCTTACGAGTAGGGCTACACACGTGCTACAATGGCGCATACAAAGAGAAGCGACCTCGCGAGAGCAAGCGGACCTCATAAAGTGCGTCGTAGTCCGGATTGGAGTCTGCAACTCGACTCCATGAAGTCGGAATCGCTAGTAATCGTGGATCAGAATGCCACGGTGAATACGTTCCCGGGCCTTGTACACACCGCCCGTCACACCATGGGAGTGGGTTGCAAAAGAAGTAGGTAGCTTAACCTTCGGGAGGGCGCTTACCACTTTGTGATTCATGACTGGGGTGAAGTCGTAACAAGGTAACCGTAGGGGAACCTGCGGTTGGATCACCTCCTTACCTTAAAGAACCTGCCTTTGCAGTGCTCACACAGATTGTCTGATGAAAAACAGCAGTAAAAAACCTCTACAGGCTTGTAGCTCAGGTGGTTAGAGCGCACCCCTGATAAGGGTGAGGTCGGTGGTTCAAGTCCACTCAGGCCTACCAAATTTTTGCTGATGCTGCGTTGCGGCGACACTCACATACCTGAGTATGCTTCGTGTCACCACGCCTTGCCTCAACAAAAATTACCGGTACAGAGGTGACTACGATGGGGCTATAGCTCAGCTGGGAGAGCGCCTGCCTTGCACGCAGGAGGTCTGCGGTTCGATCCCGCATAGCTCCACCATCTTTTACTGCGAACACAAGAAAACTTCAGAGTGAACCTGAAAAGGTGCACTGCGAAGTTTTGCTCTTTAAAAATCTGGATCAAGCTGAAAATTGAAACGACACACAGCTCATGTGTGTTCGAGTCTCTCAAATTTTCGCAATCAGAAGTGAAACATCTTCGGGTTGTGAGGTTAAGCGACTAAGCGTACACGGTGGATGCCCTGGCAGTCAGAGGCGATGAAGGACGTGCTAATCTGCGAAAAGCGACGGCGAGGTGATATGAACCTTTGACCCGTCGATGTCCGAATGGGGAAACCCAGTGCAATTCGTTGCACTATCGTTAACTGAATACATAGGTTAACGAGGCGAACCGGGGGAACTGAAACATCTAAGTACCCCGAGGAAAAGAAATCAACCGAGATTCCCCCAGTAGCGGCGAGCGAACGGGGAGCAGCCCGGAGTCTGAATCAGCTTGTGTGTTAGTGGAACGGTCTGGAAAGTCCGACGGTACAGGGTGATAGTCCCGTACACGAAAACACACATGCTGTGAACTCGAAGAGTAGGGCGGGACACGTGGTATCCTGTCTGAATATGGGGGGACCATCCTCCAAGGCTAAATACTCCTGACTGACCGATAGTGAACCAGTACCGTGAGGGAAAGGCGAAAAGAACCCCGGCGAGGGGAGTGAAAAAGAACCTGAAACCGTGTACGTACAAGCAGTGGGAGCACCTTCGGGTGTGACTGCGTACCTTTTGTATAATGGGTCAGCGACTTATATTCTGTAGCAAGGTTAACCGTATAGGGGAGCCGAAGGGAAACCGAGTCTTAACTGGGCGTTAAGTTGCAGGGTATAGACCCGAAACCCGGTGATCTAGCCATGGGCAGGTTGAAGGTTGGGTAACACTAACTGGAGGACCGAACCGACTAATGTTGAAAAATTAGCGGATGACCTGTGGCTGGGGGTGAAAGGCCAATCAAACCGGGAGATAGCTGGTTCTCCCCGAAAGCTATTTAGGTAGCGCCTCGTGAACTCATCTTCGGGGGTAGAGCACTGTTTCGGCTAGGGGGCCATCCCGGCTTACCAACCCGATGCAAACTACGAATACCGAAGAATGTTATCACGGGAGACACACGGCGGGTGCTAACGTCCGTCGTGAAGAGGGAAACAACCCAGACCGCCAGCTAAGGTCCCAAAGTCATGGTTAAGTGGGAAACGATGTGGGAAGGCACAGACAGCCAGGATGTTGGCTTAGAAGCAGCCATCATTTAAAGAAAGCGTAATAGCTCACTGGTCGAGTCGGCCTGCGCGGAAGATGTAACGGGGCTAAACCATGCACCGAAGCTGCGGCAGCGACACTTATGTGTTGTTGGGTAGGGGAGCGTTCTGTAAGCCGTTGAAGGTGTGCTGTGAGGCATGCTGGAGGTATCAGAAGTGCGAATGCTGACATAAGTAACGATAAAGCGGGTGAAAAGCCCGCTCGCCGGAAGACCAAGGGTTCCTGTCCAACGTTAATCGGGGCAGGGTGAGTCGACCCCTAAGGCGAGGCCGAAAGGCGTAGTCGATGGGAAACAGGTTAATATTCCTGTACTTGGTGTTACTGCGAAGGGGGGACGGAGAAGGCTATGTCAGCCGGGCGACGGTTGTCCCGGTTTAAGCATGTAGGCGGAGGTTCCAGGTAAATCCGGTACCTTATTAACGCTGAGGTGTGATGACGAGGCACTACGGTGCTGAAGTGATAAATGCCCTGCTTCCAGGAAAAGCCTCTAAGCATCAGGTAACACGAAATCGTACCCCAAACCGACACAGGTGGTCAGGTAGAGAATACCAAGGCGCTTGAGAGAACTCGGGTGAAGGAACTAGGCAAAATGGTGCCGTAACTTCGGGAGAAGGCACGCTGATATGTAGGTGAAGCCCCTGCGGACGGAGCTGAAATCAGTCGAAGATACCAGCTGGCTGCAACTGTTTATTAAAAACACAGCACTGTGCAAACACGAAAGTGGACGTATACGGTGTGACGCCTGCCCGGTGCCGGAAGGTTAATTGATGGGGTTAGCGGCAACGCGAAGCTCTTGATCGAAGCCCCGGTAAACGGCGGCCGTAACTATAACGGTCCTAAGGTAGCGAAATTCCTTGTCGGGTAAGTTCCGACCTGCACGAATGGCGTAATGATGGCCAGGCTGTCTCCACCCGAGACTCAGTGAAATTGAACTCGCTGTGAAGATGCAGTGTACCCGCGGCAAGACGGAAAGACCCCGTGAACCTTTACTATAGCTTGACACTGAACACTGGTCCTTGATGTGTAGGATAGGTGGGAGGCTTTGAAGCGTGGACGCCAGTCTGCGTGGAGCCGTCCTTGAAATACCACCCTTTAATGGCTGGTGTTCTAACGTAGACCCGTGATCCGGGTTGCGGACAGTGTCTGGTGGGTAGTTTGACTGGGGCGGTCTCCTCCCAAAGAGTAACGGAGGAGCACGAAGGTTGGCTAATCCTGGTCGGACATCAGGAGGTTAGTGCAATGGCATAAGCCAGCTTGACTGCGAGCGTGACGGCGCGAGCAGGTGCGAAAGCAGGTCATAGTGATCCGGTGGTTCTGAATGGAAGGGCCATCGCTCAACGGATAAAAGGTACTCCGGGGATAACAGGCTGATACCGCCCAAGAGTTCATATCGACGGCGGTGTTTGGCACCTCGATGTCGGCTCATCACATCCTGGGGCTGAAGTAGGTCCCAAGGGTATGGCTGTTCGCCATTTAAAGTGGTACGCGAGCTGGGTTTAGAACGTCGTGAGACAGTTCGGTCCCTATCTGCCGTGGGCGCTGGAGAATTGAGGGGGGCTGCTCCTAGTACGAGAGGACCGGAGTGGACGCATCACTGGTGTTCGGGTTGTCATGCCAATGGCACTGCCCGGTAGCTAAATGCGGAAGAGATAAGTGCTGAAAGCATCTAAGCACGAAACTTGCCCCGAGATGAGTTCTCCCTGAGACCTTAAGTCTCCTGAAGGAACGTTGAAGACGACGACGTTGATAGGTCGGGTGTGTAAGCGCAGCGATGCGTTGAGCTAACCGATACTAATGAACCGTGAGGCTTAACCTTACAACGCCGAAGCTGTTTTGGCGAAGAGACAGAATTTTCAGCTTAGATTCAGAGTCCGAAGGATTTTGCGCTGAGACAAGGCGGCAAACGAAGGAAAGGAAGGAGCATACTGAGGTATGTGACTGACTTTACGAGAGCAGCCAACGCAGTATCAGTGCGAAAGACACAGGACAGAGCACAAGAATTTGCCTGGCGGCTTTAGCGCGGTGGTCCCACCTGACCCCATGCCGAACTCAGAAGTGAAACGCCGTAGCGCCGATGGTAGTGTGGGGTCTCCCCATGTGAGAGTAGGGAACTGCCAGGCATCAAACAAGTGAAGAGGCCATCCGCAAGGATGGCCTTTTTGCGTTTCTACACCTGCTTCCTTTCCATAAACAAATCACCTATCCCCCCATATATACGGTAAACTATCCCGGTTTTTGCATCAGGATAGCGTCTATGAATCACTCCCTTAAGCCCTGGAATACCTTTGGTATTCAACGGAATGCTAATCAAATTGTACGTGCCGAAAGTGCTCAGCAGTTGCTGAATGCATGGCAAAACGCAACAGGAAACGGTGAACCCGTACTTATTCTGGGCGAAGGAAGTAATGTCCTGTTTCTCGATGATTTTGCGGGGACGGTAATCGTCAATCGCATCATGGGGATTGAGTGTAAAGAGAGCGCTGACAGCTGGCATTTACACGTGGGTGCTGGCGAGAACTGGCACCATCTGGTGCAATATACCCTTGAAAAAGGGATGCCCGGACTGGAAAACCTGGCCCTGATCCCGGGCTGTGCAGGATCATCTCCTATTCAAAACATCGGTGCCTACGGCATCGAACTGAAACACGTCTGCGAATATGTCGATTGCATCGAACTCGCGACCGGAACGGCGAAGCGCCTGACCGCAGAGCAGTGCCGCTTTGGTTATCGCGACAGCATTTTCAAGCACGATTATCAGGATCGTTTCGTCATTGTGGCCGTTGGTCTGCGCCTGGAGAAAGCCTGGAAACCCGTTCTGACTTACGGCGATCTGACCCGTCTTGACCCGGCTACCGTCACACCGCGTGAGGTATTTGATTCCGTATGCCACATGCGCATGACCAAGCTCCCGGACCCGAAAGTCAACGGAAATGCGGGCAGTTTCTTCAAAAACCCGGTGATCAGCAGCGAAAATGCAAAAGCATTTCTCGCTGGCTGGCCAACGGCCCCGCATTATCCTCAGGCGGATGGCAGCGTGAAGCTGGCCGCAGGCTGGCTTATCGATCAGTGTGAATTAAAAGGTACTACTCTTGGTGGCGCTGCTGTTCATCGTCAGCAGGCGCTGGTACTGATCAACCAGTCCAACGCGACAAGTGAGGATGTCGTCAACCTGGCGCACCATGTTCGTCAGCGCGTGGGCGAAAAATTCAACGTCTGGCTGGAGCCTGAAGTTCGCTTTATTGGCCGAACGGGCGAAGTGAATGCCGTGGAGACCATTGCGTGAAGGACAATACTATTCCGTTAACTCTCATCGGTATCCTTGCTGATGGCGAGTTTCATTCTGGCGAGCAGCTGGGCGAACAGCTGGGCATGAGCCGCGCTGCCATCAATAAACATATTCAAACGCTCCGCGACTGGGGCGTGGATGTGTTTACGGTGCCGGGAAAAGGCTACAGCCTGCCGGAACCGATCCAGTTACTGAATGAAGAGATCATCCGCAGCCAGATTGGGCACGGTAACGTCGCGGTATTGCCGGTCATTGATTCGACGAACCAGTATCTGCTGGATCGCCTGAGCGAGCTGAAATCCGGTGATGCCTGCGTTGCCGAGTACCAACAGGCAGGACGTGGCCGCCGGGGGCGTAAGTGGTTCTCACCATTTGGCGCCAACCTCTACCTTTCCATGTACTGGAGGCTTGAACAGGGGCCAGCTGCGGCCATCGGGCTGAGCCTGGTCATCGGCATTGTGATGGCAGAGGTGCTGCACGATCTGGGTGCCGATCAGGTGCGGGTAAAATGGCCCAACGATCTGTATCTCAACGATCGGAAGCTGGCGGGGATCCTGGTCGAACTGACGGGAAAAACAGGCGATGCCGCACAGATCGTTATTGGAGCGGGGCTGAACATGGTGATGCGAAACGTGCAGAACGATGTCGTGAACCAGGCCTGGACCAACCTACAGGAAGCGGGGATCACCATCGATCGCAATACGCTTACCGTCCGCATGATCAATGAGTTGCGTAGTTCGCTGACGCTCTTTGAACAGGAGGGGTTAGCGCCATTCCTGTCCCGCTGGGAAAAGCTGGATAACTTTATTAACCGACCGGTGAAGCTGCTGATTGGGGATAAAGAGATTTACGGCACATCACGCGGCATTGACGCGCAGGGTGCGTTGCTTCTTGAACAGGATGGTGTGATTAAGCCCTGGGTGGGCGGTGAAATTTCGTTACGAAGTGCAGAGTAACCCTCTCCCCACAGGGGAGAGGGTGTAGCAGCTCATCCCTGCGGATACGGCACCCAATCCCCGGCATTCAGTCGGACATAAGGCTTATTCTGATACTGGATCACCACCGCATTGGCGTTTTCCGATACCTCCGCCGTCTGCGGCAGCCCGCTGGTGAGCTGATCCCAGTTCACGCTATCTTCCACAAACAGCTTACCGTCTACTGCGCGAGCGACCAGTTCCGAGATAGCCAGATAGCTGCTTGGCTGGGTGATCTCAACTGGAGCTCCCTGATGCGGCGCCTTCATGCCAAAGAACTTAATCCCGGCCGGAACGTTAGTGATGGACGGGCTTGGGATATCGCGCAGACCAGACACCTGCATCCTGTCGCCTTTCAACGCTCCCCCATGTTCCGGTACTATCACCACCATCACTTTGCGGCCTGATTTTTCCAGCTCGTTGAAGAACGCGTTCAGCTCGTCAAAGAACTTCTGCGCACGGGCCTTATAATCGGCCGTTTTACTCACGCCGGGATAATGGTTCCCGTCGTGCAGCGGCAGCGTGTTATAGAACGTCGCACTACGTGTCCCTTCCTCTTTGCCGACGGTATCTAACCAGCGCTGAAGCACGGCGGTATCGTCATACACCGGCGAGCCATCAAAGCCCAGCAACGTAACCGGCAGCCCTTTCTGGTCCATCAGCGGGGCCTGCATGCCACCCTGTTCACGTACTTCTTTCAGGAAGTTACCGAACTGACCGTTATGACCCATCATCAGGTGCTGGGTAAAGCCCAGTTTTGCCAGGTTATCAAACAGATAACACTGGTTAGCTGCCGGCTGGTAGAGGTTCTTATGCGAAGGCTGTCCGCAGCTGGCGCGCAGCAGGCGGATAGCCGCCGGGCCGCTGTACGACGTGGCCGAGTTGAAGTCCTTGAACTGAATATCGAAATGCGACCACAGCGGGTGCGACATCAAACCAGCCGCGTCAACGTCAGCCCAGGACAGAGAACAGATGTTAATGACCAGCAGCTCAAACGGCTGAGCATCGGCAGGCAGCGCGTCCGGGAATTTCGTCTGACGCTTATCTTCCGCAGCGTAAAAACTGGAGAGCCACGCGTTCAGGTTCGTGGATGTCGGCGGTGCAGTCTGCGCTGGAATATCCCCAACCACAGGCGTATCCCCTGCTGTCGCGACGGTCGCGGCGGCGGAACCGCCCGTGGTGGTCACGGTTGTCGTCGGCTGACCGGCTGGCCACAGCGAGAAGCTCGGGCCCGTCAGCGTCAGGACGTTAAGCCAGATCATAATCGCGACGACAAACACCGTCACCCGGATCCACTGAGACAGGAACAGCCAGGCGACCAGCAGGACAAATACCGCGCCAATCATCTGCCAGTTAATAAAGCGCTCAACCAGATCGAGCATATAGTCCGCACTGAAACCTGCGACCTGGGAGCCCTGGCTCATGATGCTTTCAGGGCCGGGCAGCCAGGTATCATGCCAGAACAGGGCGAAACCGATGGGGATAGCGACCCAGTGACGTATACGGTGCAGCCTGAGGTTCGGGATTGGCATCAGCAGGAATGCCATAAACACCAGGTTAAGCAGAGGGTGGAAATTAAGATAGCCTGCCCACAGCAGACCAAACTTCACCAGAAAGTAGAAATTCCAGCCGGACAGGCCGCGCCAGTATTGCCAGAGTGGCGATGGCGCCGAAGAGGTATAGGTAGAATTAGTCATGTTTTCGGTTTGCCTTGACGTTCGGAGCGCGACTCAGTGTTCCGGCGGGTTTAATATAGCGAGGTTTGACGAACAGTAATCTGACCGTATCGCGAATACGGCGCAGGGAATGGCGTGCATAGTAGCCAAGCGGCAAAAAAATCAGCGCGCACAGAACAACCAGTTGGATGATATCGCTGATATTCATAATGGCGCGCTCTCCTTGTTCTCATCCAGTAAGCGTAGCGGCTCAGGTACCCGACGCCAGACATGCCCGTCATGTTTCGCGTTCAGAACCGGTTTGGCACCGCTTGTCACAGGCAACGGTTTCGCCCACTTTTCAGGAGCCAGGGCACGCATCTGGACAAGCTCAGCGCTGATCAAATTATCTTCAAACCAGACCATGCGGTTCGAGAAGATATCCCCGGTAGGAAGCGGGAAGATATGGTTAAGCGCCGTATCCAGATCGTTCACCCGGCAGAAGGAGAGGAACAGCACCAGGCGGTTATCGCCAATGGTCATGATATCCCCGATACGGTTAGGGCGGCACAGAGTAAGCGCCTGCTCAACGCGAATACCCGGCACGGGGCGCAGGGCAACCATCACCCCTTTTCCGTCTGCCGGTAACAGCGTATTGCTCATCATGTTGCCCACCGCATCGCAGAAGGTGTCCCATTTCTGGTAGCCGCGCAGTTTCATCGGCTGCGTCATTGAAAGCAGGGTGCTGATATCTTCCGGAACATGTCGATTAAACTGCTGGCCCTGGATGCTTTCGATCAGCGTCAGACAGCGCGACAGGGGAGCATTCCACGGGATGACCATATTCGCGCCGCAGCCCAGTAATAAGCGCTCATCGGTGGCGCGCAGGCTGGTATTATTTTCACGCACCACAATTTTTAACGCGCTGCCGCGCTGGCGACGTAATGTGTGAATGTGCCTTGCCAGCGTTTCGATTTGGTTATTCTGGATCAACGAGAAAATAATGGTCGCCGCCTGCGTGGTGCGCGCCTCATCAAATAAGGCTTCATTGGTATCGAACAGTGACCAGTGCTCAGACAGTGCAGGCGCACCTTCCAGTACCGCAATATGGCTCAGAACGCGTTTTTCATCACTGCGTGGCTGAACTACCGTCTCTTCCTGTTGAGCAAGATGCCACTCATCCCCGACATGTTTGAGGGTAAGTTGTTGTCGGGAGCTCACCCCTTTTTCATTGCACCAGAAAGCCACGTCGTAAAGATGGCTGTCGGTCTGGACACGAATACTGGCCAGGCCATAGAGAGAACGGTATTCACTCATTAAAAGTGAAAAAAGCTTGTCATTATTACTGCCTGGGTTAACAACCAATAAGGTGCAATTTTGATTTTTTGCCCATCTGTTGATTCTTTCCAGCCATTTCAGCAGTTTTTCAGAGGGGATATTTTGCAGGCCGTTATTAGAGCATTTTAGAATCAGTAAATAGTGTTCAGGAACAATAGAACACTGAATATCGCGGGGTAAAAAGTATAGACTGTCAGCCTCCGCAGGCATGGAAAATAATCGTACTGTCTGGGGTCCACGGTCACTGTCGAGCCTGATGATTGACTTCGGCTCTTCGCCCATCGTAATTATGGCCACGCGGGAATCCTTCCCCTGCGCCGCTATCGTCTGGTTTACCAGACTGATGGCATCTTCATTACGATCCGTATTAACCCACCAGACTCCTCCGACTGGCATGTGGCGCAATTCGTCCCATAATGACTGGATGCCAATAGAAAATATGGAGTCCACGGTGTCCCTCTTTTCGTCGAATTTCTATGTCTCTCAGTTTACTAGCGAAAGCGTAGAAATAAACCTAACATTGAAATTAAAGAACATCAGATTTAGCATGTAAATGAAATTTAGTGGGCAGGACGCCTCGCTGCATCTGAATCTTATGATTTTACTCAAAGGGATGAAAAAAGAATGCAAAATAACGAACCCGCAACCCCAGTCGACTCAAGTCTGGGTTACACATTCCAGAACGATTTTTTGGCACTCACGCAGGCTTTTTCTTTGCCTGAAATAGATTACACCGATATTTCCCAGCGGGAACAGTTGGCGGCGGCTATTAAACGTTGGCCGTTATTAGCTGAGTTTGCCCAACAACAATAAGGAAGCCATTGATGGCTGTACTAGGATTACAGGGCGTCCGTGGTGGGGTGGGTACAACTTCCGTTACCGCGGCGCTGGCGTGGTCATTGCAGGTATTAGGTGAATCGGTACTGGTCATTGATGCCTGTTCCGATAATTTGCTGCGCATGTCATTCAATGTCGACTTTACGCATGCAAACGGCTGGGGACGTGCGCTTCTGGACGATAAAGACTGGCGGGATGCGGGTTTGCGTTATACCTCCCAGCTCGATTTGCTTCCCTTTGGTCAATTGACCGAAACCGAGCGCGGGAATGAAGCCGCGTACCAGCGCCTGTTCTCTCGCTTCATCACCGCATTGCAGAGCCTGAAAGAGAGCGGGCACTACCAGTGGATCCTGCTGGACCTGCCGCACGGTGCCGCGTCGTTGACCCGCCAGCTGCTGGCGCAGTGCGACCATGTGCTCTCCATCGCGAACGTAGATGCGAATTGTCATATCCGTCTGCATCAGCAGCCGATGCCTGCCAATGCCCATATTCTGATCAACGATCTGCGCATTGGCAGCCAGATCCAGGACGATCTCTACCAGGTCTGGCTCCAGAGTCAGCGCCGCCTGTTGCCGATGGTGATCCATCGTGACGAAGCGATGGCGGAGTGCCTCGCGTCCAAACAACCCCTCGGGGAGTACCGTAGCGATTCACTGGCGGCGGAAGAGATCCTGACGCTGGCCAACTGGTGTCTGCTGCACTTTGCTAAACGGCCGGAGCCTGCCGGGAGTTCAGTATGAGCCGCCTGACTAACTGGCTGCTCATTCCGCCGGTCAGTTCGCGCTTAAGTGAACGCTACCGCCATTACCGTCATCACGGCGCCTCGTCGCTGAGCGCAGCGCTGGGCTGTTTATGGATGATTCTGGCGTGGATGTTCATCCCCCTCGAGCATCCCCGCTGGCAACGCATTCGCGCGCGCCACGGTGAACTCTATCCGCATATCAACCCTGACAAGCCGCGTCCGCTGGATCCCGCGCGCTACGCTATTCAGTCCATCTGGCTACTGACGACCTCAACGGGCGCGGAGAAAAAAACGTCCCGCTGGCGCAGCTTCGATCGTGTGCAGAACCTGCGTGAACACTACCACCAGTGGCTTGACCGGCTACCCGACCGGGTGGGCGACAAAACGGGTCATTTAGATAACCAAAAAGAGCTCGGGCACCTACACCCGGGCTTGCGGCGTTTTATTCTCGGCGTGGTTGTGGTGTTCTCGCTGATTCTTGCGCTGGTCTGTATTACCCAGCCCTTCAACCCGCTGGCGCAGTTCACCTTCCTGATCCTGCTGTGGGGCGTGGCGCTGCTGGTGCGGCGCATACCAGGGCGTTTTTCTGCCCTGATGCTGATTGTGCTATCGCTGACCGTTTCCTGCCGCTACATCTGGTGGCGATATACCTCAACGCTGAACTGGGACGATCCGGTCAGCCTGGTGTGCGGCTTAGTGCTGCTGTTTGCTGAGACTTACGCCTGGATCGTGCTGGTGCTGGGTTACTTCCAGGTTATCTGGCCGCTGAATCGACAGCCGGTGCCGCTGCCAAAAGACACGACCCAGTGGCCTACGGTGGACCTCTTCGTGCCGACCTACAACGAAGACCTGTCGGTGGTAAAAAACACCATTTACGCCGCGCTGGGTATCGACTGGCCGAAGGATAAAATCAAAATCTGGATCCTCGATGACGGTGGCCGCGCCGAGTTCCGCCAGTTCGCGGACGAAGTGGGGGTAGAGTACATCGCCCGTACCACGCATGAACACGCGAAAGCCGGTAACATCAATAATGCGCTGAAATATGCCAAAGGGGAGTTCGTCTCTATTTTCGACTGCGACCACGTGCCAACGCGCTCGTTCCTGCAAATGACCATGGGCTGGTTCCTGAAGGAGAAAGAGCTTGCGATGATGCAGACGCCGCACCACTTCTTCTCACCGGACCCGTTTGAACGTAACCTCGGTCGTTTTCGTAAGACCCCGAACGAGGGCACGCTGTTCTATGGCCTGGTGCAGGACGGGAACGACATGTGGGACGCCACGTTCTTCTGCGGCTCCTGTGCGGTGATCCGCCGGAAACCGCTGGATGAAATTGGCGGGATCGCCGTCGAGACGGTCACGGAAGATGCGCACACCTCGCTGCGTCTGCACCGTCTTGGCTATACCTCGGCCTACATGCGTATTCCTCAGGCGGCGGGGCTGGCCACGGAATCCCTGTCGGCGCACATCGGCCAGCGTATTCGCTGGGCCCGCGGCATGGTGCAAATTTTCAGGCTCGATAACCCGCTGATGGGTAAAGGGCTGAAGCTGGCGCAACGGCTGTGCTACGTCAACGCCATGTTCCACTTCCTGTCGGGTATTCCACGGCTTATCTTTCTCACAGCGCCGCTGGCGTTCCTGCTCCTTCACGCTTACATCATCTATGCGCCTGCGCTGATGATTGCCCTGTTCGTTCTGCCGCACATGATCCACGCCAGCCTGACGAACTCGAAGATTCAGGGGAAATATCGGCACTCCTTCTGGAGTGAAATTTACGAAACGGTGCTGGCCTGGTACATCGCGCCGCCAACCATGGTGGCGCTGATTAACCCGCATAAAGGGAAATTCAACGTCACCGCGAAGGGCGGGCTGGTGGAAGAGGAGTATGTCGACTGGGTGATCTCCCGGCCCTATATCTTCCTGGTGCTGCTGAATATTGTGGGCGTGATTGTTGGGATCTGGCGCTACTTCTACGGCCCGGAAAACGAAATTCTGACGGTCTTCGTGAGTATGGCGTGGGTGTTTTATAACCTGATTATCCTCGGTGGCGCGGTGGCGGTATCGGTGGAGAGCAAGCAGGTTCGCCGCGCGCATCGCGTCGAAATCAGCATGCCAGCGGCCATTGCCCGCGACGATGGACATCTCTTCTCCTGTACCGTACATGACTTTTCGGATGGCGGTCTGGGTATCAAGATCAACGGTCAGGCGAAGGTGCTGGAGGGGCAGAAGGTCAACCTACTGCTTAAGCGCGGCCAGCAGGAGTATGTCTTCCCGACGCAGGTGGTGCGTGTGAGAGGAAATGAAGTGGGTCTGCAACTGATGCCGCTGACCAAAAAACAACACATTGATTTTGTGCAGTGTACGTTTGCCCGCGCGGATACGTGGGCTCTCTGGCAGGACAGCTTCCCTGAGGATAAGCCTCTGGAAAGCCTGCTGGATATTCTTAAGCTGGGGTTCCGTGGCTATCGTCACCTTGCAGAATTTGCCCCGTCGTCGGTGAAATTAATTTTCCGGTCACTTACTTCACTGGTTTCCTGGGTCGTGTCGTTCATTCCGCGTCGACCTGAGCGAGATGAAGCGAAGCAGGCGGACCCGGTTATGGCTCAACAATGATGATAACGCGATGAAAACAAAACTTTCCTGGTTATGTGCAGTGGCAATGGGGATGAGTGCGCTCCCTGCAACAGTGGCTAACGCGGCGCCTGATAACGCAGCGACCACGCCCGCGCCAACGGTGCCTGTCGTCGCGCAAGCGACCGATCCGGTTGTGACGGCCGCGCCGGGGCAGACGGAGAACGTTGTCCCGAATCAGCCGACGACGGGGAATACGCTGCCCGGCGACAACCCGGTGGTTGGGCAGGTCATGCCTGGCGTGCCGGGAGCCAGTGCGCCGGTGGTTGCCGAAAATACGCCGTCGCGTGACGTTAAGCTGACGTTTGCCCAGATCGCGCCTCCTCCGGGCAGTATGGTTCTGCGCGGCATCAACCCAAATGGCGGTATCGAATTCGGTATGCGCAGTGATGAAGTCGTGTCGAAAGCGGTGCTCAACCTGGAATACACCCCATCGCCGTCGCTGCTGCCGGTGCAGTCCCAGCTTAAGGTCTATCTGAATGACGAGCTAATGGACGTCCTGCCCGTCACCAAAGAGCAATTGGGTAAGAAAACCCTGGCTCAGGTGCCGATTAACCCGCTGTTTATCACCGACTTTAACCGCGTGCGTCTGGAGTTTGTCGGCCACTACCGCGATGTCTGTGAAAACCCGGCCAGCAGCACCTTGTGGCTGGATGTCGGTCGTAACTCTTCGCTTCAGATGACCTATCAGCCGCTGGCGTTGAAAAACGATCTCTCCGCCTTCCCGGTGCCGTTCTTCGACCCGCGTGATAACCGTCCGCTGAACCTGCCGATGGTCTTTGCCGGCTCTCCTGATGTGACCGAACAGCTGGCGGCCTCTATCGTGGCATCCTGGTTTGGTTCCCGCTCCGGCTGGCGTGGTCAAAGTTTCCCGGTCATGTACGACAAAATGCCGGACAAAAACGCGATCGTGTTTGCCACCAACGCCAAACGTCCGGCTTTCCTGCGTGACCATCCGGAGGTGAAAGCGCCCACCATCGAGATGATCAGCCATCCGGACAATCCGTACGTGAAGCTGCTGGTGATCTTCGGCCGTGATGACAAAGATCTGGTGCAGGCGGCGAAGGGCATTGCGCAGGGAAATATCCTGTTCCGCGGTAACAGCGTTGTGGTGGATGAGGTGAAACCGCTGCTGGCGCGTAAGCCTTATGATGCGCCGAACTGGGTACGTACCGACCGGGCAATCACCTTTGGCGAGCTGAAAACCTATGAAGAGCAATTGCAGTCAACCGGGCTTGAACCTTCTCCTGTCAGCCTGTCGCTGAACCTGCCGCCGGATCTCTATCTGCTGCGCACCAACGGCATTGATATCAACCTGAACTACCGTTACACCGCGCCGGCAACCAAAGACAGCTCGCGCATGGATATCAGCCTCAACAACCAGTTCCTGCAATCGTTCAGCCTGACCAGCAGCCAGGAGACAAACCGGTTGATGCTTCGTCTGCCTGTATTGCAGGGGCTGCTGGATGGCAAAACCGATGTGTCGATCCCGGCGCTGAAGCTCGGTGCGGTGAACCAGCTGCGGTTTAACTTCCAGTATATGAACCCCATGCCGGGTGGATCGGTGGAAAACTGTATTACCTTCCAGCCGGTGCAAAACCACGTGGTGATTGGCGATGATTCCACGATCGACTTCTCGAAGTATTACCACTTTATCGCGATGCCGGATCTGCGTGCCTTTGCTAACGCCAGCTTCCCGTTCAGCCGCATGGCTGATCTCTCTGAATCGATTGTCGTGATGCCAAAAGCGGCCAACGAAGGTCAGGTTGCCACGCTGCTGGACACCATGGGTACCGTTGGGGCGCAAACCGGCTTGCCGGCTATCAACGTGACGGTGACGGATGACGGTAGTCAGATCCAGAACAAAGATGCCGATATCATGGTCATCGGCAACATTCCGGACAAGCTGAAAGACGAGAAGCGCGTCGATCTGCTGGTGCAGGCGGCTCAGTCATGGGTCAACACGCCGCTGCGTCAGACCGAGTTCCCGAGCATCATGCCGGACAGCGGCGATCGTCAGGCCAATATCAGGACGACCGTAAGTTCAACGGGTCCGATGGCCGCGATTGTCGGCTTCCAGTCGCCGTATAACGACCAGCGCAGCGTTATCGCCCTGCTGGCGGACAGCCCACGCGGCTATGAGCTGCTCAACACGGCCATGAACGACAGCGGTAAACGGGCAGCAATGTTCGGTTCCGTCTCGGTGATCCGTGAGTCGGGGGTAAACAGCCTGCGCGTGGGGGATGTCTACTACGTCGGTCATCTGCCGTGGTTCGAACGCCTGTGGTACGCCCTGTCTAACCACCCGGTGCTGCTGGCCGTGCTGGCTGCGCTCAGCGTCGTATTGCTGGCGTGGGTACTGTGGCGTCTGCTGCGAATCATCAGCCGTCGTCGTCTTAACCCGGACCATGAGTAAGCGGTGATGAAAATCTTTCGCGGGTGTGTAGTCGCAGCGTTGATGCTGGCGGCGGCGAATCTTCACGCTGCCTGTCGCTGGCCTGCCTGGGAGACGTTCAAGCAGGATTATATGAGCGAAAGTGGGCGGGTCATTGATCCCAGTGACGCGCGCAAAATCACCACCTCCGAAGGGCAAAGCTACGGGCTGTTCTTTGCCCTCGCGGCAAACGATCGCAAGGCGTTCGATCTGCTGCTGGCATGGACGCGCGATAACCTTGCCGAGGGAGATTTAGCCCAACATCTCCCGGCCTGGCTGTGGGGAAAAAAGGACGACGAAACCTGGGCGGTTATCGACCCTAACTCCGCGTCTGATGCCGATATCTGGATTGCCTGGTCGCTGCTTGAAGCCGGGCGGCTGTGGAAAAATCCCGATTACACGCGCACGGGTAAGGCGCTGTTGACGCGCATTGCCAGTGAGGAAGTGGTGAAGGTGCCGGGGCTGGGTTCTATGCTGCTGCCGGGTAAAGTCGGTTTTGCCGAAGAGAGTGTCTGGCGCTTTAACCCCAGCTACCTGCCGCCGCAGCTTGCGAGCTATTTCACCCGTTTTGGCGCGCCGTGGACGACGCTCCGTGAAACTAACCTGCGTCTGCTGCTGGAGACCGCGCCTAAAGGATTTTCCCCGAACTGGGTGAAATACCAAAAAAAGGGCGGCTGGCAGCTGTCGCAGGATGCATCCCTGATCGGCAGCTACGATGCGATTCGCGTCTATCTGTGGGTAGGGATGATGAACGATAACGATCCGCAGAAAGCCCGGCTACTGGCGCGTTTCAAGCCCATGGCGACCACCACAATCAAACAAGGCTTGCCGCCGGAGAAAGTGGATGTAGCAACCGGGAAACGCACCGGAGATGGGCCGGTAGGGTTTTCTGCCTCTCTCCTTCCGTTTTTACAAAACCGGGACGCGCAGGCGGTGCAACGCCAGCACGTCGCCGATCGTTTTCCCGATAACAATGCTTATTACAGCTACGTTCTGACCCTCTTTGGACAAGGGTGGGATCAGCATCGTTTTCGTTTCACCGTGCAAGGTGAATTACTACCGGATTGGGGCCAGGAATGCGCACGTTCACACTGAATCTACTCACCTTATCGCTTGGCCTGGCGCTAATGCCCCTGGCCCAGGCCGCCAACTCCCCGCAGCAGAGACAGCTGCTGGAACAGGTCCGTCTGGGGGAATCCACCCAGCGTGAGGATTTAGTGCGCCAGTCGCTCTATCGCCTTGAGCTGATCGACCCCAACAACCCGGACGTGATTGCCGCGCGCTTCCGCTACCTGTTACGACAGGGCGATACGGCGGGCGCGCAAAAAGAGCTGGATCGCCTGAAAGGAATGGCACCCGATTCCAGTGCCTACCAGTCCTCCCGTACTACCATGCTGCTCTCCACGCCGGATGGTCGCCAGGCCCTCCAGCAGGCTCGCCTGCTTGCCACCACCGGGCACACGCAGGAAGCCATTGCTGCGTATGACAAACTGTTTGACGGTAAGCCGCCCAGCGGCGACATCGCGACGGAGTACTGGAACGTGGTGGCGAAAGAGCCAGCCCGCCGCAACCTGGCCATTAATCAGCTTAAGAAAATAAACGCCAGCAGTCCGGGCAACGTCCCGCTACAGTCCTCGCTGGCACAGCTTCTGTTCCAGAGCGGACGGCGCGATGAAGGGTTCGCGGTGTTGCAGGAGATGGCCAAATCGAATAATGGCCGCAGTCAGGCGTCGGACATGTGGTACCAGCAGATCAAAGATCAGCCGGTCAGCAGCGCCAGCGTCACCGCGCTGCAACAATACCTGAGCGTATTCAGCGATGGCGATAACGTGACGGCGGCGCGCACCCAGCTTGAAGCACAGCAAAAACAGCTCGCCGATCCGGCGTTCCGCGCCAAAGCCGAAGGGTTAGCCGCAGTGGATGCCGGGCAGGGCAGTAAAGCGGTAACGGAGTTGCAAAAAGCAGTCAGCGCCAACCACGCTGACAGTGAAGCTGTAGGCGCGCTGGGGCAGGCCTATTCTCAGAAAGGCGATCGCGCGCGTGCGGTTGCGCAGTTTGAAAAGGCGATCGCCCTCGATCCGCAGAGCGATAACCGGGGCAAATGGGACAGCCTGCTGAAGGTCAACCGATACTGGCTGCTGATCCAGCAGGGGGATAACGCCCTGAAAGCCAACAATACGGCCCAGGCCGAACGCTATTACCAGCAGGCGCGCAATATCGACAATACTGACAGCTACGCGGTTCTGGGGCTCGGTGATGCGGCGGCGGCGCGCAAAGATAACGACGCGGCCGAACGCTATTACCGCCAGGCGTTGCGGATGGACAGCGGCAACAGCAACGCGGTGCGCGGTCTCGCCAATATTTATCGCGCGCAGTCTCCGGAGAAGGCGACGCAGTTTATTCAGTCGCTCTCTGCCAGTCAGCGCCGCAGCATTGATGATATTGAACGTAGCCTGACGAACGAGCAGCTGTCAGCCCAGGCTGAACAGCTGGAAAGCGAGGGGAAATATGCGCAGGCCGCAGAAATTCAGCGCCGACGCCTTGCGCTTTCCCCGGGCGACGTGTGGATCACCTACCGACTGTCACGCGATCTGTATAGCGCGGGTCAGCGCAGCCAGGCGGATAACCTGATGCGTCAGCTGGCAAGTCAGAAACCGGGCGATCCGGATCAGGTTTACGCCAGCGGGCTGTACCTGTCCGGTAACGATCAGGACCGGGCGGCGCTGGCGCATCTGAACACGCTGCCGCGCGACAAGTGGAACGGCAACATTCAGGCGCTGGCGGACCGCCTGCAAAGTAACCAGGTGCTGGAAACCGCCAACCGCCTGCGCGACAGTGGAAAAGAGCAGGAGGCGGAAACGTTGCTTCGCCAGCAGCCTCCGTCCACCCGTATCGACCTGACGCTGGCGGACTGGGCTGAACAGCGGGGCGATCATGAGGCCGCGAAAACCGCCTACAACACCATTCTGCAACGCGAACCGCAGAACGAAGACGCGATCCTCGGCCTGACCGAGGTCTATCTTGCTCAGGGCAACAAGGACGCGGCGCGCGCGGCGCTGGCGAAACTGCCCGCGGCACAGAACGGCGAACCGCTCTCCATCAATATGCAGCGCCGGCTTGCCATGGCGCAGGCCGGACTGGGTGATCCTGCCGCGGCAGAAAAGACCTTCAACGCCATTCTTCCGCAGGCCAAATCGCAGCCGCCTTCGATGGAAAGTGCGCTGGTGATGCGCGATGCCGCCCGTTTCCAGGCACAAAATGGTCAGCCTCAGCAGGCGCTGGACACCTGGAAAGATGCGATGGTCTCATCGGGCATCACAACGACCCGTCCCACCGATAACGACAGCTTTACGCGACTCACGCGTAACGATGAGAAAGATGACTGGCTGAAGCGCGGCGTGCGCAGCGATGCAGGCGATCTTTATCGTCAGCAGGATCTGAACGTCACGCTGCAACACGACTACTGGGGCTCCAGCGGCACGGGAGGCTATTCCGACCTGAAAGCGCACACCACCATGCTCCAGGTTGATGCGCCGCTGTCGGATGGACGTATGTTCTTCCGTAGCGATCTGGTCAATATGAACGCCGGTTCCTTTGACACCGATAACGGAACTTACGATCCGACATGGGGTACCTGTGCCGAAACGCCATGTCACGGCAGCACGAACCAGTCGGCCAACGGCGCCAGCGTGGCCGTCGGCTGGCAGAACAAAACCTGGGCGTGGGATATCGGTACAACGCCGATGGGCTTCGACGTGGTCGATGTGGTGGGCAGCCTGAGCTACAGCAACGATTTAGGGCCGATTGGCTACACCCTGAACGCCCATCGCCGTCCGATTTCCAGCTCGGTGCTGGCCTTCGCCGGGCAAAAAGATCCCAATACCGACACCACCTGGGGCGGCGTGCGTGCCACCGGTGGCGGCGTGAGCATGAGCTACGACAAAGGCGAAGCTAACGGTATCTGGTCAAGCCTGAGTGCCGACAGCCTCACCGGGAAGAATGTCGAAGATAACTGGCGCGTCCGCTGGATGACCGGCTATTACTACAAGCTCATCAATCAGAACAACGAACGCCTGACGGTGGGCGTGTCCAACATGCTCTGGCATTACGATAAGGATTTAAGTGGCTATTCGCTGGGCCAGGGCGGTTACTACAGTCCCCAGGAGTATGTGTCGTTCGCCTTACCGGTGAACTGGCGTAAACGCACAGAGAACTGGTCATGGGAGCTGGGCGGCTCCGTCTCCTGGTCTCATTCAAAAACAAAAGATGTGATGCGTTATCCGTTACAGGGGCTGATCCCGGACAATGAGCCAGGCCGTTATACCGATAAAGATGTGATGGAAACCGGAAGTAGCTCGTCAGGCACGGGTTATACCGCAAGGGCGATTGTTGAACGCCGCGTGACGTCCAACTGGTTTGTCGGTCTGGGCGTCGATATTCAGGAAGCAAAAGACTATACCCCGAGCCATGCGCTGCTCTACGTTCGGTATTCTGCCGCGGGCTGGCAGGGTGATATGGACTTACCACCGGAACCGCTGGTGCCTTATGCAGACTGGTGATCGGATTTTTACTTAATCTAATTGTAAGTCTCTCTTAAAAGTGCAGCTATCGGGTATACTCGGACGCACCAGGTTTACACCCTGGTGCGCCCTGCGCTTCGAGTTTTGTGGAGAGTCATTTTGCGTGTCAGCCGTTCCTTAACGATCAAACAGATGGCGATGGTGTCTGCCGTCACAATGCTGTTTGTCTTCATCTTCTGCGTCATTTTGCTGTTTCACTCCGTACAGCAGAATCGCTACAACACGGCTTCGCAACTGGAAAGTATTGCCCGCTCGGTGCGGGAACCCCTGTCAGCCTCGATTCTGAAAGGGGATATCCCCGAGGCGGAATCCATCCTGAAGCGCATTCAGCCCGCTGGTATCGTGAGCCGCGCGGATGTTGTACTGCCGAACCAGTTCCAGGCGCTGCGGATGAGCTTTATCCCGGAGCGTTCCGTCCCGATGATGGTGATGCGCCTGTTTGAACTGCCGGTGCAAATTTCCCTGCCTCTCTATTCCCTGGAAAGACCGGCTAACCCGCAACCGTTGGCCTACCTGGTGCTACAGGCCGACTCGTACCGCATGTATAAATTCGTCATGAGTTGGGTTGCTACATTAGTGACCACTTACTTACTTTTGACATTAATGCTGAGCGTGGCGCTGACGTGGTGTATCAACCGGTTAATTGTGCATCCGTTGCGCCGCATAGCCCGGGAGCTGAACGACCTCTCTCCACAGGAGCACATGGGGCATCAGCTTCCGTTGCCGCGCCTGCATCACGATGATGAAATTGGCATGCTGGTCCGCAGTTACAATATCAACCAGCAGCGTGTCCTGCGTCAGCAGGAAGAGCTCAGTAGCAACGCCACCCGTTTTCCGGTATCTGATCTGCCAAACAAAGCGTTTTTAATGGCCTTGCTGGAGCAGACCGTCGCCCGCCAGCAGACCACCGCGCTGATGGTGATTGCCTGCGAAACCTTGCAGGACACGGCGGGCGTGCTGAAAGAGAGCCAGCGCGAAATGCTGTTACTGACGCTGGTGGAAAAGGTGAAATCCGTTCTGGCGCCGCGCATGGTGCTCACCCAGGTCAGCGGCTATGACCTGGTGGTGATCGCGCACGGTGTTAAAGAGCCGTGGCACGCCATTACGCTAGGTCAGCAAGTACTTACTGTCATTAATGAGCGGCTGCCCATTCAGGGTATCCAGCTTCGCCCGAGCGCCAGCATCGGTATTGCGATGTACTCCGGGGGGCTGACCGCCGAGCAGCTTTATCGTCGGGCTTTCTCGGCCGCGTTCACCGCGCGGCGGAAAGGGAAAAACCAGATCCAGTTCTTTGATCCGGAGCAGATGGAAAAAGCCCAGCAGCGCCTGACGGAAGAGAGCGACATTCTGACGGCGATGGACAATCGCCAGTTTGCGCTCTGGTTACAGCCGCAGGTCAATTTGCGCACGGGTGAAGTGACCAGCGCCGAAGCGTTGCTGCGTATGCAACAGCCGGACGGCACGTGGGAGCTGCCTGAAGGGATGATCGAACGTATCGAGTCCTGCGGCCTGATGGTCACCGTCGGCTACTGGGTGCTGGAAGAGTCTTGCCGCCAGCTTGCGGCCTGGCAACAACGGGGCATCACGCTGCCGCTGTCGGTGAATCTCTCTGCGCTACAGCTGATGCACCCGACCATGGTGCCGGAGATGCTTGAGTTGATCCATCGCTACCGCATCCAGCCCCACACGCTGATCCTGGAAGTCACCGAGAGCCGTTGTATCGATAATCCTGACGACGCTGTCGCCATCCTGAAACCGCTGCGTAATGCCGGGATCCGCATTGCGCTGGACGATTTCGGTATGGGGTATTCCGGCCTGCGTCAGCTCCAGCACATGAAAACGTTGCCGGTGGACGTCCTGAAAATCGACAAAACCTTTGTGGAAGGGCTGCCGGAGGATTGCAGCCTGGTGCAGGCCATTATTCAGATGGCGCACAGCCTGAATCTGCACGTCATTGCCGAGGGTATTGAAACCGACGCCCAGCGTGAGTGGCTGGCTGCGGCGGGCGTAGAGAGCGGACAGGGCTTCCTGTTTGATCGCGCCGTACCGACGGATATCTTTGAGCAACGCTATCTCGCCGACGCTGGCAATAACGCAAAAGTGTAATTTTGTTGCTGGCTTGTGCGAGCCAGCTCAAAGTTCTTAACATTTGTGTTTCAAATTTGAACCCCGTTTATTTCTGTCCTGTTATGTGGGTGTTATTTTAAAGCCGCAGGTTAACCATAACCTTACAAAGCCTGTAGTTTTTCTTTCCAGGGACACCCTATGAAAACCTCACTCTTCAAAAGTCTTTACTTCCAGGTCCTGACAGCCATCGCCATCGGTATTCTGCTCGGTCACTACTACCCGGAGCTGGGCGCGCAGATGAAACCGCTTGGCGACGCGTTCGTTAAGCTCATCAAAATGATCATCGCGCCGGTCATTTTCTGTACCGTGGTGACCGGTATCGCTGGCATGGAAAGCATGAAGGCGGTCGGGCGTACGGGGGCGGTTGCCCTGCTGTACTTCGAGATTGTCAGTACCATCGCGCTGATTATCGGCCTGATTATTGTCAACGTGGTACAGCCTGGCGCGGGCATGAACGTTGACCCGGCCACGCTGGATGCGAAAGCGGTGGCGGTTTACGCTGAACAGGCGAAAGATCAGGGGATTGTTGCCTTCTTGCTGGACGTGATCCCGAGCAGCGTGATTGGCGCGTTCGCCAGCGGAAACATCCTCCAGGTACTGCTGTTTGCCGTGCTGTTTGGCTTTGCCCTGCACCGTCTTGGCAGCAAAGGCCAGCTGATTTTTAACGTCATTGAAAGCTTCTCGCAGGTTATCTTCGGCATCATCAACATGATTATGCGTCTGGCCCCGATTGGCGCCTTTGGCGCGATGGCCTTCACCATCGGGAAATACGGCGTCGGCACGCTGGTACAGCTGGGCCAGCTGATCGTCTGCTTCTACATCACCTGTATTCTGTTTGTGGTGGTGGTGCTCGGCTCCATCGCCCGTGCGACCGGCTTCAGCATCTTCAAATTTATTCGTTACATTCGTGAAGAGCTGCTGATTGTCCTCGGCACATCCTCTTCGGAGTCCGCGCTGCCGCGTATGCTCGATAAAATGGAAAAGCTGGGCTGCCGTAAGTCAGTGGTGGGGCTGGTTATTCCTACGGGCTACTCTTTTAACCTGGATGGCACCTCGATATACCTGACGATGGCGGCGGTCTTTATTGCCCAGGCCACTAACAGCCACATGGATATCTTCCATCAGATTACGCTGCTGGTGGTGCTTCTGCTCTCTTCAAAAGGGGCGGCGGGCGTAACGGGCAGCGGATTTATCGTGCTGGCGGCCACCATTTCGGCGGTGGGCCATCTGCCGGTAGCGGGCCTGGCCCTGATCCTCGGTATTGACCGCTTTATGTCTGAAGCCCGTGCGTTAACCAACCTGGTCGGCAATGGCGTGGCGACGATTGTGGTGGCGAAGTGGGTGAAAGAGCTGGATCACAAGAAGCTTAACGATACGCTGAATAACCGCACATCTGAGGACAAAACCCCCGGTTTATCCTCTTAATCCCTCATAAATGCCCGTATTCCCTTGTGGGGATGCGGGCACCTGCGCATAATAACCGTTCATACCTGTCATAATTCGACAAGATTTTTTTTGGGTATATTTCACTTCCGCCCGTGACGTTTAGCTGAACACGCTGTCTAATCGGAAGGTTTTCATCGTCATCTTTGAGTGCTCACGTCGCGAGACACTCTCTTTAACCAGGAATGTTGATCAGGGGTTCACATGCAGGGCACAAAAATTCGACTCTTAACCGGCGGTTTGCTGATGATGGCAGCAGCCAGTTATGTGCAGGCAGATGCGCTCCAGCCAGACCCGGCCTGGCAACAGGGAACACTGGCGAACGGTTTCCAGTGGCAGGTATTATCCACTCCGCAACGTCCGAGCGATCGCATTGAAATCCGTCTTTCTGTGAATACCGGCTCCCTCACTGAAAGCACCCAGCAGACCGGCTTAAGCCACTTTATTCCTCGACTGGCGCTCACCCAGAGCGGCAGTTTGCAGGCGGTTCAGGTGCGTTCTTTATGGCAACAGGCCATCGATCCGAAACGCCCGCTGCCCCCGGCTGTGGTCTCCTATGACTACACCATGTTTAACCTGAGCCTGCCCAACAACCGTAACGATCTGCTTAAAGAAGCGCTTACCTATCTATCCGATGCCACCGGCAAACTGGCGATTACGCCTGAGACCGTAAACTATGCGTTGAGCAACAGCGACATGGTGGCGACCTGGCCGACGGATACCAAAGAAGGCTGGTGGCGCTACCGCCTGAAAGGGTCCACGCTGCTTGGCCACGACCCGGCAGAACCGCTGAAACAGCCGGTGGATGCAGAGCAGGTGAAATCTTTCTACCAGCAGTGGTACACCCCGGATGCCATGACCCTCATTGTAGTGGGCAACGTGGACAGCCGTGCGGTGATAGAGCAGATCAACAAAGCCTTTGGCGATCTGAAAGGGAAGCGTGAAACGCCTGCCCCTGTTCCTACCTTGTCCCCGCTGCGTCCTGAGACGGTCAGCATCATGACGGATACCGTGCGTCAGGATCGTCTTTCAATGATGTGGGATACGGCCTGGCAGCCGATCCGCGAGTCTTCTGCGCTGCTGCGTTACTGGCGTGCGGATCTCGCGCGTGAAGCGCTGTTCTGGCACGTTCAGCAGACGCTCAGCAAGAACAACGTGAAAGATATTGGCCTGGGCTTTGACTGCCGTGTGCTGTTCCAGCGCGCCCAGTGCGCCATTAACGTGGAATCGCCGGGCGATAAGCTCAATGCCAATCTCGGCGTGGTGGCGAAAGAGCTGGCTAAAGTGCGTAAAGAGGGCCTGTCTGAAGAGGAGTTTAACGCGCTGGTGGCGCAGAAATCCCTTGAATTGCAGAAACTGTTCGCCACCTATGCCCGCGCCGATACCGATATCTTAATCAGCCAGCGCATTCGCTCCTTGCAGAATCAGGTGGTGGATATCGCGCCGGAGCAGTATCAGAAACTGCGTCAGGACTTCCTGAACGGTCTGACCGTGGAGATGCTGAATCAGGATCTGCGCCAGCAGTTGTCGCAGGATATGGCGTTGATTCTGTTACAGCCGAAAGGTGAGCCGGAATATGACATGAAAGAGTTGAAGGCCACCTGGAACGCCATCATGGCGACGGCGCCGCAGCCAGCGCAAACGGCAGCCGATGATTTACATCAGGATGCGAGCGATATTCCGCAGGGCCAGTAAGCCCTGCGTCCCCTCTCCCTGTGGGAGAGGGTTAGGGTGAGGGCATCAGCCCGCCCAGTCCTTAAGCAGGCATCGCCTCGCGCGGAATAATCGCTCCGCGATACTGAATCACCGTGCTGGCCGTTAAATGACCGCGCTGCGCCGCCGCTTCCGGCGTACCTCCCGTCAGACGTACCGCCAGATACCCCGCGCTGAAAGAATCTCCCGCCGCAGTGGTATCGATCACTTTCTCTTTCGCCAGCTTCACCGCCGGGACCTCTGTCACGGCTTCACCTGCAACCGCCACCAGGCAAGACTCCGCCCCGCGCTTGATCACCACTTCGCTGACCCCGGCAGCCTGCGTCCGGGCGATGACCTCATCAACCGGTTTTTCGCCCCACAGAGCATCTTCATCATCCAGCGTCAGGAAGGCGATATCGGTGCATTCGAGCATCTGCTGGTAGACCTGCTGCGTCTCTTCGCGGCTGGCCCACAAACGTGGACGGTAGTTGTTATCGAAAATCACCTTACCGCCATTGGCACGGCATTCGCGCAGCAGTGACAGCAGCTTTTCACGGCTCTCCTGGCTCAGGATCGCCAGGCTGATCCCGCTCAGGTAGAGATAATCGAAGGTCGCCAGTTCTTCGCAAATGGCAGCGGCGGCCTCGCTTTCCAGCCAGAATTTGGCGGCCGCTTCATTACGCCAGTAATAGAAGGTGCGCTCGCCGGTGCTGTCGGTTTCGATGTAGTACAAACCCGGCAGGCGGTTTTCCATTCGCTGGATCAGCGAGGTCCCAACGTTTTCACCCTGCCAGGCTTCCAGCATCTGCTGGCTGAAGCTGTCCGTTCCCAGCGCGGTAACGTAGCTCACGCTCAGCGCGTCGGGGGAGACCTGACGGGCAATGTAAACGGAGGTGTTCAATGTATCGCCACCAAAACCGCGGCTGGCTTCCGCGCCTTTCTGGGACAGCTCAATCATGCATTCGCCAATCACGGCAATTTTTTTAGACATAGTCGTGAACCTGAACAAAGTAATTAAGGGTAGTGTGCGCTGTGTGTTTTTTATGGTCAACTATATTAAAACGACGTTCCATTATTTTTTTTGAGCCAGCGCGTATTCCGGCATATTTCTGTCATCTTAATTTCATTTTCCCGGTGAATTGAACATAAAGTTCTCACCTGGCGGGCCGATAACTCAGTGACGAGTCCAGAAAGGCTATCCCATACAACAGGACATCCGAAATGAAGTCAGAGCAGGTTATCCAGCGGCTGAGCACTACGCCTGAGGCAAGTATTGAGAACTTGCAGGAGCATCGCTACTGGCTGCAATGTGAGCGAGCGTACACTTATCAGCCCATCTACCGTACCGACGGTCGGTTAATGGCGATTGAGGTGTTAACGGTCGTCACTCATCCATCGAATCCTTCAAAGCGTATTGCACCGGACCGCTATTTTGCGGAGGTTGCCGTGCGTCAGCGTATCGACGTGCTGGAAGAGCAGCTGAGAATGCTGGCGACGAAGCAGGCGTTCTTCGAGCAGCACGGTATTCTGGCGTCGGTGAACGTGGATGGCCCCACCCTGATGGCGTTACGTCAGAATGCGACGTTGCAGGCGCTGATTGCTACCTTGCCGTGGATGCGCTTCGAGCTGGTGGAACATGTTCAGCTGCCGCAGGACTCCTCGTTTGCCTCGATGTGTGAGTTTGGCCCGCTGTGGCTGGATGATTTCGGTACCGGTATGGCCAACTTCTCCGCCCTGAGCGAAGTGCGTTATGACTACATCAAAGTGGCCCGCGATCTGTTTATCATGCTGCGCCAGACGCCGGAGGGACGGAACCTGTTTACGATGCTCCTGCAACTGATGAACCGCTATTGCCAGGGCGTCATTGTGGAAGGCGTAGAAACGCTGGAGGAGTGGCGCGACGTGCAAAATTCCCCGGCAGCGGCGGCACAGGGTTATTTCCTCTCTCGTCCTGTCCCCATGGATACCCTGGAAAAGGTGATAACCAGCCTCTGATCTGCCCGCTTCCCTTTGTCTGAACTATAGTTTTAGAGGCAAGTTCATCAGGAAAGGGGACAACAATGACAAAAACAACCAGGGTGATTTCCTGGACAGCAGGGATTTTCTTGTTGCTGATCGTGGTCTTAATCATCATTATCGCCACGTTTGACTGGAACCGCCTCAAACCGACCATCAACCAGAAAGTCTCAACCGAGCTGAACCGCCCCTTCGCAATACGTGGCGATTTGGGCGTCGTGTGGGAGCGCCAGAAAGAGGAAACTGGCTGGCGGAGCTGGGTGCCCTGGCCGCACGTTCATGCCGACGATATTATTCTCGGTAACCCGCCCGACATCCCCGAAGTAACCATGATCCACCTGCCGCGAGTGGAAGCCACGCTGGCGCCGTTAGCCCTGTTAACCAAAACGGTGTATCTGCCGTGGATCAAACTCCAGCAGCCCGACGCGCGGCTGATTCGCCTGTCAGAGAAAAACAACAACTGGACGTTCGATCTCGCCAGCAGCGGCGATAAAGATCAGAATGCGCAGCCCTCTTCGTGGTCTTTCCGCCTCGACAATATTCTGTTCGATCGGGGGCGGATCGCCATTGACGATAAAATGAGTAAGGCTGACGTGGAGATCCTCGTCGATCCGCTGGGCAAGCCGCTGCCGTTTAGCGAAGTAACGGGCAGCAAAGCCAAAGGCGATGACAGCAAAGCGGGCGATTACGTCTTTGGCCTGACGGCGAAAGGGCGCTACAACGGCCAGCCGCTCACCGGTAAAGGCAAAATCGGCGGCATGCTGGCGCTCAGGAGCGAGGGCACGCCGTTCCCGGTGCAGGCGGATTTTCGCTCCGGCAATACCCGCGTGGCGTTCGTGGGCACGGTTAACGACCCGATGAACATGGGCGGCGTCGACCTCCAGCTTAAGTTTGCCGGTGATTCGCTGGGGGAACTGTACGATCTCACCGGCGTACTGCTGCCGGATACTCCGCCGTTTGAAACGGACGGGCACCTGGTTGCCAAAATCAACACCGAAAAATCGTCCGTCTTTGACTACCGTGGATTCAACGGCCGCATCGGCGACAGCGATATCCACGGCACGCTGACCTACACCACCGGTAAACCGCGCCCGAAACTGGAGGGGGACGTTGAATCCCGCCAGCTGCGTCTGGCCGATCTTGGTCCGCTGATTGGCGTAGATTCGGGCAAAGGCACGAAGTCTAAAGAGGTTAAAAAGGACGTTCAGCCTGCGGGTAAAGTGCTGCCCTATGACCGCTTCGAAACCGACAAATGGGACGTGATGGATGCGGATGTGCGCTTCAAAGGACGTAAAATCGAGCATGGCAGCACGCTGCCGCTGAGCAACCTCTCGACCCATATCATCCTGAAAAACGCCGACCTGCGCCTGCAACCGCTGAAGTTTGGCATGGCCGGGGGAACCATTTCATCGAATATCCACCTGGAGGGGGATAAAAAGCCGATGCAGGGAAGGGCGGAGATCCAGGCGCGTCGGTTGAAGCTGAAAGAGCTGATGCCGGACGTGGAACTGATGCAGAAAACCCTCGGTGAGATGAACGGCGACGCGGATATTCGCGGCACGGGTAACTCCGTAGCGGCGCTGCTGGGCAGCGGAAACGGCAACCTGAAACTGCTGATGAACGACGGGCTGGTGAGCCGTAACCTGATGGAGATCCTGGGGCTGAACGTCGGGAACTTTATCATCGGGCAAATCTTCGGTGACGACGAAGTACGCGTTAACTGCGCGGCGGCAAATCTGGATCTGGTCAACGGCGTGGCGCGTCCGCAGATCTTCGCCTTCGACACGGAAAACGCGGTTATCAACGTCACCGGTACCGCCAGCATGGCGTCCGAGCAGCTCGATTTAACCATCGATCCGGAAAGTAAAGGCATTCGTATCATCACCCTGCGCTCGCCGCTGTACGTTCGCGGAACCTTCAAAGATCCGCAGGCGGGCGTGAAGGCTGGGCCGCTGATTGCGCGTGGTGCGGTCGCCGCCGCGCTCGCTACGCTGGTCACCCCTGCGGCGGCGCTGCTGGCGTTGATTTCGCCGTCAGAAGGCGAAGCGAATCAGTGTCGGACGATTTTGTCGCAGATGAAGAAGTAGTCCCGTTTCTCCCTCTCCCTGTGGGGTGAGGGATCCCCACAAAATAATGCCTGCACCGACGGCCCCCTCTCCCTTGAGGGAGAGGGGTGGGGTGAGGGGGAACATACGGCTCTGGTGGTCATTCCGTTCACGTTATGTTCCTTACTACTCTGTCACAACATAACCGGTGAACGTGCCAGGGTGGCTCAGTCGCCACCACCCTGGCGACCCGCCCTCTCGGCGCATCCCCGCGCCTCGCCCCGGCATTCACTTACAGCGCCTGATGCTTCGTCTCATGCGTCAGCAGCAACGCAATCAGCGTCAGCGCTGCCATTGCCGCCAGATAGACACCCACATAGAACAGGCCATAGTTTGCCTGAAGCCAGGTGGCGATATACGGGGCTACCGAGGCGCCCAGAATCGACGAAACGTTATAGGAGAACGAGGCGCCGGTGTAACGCACTTCAGTCGGGAACAGCTCCGGCAGGAGCGCGCCCATTGGGCCAAAGGTCAGCCCCATCAGGCTCAGGCCAATCAGCAGATACGCCATCACCAGCGCAGGGCTACCTGAACCCAGCAGCGGCGGGAAGACAAACAGCGCGAACAGAATAATCAGGGAGGTGATGACGATCATGCTTGAACGACGGCCAAATTTATCCGCCAGCAGGCCCGCGATAGGCACCATCACACCAAATCCGATGACCGCCATCATCAGCATCCACAACACTTCGTTACGTGGCAGGCCCAGGCCGACCGGCGCGGCGGCAGTACTGAAGGTCATGGAGTAAACGGTCATGATGTAGAACAGCGTGTAGGTCGCCAGCATGATGAACGTGCCCAGCACGGTCACGCGGAGGTGTTTGGTCAGCAGCGTCCCCAGCGGAACTTTAACCTGCTTTTTCGCCGCGGCGACTTTAGCAAAGACCGGTGTCTCGTGCAGCGACACGCGCACGTACAGGCCAATCAGCACCAGCACAGCAGAGAAGACGAACGGAATACGCCAGCCCCAGCTCATGAACTGTTCATCGGTCAGCAGCCAGGAGAGGAGCAGGAAGGTGCCGTTAGCAAAGAAGAACCCAATCGGTGCGCCCAGCTGCGGGAAAGAGCCATACAGGGCACGCTTGCGCGCCGGAGCGTTTTCGGTCGCCAGCAGTGCCGCGCCGCCCCATTCCCCGCCCAGCCCCAGACCCTGACCAAAGCGCGCCAGCGCCAGCAGCACAGGCGCCAGAATGCCGATAGTTTCATAGGTCGGCAGCAGGCCGATGGCGACGGTGGAGATCCCCATCGTCAGCAGCGAGGCAACCAGCGTCACTTTACGGCCAACGCGATCGCCAAAATGCCCAAAGACCGCTGAACCAATCGGACGCGCAACGAAGGCGATAGCAAAGGTGGCTAAAGACTGTAGCGTGGCTGCCGTCGGGTCGCCCTGAGGGAAGAAAATATGCGGAAAGACAATGACCGCAGCGGTGGCGTAAATATAAAAGTCGAAGAACTCAATGGCGGTGCCAATCAGCGATGCGACGACGACTTTATTGCGCGAGTTGACCGGAACGTGTTCCGCCCCTTCGTTAAGTGTGGTGGCTGTTGCTTGCATAATATTTTCTTATTTTTGGACGAACGAAGGGCCATATTAGGCATAGCAAAAGCGACATTTCAATCTGTAACAAAGGCGTGGCGTGGTCATAAAAGCAACAAAAAGCGGATAATTTTCAGACCAGCGAAAACACTTCTATGAAATGCTTCACACTTTTTAAATATTAGTCATTAAAACTGGTTTTGCGTTAAATAAAAGTTACGGACTGGATTTATATGCTGAAATGGCGGATCGGGCTGAAATATCAGCCCGACAGGACATCAGCGGTGGGTTTTACCCGGCATGCGCGGGTCATCTTTATACTCAGCCGTGGCGATCCACGCGGCGCAGAACAGCGTCAGGCGAGCGAAGAAATAGAAGAAAGCCATCAGCCCCAGCACCGAACCAAAGGCCGCGCCGGAGGGCGACTTCACCAGCGACGGAAGCGTATAGGTCATCACAATTTTGATCACTTCAAAGCCAATGGCGGCAATCAACGTCCCACGGATCAGCGCCTTCTTGCGCGGCCGATGGCGGGGCAAACGCCAGAAGATCCAGAAGAAAAGCAGGTAGTTAGCAAAGATGGAGATGGCAAGCCCTATACCGCGCCAGGCCGGTTTCAGCCATTCAATGTAATCCAGGTACAGCGCGGAGATAATCATCTGCTGCGCGGAACCGGCGACCGAGGTGATAGAGAGCGTGATGACCAGCGCCACCAGCAGCCCAATCAGCGAAATAAAGTCGCGCAGATACTTCACCCATATCTTCTCCTGATCCTGCGGCCTACGCTCCCAGACGTCACGCGACTGGGCGCGAATAGCCTCACGCAGGTTGCCCATCCAGTTCACCCCGGAATAGAGCGCAATCAGCAACCCGACGATACCCACGGTGGTACGCTGCTGCACGGCGGTGTTGATGGTGCTTTTGAGCGTTGTGGCGAGCGTCTGGTCGCTGACGTTGGTCAGGATCTTATTGAAGATGTCCTGCAACAGCGTCGGGTGAGACGCCAGCACAAAACCGGCGGCGGCAAATGACACCATCAGGATGGGGATCATCGACAGGAACGAGAAATAGGTAATCGCCGCGCCAAACTGATTTCCCATGCGGTCGTTAAAGCGCTCAGCGGCGCGTATCAGGTGAGCAATCGCGGGTATCTGCTGAATTTTTTCGGCTATGCCGGTCACGGTGCCCAGCGCTTTGCTGGCCGTTCCAGGCTCTTTCGGCGCTTCAGGCTCGTTATCCATCTTTTTGATGGGTTCATAATCTAAATGTTGAGTCGGTCGTTGCGGGTTATTTTCCGGCGTCACGCGCATTTTCCTTTTCGTTGAGCTGGATGTTACTGAATTATAGCTTGCGACTAGTCCACGTAACCTTTTGTGAGTTCGGTAAGCCACTCCATAAACACATGCACCCGACGGGAGAGGTTACGGCGGTGGGGATAAATGAGGGAGACGGGCATTGGTTCAGCCCGATATTGCGGCAGGATCTCAACGAGTTTTTTCGTGCGCAGGGCATCACGCACCCCGACGCGCGGGACCTGAATAATCCCAAGCCCGGCGATACAGGCGGCCTGGTAGGTTTCTGTGCTGTTAACCGTCAATACGCCCCCCGTTTTTACCCACCGGGTCGCGCTGCCGTTGTAATATTCAAAACCCTGCGGACGGGTGCCCAGCGTGGCGGAGTAGTGAATGAGGGCATGCGAAGCCAAATCGTCCAGCGTCTCAGGGTAGCTGAATCGCGTCAGATAATCCGGGCTGGCGCAGTTAATCACCGAGAGTTTCCCAAGCGGGCGGGCGATAAGCCCGGAGTCCTTTAAGTTTCCCACGCGAACCACGCAGTCAAATCCTTCGCGGATGACATCGACCATACGATCGCTGCTACTCAGCTCCAGTTCAATGCCGGGAAACTGTTGTAAAAATGCAGGCAGTTTCGGAATGACGACATTTCGCGCAATGGCAACGGGCATATCCACACGTAGCCGACCACTGATGGTTGAAGGGTCGTGCAGGAACATGCCGTCCAGTTCGTCCAGATTCATCAGCAGATCTTTGGCGCGCTCGTAATAAACCATGCCGTCCTGCGTCAGGCTGACGCGGCGGGTAGTGCGGTGCAGCAGCTGCGTGCCCAGCGCGTTTTCCAGTGCCTGGATCTGTCGCGATACGCTCCCCTTCGGCAGGCTTAACGTCTCCGCCGCGCGGGAAAAACTCTCCAGTTCCGCGACCCGAAGGAAAAGCTGCATTGCGTGTATTTTATCCATAGATGTTGGTCATTGTTGTTAAGAATGAAACAGTGAAGCGCTCACGGCACTATTTATTGATTTTCTACCATCTAATAAGCTCTTTCTCAATCTTCATCACAGCCGAAACGAGGTGAATTATGAGTGAACGTATTGCTTTAGTGACGGGCGGTAGCCGCGGCCTGGGTAAAAATGCCGTTTTGAAGCTGGCCGCGGAAGGGACAGGCATTATCCTCACCTGGAACAACAGCCAGCAGGAGGCGCAGGAAGTTGTGCGCGAAATCGAGGGAAAAGGCGTAAAAGCGGCAGCATTGCAGCTCAACGTCGGCGATACGGCAAGCTTTTCGCGCTTTGCTCAAAAGGTGAAAGATACCCTTAAACACGTCTGGCAACGTGACACCTTTGACTATTTAGTGAACAACGCAGGTACAGGGTTATATGCACCCTATACCGAGACGACTGAGGCGCAGTTTGATGATGCGCTGAACATTCACTTCAAAGGACCGTTTTTCCTCACGCAACAGCTGCTGCCGCTCATAAAAGACGGAGGGCGGATCCTGAACGTCTCCAGCGGACTGGCCCGTTTTACTCAGCCCGGTTCAGGAACCTACGCGGCAATGAAAGGGGCGATGGAGGTGCTGACCCGCTATCAGGCAAAAGAGCTTGGCGCGCGCGGAATTTCCGTCAATATCATCGCGCCCGGCGCGATTGAAACCGACTTTGGGGGCGGGCGAGTGCGGGATAATGCGGAGCTTAACCAGCTGCTGGCCTCGCAGACAGCGCTGGGACGCGTGGGCCTGCCCGATGATATTGGTGACGCCATTGCGGCGTTGCTCAGTGACAAACTGGGCTGGATGAATGCGCAACGTATTGAAGTTTCAGGCGGTATGTTTCTGTAATGTTCAGTCTTAAGGGGGAAGGAACCCTCTTAAGGAAATCCTTAAAACAGGTATGTCTAAATGCTGGAAGATATAAAGAGAGCTGGGTGATTTGTAACCTCTCCATTCATTGAGTTTTTTCTTAAAAAATGCCTCTGTAGAATCCCCCTTCGCTATTCTCAGAGGAGTAAAACGATGCGAGTAATCATGTTTGACAGGCAGTCATTATTTATTCATGGAGCGATGTACAGTTTGCAGAAGTTAATTCCGAAAATAGATATGACAGGAACTCGTCAGACTGATGAATTATGGGCGCAATTATCCGCGTCACCCTCCGCTATCGTCATGATAGATGGGTATTTAATTCGTGATAATGGTGTGGCTTTACTGGAAGAGATTATGGATCGCTTTCCAACGTCGCGCGTGGTGTTGGTGTTAACGAAAAAAGAGCGGCGTTGGGTTGAGCAAATGTTTCAGCGCAACGTGGTGGCGATAATTCCCCGCAATGCGAATCCCGAACGCTTTTCCGCAGTGCTGGATTCTGTATCGCGAGGAATGGTCTGTTTTCCCGGCGAGTGGCTGAAGCAGCACACCTCTCAGGATGAACTGGCAGTGTTAAGCGAGCGCCAGCGTGAGGTATTGAAGTTACTGGCGGCCGGAGAGTCCAATAAAGAGATTGGACGTAATCTCAATATCAGTGCGGCAACGGTAAAAGCCCATCTTGAGACGCTTTTCCGGCGTCTTGATGTCAAAAACCGGACGCAAGCCGCGATGTACTACACCCGGGCGACGGCCTGAAGGATCTTCTCTGGCAGAGGGGACTCTTCCCCAAAACTGAAGAGGGTTAATATCAGTGCGTCATGCTGCTGTTGGGTTAATGGGCGTTTGTTCATTTCCCGCAGCAGCGCCTCACATAATTGAATATCATTACAAAGCAAATTCTCCGCCTCAGTCGGCGTGATGAGACCGTTAAATTTTTCCCACTGGCGAATTACGTGACCATAACCAATAACCCATATTCCCTTTTCGTCACGGTATTTCTCCAGGGAAAGACCCTGTTGTTTTTTAATTAATGCGATTGCAGCAGAAGATATCTGCATTGCATAACCCGTCATAAGCGTTTCCTCTTAATGACGCGACTATAGAGGAAACGCCGCCGGGGAAATATCCGCCAAATGGCTGTTGATCAGGTTTAACTGAACGGGAATTCCTTTTTCAGTAAACCGAATAGCCAGTCGTTATGCCATTGCCCTGAAAGGAAATAACTCTCGCGCAACTCACCTTCCAGCTGAAAACCTGTTTTTTCCAGCAGTCGCCTGGAGGCGATATTTCCCGCCGTCACGGTCGCGGTGAGCCGACGGATATTGCCCTGAGTCAGCGCAAAATCACACACAGCCCGCAGAGATTCAAAGCCGTAACCTTTCCCTTGCGCAGAAGGCGCAAAGAGAAAACCGACTTCTGCACAATCTGCTTCCCGGTGCACATATCCGGTTACGCCCAGCGGCGTCTGGCTGGCCGTCTCACGCACTATAAGGCAGAGCCAGTGCGAACTGCCCGGCGTCCACGGCAACAGACGAGACTCAAAGGCTTCCCGAATGTCCGCCTCGCTACGCGCAGGGGCGACAAAACGCATTACCTCAGGATTTTGCTGTAGCGACAGAAAAAAGGGCCAGTCTTGCTCTTGCAGCGGCGAGCAGGTGAGACGCGCGGTGGTTAAGGCGGGCATGACGATACTCCGGAGACATTGCAAATGATTATAAGGTTGTCACTTTATTTCAACAGAAAGTCAGGTATGTTTAACCTCATATAAATAAAAAGAAAAACGACTTTTAATGCCGCTTTAGCGGTACTCATTGTCTCTCAAGGAAAACAATGATGATTAGCTCATCGCATCATACCCGCGAACAGTTTGAACACTGTCTGGCGGCGATCCGTCAGGCGTCTGTTGAAATTTTACTTCTGTTGAATGTACATGTTTCTGAAGGAAAAGATCCACGCTGGTTTCTGGAGCAACTGGATAGCGCCCGCCTGGGGCTGGGCGGGTGGGGCGCTGTAGCCAGGAAGCTGAACCTGAATGATGCGGAAATGACAGCCTTTACGCTGCAATTACGCTTGCTTCAGCAGCGCGTTCCCCAGTATGAAAGCGGGCAGGATGTCAGCGAAAACCAGCTGATTGCGGCGATGCGCTTCGTCACCTCCCTTGAATATCTGCGTCTGCAACAGCCCCTCCTGACCTACGAAACCGGGAGGATGCCAGAGAAGGAGAGCCAGCTTCAGGCGCAGAAACAGGTGCGTGCCATTGAGCTGATGATTAGAGGGCTGATACAGCAGGCGTGGCCTGATCCGGTGCGGCTGAATAATCATCTTAAGACCTTGTTTAACGCTGAACGCGTGCGTCGCTGGCTGAAAAACGGTGAGATTAATGATGTTCTGAGCGGCATGTTGTTCAGCGAACTGGCCCAACTGCTGGTGGATAAAAAAGAATTTAGCCGCTACTACGCGCCGCTGTTTAACGCCCCGGACATGCTGACGCTGCTGGTAGAGCCCCGCAAAACCCTGCAAACCTTCCTCGAAGATATTCGACAAATCCGCAACAGCATCACCGTGCAGCAGCCGTTAAGCGGAGCGCAAATCCAGCTGCTCGACTGCTATTACACGCAGATCACCCGCTCCGTTCAGCGCGCGTTTGAGGAAGGGCGGACACGCGTTAACCCGGCGGCGCTGATGGCGGTGGACGAAAGCGAGCTGCACGCGTTCTGGGAAAAGGCGCAAAAAAGGGACCGCACCACAGGCGGCGATCTTTTTGAAGTGCGCGACAGTATAGAAAAACCGACTCAGCGTGCCACGCGTACGCCAGAGCAGCGCGAACAGCTGATTTCCGGCGTGCTGTGGGGAGCGGTTGGCGTGATGGTTATCGCGATTGTCGTGGGGGGATTCTGGCTGGTGAACAACAGTAAACCGCAGCCGGCTGTGGCCAGTACGGCATCTCCCGCACCGGTGCAGGAGATGCGCGAAACGCCTTCCTCGCGAGAAACGCTGACGCGGATGGGTGTCACCTGGGATGAAAACAACTTCCGTTCAGCGATTAGCCGCAACGATACCCGGGTGGCGCTCCTGTTTTTGCAGGGCGGGATGGACTGGAAAATGTCATGGACGGAGGAGGCGTTGTCGGCAGGCTACGACGATGTGCTGGAAGTAATGTTGCGCTACCGCCTGCAAATGACAGAGCAAAAGCCCTGCCGACGCTTTATTAATACGCTTAGCCATGCGATGGCGAACGGGGAATCGCTGACGCCTATGCGTAAGCAGTACCTGAAAGCATTCTGTACCGTCCCTGCGGTGGTGAAACGCCAGCAGCACGACGCCGATATGGCAACGCGCCGCGCGAAGACGCAGCCCGATGCCAGCACAAAAAAATGGCAGTCCATCCAGACTGCCATTTATGAGGTGATTCGTTAACTTTTCCCTCTCCCCTCAGGGGAGAGGGTTAGGGTAAGGGGCAAGGCTCAAGGTTCACCATATAACCCAATCAACCGCCGCACCACGCCATTCGTCCAGCCGAAGCCATCCTGCAACGGATACTCCCCCCCGCCACCTTCGCGTGGCGTGCTGCTGGCGATGTGGTACTTCTCAATCAGCTTATGATGGGTTTTGTAGTAATGGTTCACCGTGTGCAGCCAGCTCCAGGCGATCTCATCTCCCAGCGAGTCGTTGCCGTACTGCTTGAACCCCTGGATCGCCATCCACTGGAGCGGCGCCCAGCCGTTCGGCTTATCCCACTGCTCCCCGGTTTCATATTCGGTGGCGAGAATACCGCCCGGCGTGAGCAGACGGGCTTTAACGGCATCGGACAGCCGTTCAGCCTGCTCATGCGTCGCCATGCCCACATACAGCGGCACAATGCTGGCCGCAGAGAACAGCGCCAGGGCTTCACGCCGCCAGTCGTAATCACGATAACAGCCGTTCTCTTCGTCCCACAGATAGCGGTTTACCGCCGCGCGCCGGTCGCTGGCTTTCTGGCGGAACAGATCAGCCGTCTCTTTATCCCCTTTCGACGCGGAGATGTTGGCGATAGCGCTCTCCAGTTTGAACAGGAATGCGTTCAAATCGATGGGGATAAATTGTGTTGTGCGGATGCTGGCCAGCCGCGCAGGATCGCGCAGCCAGCGGGATGAGTAATCCCATCCTGAGGCTGCCCCGGCACGCAGGTCACGGTACACCTCGTTCGGCGGACGACCAGAATGACGGGCAGTTTCAACGTCCTCAATCCACGATTCATCCCGCGGCGTATCGCGATCGTCCCAGTAACGGTTGAGCAATGAGCCATCCGGCATACGAACCGCACTGCGATAGGCCTGATTGAGCAGCAGCGATTCCGCCCCGTCCATCCAGAAGGCGTACTCCATCTTGAGGTGCTCAAGATAGCGCTTCGCCCCGCGCACGCCGTCCTCTTCAAACAGCTCCACCATCAGGGCAAAAACGGGCGGCTGGGAGCGGCTGAGATAGTAGGTGCGGTTGCCGTTCGGGATATGGCCGTAGCGCTCAATCAGCCAGGCGAAGTTATCGGCCATACATTTCAGCAGATCGTTACGACCGCTTTCTGCCAGCCCCAGCATGGAGAAGTAAGAGTCCCAGTAGTAGGTCTCGCTGAATCGCCCGCCGGGCACAATATAGGCCTGCGGCAGCGCCAGCAGCGACGACCACGGGATGTGATCCTGCGGCTCGCGCGTCAGCACCGGCCACAGATTATCGATATGTTCTTTCAGGGACAGGCCGGGATCAGAGACGTACTCTTTGCTGTAGTCCTCCGGTAGCCAGAAGTGATTCTCCACAAAGCGCGCCAGGTCAAAATCACGGTGGCGACGCACCTTGCGATAGCGGATCAAAATATCCAGCGGATCCATCTTCGGCGCGCAGTCGGGAAAGGTTTTGCTGTCCGCAAACAGCCGCGACGACTGGACGTGTTCAAACAGTTCAAGGTAGCGGTCAGCGGGCGTAAGGGCATCGGACGCCGGCAGCCCTTCAATCATTTCCGGTTCCGGCTCTGCCTCGATCATCTCATCCAGTTTTAACTCACAGGGATCGGTTTCATAGCGCAGCTCTTCTGCAATATCGAACTCGAGATCCTCGGCAGTCTGTAGTTTCTGGTTGAACATGGTGTTCAGGACCTCCGGTTTTTGTCGTAACAAATACGGGTTTTTCCCGGCTATCTTTTAAGCGTAGACATTCGCTTCGGTTAATGCGGTGCGAAGTGTGCGGTAGATCACGCTTTCAAAATGGATTTAAACACGCTGAAAATCATATATCCCTTTGATTATGAAATCATTAAATCAGAATCTTTGGAAACAGAGCAGGAATAAAATTCAGAGCATTCGGTATTCTGCATATACGCAGGGATTAATGTGCCTGACGCGCATTGCCTTGAAGGCTGTTGGCGGTTTGATTGGCTTTCTGGCTGGCGCCTTCGCTTTTATCCATCGCCTTGCTGGCCGCTTTTTCTGCATGGGCGGCGCTGTACGCAGCCAGATGGGAAATCACGATGGCGTAAATGCTCATTAACGACACCCACAGAATGCTGTTTTTCCACCACAGCAGGGTAGGAATAGTCAGTATCGCCCATACCAGCGCGAGAACAAGGTGCATTTTGGCCATCAATTTTGCGGTGATCTTTACGTGCATTTTCATATCTCTAATCTTTTTCCGTAGTAACAGGCGAACGCGTAGCGCTTTCTAAGATTAGTTAATTCCACCGCGGGTAGCGGGTTATTTTGTTACCGTTTGTGCACCCGTTAGGTTTACCTGCCCAGGGCATAAAAAAACCGGCCAGTTGGCCGGTTTTGTTGCGGATCAGACCGATCAGCGCATGGTCACAAATTCTTCCGCCGCAGTCGGGTGGATTGCCACGGTGTTATCGAAGTCTTTCTTCGTTGCGCCCATCTTCAGCGCCACCGCGAAGCCTTGCAGGATCTCGTCCATGCCGAAGCCAATGCCGTGGATGCCGACGATCTTCTCTTCCGGGCCCACGCAGACCAGCTTCATGCGGCACGGCTGACGGTGCGAGGTGACCGCGGTATACATCGCGGTAAACGCCGATTTATACACTTTCACCTGATCATCGCCGTACTGCTCACGCGCCTGCGGCTCGGTTAAGCCGACGGTACCGATTGGCGGGTGGCTGAAGACCACGGTCGGAATGTTGCTGTAATCCAGATGTTCGTCCGGCTTGTTGTTAAACAGACGCTCGGAAAGACGACGCCCCGCCGCCACGGCAACCGGCGTCAGCTCTACGGCACCGGTGTTATCACCGACGGCATAAATGCCCGGTACGCTGGTGTTCTGGAATTTATCAACGACAATGTAGCCTTTTTCATTGGTTTTCACCCCGGTTGCGGCCAGGTTGAAGTTGTCGGTGGCCGGTTCACGGCCAATCGCCCAGATCAGGCAGTCAACGGTCTGGCTGCGGCCATCTTCCAGCTCCAGCGTCAGGCTACCGTCCGCATTTTTCACCACCGCTTTTGGCACGGCGTTGGTGTGCAGGGTTGGGCCTTCGGCGTTCATCACCTCGACCAGCGTGTCGACGATCAGCGGGTCAAAGCTGCGCAGCGGCGCGTGTTTACGCACGAACAGGTGCGCTTCCGCCCCCAGGCCGTTAATCACGCCGGCCAGTTCAACCGCGATGTAACCTGCGCCCACAATGGCAACGCGTTCTGGCAGAGCAGGCAGCTCGAAGAACCCGTCGGAGTCGATACCGTATTCCGCGCCCGGAATGTGCGGGTGGCTCGGACGGCCGCCGGTGGCGATCAGGATGTGATCGGCGGTGATCGTCTCGCCGTTCACTTCGATCGTCTTCGCATCCACGAAACGGGCAAAGCCGCGGATCACGTCGACGTTATTCTTGCCCAGCACGTTATCGTATGAGGTGTGAATACGGTCGATGTAGGCGGTACGGCTGGCGATCAGTTTATCCCAGTCGAAGTGGTTGATGGTGGTGTCAAAGCCGTAGTCCGGGCCATACATATGGATAGCTTCACGGATTTGCGCGGCATGCCACATCACTTTCTTCGGTACACAACCCACGTTCACGCAGGTGCCGCCGAGTTCTTTGGCTTCAATCAGCGCACACTTCTGGCCGTACATGGCTGCACGGTTGATGGAGGCGATGCCGCCGCTGCCGCCGCCGATTGCGATGTAGTCATAATGCTTAGTCATAGCGTTGTCCTTAATCGTGAATTGCCGCGATTGTATACCTGAAATCAATAGTTTCCACCGATGGCTGCGATTACTCCGGCACGATCCAGCTCACGGTGGCGTGACCCGTACCGGCTGGCACCAGCGTTTTGTGCAGCCACGGCAGCACGTTGTTCATCTGTGCTTCGAGCTTCCACGGCGGGTTAATGACGATCATGCCAGACGCGGTCATGCCGCGCTGGTCGCTGTCAGGGCGCACCGCCAGCTCAATTTGCAGGATTTTGCGAATGCCCGTCGCTTCGAGGTCTTTGATCATGCGTTTAATTTGCGCGCGCAGCACTACCGGATACCACAGAGCATAGGTGCCGGTCGCAAAGCGTTTGTAACCTTCGTTAATGCCGGTCACCACCGCCTGATAGTCGGTTTTGATTTCGTACGGTGGGTCGATCAGCACCAGGCCGCGACGGGAAACCGGCGGCAGTTTGGCTTTCAGCTGCTGGTAACCATCGGCTTTGTCTACGCGGGCGCGGTTATCTTTCTGAAACTCAGAACGCAGCAGCGGGAAGTCGCTCGGGTGCAGCTCGGTTAACTGGATGCTGTCCTGCTCGCGCAGCAGCTGGCGGGCAATCAGCGGGGAGCCAGGGTAGTAACGCAACTGGCCGTTGCGGTTAAAGTGATTCACCACGCCAATGTACGGCTCCAGCTCGGCAGGCAGATCGTCCTGCTGCCAGATACGCTCAATCCCTTCCAGATATTCACCGGTACGCTCGGCATGCTCGCCGCTCAGCTGATAACGGCCCGCGCCCGCGTGGGTGTCCAGATAAAGGAACGGTTTATCCTTTTCTTTAAGCGATTCGATGATCAGGCTCTGAACGGTGTGTTTGAGGACGTCGGCGTGGTTGCCTGCGTGGAAGCTGTGGCGATAACTGAGCATGGGTAATGATATTCCGCTGAATTGACGATTTGCCACAGTTTACAGCAGAACGGCACAGATTACCCGCAGGCCCGGTAAGCGCAGCGCCACCGGGCTCTTTTCCCCCACGTCTGGCATTGAAATCCTCTACACTTAACCCCATTACTGAACAATATGCACAGCGCCGGATGCGCGCTTCATTCACCTATTTCAACAGGACAGCGTTTATGACCAATCCATTACTGACGCCTTTTTCGTTGCCACCGTTTTCTAAAATCCTCCCCGAGCATGTGGTTCCAGCGGTTACGCAATCGCTGGACAACTGCCGCGCGGCGGTAGAAAACGTGGTCGCGCAGGGCGGGCCGTACACCTGGGAAAATCTGTGTCAGCCGCTGGCCGAAGTGGACGACGTGCTGGGGCGCATCTTCTCCCCGGTGAGCCACCTGAACTCGGTAAAAAACAGCCCGGAGCTGCGCGAAGCCTACGAGCAAACCCTGCCGCTGCTCTCTGAGTACAGCACCTGGGTCGGCCAGCATGAGGGGCTCTACAAAGCCTACCGCGACCTGCGCGACGGCGACCACTATGCCGAACTGAACACGGCGCAGAAAAAATCGGTCGATAACGCCCTGCGTGATTTCGAACTGTCCGGGATTGGCCTGCCAAAAGAAAAACAGGTTCGCTATGGTGAAATCGCTGCGCGCCTGTCCGAGCTGGGTAATCAGTACAGCAACAACGTCCTCGACGCCACCATGGGCTGGACGAAGCTGATTACCGATGAATCTGAACTGGCGGGCATGCCGGAAAGCGCGCTGGCGGCGGCAAAAGCCCAGGCCGAAGCGAAAGAGCAGGAAGGCTTCCTGTTAACGCTGGATATCCCAAGCTATCTGCCGGTGATGACCTACTGTGACAACCAGGCCCTGCGCGAAGAGATGTACCGCGCCTACAGCACCCGCGCCTCCGATCAGGGCCCGAACGCGGGTAAATGGGACAACAGCCCGGTCATGGCGGAAATCCTCGCCCTGCGCCACGAGCTGGCACAGCTGCTGGGCTTCGACAGCTACGCGGATAAATCCCTCGCCACCAAAATGGCCGAGAACCCACAGCAGGTGCTCGACTTCCTGACCGATCTGGCGAAACGCGCCCGTCCTCAGGGTGAAAAAGAACTGGCTCAGCTGCGCGCCTTTGCGAAAGCGGAGTTCGGCGTGGACGAGCTTCAGCCGTGGGATATCGCGTACTACAGCGAAAAACAGAAACAGCATCTCTACAGCATCAGCGACGAACAACTGCGTCCGTACTTCCCGGAAAACAAAGCCGTTAACGGCCTGTTCGAGGTGGTGAAACGCATCTACGGCATTACCGCGAAAGAGCGTACCGACATCGACGTCTGGCATCCGGACGTGCGCTTCTTTGAGCTGTATGACGAGAAAAACGAACTGCGCGGCAGCTTCTACCTCGATCTCTACGCGCGTGAGAACAAGCGCGGCGGGGCGTGGATGGACGACTGCGTGGGCCAGATGCGTAAAGCGGATGGTTCCCTGCAAAAACCGGTCGCCTACCTGACCTGTAACTTCAACCGTCCGGTGAGCGGCAAACCTGCGCTGTTTACCCACGATGAAGTGATCACCCTGTTCCACGAGTTCGGTCACGGCCTGCACCACATGCTGACCCGCATCGAAACCGCTGGCGTCGCCGGTATCAGCGGTGTGCCATGGGATGCGGTCGAGCTGCCTAGCCAGTTTATGGAAAACTGGTGCTGGGAGCCGGACGCGCTGGCGTTTATCTCCGGTCATTACGAAACGGGTGAACCGCTGCCGAAAGAACTGCTGGATAAAATGCTGGCAGCGAAAAACTACCAGGCGGCGATGTTTATCCTGCGCCAGCTGGAGTTCGGCCTGTTCGACTTCCGCCTGCACGCCGAGTTCAGCCCGGAGCAGGGGGCGAAAATCCTCGAAACCCTGGCTGAGATTAAAAAGCAGGTTGCCGTTATTCCAGGGCCAACCTGGGGACGTTTCCCGCACGCGTTCAGCCATATCTTCGCAGGCGGGTACGCCGCAGGCTACTACAGCTACCTGTGGGCCGACGTGCTGGCGGCGGATGCCTTCTCGCGCTTCGAAGAAGAGGGGATTTTCAACCGCGAAACCGGTCAGTCGTTCCTCGACAACATCCTGACCCGCGGCGGTTCAGAAGAGCCTATGGAGCTGTTCAAACGCTTCCGTGGCCGCGAGCCGCAGCTGGATGCGATGCTGGAGCATTACGGAATCAAAGGCTGATTGCTACGTGAAGATCTGCTTAGTAGATGAAACAGGCGCCGGGGACGGCGCCTTATCTGTTCTGGCGGCCCGCTGGGTGCTGGAACATGATGAAGACAACCTGATGGCGCTGGTGATGACGCCGGAACATCTGGAGCTGCGCAAGCGCGATGAGCCAAAGCTTGGCGGGATTTTTGTCGATTTTGTCGGCGGCGCGATGGCGCACCGGCGTAAGTTCGGCGGCGGTCGCGGCGAAGCGGTGGCCAAGGCGGTTGGCATTAAAGGGAGCTATCTTCCGGACGTGGTGGACGCCACGGCGGGGCTGGGGCGCGATGCGTTTGTGCTGGCCTCGGTGGGCTGCCGGGTGCGGATGCTGGAGCGTAATCCGGTTGTCGCCGCGCTGCTCGACGACGGGCTGACGCGGGGCTATGAGGACCCGGAAATCGGCCCGTGGTTACAGGAACGTTTACAACTTATTCATGCCTCCAGCCTGACGGCGCTCACCGACATCACCCCGCGCCCGCAGGTGGTTTATCTCGACCCCATGTTCCCGCATAAGCAGAAAAGCGCGCTGGTGAAGAAAGAGATGCGGGTGTTTCAGTCGCTGGTGGGGCCAGATTTAGATGCCGATGGCCTGCTGGAACCGGCTCGTCAGCTGGCGACGAAGCGTGTGGTGGTGAAGCGGCCGGACTATGCGCCGCCGCTGGCGGACGTTGCGACCACTAACGCGGTGACCACGAAAGGGCACCGGTTTGATATTTATTCGGGTACGCCGGAATAGAAAAAGCCGGGTGGCGGCTTCGCCTTACCCGGCCTACATCCTCGATCTATTCCCTCTCCCTTTGGGAGAGGGTTAGGGTGAGGGGAATTTAACGCACTTACTCGTCTTCTTCGTCACGCAGTGGAACAATCAGCATATCCACGTGAACGGTGTTAATCAGCTGGCGCGCGGAAGACATCAGTTTGCTCCAGAAGTCCTGATGGTGACCACATACCACCAGGTCCATATCGTATTTCTTAATCGCATCAACCAGCACCTGGCCCAGATCGCCGCTACCGCTTAAGGTTTCAGTGATCGGATAGCCCGCGTTGGTAGAAAGCTCGCTCAGCGCGTGGTGAGTCTCTTCGGAGATGCGTTTCTGCATATCGCCGAGATTCACGTCGATCAGACCGGTGTAGAGGTCGGAGTAATTCACATCAACGTGAATCAGCGAAACTTTCGCGTTGTAGGGACGTGCCATGGATACTGCTTTATCAACCAGCACTTTACTCTCCGGGGAGAGGTCTACCGCGATAAGAATGTGTTTGTAAGCCATAGTGTTACTCCTTCCTTAAGTTATCGATGACTAAATGGGAAAGCCGTCGTCTGATGCTTTCATTACGGCCCAGTTAAACATATTTTTCAAGCTTTGGTGTTGATAACGATTAACCTTGTGGCAAAAAAATTAACGGATCTCCTACACTATTTAATGAGCCGTTCGGATATTAAAACGCGAACCGGATCGACTTTTGGTCATTCTTTCACTGAACTGTCTGTCAGGGCATTGGGGTGCGGTAGCTCAGGAGCCTTGCTTCGTGGGCGGACGCCGGGGAGGATGTATGATTAGCACCGTCGCATTGTTTTGGGCGTTATGCGTGGTTTGCATAGTGAATATGGCGCGCTACTTCTCATCGTTACGTGCGCTGTTAGTGGTACTTCGTGGTTGCGATCCGTTGCTTTATCAGTATGTGGACGGTGGAGGGTTCTTCACCTCGCACGGACAGCCCAGCAAGCAGATGCGTCTGGTGGGGTATATCTACTACCAACGCTACCGCGATCACCACGATGAAGAGTTTATCCGTCGCTGCGAGCGCCTGCGTCGTCAGTTCATTTTGACCAGCGCCCTCTGTGGTCTGGTTGTGGTGAGTATGATTGCGCTGATGATTTGGCACTGAGCATAAAAAAAGCGGGCCAGTTTCCTGACCCGCTTTTTTGTCGCCTTCAGCCGATTAAATCAGCTTCAGCGAAATCCAGTACAGACCGCCAGACAGCAGGATGGACGCCGGGAGGGTGAACACCCAGGCCATCAGGATGTTGGTCACGGTTTTACGCTGCAAACCGCCGCCGTCAACAATCATGGTACCTGCCACGGACGAAGAGAGTACGTGGGTGGTGGAGACTGGCATACCGGTGTAACTCGCCAGACCGATAGATACCGCTGCCGTCATCTGCGCGGACATACCCTGCGCATAGGTCATGCCTTTCTTACCGATCTTCTCGCCGATGGTGGTCGCCACACGACGCCAGCCAATCATCGTACCGATACCCAGCGCCAGCGCGACCGCCATGATGATCCAGATTGGCGCGTACTCAATGGTATTGAGCATATCGCCTTTCAGTTTCTTCAGCAGACGTTGGTCGTCAGCATTAACCTCTGGCAGCTTCGCGACTTTATCGGTCACGTCGGAGATACAGAGCATGATGCGACGCAGCTGACCACGCTGTTCAACAGCCAGTTTGTCATAGCTTTCGATATCGGCCAGCATGCCTTTCGCACGTTCCAGCGCGTTAATCGCGTTTGCCGGATGGCAATGGAACTCGCCCGGTGCCGTCGTTGCGCCTGACTCCGGAGAAGGAATCAGCTGGTCCACGCCGGTCGCTTTCTTCAGCAAATCAGGATGCTGCTGGAAGTAAGTCTCAACGTTGTTTACCGCATCACGGGTACGGGTGATTTCGTAACCGGAGGCGTTCATGTTAACCACGAAGCCCGCCGGTGCGACGCCAATCAGAACCAGCATCACCAGGCCGATACCTTTCTGACCATCGTTCGCGCCATGAGAGAAGGCGACGCCGATAGCGGAAATGATCAGCGCGATACGCGTCCAGAACGGCGGCTTTTTCTTGCCGTCTTTCTTCTCACGCTCTGCTGGCGTCAGGTGGATACGCGCACGTTTTTTCGTGTTGCTCCAGTAGCGACGCAGGATGAAAATCAAGCCACCCGCCACCACCAGACCGACGATAGGGGAGATGATCAGAGAGCCGAAAATGCCGAGAACTTTCGGGATATTCAGCGCATCAACGACGGAGGTCCCGGTCATCAGGGCATTGGTTAACCCGATACCGATAATCGCGCCGATGAGGGTGTGAGAGCTGGATGCCGGCAGGCCGAAATACCAGGTACCGAGGTTCCAGATAATCGCAGCAAGCAGCATAGAGAACACCATGGCCAGGCCATGACCGGAACTCACGTTAAGCAGCAGATCCGTTGGCAGCATATGCACAATGGCATACGCAACGCTCAGTCCGCCCAGGAGGACACCAAAAAAGTTAAATACCGCCGCCATAACAACCGCAAGCTGCGATCGCATTGCGCGAGTGTAGATAACCGTTGCTACTGCGTTTGCAGTGTCGTGGAAGCCGTTGATCGCTTCGTAAAACAGCACAAAAACCAGAGCAAGCAATAATAAAAGCCCGGTATGTAAATCCAGGCCGGCAAACAAATGTAGCATAGGACGTTACGCCATTTTGAGGACATGAACGCGGCGCATTATCCAGGACAAATGCGCAACGGGCAAAGTGAAATATAGACTTTTTTTGACATACCACCTGATTTGAGAAATGTGCCTTAAAGGATAATCTTTAAATATCAATGAAATGGCTTTGTAATATCTTTTTACGCTGGTGCGACCACTGAGGAAACTTTACAATCCGCGGCAGTTAACGAAGAGGATTTTGACGTGGAAAGGTTTGATGCCGTAGTAATTGGCGCCGGTGCGGCGGGTATGTTTTGTGCGGCGATGGCCGGACAAGCGGGTCGTCGCGTGCTGCTGCTGGATAACGGAAAAAAGCCTGGCCGCAAGATCCTGATGTCTGGCGGCGGGCGCTGCAACTTTACTAATCTTTATGTCGAGCCTGCGGCCTATTTGAGCCAGAACCGCCATTTTTGCAAATCTGCGCTGGCGCGCTATACCCAGTGGGATTTTATCGAACTGGTGGGTAAACACGGTATCGCGTGGCATGAGAAGACGCTGGGACAGCTGTTCTGCGACGACTCCGCGCAGCAAATTGTCGATATGCTGGTGGCCGAGTGCGAGAAAGGCGGCGTAGTAATGCGCCTGCGCACCGAAGTGCTGGACGTCGCCCGCGACGAGCAGGGCTACACGCTGCAACTCAACGGTGAGACCGTCAGCGCCGATAACCTGGTGATCGCCAGCGGCGGCCTCTCGATGCCGGGGCTGGGCGCCTCACCGTTCGGCTATAAAATTGCCGAGCAGTTTGGCCTGAAGGTACTGCCCACCCGCGCCGGGCTGGTACCGTTCACGCTGCATAAGCCGCTGCTGGAGCAGCTTCAGACACTCTCCGGCGTGTCTGTACCGTCGGTCATTACGGCCGAAGACGGCACGGTGTTCCGCGAAAACCTGCTCTTTACCCATCGTGGACTCTCGGGGCCGGCGGTATTGCAGATCTCCAGCTACTGGCAGCCGGGGGAGTTTGTCTCCGTAAACCTGGTGCCGGACTGCGATCTGGACGCCTTCCTCAACGAGCAACGCGCCGCGCACCCGAATCAAAGCCTGAAAAATACCCTGGCGATGCAGTTGCCGAAGCGTCTCGTGGAGTGCTTGCAGGTGTTAGGGCAAATTCCGGATGTTGCGCTCAAGCAGCTCAACAGCCGCGAGCAGGAAACGCTGGTGGAGACGCTGACGAACTGGCGCGTACAGCCAAACGGCACCGAAGGCTACCGCACGGCGGAAGTGACGCTGGGCGGCGTGGATACAAACGAACTCTCATCCCGCACGATGGAAGCCCGCAACGTGCCGGGTCTTTATTTCATTGGTGAAGTGATGGACGTGACCGGCTGGCTCGGCGGGTATAACTTCCAGTGGGCGTGGGCCAGTGCCTGGGCATGCGCGCAAGCGCTGGCTGATGTCCGAGGACAATAAAGTTGTACACAAAGCACTAAAGTTGTAACCATTCTCAAAAAACGACGCTAATGTTGTATACTTACTGAATGTGTGGTTATAGGGTTGGAGACTATAAAATGCACATATAGGTACGTATCAATGTCGTTTTTAGGGTACGATCATGGCTAGGGGTAGGCGTCTCAAATCCTATTTGGATTATGAAAATGCGCTAGGTGACGGCATAGGAGTGGGCTATGGCCAAAGTTATCAGCCTTGGCTTAGAGCTCAGGACGTTAAATCCCGTGGAAACCGTTCGATAGTCTTTGGCCTTAAGACGTTTCGAAACCATCATCTCCTTTCTTCTGTCGAAAGTAACTTTTTCTATCTGGCTGAGTTTAATGACTCGGTGATTGATATCCGGGAACAATTCCCACTCTTTCCTCTCCGGCTTACCCAACAAATAGCAAATCATCTACATTTTCAACATCCTATGGTGAGGGGAGTAAGAGGAGTACCTGTCGAAGTTCTGAATGTTATGACAACCGATTTTTTACTGACCTTGAGAACTCCTGAAGGCGGACTTCGATACAAAGCTATAGCAGTAAAACATAACGAGAGCATACCTGAACGCGAAGCCCAAAAACTTGAAATAGAGAGGATGTTTTGGCAGTTGATTGATGTTGAGTTTCAAATTTATGTTGGCTCGGAACTCAATAACGTCGTCGGTAAAAACATTTGCTGGGCTACTTCTGTATTAAGAGATGGTTCTGAATTTTATGATAAATATCCTCTTGATAAAATCCTATGGAAGCTTAAACCAGATGTTTATCCCATAGTAGGACTACGTGCAATGATTTCATCAATCTTTGGGGTAGATGCACAAGAAGCGATGATGTTATTGCAGGCAATGATTGGATTAAAAATGATAAATGTTGATTTATCATATCCAATACTCGAAACCGGTCTGATAAAGATAATTTCCAATGACCACTATATAGGACTGAACGCAAATGGATATTATTAGGAATTCAGTCTGGCTCTCTCAAGGCACTGATTTGCTTGCAGAGGGACTTTACCGTGTTTTGGATTTTGACAGAAAGGTCGATTTGTTAATTTTGTTTAAAATAAAATCAGAAAGAACGGGTAAGCCAATCCCTTTCTCATTTTCAATGTTTAAATATTATATTGAATCAAATAGCATAACTTGTAAAGATTATATATATCCTTCATATATGTTAGTAGATGAGAAAGAATTAACAGATAAAGACAGAGGAAGGCGAGATGAAAATTACAATATCATTAAAGATCTTGTAGATGACAGAATGTTTCTGTTCGACTATGCATTACATAAAAAGTCGCACCTTTTAATGGATTACTCAAGAAATAAAAAAATATCACAATATACTATCAGAACGCTTCTGGCGTTGTATTGGCGACATGGGCAGGATATTTATGCATTGCTACCCGCATTCTCGAACTGTGGCGCCGCTGGGAAAAGTAGAATCAAACATGAAATTAAACTTGGGAATTCCAAAAAAAACAGAGCATTACCTAATGAACGATCACGTGTTTTCATTCTTAATGAAAGAGATATAAATAATATTAGAAAATCTCTCATTACGTATCATTATAAAGTTAACGGAGATACGATAAAGAAAACATTAGAGAGACATATTGATTTGTATTTTAGGGATGAAATTAAAACAGCAAACCTAGAAAATAGAGCTCCATATGTTCCTTCTTTAAAACAATTTTCATACTGGAATAAAAAACTCTTCACTAAAGATTTCTCGATAAATAAGAAGAACACGAAAAAAGAAATAGACCTCAAAATGCGGGCGCTTTTAGGTAGTGTGGCTAATACAACTGTTTTGCCGGGTGATGTTTTCGAAATAGACTCAACTGTCGCTGATGTACATCTTATTTCGAGTTTAAACAGACGAAAAGTCATTGGGCGTCCTACTATTTATACAGTGGTGGATCGTGCAACAAGAATGATTGTTGGCCTTCATGTTTCTTTATACCATGCTTCATGGCGAGCCGCCCGACAAGCGTTAGCAGATTGCTTTATGCCAAAAAAAGAATATTGTAGATTATTTGGAATCTCTATTACTGATGATGATTGGCCTTGTTCTCACATTCCATTAACATTGATGTGTGACAACGGGGAGATGATTGGTCTTAAACCTCAGGAAGAGATGACCCCCCTGACAAAACTTGAGTTTGCGCCAGTCGGTAGAGGCGACAGAAAAAGCATTGTTGAACGCTGTTTCGGCATTCTGAATGATGAGGTTATTCATAGGCTTATTGGAACAACACGAAGGGGAAAGATTGTTAAAGGAGAGCCAACACCGCAATCCAGGGCTTGTTTAACGATTCAGGAGGTCACGTCTTTACTGATTCGGGAGATACTTGCACATAATCAGAGAACGTATGAGGAACTGGCTTATATCAATCCCTTACTGATTGAAAATGATCTCGTAATATCACCAAAAAATAGTTGGATGATAAGCTTAAAGCACGGGAGATTCAGCGCAAGAGCCGTTGGGGCCGACGAAGTGATCGCACGATTGTTAATCCCTGTGAACGCTAACATTACCGCCGGTGGGATTCAGTACAATAATCTTTTTTATGAATGTGATCCTGAAATTGCATCAGGTGTCAGAGTATTTGGAAGAACCACTTGTGAAGCAAGAATAGATGACAATTGCGTAGATTATATATATGTAAGATTTGACAAAAATAGCATTTTCAAAAAACATTACCTACTTAAGAAAAGAGATGTATTTAAAGGGAAAGCTCATCTTGATACAGATGTAATGGCTGATTGGGTAGATACTCAAAAAGAAATTAATTTATTTACTCTGGATTCGCTCAGCAATATCAATAATAAAGATGAATTTAACAGGAAAGGTAACGAAAGATTAAATGAAATATACGAATCTCGCCGGGTACATGGTAAAGATATTAAAAAGAACAGGAAAAATGAACTTGATTCATTAGGGCGAACTCATGTTGCTAATGGAAGATCTGAACCCCTACTTCCTTCATCCAGTAATGTTCTGCTTTTGCCTGGCCGGGAGGAGAAACAAAGATGGTTAAAAGGTAAGAAGAAGACTGAGGACGCAGAATAATGAATCTTATACGGCGCGTTTCAGCGATATATAAAGAACAGGAGTTACCTGAGTATCGTGGCAATCCCTTAATTGAAGCACTTCCTGAAGCGCTTACGGAAGATGAAGTACTTCTGGAAATGAGTTATTTCCCCGAAATTGACGAAAAAATCCGCTGGACTGCCCCGGCGAATGTTAGAGAGCAGTATGTCGAACGTATAAAGAAATTCCGTTGCCCTCAAACCAATCTTATCCAGGCTTATAAGATGATCTTACGGGCACTTAGGGAAAGCTATGCAGCTCGTAATCCTTTAAAAAGCGGAACAATTCAATATCTTCATTACTATGGAAATGAGCGTCCTGATATTGAGCCAGAAAGTGGATATTTTAAATCCCAGGCTGAAACTATTACGATAGTTGGAATGAGTGGTTCTGGAAAAACTACCATGATTGAGCAAGTCATGGATCATTTCCCTCAGATTATAGAACACAGCAGCTATAAAGGAGTTTTTCCCGGCTTCAGTAAGCAAATTGTATGGGTAAAGATTAATTGTCCATACAATTCAAGTGTGAGAGACCTTTGTGAAGAGATTTTACAAAAATTAGATGATGCAATTGGTATTGAACGAACTACACCTGAGATTAGAAATGGTGCTCTGGCTCGCCAGATTGCACAAAGAATTAAATCATCATTTTTGGGTATCCTTGTTATTGATGAAATGCAGAGGCTTAAATTTTCAAGAACCGGGGGTGAGAGTAAGTTGATTGATTTTTTACATGAAATTGTAGATTCCATGGGGGTATCTATGGTTTTTTGTGGAAATCATCCTTTTGACGAGACGCTGACAAAGAAAATGAGAATTGCCAGGCGGGCAGAGTCTGGTGGTTACATGAAAATTAAGAATGTTAGATACGATTCACAAGACTGGCAATCGTTTATTCATTATTTATGGCCATTACAATGGACAAATGTTGAAACTCCATTAAATGATGAGTTAAACGAAAAATTATTCATTTTATCTAAAGGCAATATTGGATTGGCTCAGATGATTTATCGGGGGGCACAATTAAAGGTTATCGGTAGCGGCAATGAAATCATCACTGGCGCAGTCTTGTCGGCCTCTGTACCGGTACTCGTGAGTCATACGGAGGAATATAAGGATACTCCACTCCCGGGGGCCGCGACTGAAGATGAGGAAGCTAAATGGCTCTCTGCATCTAATGAGGGTGATGCTTCGGCTAAAATCATGGCAGAGAAGTCCCTAAAGTCTTTGATCCCTGGGGATATAGACAGGCCACAGCACAAGGAATTCGTAGGAAAAATAGACGAGGTTTTGCGCAATTTCGACGAGAAAATACTGTCTCTTGACCACGATCTTGTTATCAACAGAACAGCTGAAAAGAAAAATACCTACGATGCTCTTCAGCGTTGCGGGCTTATAAATATAGATCCACTTAATAAATTGTAATGAGGTAACAGTTCGTAACGGTCAAAGAGAGGTGTGGGAAATGAGAATGTTGCCTGTTTTGCCTGATGAATCCTTGTTCAGCCGGTTTTGTCGGACAACTACCGTGTACGGTATGTCCCCATCTTCTCTGTTAACGATCATTTTCAACAAACCTGATATGAACGTCCATCCAATTCTCAATTCAGGATTAAAGGCTATTTCTCTTCATACATCCGAAAGTGCAGATCAGCTCTGGCATGAACAGACTTTACTCCCTCTTTTTGCCTGGGCACTACCAATCAGTCGTAATGAAATTATGGATTTCAACACGACCCCTGCCAGGCTTAATCGATTGTGCCGCCTTAGTAATTTTTCACTAGGGCAGCGCACACTATTGAAGTTTTGCCCGGTTTGCGCTCGTGAAGATACTTTTCATTATGGTGTTACTTATTGGCATCTGGCGCATCAGCTTCATGGGGTTACAACCTGCCATCGGCATCCGGTAGCGCTTGAAAGCATCCATGTCCCTTCTTCACCGCACATACGTATTGGACTGATGCCTCCTGTTTCGTATACAGAACAACTTAGCAATGAGATAGACTTCGATTTTGCTAAGTTTTGTTATGAGTCCCTAAATATAATCAGAAGAAAAGATATTACACACCCCAATTACATGGATGTACTTAAAAAGTTGAATTTATTATCATTGGATGGAAATTTAAAGAAAAATGTATTCTACGCACATGTTTATGCTAAGTGCCAGTTATTTGGGGAGGGTTCATCGGGACTTATACCAACATCCCTAACTGATTATCATTACTGGGAGCCTATACTCAAAGACAAATGTTGTCAGCATCCCACAAAGCATCTTTTGCTTTGTTATTGTTTGTTAAATACTTGCTGGCCAACGTATGCAGGAAGTCGTACTAATAAAAAGAAAGAAATCTTTAAAAGTCATAAGAAATACAGTTTTCATATAGTTGAAAATAATACTAGTGTTAGCAACCTTGGGAAGGAATTTAGTCGCAGCAGATGTTACATTAAAACACTTATTTATAAAAAATACCTGAGGGCGTTTAAGCGAAACACAAAAATTAATATATTCACTGAATTGCTTATCAAGTCTATGGCTGTAAGGGGGTTTAGTCTGGCATCCATAGCTGAGAAAAACTCATTATCGGAAGGAGCTGTATCCTCTGTAATTTCATCTTGTTACGGTTTATGCTCATGGCGTAAAAAATGTAAAAAAGATTCTTTAAGACGGCGTCATAAGCAGAAAATATTAAGATTTATACATAATCAATCCGTTTCTATAACACGAAAGTTAGTCAAAGAAAGTTGTTATGCAAGTTTCTATTGGCTAAATAAACATGAATGTGACTGGCTTAATTCCTGTCTTCCTAAAACAATACGATGCTATAAAAATAAAAGAGTAGACTGGAGCGAGAGAGATATTATCTCATCATCATTAATAAATGATGTTTTATCTCAGGGGCAGTACTCGATGTCACTTACAAGTCTAGATGCTTTACTGGGAGGGCATGGCTGGCTTTTGAAATACAGAGATAAACTACCAATGACAATGATACTTCTCAGAAAAATGGAACTAATTAAATAAGAGGGAGTTATATGGTTTACGAAAATGAATTGTGGCACAGTTTTCTTCTGCGTTCACAGATAATGTATAACTTATCCAATTGCAGGAACATAATATCAAAGCATGGCGCACTAAGGTACGATGCCTTTCCTCGTTTCGAACTGATTGATATGTACAAATTGCATAGCTTGCAGGATATATATGACATTCTTGCCACTAGAAATGGTTATATACTAACTTCCAATATAGTGTCGTTATCTTCTGGTGTTTACGGGTATTTTAACGCTGTTGAAGATGCCTGTCGGAAAAATTTTCACATAACTAATTCATATCCATTGGTAAACATCTCAAACATTCGTTACTGTCACAAATGTATTGTTGAAGATATACACTCTAAAGGCATTGGTTATCTGCGTCATAGATGGTTGTTTGAATCTAAATGTGCAGTTCATAGTACCAGTTTATATGAGGTTTGTTTTGATAACTATTTGAATGCAGTGAAAGGACTTAGTGACTTAATTATAAGTGGAATAAATCCTCATGGTTATTGTTCCCTTGTGGTTGACGTTTCAAACCCTTTCAAAAATCCAGTGTATATATTACCATGTGCACGTAATAAAATTTTAAAATGGATTTCGGACAATAAAAATATGCTGATTTACTTTCTCTTTGATCTCTTCAAATGTAAGTCGCATTCAAGTTTATCTAAGGTTATCGAAGTCAAGATAATGCATGATAGATATATTTCTGCGGTGTTCAAGATGTTAAGTGAAGTTAATTTTTGTAATTTCAACTCATTTATTTCTGATATTTTTGAGGACGTAAGTTATGCCTCTATCGGACTTGATGATTATTCTGTTAATGTGCATTTTCTCAGGCTAAGGGCTGCAGATTGTAAATTTTGCCAGTTGAATGGTAAATATTTTTGCTCACTTTACAATGTAAAACTTCTTCGCTAATTTCACTTCATTTATAAAATACTAAGAAAGCTAGTTAGATAAGGTTTTATATTTTGACTGGGGCAGGAATAAATTATCACTCATAGAGTTTCCCTGGGGGTTACCACCTGTGTATGATGCCGGTTAGCAACAACGTCTAAAAGACCTGCGATCACGTGGGTCCCTCTCCAGCAAAGGGGCAAGGGGTGCTATATAACGGTGTACTGCTTACCCAATACGGCCTTGTATTTGAAAGATGCCGCATCTTGGCAGGATTCGTATTACAGCCTATAGTCTGTTAATGAGCATTACAGCCTATATGCTGTAAATCCCTGCGTTATGCTTGTTAACTCGTCGATACGGAAGGTCACTTATGAACACTCAATACGCTTTGAAGACTTTGAATCAGTTACGTCCTGTTTTAATCGGCTTTCGCAAAGCCAATGGACTGACGCAAAAAGATGTTTCTGAACGTTTGGGTATAACACAGCAAACTTATGCCCGACTAGAGGCCAACCCTGCAAGTGCGGGTTTTGAGCGTTTGTTTAGGGTGTTCAGCGTCCTTGGAGTGGAGATCGTACTTTCATCCAGGGAACCATTGTCAGATGCAAAGCCCGAATACGGAGCTATGCACAATTATTCTTCACTTCCAGCCAGGCGGGAGAAATGGTGACGCCTGGCGCTTCCCGGTCTAATTTTTCTTCAACAAGATTAACCCCTTAGCGGCCTGAAGTATCAGGTTGCGATAGAGCCTTTCATTTCTTCTGTTATGTTAAATACACCATTTTGAGCTATTTCGCTCGGCCTTAAATTATCTCTTCATTCTTCAGTGAAAATTTTATGTCGATCACATTATCGATGAATTTAGGAAATAATCCGTAAATGAAAATCTATCTTCTTTTAAATTCATCAGTGTCAGTAGCAAATATTACGCATAAAAGAATGGTTATTATTATCATTTAAATTATAAAGCTCATGAGTCAATTCCAAAAAATATAATAAGCATTGAAATCATTACCCGTGATTCTGGAGTTTTAACTTTGCCATGTAACCAACCACAAGTTAGTTTCCGGTGTTTTGAGGGGCAGTAAAGTTCTGAAAGCGCGACCAGATCATAATCCCGAAATGTCGTTAAGATATTCTGAATAACGGTTATCCCTGCTTGTTGGCAGGCATTTGAAAATATATTTTGTATTCAGGTTGCAGCAAAACGCTTTCTTACACACAGGACTTCATATGCGGCTCAGAAAATTAAAACTGAAAAACTTCAGAGGCTACAGAAACTCTACTGAAATCATTATTGATGAAAGCATGACGGGTATTGTCGGTCGTAATGACTTTGGGAAATCAACGCTTCTGGAAGCGCTGGCTATTTTTTTTGAAACAGAAGGAATGAAGGCTGACAAGAATGACATGAACTGTTTCAGCCTAAGAGAAGGGGACGGCCGTTTTGAAATAGCCTGTGAATTTGATGACCTGCCCGATTTTATCATGATCGACGACAGGGTGCAGACCACGCTCGCCTCAGAACATCTGCTGAATGAGGACGGCAATTTTGAAATCGTCAAAACGTTTAAAGCAACGACCTCAGGAAAACCGGAGCAGACCTGCATCCGCTGCATCCACCCGGATGAGGAGCCCCTGAGAAATTTACTGGGCATGAAAATTTCTGAGCTCAAGGCGGTGGGAAAAGAAGTTGAAAAAAATGTGGCGGATAAACGCACTGCATCGTTATGGCGTCAGGCCATCAGGGAAGCCGCAGCCCCCTATACCTGTTCGGAAATTATGCTGGATGTCGATAAAGAGTTCGGAACCGACACAAAATCATTATGGGGTAAGATCCTCGATTTGCTGCCCACGTATGCGATTTTCAAAGCCGACAGGGAAAGCAGCGACGGGGATTCCGAAGCTAAAAACCCCTTACAGCAGGCCGTAAAAGACGCTCAGGCTGCGCTGCAGGACAAAATTACAGCGCTGGAAAATGAGATTCAGGACAGCGTCCTGGATGTCGCACAGAGAACGCTGGATAAATTACGTGAAATGGCCCCCGAACTCGCCAGTGAACTGACTCCACGATTTAAGGAGAAACCCAAGTGGACCTTCAATTTCACCCTGGACGGGGAAAATGGCATCCCCATCAATAAGCGCGGCAGCGGGATAAGGAGGCTTATCCTGTTGAATTTTTTTCGGGCTGAGGCTGAAAAGAATGTCGCGGGGACGCCCAGAAATGTGATTTATGCCATAGAGGAGCCTGAAACGTCACAGCATCCGAACTATCAGATGATGCTGATGAAAGCGTTACTGGCACTGGCAGGCCAGCCGCACCGTCAGATTATCGTCACCACCCATGTCCCGGCGCTGGCCGGATTAATCCCTGTCGAAGGCGTACGTTATGTTACCCGAAATGAGGCGGGTGAACCCGTAGTAAAAATGCCGGATGACGCAGTGCTGAAGGAAGCCACTGAAAGCCTGGGGGTGCTGCCAGAGACCGGTATGGAAAGGGCGCAGGGGATTGTTCTGGTAGAGGGAAAGTCGGATGTTACTTTCCTGAGGCATGCGGCCAGTTCATTAAAACAGTCAGGTGCGCTGCCAGCCTCTCTGGAGGACGTGAAAATAGTGCCAGTCCTCATAGGAGGGTGTGGTAGCGTCAAACACTGGGTTACATTGAATCTGGCCAAAGATCTGGGGCTTCCCTGGTGCGTATTTCTGGACTCCGATATTGGGGGAGACCCTGCACAGGTTCTGTCCATCCAGAAGCGTAAAAAAGAAGTAGAGGAGGCCGGTAAGGTATTTTTCGCTACGCGCAAACGTGAGATAGAAAACTATCTGTGCCCGGATCTTATCGAGGAAATTACTGGTGTAGCCGTCACGTTTACGGACACCTGTGACGCTAAAAAAATAATCGGCCGGGCTGTGGGAATGAAACCCGATAATGTACTAGATAAATTCTGGCCTCAGATGACATCAGAAAGAATCATCTCAAGATCAACCTATCATGACGGAACGCAGGAGAGAAGCGAGCTGGTTGAGATCCTGAGCGACATTGTATCCATGACGAGATAATGTATTAAATAAGCATCTCAGGTGCATATATTCCGGTCCTCAACAAAGGACCGGAGTACAGAGTAGTAAAAACCCGAAATTAATCGGGTTTGAATTATATAAAGATTAACCGACTCCCGCGCCCAGGAACGATGTAAAATCACGCTTGTCGTGACATTTCTACAATGTTTACTTTTGACTATCAAGCCATTTATTCATCTGCTCAATTTCACCTTTTTGAGCTTTAATGATGTCCTGCGCGAGCTTTCTCATTTTCGGATCTTTTCCGTATTTGAGCTCGGTCTCAGCCATTGCTATTGCCCCTTCATGGTGCGCTACCATGCCTTTCGCAAAAGCCTTGTCGGGATCGGACTCATTTACGGCAGCCATCATTTTGTCATGCATGTCTTTCATGCCAGCCATATATTCCTGTGACGAAGCCGAGGTAGACATATCAGTCATTTTCATTTCTGAATGTTCTGCTGAAATCGCTGGCAGGGATAACATTAATACTGCAAATAAAGTGTTTCTGGCTTTCATAAAAAATATCCTTTTAGCGTTGATGCCCGTTAACTGTAGCAGAATCTGATAAAAATGCCCCCTGTAGGGGGCAAAGATGTTGCCATATATCCGGTTACGGAAAAATCTATCAAGGAAATAAGGACAGCACAGATACTTCCCTCGCCGTCAGCCTGCACTGAGCATGCGACGATGCGCTTCGGCCATGGCCTGATGTGGGCCAGACTGACCGTTATTCATAAATTCATGGGCAACTGCAGCTCTTTCATGCTCATTCATTGCCGCTAATGACTTCGACGGCCCGGTAGGGGAAACGGTCTGACTTCCCATCATCCTCTGATGACTTTCCACCATTTTCTGGTGCGCATCCGCCGACCCGTTCGTCATGGTTTCATGAGCAATAATGGCCTGTTCATGCTGGTCCATACCGGCCATACGAGGTGCAGTCCCCTGGATCCCGACAGGAGCCGCAGCAGACTGCATCTGGTGAGCAGGTGCCTGTGCATTGTTGACCCGCTCATGGATATTCACGGTTTCAGTGGCCCAGGCCGAAGAAATTAAGCCAAAGCCCAGCAAGGATGCTAATACGATATTTTTCATGATAACTCTCCATTTCTTAATTAGTGATGTCCGGGGGAGTACAACCGGTGTTTTCAGTTCCATAACTGAAACAGGTTCGGAAGTGTTTATTTCTCCGGGAGGGGACTGGATATTCATTTCCTGGCGTCCACTGACGCCGGATATTGATAAAGCAATCCAGCCTTCCTGATAAGTTGCACTAATTATATCGAATGGCTTCTGTTTGCTGCATGACAGGCTAATGACATCTTTGTCATTTAAATCTTTATTCCCAGCACTGGGTGTCCGGAATCATTTTCTCCAGTCTGGGCACGGATAAGATAAAACGCGTTGAGTGTACGTCCGATTCCACCTGCACTCTTCCGTGATGTGCTTCCACGATTGACTTCACAATCGCAAGGCCGATGCCGCTGCCTTCTCCTTTTCGTTGTCTGGACGGATCCACCCGATAAAAACGGTCAAACAACCTTGATAAATGCTCTTCAGGGATTGGTTTCCCCGGATTTTCAATCACAAGGTCAAAAAAGCTCTCCTGCTCTCTTATTGAGACGGTGATTGCCTGTCCCTCCGGGGTATAACGCAGGGCATTGGATAACAGATTATTGATCGCCCTTCTGAACATTTGTGGATCTCCCTCAACCAGGCAGGGCATCCCGTTAAATTTGAGCGTGATATTGCGTTCTTCGGCCCAGGCTTCGAAAAACTCGAAGACTTTCATGACTTCCGCTCTGAGGTCAAACATGACCCTGTCAGGTATCAGCTGATTATTATCTGCCTGTGCCAGGAACAGCATATCGCTGACCATTTTGGTCATCCGGTTATACTCTTCAAGACTGGAATAGAGGACATCCTCAAGTTCCCTCTGTGTTCGATCCTGACTCAGTGCGATTTCAGTCTGCGTCACCAGATTGGTGATGGGCGTTCTGATCTCATGCGCGATATCGGCAGAGAAATTGGCCTGGCGGGTAAAGACATCCTCAATCTTTCCAATCATATGATTGAACGAGATAACCAGTTGCTCCAGCTCAATGGGAACGCGTGTCGGTTCCAGTCGCGCATCAAGATTCTCGGAGGTGATGTTTTTAATGGCATTGCTGACATTACGAAGGGGCAGGTGCCCCTGACGGACAGCGATTCGAATGATCAGAACAATCAACAGGCTTATCACGACGGCAATCGCAATCAGGTTCTTTTTCAGCGCATCGAGGTAATGGAGATGGAAATTAATGGATAGGCCAGTCAGCATGACATAGTTCTGCTGTTTGCCCTGAAATATCGCCTGACCAGAGGAGGCGATAATCCTGTATGTTTCCATCTTCATTTCGGACCCGGTATCCATCGGTCCCGCAGGATCCTCCACCGTCCAGAGAAAGACATCCCGTGCGCGGCTGTGCTCGCTAAAATCTGCTGAATTCACTGCCGGGCGTAGTGCCGCCCCCTGAGCTGAGCTAAAGAGCACTTCCCCCCTGGGATTGAGGAGCAAAAGGGCAACGTTGCGGTAGCTGGCAATTGATTCCTTTATTTTGCTTATTTTTTTATCATCCGGATCCACCGGGGACTGCAGTATACGGTTCAGTGTGGTGCTGATTTGTTGAAGATCGCTGACATCCTGCTCGGCAAAATGATTTTCAACAGAATGCAGCATAAACCAGGTGAATGCGATAAAAGCCAGTATCGTGGACAGGCTGATAAAAAAGGTCAGCCGCAGAGCGAGTGAGAAAGGGCGTCTGGAAGGTTTGCTATGCATCCGGGACCTCCAGCATGTAGCCCACGCCCCGGACTGTCTGGATCAGCTTTGTCTCGTAATCGTTGTCTATTTTAGCGCGGAGTCGCTTTACTGCGACATCGATCGCATTAGTGTCGCTGTCAAAATTCATGTCCCAGACCTGAGAGGCAATCAGGGAGCGGGGAAGAACCTCTCCCTGATGGCGAATGAAGAATTCCAGCAGGCTGAACTCTTTACTGGTGAGCACAATGCGGTTTCCGGCGCGACTGACTTTTCTGGATACGAGATCAATCGAGAGGTCAGCCACCTTAAACTGGCTTTCCGTGATCATCGTGTTTCCCCGCCTCAGAAGGGTTCTCACCCGGGCGAGCAGTTCGGCAAACGCAAAGGGTTTAACCAGATAATCGTCCGCACCCAGTTCCAGTCCTTTGACCCTATGTTCGATCGTGCCGAGGGCTGTCAGCAGTAAGACCGGCATACCCTTTCCGGCAGTGCGCAGCATGCGGATGATATCCCAGCCGTTCACATCAGGTAGCATGATATCCAGAATGACTAAATCATACTCGGCTGTCATGGCGAGATGATATCCGGTAAGACCATTATCAGCGTGATCCACTACGAACCCTGCCTCTGTAAGCCCTTTGCTGAGATATTCACCTGTTTTAATTTCGTCTTCGACGATCAATATTTTCATCTTGCTCCCCGGCTGGCTGCTAATGTCATTCTATTGCGCCCACGATCGTTATCAACGGATTACAGCAAAAATGACAACATTGTCATTATCCTGTCACCCGGCAAACAGAGAGCGTTAGGTAAAGTACCCCTATCAATACTCTGGACTTCATTTGAACCATTTACCAGGTCTGCCTGGACGAGAAGCGTTATGTTCAAATTAAAATTACTCAGCATTAGCACGATATTCATCCTGGCAGGCTGCGTGTCGCTTGCGCCTGAATATCAGCGGCCCGCAGCACCGGTACCCCAGCAGTTTTCACTGTCCCATAACAGCCTGACGCCAGCGGTAAATGGCTATCAGGATACGGGCTGGCGTAACTTTTTTGTCGATCCCCAGGTTACCCGGTTGATCGGTGAAGCTCTGACTAATAACCGTGATTTGAGAATGGCTGCCCTGAAGGTTGAAGAGGCCCGAGCCCAGTTCAACGTCACGGATGCAGATCGTTATCCCCAGCTGAATGCCTCATCCGGGATAACATACAGCGGTGGTCTGAAAGGTGACAAGCCGACCACACAGGAGTACGACGCGAGACTGGAGCTCAGCTATGAGCTCGATTTTTTCGGCAAACTTAAGAACATGAGTGATGCTGATCGCCAGAACTACTTTGCCAGCGAAGAAGCCCGTCGGGCCGTACACATCCTGCTGGTATCCAACGTTTCACAAAGCTATTTCAGCCAGCAACTGGCGTACGAACAACTTCGTATTGCGCGGGAAACGCTGAAAAATTATCAACAGTCCTATGCTTTCGTTGAGCAGCAGCTCGTGACCGGGAGTACGAACGTTCTGGCACTTGAACAGGCGCGAGGACAAATCGAAAGTACCCGCGCCGAAATAGCCAAACGAGAAGGCGATCTGGCTCAGGCAAACAATGCCCTGCAACTGGTGCTGGGAACGTACCGCGCACTTCCGTCAGAAAAAGGGATGAAAGGCGGGGAGATAGCCCCAGTAAAATTGCCACCAAATCTGTCTTCACAAATTTTGCTGCAGCGACCGGATATTATGGAAGCGGAATATCAGCTGAAAGCGGCTGAAGCCAATATTGGCGCAGCGCGAGCGGCCTTTTTCCCCTCAATTACCCTGACCAGTGGTCTTTCCGCAAGCAGTACGGAGCTGTCCAGCCTGTTTACGTCAGGAAGTGGAATGTGGAATTTTATCCCTAAAATTGAAATTCCTATATTTAATGCTGGCAGGAATAAAGCCAATCTGAAGCTGGCTGAAATTCGCCAGCAACAGTCGGTGGTTAATTACGAACAAAAAATTCAGTCAGCCTTTAAGGATGTTTCCGACACGCTTGCGCTGCGCGACAGCCTTAGCCAGCAACTTGAGTCACAGCAGCGTTATCTTGATTCACTTCAGATAACTCTCCAGCGTGCCAGAGGATTGTATGCAAGTGGTGCTGTCAGTTACATCGAAGTGCTGGATGCAGAACGTTCCCTCTTCGCTACCCAGCAAACCATTCTCGATCTTACCTATTCCCGGCAGGTTAACGAAATTAATCTGTTTACCGCGCTGGGTGGCGGTTGGGTAGAGTAAATTTATTTAATTAATCAGGAAATTAAAATGCGTAATTCACTTAAAGCCGTTTTATTTGGTGCCTTCTCTGTCATGTTTTCTGCCGGTCTTCATGCTGAAACACATCAGCATGGCGATATGAATACTGCCAGTGATGCTTCGGTACAGCAAGTTATCAAGGGCACCGGTGTCGTTAAAGACATTGATATGAATACTAAGAAAATCACCATTTCGCATGAAGCAATTCCAGCGGTGGGCTGGCCTGCAATGACCATGCGCTTTACTTTTGTTAATGCAGACGATGCTATTAATGCCCTGAAAACAGGCAACCATGTCGATTTCTCGTTTATTCAGCAGGGCAATATCTCCTTACTCAAAAGCATTAACGTGACGCAGTCCTGATTGGCTGTCCGGAGCGATTACATCCTGTGCGCCTGTACATTCACATAGGTATATGTGTGAGTTAACCGTCAGGCGCATATGCCAGGTGTTTTGATTTTTTAGCGGAAAATTGTATGGCTTCTTTAAAGATAAAATATGCTGCAATAATTATCAGCAGCCTCATAGCAGGGGGGCTGATATCGGTTACTGCCTGGCAGTATGTAAACTCAGCACAAAAGACAGAAAAAACAGAACAAAAGGCACCGGAACGAAAGGTGCTTTTCTGGTATGACCCAATGAAACCGGATACCAAATTTGATAAACCCGGAAAATCGCCCTTTATGGATATGGACCTGGTGCCAAAATATGCTGATGACAGTGGCGATAAAAGCAGTGGCGGGATCCGTATCGACCCAACCCAGGTTCAGAATCTGGGATTAAAAACGCAAAAAGTCACGCGAGGAATGCTGAATTATTCTCAGACAATCCCGGCTAATGTCAGCTATAACGAGTATCAGTTTGTTATTGTGCAGGCGCGTTCTGACGGGTTTGTCGAAAAAGTCTACCCCATGACGATTGGCGATCATGTGAAGAAGGGGACGCCACTTATCGATATTACCATTCCGGACTGGGTGGAAGCACAGAGTGAATTCCTTCTGTTATCCAGCACCGGTGGTACTTCCACGCAAATTAAAGGCGTTCTGGAACGGCTTCGCCTGGCAGGTATGCCGGAAGAGGATATTCAGAGACTGCGTTCTACCCGGAGCATTCAGACCCGTTTTACCATTAAAGCACCTATTGATGGTGTCATTACTGCATTTGACCTGCGCACCGGCATGAATATTTCGAAAGATAAGGTGGTGGCTCAGATTCAGGGAATGGACCCGGTCTGGATCAGCGCTGCAGTGCCAGAATCTATCGCCTATCTGCTGAAAGATACGTCGCAGTTTGAAATTTCGGTACCGGCTTATCCGGATAAAACATTCCATGTCGAAAAATGGAATATTCTTCCCAGCGTGGATCAGACAACCCGTACGCTTCAGGTCCGTCTCCAGGTTTCTAATAAGGATGAGTTTCTCAAGCCGGGCATGAATGCCTATCTGAAACTGAATACCAGAAGCCAGGAGATGCTGCTGATACCAAGCCAGGCCGTTATCGATACCGGCAAAGAACAGCGCGTGATTACTGTTGATGATGAAGGCAAGTTTGTGCCGAAACAGATCCACGTTCTGCATGAGTCACAGCAACAGTCCGGCATCGGCTCCGGCCTGAATGAAGGCGATACCGTGGTGGTCAGTGGCCTGTTCCTCATTGACTCTGAAGCCAATATTACGGGCGCACTGGAACGTATGCGCCACCCTGAAAAAACAGAAAGCAGTATGCCAGCAATGTCTGACCAGCCTGTAAATATGCATTCAGGGCACTGAGGAGACGACGATGATTGAATGGATTATCCGGCGCTCTGTCGCCAACCGTTTCCTGGTCATGATGGGGGCCCTGTTTCTCAGCATCTGGGGCACATGGACGATTATTAACACGCCTGTCGATGCCTTGCCTGACCTGTCAGATGTGCAGGTCATTATCAAAACCAGCTATCCCGGCCAGGCCCCGCAGATTGTAGAAAACCAGGTCACCTATCCACTTACCACCACCATGCTGTCCGTGCCTGGCGCAAAAACCGTGCGTGGTTTTTCACAGTTCGGTGATTCGTATGTGTATGTCATTTTTGAAGACGGCACCGATCTGTACTGGGCCCGTTCCCGCGTGCTGGAGTACCTGAACCAGGTACAGGGAAAACTGCCCGCCGGTGTGAGTTCTGAAATCGGTCCGGACGCCACGGGGGTGGGCTGGATATTTGAATATGCCCTTGTCGATCGCAGCGGAAAACACGACCTTTCAGAACTGCGTTCTCTGCAGGACTGGTTCCTGAAATTTGAGCTGAAAACCATCCCGAACGTGGCTGAGGTCGCTTCGGTTGGCGGCGTGGTGAAACAGTACCAGATTCAGGTCAATCCGGTAAAATTGTCTCAGTATGGTATCAGCCTGCCCGAAGTGAAACAGGCCCTTGAATCGTCTAACCAGGAGGCCGGTGGCTCATCCGTTGAAATGGCCGAAGCTGAGTATATGGTCCGTGCCAGCGGTTATCTTCAGAGCATTGATGATTTTAATAACATCGTCCTGAAAACAGGCGAGAACGGCGTGCCGGTTTATCTGCGGGATGTTGCCCGCGTGCAGACCGGGCCTGAAATGCGGCGTGGTATTGCCGAGCTGAACGGCCAGGGCGAAGTCGCTGGCGGCGTGGTGATCCTGCGGTCGGGTAAAAATGCACGCGACGTTATCACGGCAGTGAGGGATAAACTTGAGACGCTGAAGGCCAGCCTGCCGGAAGGCGTTGAAATCGTGACCACCTACGATCGCAGCCAGCTCATCGACCGGGCGATTGATAACCTCAGTTCCAAACTTCTGGAAGAGTTTATCGTGGTGGCCATCGTCTGTGCCCTGTTCCTGTGGCACGTACGTTCTGCCCTGGTGGCGATTATCTCTCTGCCGCTTGGTCTGTGTATCGCCTTTATCGTCATGCACTTCCAGGGACTGAACGCCAATATCATGTCGCTGGGAGGGATAGCGATTGCCGTCGGTGCGATGGTGGATGCCGCCATTGTGATGATTGAGAATGCGCATAAGCGGCTTGAGGAGTGGGATCATCAGCATCCGGGTGAGCAGATTGACAACGCCACCCGCTGGAAGGTGATTACCGATGCCTCCGTTGAAGTGGGACCCGCACTGTTTATCAGCCTGCTGATCATCACCCTGTCCTTTATTCCTATCTTTACCCTGGAAGGTCAGGAAGGACGTCTGTTTGGCCCGCTGGCATTCACGAAAACGTACTCCATGGCGGGCGCGGCCGCGCTGGCCATCATCGTCATTCCGATTCTGATGGGATTCTGGATCCGGGGGAAAATTCCTGCAGAGACCAGTAACCCCCTGAACCGGGTACTGATCAAAGCGTATCATCCATTGCTGTTGCGGGTTCTCCACTGGCCAAAAACAACCCTGCTGGTTGCGGCCTTGTCCATTTTCACCGTTATCTGGCCGCTGAGCCAGGTGGGCGGTGAGTTTCTGCCGAAGATTAACGAGGGCGACCTGTTGTATATGCCGTCGACCCTGCCGGGTGTCTCTCCGGCTGAAGCTGCAGCGCTCCTGCAGACGACGGACAAGTTAATCAAAAGCGTTCCTGAAGTGGCCTCTGTATTTGGCAAGACCGGTAAAGCAGAGACCGCCACGGATTCCGCACCGCTCGAAATGGTTGAAACCACGATCCAGCTCAAACCTGAGGATCAGTGGCGTCCAGGCATGACGATTGACAAGATTATTGAAGAACTCGACAGGACCGTCCGTTTACCGGGGCTGGCAAACCTCTGGGTGCCGCCAATCCGTAACCGTATTGATATGCTCTCAACCGGGATCAAAAGCCCGATAGGTATCAAGGTGTCCGGAACGGTTCTGTCCGATATCGATGCAACGGCGCAGAGTATCGAAGCGGTCGCCAAAACCGTACCCGGCGTAGTGTCTGCTCTCGCAGAGCGACTGGAAGGCGGGCGCTACATTGATGTGGATATCAACCGGGAAAAAGCCTCCCGCTACGGAATGACGGTGGGCGATGTGCAGCTGTTCATCTCATCAGCCATCGGCGGCGCGACGGTAGGGGAAACGGTTGAAGGCGTGGCCCGGTACCCGATTAATATCCGCTATCCGCAGGATTACCGGAACAGCCCGCAGGCCCTGAAACAGATGCCGATCCTGACCCCGATGAAGCAGCAGATCACGCTGGGCGATGTTGCGGATATTAAGGTCGTTTCCGGGCCGACTATGCTGAAAACGGAAAATGCCCGTCCAGCCAGCTGGATTTACATTGACGCGCGCGGCAGGGATATGGTGTCGGTGGTTAATGACATTAAAACGGCGATCAGTCAGAAAGTGAAACTGAGACCGGGTACCAGCGTGTCATTCTCCGGACAGTTTGAACTGCTTGAGCATGCCAACAAGAAACTGAAGCTGATGGTGCCGATGACGGTGATGATCATCTTCATCCTGTTGTATCTGGCATTCCGCCGGGTTGATGAAGCCCTGCTGATCCTGATGAGCCTGCCGTTCGCCCTGGTTGGCGGGATATGGTTCCTGTACTGGCAGGGCTTCCATATGTCTGTCGCAACCGGAACGGGGTTTATCGCTCTGGCCGGGGTGGCAGCAGAGTTTGGCGTGGTCATGCTGATGTATCTGCGTCATGCCATTGAAGCGCACCCGGAATTGTCCCGTAAAGAGACGTTCACACCGGAAGGCCTTGATGAAGCCCTCTATCATGGTGCCGTACTGCGTGTCCGGCCGAAAGCCATGACCGTGGCGGTGATCATTGCGGGTCTGCTGCCAATACTCTGGGGAACCGGTGCAGGTTCAGAAGTCATGAGCCGTATCGCGGCACCCATGATTGGTGGGATGATCACGGCTCCGCTGCTGTCCCTGTTCATTATTCCTGCCGCCTACAAATTAATCTGGCTGCGCAGACATAAAAAAAGCGTGTCCTGAACCTGAAAGGGCACCCCCTGTGGGTGTCCTTCTTTACTGATTCACCCTGACGTCAGGGTTTAAATCGATAATATACAGAGGTGAGTATGAAAAAAGTGGTTCTGATGGCGCTGGCTCTCGGCCTTTCACTGCCCGCGATGGCGAGTGAAAAAGTGATTGATATGTACAAATCTGAAAACTGTGGCTGTTGTTCCCTGTGGGGCAAGGCGATGGAAAAAGACGGGTTTGAAGTACGAACTCACGTCATGAATGATCAGGCGCTGTCAGCCCTGAAAGAAAAGCATGCTATTCCTGCAGGACTGCGAAGTTGTCATTCCGCGGTTGCCGGTAATTTGATCATTGAAGGCCATGTGCCTGCGACAACGATACATAAGGCAATGCAGTCTGGTTCAGGTATATACGGTCTCGCCACCCCCGGTATGCCAGCAGGAAGTCCTGGAATGGAGATGGGAGCCCGAAAAGAGGCTTACGATGTTATCGCATTCTCACCGGATGGAAGTAAAAAAGTCTTCCAGCGAATCGAATAGTCAGCGGAACGGCTGATAACGGGACGCCGGTAGCAGGCACTCCTGTGCCGGCGATATTCGTGGTAATCGCATCCATGACATACCCTGAAGACAGAAGATGCTTCGGTATGCATAAGGAGAGTTACTGTGAAAAATGACAATGCAGTGCAACACAACAACCAGACTGCTTCTGAGCAGACATTATCCCCGGACGAGGGCCACGTATTGCATAAGGTGAGAGATCCCGTGTGCGGGATGGCCATCCTGCCCGACAGGGCGCACAGCAGCATTCGATACCAGGACCATCAACTTTATTTCTGCTCCGCCAGCTGTGAGAGTAAATTTAAAGCCCATCCCGATCGTTATCTTACCGAAGATGCCAGTGAACATTCCCATCACCATCACCACGATCATCACGAAGTCAGCCCTGATCAGATAAAACAGCCTCACCACCAGGCGGAAAAAGAGAATTCTGAAGGTGTGTGGACATGTCCGATGCACCCGGAGATACGCCGCAGTGGTCCCGGAAGCTGTCCTGTCTGTGGAATGGCACTGGAGCCGCTCGTAGCTACGGCATCCACGGGGCCGAGTGATGAACTTCACGACATGACAAGACGCTTCTGGCTGGGGTTGTTGCTGGCGTTTCCGGTTCTGGTACTCGAAATGGGATCTCATCTGTTTCCCGAGTTGAGGAATACAGTACCGCCACAGTACAACACATGGCTGCAGCTGCTTCTGGCCTCCCCTGTCGTGTTGTGGTGTGGCTGGCCATTCTTCGCCCGGGCCGGAATGTCGTTACGTAACCGCTCCCTGAATATGTTTACCCTTGTTGCAATGGGGACCGGCGTAGCCTGGGTTTACAGCGTCATTGCAACCGTCTTCCCCTCCTGGTTTCCTGCATCGTTCAGAAACATGGATGGCCTGGTGGCCGTTTATTTTGAAGCCGCAGCAGTTATTACGGTGCTTGTTCTGCTGGGACAGGTTCTTGAGCTGCGGGCACGGGAACAAACCTCAGGCGCCATTACTGCGCTTCTGAACCTTGCCCCCAAAACCGCCAGACGGCTGGATCATGACGGTCATGAAACGGATATTAATGCGGAAGATGTCCTGCCTGGCGATAAGCTCCGCATCAGATCTGGAGAGAGTATTCCGGTCGACGGTATCGTGATCGAAGGCAAAACAACCGTTGATGAATCGATGGTGACCGGGGAATCTATGCCGGTTACCAAAACGGAGGGTGACCCTGTCATCGGGGGGACCATTAATCAGACAGGGAGTCTCATCATCCGTGCAGAGAAAGTCGGTGATGAAACAATGCTCTCACGAATTGTTCAGATGGTCGCTGATGCACAGCGTTCGCGTGCCCCCATCCAGAGAATGGCTGACAGCGTTTCAGGCTGGTTTGTTCCTCTGGTGATACTTATCGCGGTTGTTGCTTTCGTGATCTGGTCTGTCTGGGGGCCCGAGCCCAGGATGGCGCACGGTCTCATTGCGGCTGTGTCGGTCCTGATTATTGCCTGTCCCTGCGCGCTGGGGCTGGCCACGCCGATGTCGATAATGGTGGGGGTGGGCAAAGGAGCCCAGGCCGGGGTGTTAATCAGGAATGCCGAAGCCCTTGAGCGTCTTGAAAAAGTGGACACGCTGGTTGTCGACAAAACAGGCACGCTCACGGAAGGTTCGCCTACGGTGACAGGGATTATCAGTCTCAATCCGGGTGGGGAAACATCTCTTTTGCGTGTAACAGCCGCAGTGGAAAAAGGCTCGCAGCATCCGCTGGGTATGGCAGTAGTTAAAGCAGCACAGGAAAAGGGGATCGCAATACCCGCAGTCACTCATTTCGATGCACCGTCGGGTAAAGGTGTCTCAGGCGATGTCGAAGGTCAACGGGTTGTTATTGGTAATGAACTGGCTATGCAGGAAAACAGTATAGTTATTGATAATCAAAAGGCCGTTGCGGATACGTTGCGGATGGAAGGCGCTACCGTTATCTATGTGGCCACAGACGGGGACCTTGCAGGCCTGATAGCTATCTCGGATCCCGTGAAAACAACCACGCCGGATGCGCTTAAAGCTTTGCGTCAGGCGGGGATCCGCATCGTTATGCTCACCGGGGATAACCAGCTTACTGCTGAAGCAGTCGCACGGAAACTGGGAATAGATGAGGTTGAAGCCGGAATTCTGCCGGATGGCAAAAAAGCAGTGATAACCCGACTGAAAGAGTCTGGCCATGTGGTTGCGATGGCCGGAGACGGTGTGAATGATGCCCCGGCGCTGGCAGCGGCTGACGTGGGTATAGCCATGGGAACGGGTACAGATGTGGCAATTGAAAGTGCCGGAGTCACCCTTCTCAAAGGCGACTTGATGATACTGAACAGGGCCCGTCATCTGTCAGAGATCACCATGAAAAATATCCGTCAGAATCTGTTTTTTGCATTTATCTACAACGCACTTGGCGTGCCTGTGGCTGCAGGTCTGCTTTATCCTGTGTATGGAATACTGCTGTCGCCAGTTATTGCGGCGGCGGCCATGGCTCTTTCCTCCGTCAGCGTCATTGTGAATGCGTTGCGTCTGAAAAGTGTCAGGCTCGGGAAATAACACTGAGTGAAGGGTCAGTTACGAACAGAAGGAGTCCAGTATGAAAAGTACCACCTATGCGCTTATTGCTGTCGCCGCGATCGCGGCATTTGCCCTCCTGCGCGAACACTGGTCACATGTGGCAGGTTACTGGCCATATCTGTTATTGCTGGTCTGCCCGCTAATGCATCTTTTCCACGGCCACGGAGGGCATGGAGATCATCAACATCACGGAAGTGAAAACGATAAAAAAAATTAATCCGGCAGACGGGGCCGCGTCGCGGTCCCGTTATCAGTCCAGGTATCGTTCGTAGTCTCTGGCATGCGCAAAGGCATGCTGTTCGAGTTTGTTATCAGCGGGTGCCGCTGCCCGGAACGCCAGAGAGTTAACAGGGTTGTTATTGATGACCAGCTCGTAATGCAGATGAGGACCGGATGAACGTCCGCTGTTACCGGATAACGCAATAGCACCTCCCCGTGTAACCCTGGCCCCTTTAGTAACGAGTATTTTATTGAGGTGGAGATAGCGAGTTTTAACACCGGCTTTTCCCGTTACTTCAACAAAATATCCCATGGTACTGTTGTGTTCGGCCCGGGTGATTTTTCCGTCGATGACGCTGACTATTTTCGTGTTCATGGGCATGGAATAATCAATGCCATTATGGGGACTCACTTTTCCCGATACCGGGTTAAGTCTTGCAGGATTGAAAGGCGAACTGAGTCTTGCTGTGGCCGGTAACGGATAATCGAGACTGCCTTTCCCGGAAGTATCGGAAAGGTTATAGAACTTTTTATCTGATATACGATACGCCGTGTAATTAAATGAACCGGACGTAAATTTATAGGCCACGACACGTGATTTTCCCGCTTTCTTTTGCAGTACGAGTTTTAATGATTCATTTTTTTTCAAATGCCGCAGATTAAACCGGGAAGGCAAGGAGCGCTGAAGAGTAGCGATCTCGTTCGATTCCAGCCCCGAGCGGGTGGCTGAAAGGTAGGCATTTTCTTTTACGACATCGGTAGAATACATTTACTGGAATTCGCCGTTAGCATGAACACTGCGGCGTATGCTAGGGGTTTTCAGGAGGCGTGTCATCTGTCAGTTAATCGGGAGCACCGTTGATGGTCGTCATTTTTGTAACATATCTTGTTTCCCGTTTGCTCCTGAAGCTCTGGGAACTGTATGACCAGCCCGACGGTGATGATTAACGGGACTGAAACAGGTTACGGCAGAGCAATATGGGGCTCATGTCCTGCTACGTAACCCGTCAGTAAAGCCCTGCTGCGCACCTGACGCTAAGCACTAACCCGCCTGCAGTTACCTGGTCGAATACAGCCCGCGAAGCTTTCTTGCCTGCGTCTGATGTGCTTCCGCACCGGCATTATTGACCTGCTCATGCACGAGAGCGGCTTTTTCTCCGGCATTCAGTTCGTTAAAAGAAGAAGACGAGGTCTTTGAATTTGCATCACTGCCGGACAGCATTTTTTTATGTTCCTCAATCATTTTCTGATGCGCATAGGACGCGCTGTTGTTCATAAATGAATGAGCAACAATGGCCCTTTCATGTTCATTCATTTCAGAGAATGAGGGCGTGTTGTTTTTATTAACCCTGTCCGGTAAGTTTTCATGCGTCGAGGAATTCACATGACTGACGGCTGAGGCATTATTAACAAATCGATGTGCTTCATGGGCAATATCACTGGACTGAGCAAAAGCTGCCCCACAAAATAAAGCTGTAAACGCAGTGGTCGTGATTAATATATTCATGTGTAATTACCTTCTGAGGTACATAAAAGATGTCCTTATGATCATATATAAAAATAATCAACCTGTGGGGAAGATGACGTAAATGTAATACAGCTATGTACATTACACGATTGTAATGAATTTGTTTCTTAAGGTGTGCTAGATTCATTTCATTGTAAGTGGATGAACCAGTAATTTAATTTAAATCGGTTCTCGAATTCTGTCAGTAACCATACTTTAAATAAGGGAATGCGCATGCTGTTGAAAACGTCTCGACGAACTTTCCTGAAGGGGTTAACCCTCTCTGGCGTAGCCGGAAGTCTTGGCGTATGGAGTTTCAATGCGCGTTCCAGTCTGAGCCTGCCAGTTGCCGCATCCCTGCAGGGTACTCAGTTTGACCTGACCATTGGTGAAACGGCCGTCAATATCACGGGCAGTGAGCGTCAGGCCAAAACAATCAATGGAGGCCTGCCGGGGCCCGTTCTTCGCTGGAAAGAAGGTGACACCATTACCCTGAAGGTCAAAAACCGTCTTAATGAACAGACGTCCATTCACTGGCACGGCATTATTCTTCCGGCCAATATGGATGGTGTTCCGGGGCTGAGTTTTATGGGCATAGAGCCTGATGATACCTACGTTTACACCTTTAAGGTTAAGCAGAACGGGACTTACTGGTACCACAGCCATTCCGGTCTGCAGGAACAGGAGGGGGTATACGGTGCCATTATCATCGATGCCGGGGAGCCAGAACCGTTTACTTACGATCGTGAGCATGTGGTCATGTTGTCTGACTGGACCGATGAAAATCCTCACAGCCTGCTGAAAAAATTAAAAAAACAGTCGGATTACTACAATTTCAATAAACCAACCGTTGGCTCTTTTTTCCGCGACGTGAATACCAGGGGGCTGTCAGCCACCATTGCCGATCGGAAAATGTGGGCTGAAATGAAAATGAATCCGACTGACCTCGCGGATGTCAGTGGCTACACCTACACCTATCTCATGAACGGGCAGGCCCCGCTGAAAAACTGGACCGGACTGTTCCGTCCCGGTGAAAAGATACGCTTACGGTTTATCAACGGCTCGGCAATGACCTATTTCGATATCCGTATCCCCGGGCTGAAAATGACGGTCGTGGCTGCAGATGGCCAGTATGTAAACCCGGTTACCGTTGACGAATTCAGGATTGCCGTTGCCGAAACCTATGATGTCATTGTGGAGCCTCAGGGTGAGGCCTATACCATCTTCGCACAATCCATGGACAGGACCGGTTACGCTCGAGGGACACTGGCCACGAGAGAGGGGTTAAGTGCTGCCGTTCCCCCCCTCGATCCCCGTCCTCTGTTGACCATGGAAGATATGGGTATGGGGGGAATGGGACATGATATGGCAGGAATGGACCACAGCCAGATGGGAGGCATGGATAACAGCGGAGAGATGATGTCTATGGATGGTGCTGACCTTCCGGATAGCGGGACATCCTCCGCGCCCATGGATCACAGCAGCATGGCCGGTATGGATCATTCCCGGATGGCCGGAATGCCGGGTATGCAAAGTCATCCTGCGTCAGAAACGGATAACCCACTGGTTGATATGCAGGCGATGAGCGTCTCTCCGAAGTTAAATGATCCGGGTATTGGTCTTCGAAATAACGGAAGAAAGGTTCTCACGTACGCGGATTTGAAAAGCCGCTTTGAGGATCCTGACGGACGTGAACCTGGCCGTACCATAGAACTGCATTTAACCGGCCACATGGAAAAGTTTGCCTGGTCATTTAACGGAATCAAGTTTTCAGATGCCGCACCGGTGCTGCTGAAATACGGTGAGCGGCTCAGGATCACGCTGATCAACGATACCATGATGACTCACCCCATTCACCTGCATGGTATGTGGAGCGATCTGGAAGATGAAAACGGTAATTTCATGGTTCGTAAACACACAATAGATGTTCCCCCTGGTACAAAACGCAGTTACAGAGTGACAGCAGATGCGCTTGGCCGCTGGGCGTATCACTGCCATTTGCTCTATCACATGGAAATGGGAATGTTTCGTGAAGTCCGGGTGGAGGAATGATGCGAATGAAGAGAAATTTGAAGGCCATACCTGTTCTGGTCGCCGGTTTGTTTACCTCACAGCTTTCTATTGCGGCGGGCTCCGTCTCTGCAGATCCCCACGCCGGGCACGACATGTCTGCCATGCAGATGCCAGCAGATGAGAATTTCACTGAGATGACGTCAATGGAGCCCATTGTAACTGAGAGCAGAACGCCAATTCCGCCTGTTACCGATGCCGACCGGAAGGCTGCATTCGGCAATTTACAGGGGCATGCGATTCACGACAGTGCGATTAATTATCTGGTTCTGCTGGATCAACTGGAATGGCAACGGTCGGATAACACCAACAATTTCAGCTGGAGTGTTAACAGCTGGATTGGAGGCGACACAGATCGGATTTGGCTAAAGAGTGAAGGTGAACGAAGCAATGGGGAAACGGAGGCGGCTGAAGCGCAGTTACTCTGGGGACATGCGGTTGGCCCATGGTGGGATTTGGTTGCGGGTGTCAGGCAGGATTTCAGACCTGCTTCTGCCCGGACCTGGGCTGCTGTCGGTTTTCAGGGGCTGGCACTCTATAATTTTGAGTCTGAAATTACGGGTTTTGTCAGTAATGGCGGAAAAGCAGCCCTTCGTCTGGGAGGAGAATACGACGTTTTACTGACTAACCGGCTCATACTCCAGCCATCCTATGAGGTGAATTTCTACAGTCAGGATGATGAATCGCGGGGTCGCGGCAGGGGACTGACTGACACAGAGCTGGGGCTCCGGCTGCGCTATGAAATACGCCGTGAGTTTGCACCCTATATAGGCGTTTCCTGGAATCAACTTTACGGGAAAACATCCGATATGGCGAAAAGAGAAGGTGAGAAAGACCATCAGGTAGTATTCCTGGCGGGAGCCAGAATCTGGTTTTAACGCACTGATATAAAACACTCAACTAAACAGGTAAATAAAATGTCGATTTTAAATAAAGCCATTCTTACAGGTGGCCTCGTTATGGGCGTTGCTTTCTCTGCTATGGCCCATCCGGAATTAAAAAGCTCTGTGCCACAGGCTGATTCAGCCGTAGCGGCCCCGGAAAAGATTCAGCTTAATTTCTCGGAAAATCTGACCGTGAAATTCTCAGGTGCAAAATTAACGATGACGGGTATGAAAGGCATGTCATCACATTCTCCGATGCCGGTCGCGGCAAAAGTGGCGCCAGGCGCTGACCCTAAATCGATGGTCATTATTCCGCGAGAGCCTTTACCCGCTGGCACTTATCGTGTTGACTGGCGCGCGGTTTCTTCAGATACGCACCCTATTACCGGTAATTACACCTTTACAGTGAAGTAATATTATGAACGACCTGATTATGATTGTTATTCGTTTTCTTCTTTATCTGGATTTGATGGTAATATTTGGATTGCCATTTTTTCAGATATATGGAATAAGCGGTGTCAGACATGAAACCTATAACCTGACTAATTTCAGGTCGTTTATAACTTTTGCTGTTGTTACAGGCATCATTCTTACTGGCATTAATATGCTCCTGGTATCTAATGCCATGAGTGGAGTAACTGACCTCAGAGAATTATCCATCCATGTTATCGAGATGGTGATAGAAGAAACTGATGTGGGTATTAGCTGGATTGTCAGGCTCTGTGCCCTGTTTACCACACTCGGTGCTTTGTTCCTTTACACTAATAAGAGAGTATTGTCCTGCCTGCTGATGACGATGAGTGGGGGCGTGGCGCTGGCTACACTTGCCTGGGGAGGACACGCCGTTATGCATGACGGTCTGCATTACTATCTCCATTTACTGAGCGATCTGACCCATCTCGGCGCTGCAGGTGCCTGGACAGGTGCTCTGGTTGCATTTGCTATCCTGCTGATGCGCAGAAACGAGCATAATGCACAGAGCGTCATTGTGATATCTGACTCCCTGGCAAAATTTGCCACGGCAGGAACGGTGATTGTTGTAGCCCTGATCCTGAGTGCGCTGGTCAACTATCTGTATATTGCTGAGGGTAACTTAACTCCCTTATTCAACAGTTCCTGGGGGAGGATATTGCTTGCCAAGACGGCTCTGTTTGTTCTGATGCTTCTTCTGGCTGCAGCAAACCGGTTTCACCTGGGTCCCCGGCTTGAAGTTATGGTCAGGGAAGGGAATTATGATCGCAGCGTTGCCCTGATGCGAAACAGCATCCTGACAGAATTCGTTGTTGCGATTATCATTCTGGGCGCCGTAGCGTGGCTCGGAATGCTTGCTCCGTCTCAGGTCAGCTAGGGGACAGCCAAAGCTCATGCGTGAGATTTTTACTTTCATATCAGCGAGTTGACCATGCAGCGTATTTTAATCGTTGAAGACGAACAAAAAACAGGTCGTTACCTGCAGCAGGGACTGGTTGAGGAAGGCTATCAGGCCGATCTCTTTAATAATGGCCGCGATGGTCTCGGGGCCGCGTCGAAGGGACAGTATGATTTGATAATACTGGACGTGATGCTGCCTTTCCTCGACGGGTGGCAAATCATCAGCGCACTGAGGGAGTCCGGGCACGAAGAACCGGTCCTGTTTTTAACCGCAAAGGACAACGTGCGGGACAAAGTGAAAGGACTGGAGCTTGGCGCAGATGACTACCTGATTAAGCCCTTTGATTTTACGGAGCTGGTTGCACGTGTAAGAACCCTACTGCGCCGGGCACGCTCGCAGGCCGCAACAGTCTGCACCATCGCCGATATGACCGTTGATATGGTGCGCCGGACCGTGATCCGTTCGGGGAAGAAGATCCATCTCACCGGTAAAGAATACGTTCTGCTTGAGTTGCTGCTGCAACGCACCGGAGAAGTGTTACCCAGGAGTCTTATCTCGTCCCTGGTCTGGAACATGAATTTTGACAGTGATACGAATGTGATTGATGTCGCCGTGAGACGTCTGAGAAGTAAAATTGATGATGACTTTGAGCCAAAACTGATCCATACCGTTCGCGGTGCCGGATATGTCCTGGAGATCAGAGAAGAGTGAGGTTCAAAATTTCCCTGACCACACGCCTGAGCCTGATTTTTTCTGCGGTGATGCTTACGGTATGGTGGTTATCAAGTTTTATCCTGATTAGCACCCTTAATGGCTATTTCGATAATCAGGACCGCGATTTTCTGACAGGTAAACTTCAGCTCACCGAAGAGTTTCTTAAAACAGAGACGTTCAGGAACAAAACGGATATTAAGTCATTATCAGAAAAAATAAACGATGCGATGGTGGGGCACAATGGCTTATTCATTTCTATAAAAAACATGGAAAATGAAAAAATTGTTGAACTCTATGCCAAAAATTCTGTTGTTCCAGCGGTCCTGCTTAATAAGTCGGGTGATATTCTCGACTATATGATCCAGACGGAAGAAAATAACACCGTGTACCGCAGTATCTCGCGGCGGGTTGCCGTGACGCCGGAACAGGGTAAAAGCAAACATGTCATCATTACGGTTGCCACGGATACTGGGTATCACACCCTGTTTATGGACAAACTCAGTACCTGGCTGTTCTGGTTCAATATCGGTCTGGTCTTTATTTCTGTTTTTCTGGGCTGGCTGACCACACGTATTGGTCTGAAACCGCTACGGGAAATGACCAGTCTGGCTTCCTCCATGACCGTACACAGCCTGGATCAGCGTCTAAATCCCGATCTGGCTCCGCCGGAAATCTCTGAGACCATGCAGGAGTTCAATAATATGTTTGATCGCCTGGAGGGGGCATTCCGGAAACTGTCAGATTTCTCGTCTGACATCGCGCATGAGCTGCGCACACCAGTCAGTAATCTGATGATGCAGACGCAGTTTGCACTGGCTAAGGAAAGGGATGTTTCGCATTACCGCGAAATTTTATTCGCTAACCTGGAAGAACTGAAAAGGTTGTCACGAATGACCAGTGACATGCTTTTTCTGGCACGTTCAGAGCATGGTCTGCTGCGGCTGGATAAACATGATGTGGATCTGGCAGCCGAACTGAATGAATTACGTGAGTTGTTCGAGCCCCTGGCAGACGAAACAGGAAAGACAATCACGGTTGAAGGAGAGGGCGTTGTTGCCGGAGACAGCGATATGCTCCGACGTGCTTTCAGTAACCTGCTTTCCAATGCAATCAAGTATTCTCCCGATAACACCTGTACAGCGATACACCTTGAGCGTGACAGTGACTGTGTGAACGTGATGATTACGAATACGATGTCCGGCCAGGTTCCCGCTAATCTGGAACGTTTGTTTGACCGGTTCTATCGCGCAGACTCATCAAGGTTCTACAACACGGAAGGCGCGGGGCTGGGATTATCAATTACAAGGTCGATCATTCATGCTCACGGCGGCGAGCTGTCAGCAGAACAGCAGGGGCGTGAAATTGTGTTCAAAGTGCGCCTGTTAATGGATTAATCCCGTTGTTCAGGAGAAACCTGGAAGGTGACAAAATTGTCATCATTCAGTCACGCGATAAACAGAGGCGGTTTTTTATAATTATTCATAAATCAGGAGCAGCGTGATAACACAATCACCTGGTTCCTGGAGTGATGATTAACCCGCCCTGAGATCAACTGCTTTCTCTGTTATAAGCCATTGATTGTTTGGGTATGTAAACACCGGAGACCCAACCATGAAAAAGATTCTCGTATCATTTGTTGCCATTATGGCTGCCGCTTCATCTGCCATGGCTGCAGAGACAATGAACATGCATGACCAGGTAAATAATGCACAGGCACCTGCCCACCAGATGCAGTCATCTGCTGAAAAAAGTGCAATTCAGGGAGACAGCATGACAATGATGGATATGAGCAGTCACGATCAGGCCGCAATGTCCCATGACATGATGCAAAACAGCAATTCTGCTGCCCACCAGGACATGGCTGAAATGCATAAAAAAATGATGAAAGCTAAACCCGGAGCTACCAACGAAACAGCAAAGTCATTTTCTGAAATGAGCGAGCATGAGAAGGCCGCAGCTGTACATGAGAAGGCGAATAATGGTCAGTCTTCCGTTGTTCACCAGCAGCAGGCTGATAAGCATCGCAGTCAGATCACCCAGAATTAACCCGCAGCTCCACTTGTTAGACCCTCATTTGACGCCGAAGTCACTGGCTTACGCTCCCGTCCGGGAGCGTTTTTTTTCCCATATATCAAACTTTAACTCTGAAGAGGTGGAAGTATCTGACCAACACTGTCACGTAACGCCAGATAACTACAAAAACACCTTTTTCCTCCTGTAAATTGCAGTTCCTGCAAGAACATCAAGGCATAATGTTGGAACAGCGTGTGATACACACTTAGCATCATGTTTTGTATGTGTTTTTTTAAAACTTTACAACTTTAAAGTCTTTTTCAGGTTAAAGGATACAACTTTAATGTCTCTACACAGCTGAAAAGAACGGTTAATATTTATTTTTTAGCGTGATGCCTCCTTAACGGGCCCACGCTTTTTATTGTGTGCATGGTGTTTTGTCTTCTTAAAAGGGTTGTCTATGTCTGCTGCTCATCTCGGTTTCCCGACGGAAACCGTTGTTGTCTTCGTGGTGATGGCCGTTGGGGCGATGTTTATCGACCTCTTCATGCACCGTCACGATAAACCGATCTCGCTGAAAAGCGCGGTTATGTGGTCCATCTTCTGGGTCATGATGGCGATGGCCTTCGCCGGATTCTTATACGTGCACCACGGCGCGGAGATGGCCAGTCTGTTCCTGACCGGCTATGCGCTGGAAGAGGTGCTCTCCGTCGACAACCTGTTTGTGATGATGGCGATCTTCGCCTGGTTCGGCGTGCCGGATAGATATCGTCACCGCGTGCTCTACTGGGGCGTGCTCGGGGCGATTGTGTTCCGCGGTATTTTTGTTGCCATCGGCACCAGCCTGCTGAGCCTGGGGCCGTATGTTGAGGTCATTTTTGCGCTGGTCGTCGGCTGGACGGCGGTGATGATGCTGAAACGCAATGAAGAGAGCGATGAAGTAGAAGATTATTCCAACCATCTGGCGTACCGCCTGGTGAAACGCTTCTACCCGGTGTGGCCAAAAATCAGCAGCCATGCGTTTATCCTGACCCAGAAAGAGGTGGATGCCGAACTGGAGAAGCCTGAAAACAAGGATGTAATGGTAGGCCGCGTGAAGAAGGCGAAGCGCTACGCGACGCCGCTGCTGCTCTGTGTTGCGGTGGTGGAGCTGTCCGACGTGATGTTCGCCTTCGATTCCGTACCCGCAATCATTGCCGTCAGCCGTGAGCCGCTGATTATCTACAGCGCAATGATGTTCGCGATCCTCGGCCTGCGTACCCTCTACTTTGTGCTGGAAGCGCTGAAGCAGTATCTGGTGCATCTGGAGAAAGCGGTGGTGTTACTGCTGTTCTTCGTGGCGTTCAAGCTGGGGCTGAATGCGACCGACCACTTCTGGCATCACGGTTATAACATCGGCGCCACGGCAAGCCTGTTTGTGGTGCTGGGGGTACTGGCGCTGGGGATTATTGCGAGCGTGATGTTCCCGGGAAAACGTGAGGCCTGATGTACCGCTTTTCTCCCTCTCCCTGTGGGAGAGGGCCGGGGTGAGGGCACCGGGCCGCACCTAACCCTTAATTGGTGAATTTCGGCGCTTGCTCGGATGATGAAAATGCCGCCAGTGTGGATCCTGCGCCGCCGCCAGCAACTCGTGGTCGCCACGCGTGTCGCCCCAGGCGCGCAGGTGATACGCGTTCAAATCCCCATACACCTTCTCCAGCCTCGCCACCTTCTGGGCACACCGGCAGTTGTGGCCGGTGATCCGCCCGGTCAGCTTGCCGTCTTTCACTTCCAGCTGCGTGCCAATCAGCTTAATACCGAGCTTATCGGCCCACGGCTGCAATACCAGCGCCGGGGAAGCAGAGCAAATCGTCACTTCCGCACCGGAATTGACCTCGTTGGCGACGGCCAGCACACCTTCCGGGCGCATCAGCTTGTTCCAGTATTTTTCACAGAAGGCTTCCGCCTGCTGACGTAACCAGTGTTCATCCACCCCCGTCAGGAAGGTTTTGATCAACACCTCTTTCAGCTCATCTCGCGTCAGCTTGCGGCGCACACAGTGCAGCGTAGGCAGGGCCATGCGCACCAGTCGGCCAGCAAAGTAGCGCTTGCCAAAGGCAAAGCGCAGGAACGGGATAAAACTGTCGTGGTGCGTCAACGTACCATCAAAGTCAAAGACAGAGAGCACGCTGGACTTCGCCACGGCTTCGTCGGCAATCATATTGGTCATAAATACGTCTTAGCTGAAATACACATTCTGTTCACTAGTTTACCTGCTTTACCTTCATAGTCCTTATATCAGGCCGCATTTTTTCCTGAACCTGTGGCCTGACGGGTCAAACTATGTCATCCACCACGCCACCGTCAACGCGCAGCGCCGCGCCGGAAGTCGCGGAGGCCTGCATGGAACAGACATACACCACCATATTCGCCACTTCTTCTACCGTTGCGGCGCGCTGAATAACCGAGCTGGGACGATTCTCCATCACGAACGCTTTCGCCAGCTGCTCCAGCGATTTACCGGTTCTTTCGATTTCGTCTTTCATCATCGCGGCAAAACCGTCCGACATTGTCGGGCCCGGCAGTACGCTGTTCACCGTCACGCCGCTGCCTGCCACGAACTTCGCCAGACCGCGCGCCAGCGAGAGCTGGGCGGTTTTTGTCACGCCATAGTGGATCATATCCGCAGGAATATTGCAGGCCGATTCTGACGAGATAAACACTACCCGACCCCAGCCCTTTTGTACCATGCCGGGCAATAGGGCACGGGAGAGGCGCACGCCGGACATCACGTTGGTTTGCCAGTAGCGTTCCCAGGTCTCGTCGTCGGTGGAATAAAAATCCTGCTGGCCATAGATCCCGGCGTTATTCACCAGAATATCGACGTGCGTGGCGACCCTGAGCAGTTCGTCAACGCCCTCCTGCGAGCTCAGGTCGGCGATGGCGGCACGGACCTGTACGCCAGGCACCACCTGCTGTAGCGCCTGAATGCCTTTATTCACCGAGTCGACGCTGCGTCCGTTTACGATCACTTCCGCACCGCTCTCCGCCAGCCCGCGGGCGATGGCAAACCCAATACCGCCGGTGGACGCGGTCACCAGCGCTACTTTCCCCGTTAAATCGATTTTCATCGTTCACTCCTTGTCGTTTTATGGTTCAAAACTTAAAGCGTAGCAGTTGACGATGACGGCTCCTGCTTAAAAAGGCGCAACAGCGTCTCAACCTGCTCGTCCAGCGGGCTGAGGGAGCGTTTGACGATGAGGTGCAGCGGCGTGGCGCGACGTACGCCGTGGCTGAGCGGCAGCGTTTTAAGGATGCCCTGCTGGAGCGGGGTCTGAATGCGTTCTTCCGGTAACCAGCCGTATCCAACCTGATACATCACCGCTTCGATCGCGGCATCGATAGTGGAGAATGTCCACGACTCCCCGGTGGGGTGAGTGGTGGGCTGGCTGTCTGCGATCTGAATGCGCGGCCACGGCCGTAGCATCTCGTCATTAAGCGGCGTATCCAGCGAAAACAGCGGGTGCGCGTGATGCGCGACGGCAACAAAATCGATATTCATCAGCCATTCGCCCAGGCCGGTAATGTCCTGGCGGCGGGTTAAGACCATCACGTCGGCTTCATCATTGAGCGCATCTGCGCGGCTGTTTTCCAGAACCTCGGTAAGCCGCACCTGCGTTTGCGGGTACAGCTGCTGAAACTGGCGCAAAATCGCGAACAGCCGGCTACGCGGAAAAATACTGTCTACCATCAGGTCGATACGGGTTCGCATCCCGCAGCGCAGGGTCGCAGCGCGCGTTTCAACATAGGCGAAGGCTTTCAGCAGCGGTTTAACCTGATTCAGCAACAGCTCACCCGCCGGGGTTAGCACGGCACGCCGTCCCTCTGTCATCAGGAGCGCCACGCCCAGCCGCTCCTGCAAAAGCGACAGGTTATAGCTGACCGAGGACTGGCTGCGGTAGGTCTCTTCCGCCGCCTTAGCGAAGCTGCCAGCCTCGATGACTCTCTCCAGCAAGGCCCACTGTTCGAGCGTCGTCTTGTGCATAATTAATCTAAATTTTGGATGAATTTGATTCAAACATAGCGTTATTCATTCATTTTTTGAAGGGGTACGATCGTCTCATCAAAACAAAGGAGACATCGTATGAGCACCTTCGATAAACATGATTTAAGCGGCTTCGTCGGCAAACATCTTGTATATACCTACGATAATGGCTGGAATTACGAAATTTACGTTAAAAACGAAAACACCCTGGACTACCGTATTCACAGTGGTCTGGTTGGCAACCGTTGGGTGAAAGATCAGCAGGCCTACATCGTCCGTGTTGGGGAGAGCATCTATAAAATTTCCTGGACGGAGCCAACCGGTACTGACGTGAGCTTGATCGTGAACCTGGGCGACCGCCTGTTCCACGGCACCATCTTCTTCCCGCGCTGGGTCATGAATAATCCGGAAAAAACCGTCTGCTTCCAGAACGATCACATTCCGCTGATGAATAGCTACCGTGATGCCGGACCAGCGTATCCAACCGAAGTGATTGATGAATTTGCCACCATCACCTTCGTGCGTGACTGCGGTGCGAATGACGATAGCGTGATCAATTGCGCGGCCAGCGAGCTGCCTGCAAACTTCCCGGAAAATTTAAAATAAGATCGAGAACAACGTGAACGGGACATTGGCCATGTTGGTTTTAACCGGCATGGCCGTTTTTTATGCCGCAGGAATACCGGAGTAAGTAACCGCTTCCGCCGTTAAGGTGAAAGGCGTAGGGGTACAGACCGCCAGGCTCAGCGAGCCGAAGCGTAGCTGACTGACCGGGAGCGACTGGGCGGTGCTGTCAATGCTGACTATCTGCCACGCGCTGCCGCCACGCTGTTTGACGATTGCCTCTTTGCGTGTCCAGATGCGCCAGAATGCGGAAAGCTGCTCTTCCGGCGCTTCACGTTCCAGCTCGTCATGTTCGGTGAGGCTGAAAACGGCATTTGCCAGCGCCTGCCAGTTCTCCCGCGGGCGGATCACTTCGATATCGCAGCCCACTTCACCTTCATCGCTCATCAGCAGGGCAATATCGTCCCCGCTGTGGCTCAGGTTAAACCACAGCGGATGGCCGTTAGCGAAGGCCGGTTTTCCCTGCTCGCCGTAAATTATCTCGGGAAGGGGCGAGGGGGATAAGGTTCTGGCGAGCAGCGTCCGGCCTGCAAGCCAGGAAGCGTGTCGTGCACCCTGAGGTGCCATGTCTGCGAGCGTTGACGCCAGCGGGTCCGCGCTAAGGGTGGAGATCTTTCCCAGTACAAACTGGTACATAGTTACGCCCAGCGTTTAATGATTATCGAGGTATTGATGCCGCCAAAGGCAAAGTTATTGCTCTGAATAAATTCGCAATCAATCGGGCGGGTTTCCCCCATAATATAATCTAAAGCGCCGCATTGCTCATCCGGTTGTCTTAAATTGAGCGTCGGCGTGAACCAGCCCTCCCGCATCATATGCAGACTCAGCAAGGCTTCCAGCGCGCCGCAGGCACCCAGGGTATGACCGAAATAACTCTTTAAGGATGAGATGGGCACGCTGTCGCCGAAAATGGCGGCGGTCGCCTGACTCTCGGCGATATCCCCGCGATCGGTTGCCGTGCCGTGGGCAGAAATGTAGCCAATGTCCTGAGGGCCAAGACCCGCCATCGCCAGCGACTGCTCCATACACACCTGCATGGTTTCACGCTGGGGCTGGGTGATGTGCGCCGCATCGCAGTTGGTGGCAAAGCCCACGATCTCGCCATAAATTGTCGCTCCGCGCGCTCTGGCGTGATCCAGCGCTTCCAGCACCAGCGTACCCGCCCCTTCGCCAATCACCAGGCCATCGCGCTGAACGTCAAACGGCGACGGCGTGGTTTTTGGCGCGTCGTTACGCTGGCTGGTGGCAAACAGGGTATCGAAAACCGCCGCTTCCGACGGGCACAGCTCTTCCGCGCCGCCTGCCACCATCACCGTCTGGTAGCCGTGACGAATCGCTTCCCAGGCGTAGCCAATCGCCTGGCTGCCAGAGGTACAGGCGCTCGAGGTGGGGATCACCCGTCCGCGCAGGCCAAAGAACAGCCCGGTATTCACCGCCGTGGTGTGCGGCATCATCTGCACATAAGTGGTGCCGGTGATGTTGTGGGTGTGCTTTTCGGTGAGCATAGAGGCAAACTCGCTGACCGGCCCGGTGCTGCCGGTCGACGAGCCGTAGGCGATGCCGGTCTGACCGTTGGTCAGCACCGCGTCGTCGATTAGTCCCGCCTGCTCCAGCGCCAGCTCGGTGGCGCGGGTAGAGAGCAGCGACACGCGGCCCATGGCGCGAATGCGCTTACGGGTATAGTGAGCGGGGAGAGTGAAGTCTTCAATCGGCGCGGCGAGCAGGGTTTGCAGGCCGTCATACGCCTGCCACTCCGTCATGGTACGCACCGCATTTTCATACTTGCGCAGACGGCGCGAGATGGTCGGCCAGTCCTCGCCGAACGCGGTGACGCCGCCCATGCCCGTAATCACTACCCGGCGGGTCATAGCATGCCTCCGTTAATCGAAATCACCTGACGCGTCACATAGCCTGCTTTATCCGACATCAGGTAACTCGCCAGCCCCGCGACCTCCTCGGCCTGGCCCATACGCTGCATCGGGATCATCGACATCGCCGCGTGCAGTGCGGCTTCGTCCATCTCGATCATGCCGGTATCGATCAGCCCCGGCGCGATGCAGTTGACGGTGATTTTGCGTTTTGCCAGCTCGGTGGCGAGCGCTTTGGTGGCGCCGATGATCCCGGCTTTCGCCGCGCTGTAGTTCACCTGCCCACGGTTGCCCATAATGCCTGACACCGACGACAGGGTGATGATCCGCCCGCCCTTGCGGGTGCCGATCATCGGCATAATGCAGGGATGAATGACGTTATAAAAACTGTCGAGATTGGTGTGGATCACGCTGTCCCAGTCATCGTCGCTGAGCGCAGGAAATGCGCCGTCGCGGGTAATACCGGCGTTACTGACCACGCCATACCACGCGCCGTGGTCAGCGATCTCCTGTTCCAGCACCGTGCGGCACTGCTCGCGGTTGCCCACGTCGAAGGTGAGTAAACGGCCCGCGCCGCCTGCCTGGACAATCGCTTCCAGCGTCTCCTGCGCGCCCGCTTCATCACGATGGTAATGCACGCCGACGGTGAAACCGTCCGCCGCAAGCTGAAGGGCGATAGCGCGGCCAATGCCTTTGCTGGCGCCAGTGACCAGTACGGATCTCATGATGGTGTTCCCTGGTTGAAAAGTGTGGTTAATTCTTCCTCGCTCGGCTGGAAGGTGTTCACGCGGCCCGTGGCGAGGGAGACACTATCCGCATGAATGGTGCACTCGAAGCTGCCAAAGCGTTCATCCTGCATCAGACGTTCGATGGTGATGGTCAGCGTGCTGCCTGCGGCAAAATGCCCTGCGTCGCACACCAGCTCGCGCGCGCCCAGCACCATGCCCAGCGCACAGTGCGGCAGCCCTTTTTGCATCCGGTGCCATTCAGACCAGACGCCCACGGTCTGGGCCATCAGCTCCAGCGCAAACCAGCCAGGCAGGTTGCCGTCCGCGTCCAGGAACGGGGCCAGAACGCCCCGTTCGTTCACCGTCACGCTGCAAACGGCGCGGTCATTGGTGACGCTTTCCACGCTCTCAAGCAGCAGCATCGGCGTGTCGTGAGGAAGATAATCCCCGGGAGGTAAGTAGTGCATCATACTCTCCCCAGCAGAAGGCTGGCGTTGTTGCCGCCAAACGCGAAGGAGTTTGACAGGATCACCGGTTTATTCAGCGGTGCGCTCTGGTGCAGTAGGCCGAAGGCGGGCAGGGTGTCGTCCGGCGCGTAGCGGGAAAAATCCTGCGGCGGCAGCGGCAGGCTTCGGGTCAGGATCAGCCAGCTCAGGGCGGCCTCGGTGATCCCCGCGGCGCCCAGCGTGTGGCCGGTAAGATGTTTCGTGGAGCTGCACGGCACGCGGTCGCCAAAGAGATCGTGGATAACCTGCGCCTCAATGCGATCGTTCAGCGGCGTGGCGGTGCCGTGCAGGTTGATATAGCCGACGTCCGCCGCCGTTATGCCCGCCTCGTTCAGCGCCTGGTTGATGGCGCGGATCGCCCCTTCGCCCTGCGGATGTGGGGCGGAAATATGGTACGCATCGCTGGATTCCCCCGCGCCCAGCAGCGCAACCTCGCCCGGCTCGCGGGTCAGCACCATCAGTGCCGCCGCTTCGCCAATGGTGATCCCCCGACGGTTGCGGCCAAACGGTTCGCACAGGGTCGGGGAGAAGGACTCCAGGCTGTTGAAGCCGTTGACCGGCATGCGGCTCAGGCTGTCGGCCCCGCCGACGATGGCGACGTCCACCAGCCCGGCGTCGATCAGGCGACGACCGCTGATGATCGCCCGCGCGCTGGAGGAGCAGGCGGTCGAAATGGTATACGCCGGGCCGTCCAGCGCAAGCCAGCTGGCGAGAAAGCGCGACGGATCGCCCAGCTCCTGCTGCGGATATTGCCACTGCGGGCTGCGCTCGCCGTTCTGCGCGCGGCGCACGTACTCATCACCCTCGTCCAGTCCGGAGGTGCTGGTGCCCAGCACAACCGCCACGCGGTCTCGCCCCACGCGCGCAATGGCTGCATCGACGGCGGGCCGGATTTGCGCAAGCGCCGCCAGCAGCAGCTGGTTGTTGCGGCTGCGATGCGCAGAAAAAGACTCGGGGAAAGGGGGAAGTTCACCCTCCACGCCTCCCAGCACGGCCTCGGGTAAGCCCTGTAGCCAGCCCGCACGCTGGCGCATCCCGGGGGCCACGCCAGCGATCAGGTTCGCCGCTATTTCATCAGCCGAGTTGCCGAGCGCGTTGACCATGCCAACGGCAGAAAGGTAAATCATCTCAGTCACCCAGATATTGAATGGTGATGTGGTAGTGAAAAGCGTGCTGCACAATGCTAATCGGTTCGCGCCTGCCGTTACGGTTCAGGTAGGCAATTTCCGTGACCAGCTTGCCATCGGAGTTGCGCAGTTCGCGTCTGGTGTCAGTATCGTTCAGCGTCCAGCCTTTCGGCAACTGCGGCTGCCAGGCGCTGAGCGGCCAGTGGCTCAGCATCACGTCGGCCAGCACCTGGCTGGCGGGCGGCAGCTGCGGCATCACAACCGACTGCTCGGTGTGGATCCCGGTGTCGTCGTAGGTGGCGAGGAACAGGCGGATCCCGACGGAGGAGAGGCCGGCAAGCGTCACTTTATTTCCGTCGGCGTTCAGCATCACCAGCAGCGACTGGGTCTGGCCTTTAAAACTGCCGGTAAGCAACTGCTGCGAGCGGATGGCAGGCGTGATGCCCGGCGGGGGCAGCGTGACGCGGGTGCCGGGCTGGAGCCAGGCCTGAGGGCGCGCGTCATCGCGGTTCGTCGTATGGCTACACCCCGCCAGCAACAGGGCCATCATCACTGCCGCCAGGCGAATGAAACGGGTCATGGTAAGTTCTCTTTGTTAGACGGCATCGCCAGCGGGGCGAGCAGGAACGCGGTGAAGATACCGCTCACCAGCACAATGCCAAAGCTGCTGATGGCCTGAGTGGTGCTGAATACCAGCATCCCCAGCGTCAGCAGGGTGGTCATCATGGCGAGGGTAATCGCCAGCATGGAGGTCAGCGGCGTGCCGCGCGGGTTGCTGAAAAACAGCGTGTAGTTGATGCCAATGCCGAGGACCAGCACCAGCGCCAGCAGGGAAAACAGGTTCACCGGATGGCCCGTCACGGCCAGCGCCGCCAGCCCGCCGCCCAGCGACAGCACGGACGGCACCAGCGCCACCAGCCCTTTTCGCCAGCCGAGACGTAGCATCGCGCCGCCGGCAATCACCGCCAGCGCCACGCCCAGCAGCCCCGACAGCAGCGAGCGGTAGAGCGCAAACAGGCTGTCGAAGCTGGCCTTACGGTCAACCCAGACGACCCCGGGATGGCGGGTGGCCAGCTCACCGAGCGCGGCGCTGTTTCTGACGCCATCGACCGGGACCAGCACACCGCTTTTGCCGTCCGGCAACGTCAGCCACAGCAAACGCCAGCCCTCGCTGGCCGGGCTGGCGAGCCACGCTTCCACGCTGACAGGCATGGCGTTCAGATTCGGGGCGACGGCATTCAGCCCCGTGCTTTGCAGCATTTTCGTCACCGTCGGCGCGGCGTTACGCAGAAGTTGCAGATCGCTGTTCTGCCGCGCCAGCGAGTTCAGCGGCAGGGTGCGCCAGCGGGTTAATTCTCCGGCTTTTTGCGCCTGCGCCAGCGCCGGGGTAAACGCCTCCAGCCGCTCCAGCGTTTCCTGAGCCGACGCGCCGTACACCACGAACCACTTCTGATCGACATTTTGCCCGGTCAGGGCGGTGATGGTTTTTTCCTGCGCCAGAATGTCCTGCGGCAGCGCCTGAAGCCGGGCGATATCGTCATCCACCCGCAGGCTGGCGATCCCGATGGCGGAGAGCAGCGCCAGTGCTACCGGCAGCCCGACGGAGAGGGCTTTACCGTCGCGCCAGGCGTCCAGCCAGCGCTGCATCATCCCTCTCAGGGGGATCGGGCGGACCGGCATGCCCCGGCACAGCCACGGATGCCAGAACATTACCGTCAGGCACGAGGCGCTCAGCCCTGCGGCGGCGAACACCGCCATCTGACGAATGCCGGGGAAGGGGGCCAGCATCATGAAGAGATACGCCACGACGGTGGTCAGCAGCGCCAGAAGCAGCGCGTTACGTACCTTCGCCAGGCTTTGCCAGGGCGAGTGTTCCGCGCCGTGCACCATCCGCTCCGTGAGGTAGTAAATCGTATAGTCTGCCGAGATGCCGATGATGCTCATGCTCATCACCAGCGTCATCAGGTGCAGCTCACCGAACAGCAGGAGCGTCACGACCGTCCCCGCCAGCGCGCCGATGGCAATGGAGAGCAGACTCAGCAGCAGCGGACGCACGGAGCGAAACACCGACACAATCAGCAGGATCACCCCGAGCACCGTGGCGACGCCAAGCGTGGAAATATCGTTTTTAGCCTGCTGGCTGGCGTAATCGCTGTAGAACACCGTCCCGCGCGAGAGCAGCTGCGCCTGTGGATACTGGCTTTTCAGCGTCTGCTGCAACGCGTTGAGGGTGGTCACCAGCTGGTGGGTTTGCTGCATGTCAAACGACGAGCCCGCCAGCTCGCCGTGTAGCAGATACCAGTAGTTCCCGGCCGCATCTTTTGTCACCAGCCAGCCGTCCATCAGCTGCATCTTCTGGCTGTTCTTCGCCAGCGCGAGCTGCGCGCCGCGCATCAGCATCAGCGGATCGTTTTGCAGCTCCTTGCCGCTCACGCCGGAAAAGGCGGAGTAGAGCTGGGACAGGATCCACTGAGCCTGCGCTTCACCGCCGTTTTGCAGGCGGGCGCGGGTGGCCGGATCGACCAGGCCATTGCGGTGCTGCCAGAAGAAATCTCCCCAGGCCTGTTGCCCGGCGGCATCCAGCGGACCTTTTACGACACTCAGCGCCTGGCTGCGTTGCAGCAGGGTTAACCACTGCTGCGCCACGCGCGGGTCCGGCTGTTTGCCGGGGCTGACCAGCCAGATGAGCTGGCGGTCGAGGCGCTGCATAAATCCGTCGTTGAGAGCGGGAGGGATCGCGCCGAGCGTCTGTTTCGGCAGCATGGCGAGCACGCTGCTGTTCAGCCGCGAGCCAGGCAGCAGCGACAGCAGCACGCCCAGCAGGATCAGGCATACCGCGGCCCACAGCAGCGCCGGGCGCAGGGCGTTACGGTGCGGCAAAGCGCTGGCGTTCTGCATCAGTCAGGCGGGCGGGCGTCAGTTGGTGGCGGGAGAGGGCGATATCCGTCGTGTCGCCCTGCTTATCGTTCAGGCGAATGGATTCCAGACAGATCGCGCCCTTCAAATCAAGGGTGGAGAAAATCTTGTCCAGCGGCGTGGTGACGGGCGTCAGCACCAGCGACCAGCGGCCTTCGCCCAGGTCTTTGAAATCGACGCGGAAGTTCTCTTCCAGTACCTTGCGGTCGGCCTGGAACAGCGCCCGCAGCAGATGGTTGAACTGAAACATCTGCGGGTTAGTGTCGGCGGTAATGGTCTGCGGCGACTGACCGTTGACGATCTGCACCATCCGTTTGTCATCCAGCAGCAGCGTCATCGGGAACGGCGCTTTTTGATCCCACAGCAGGCCATTGTCACGGGCGATTAGCATCTCCCCCTGCGAGCGCAGGGGCTGAGGCATGTCCTTGATCGTGCGTATCTGTTCGAAGTGTGCGCGCACTACCGGTTGCTCCGCAAACCGCTGTTGCAGTTCATCCAGCGTGACCGCGTTCACCAGCGGGCTTACCAGCAGCGCGAGTAGCGTTATCCATTTCATGGCGCGATCCCCATGCGTTCGAACAGAATGGCCGGGCTGACAAAGCACATCTCCCGGCTTGCTTCTTCCACCGCCACCTGAATGGTGTAGCCGGTGGTGGTGCGTTTCCCGGTTTGCGCGTCGAAGATTTGATAGGCGATGCGCAGACGGTTTTCAACCTCTTCAATGTGGGCGCGGACGCGAATGCGCTGCTCGAAGGTCACCGCGTCGCGGTATTTCACCCGGGTATCCACCACCGGCCAGACGTAGCCGGACGCTTTCATCTGGCGATAGCCGTAATCAAACTGGTTGAGCAGCGCTTCGCGGGCAATCTCAAAGTAGCGGAAGTAGTTGCCGTGCCACACCACGCCCATCATATCGACGTCGTGGAACGGAACGGTGATTTCAACTTCAGCCGTAAAGCGGGGATCGGTCAGCACCCTTTACTCCTTCTCGTTGATCTCTGGCAGCTGCCAGAAATCGAAAAAATTAAACCAGTCGAGCGGCGACAAGAGCGCGTAATGCTCCAGCCGCTCCGCATAGCGGTCGACGGTCTGCTGTAGCGCCTGCTGGCGTTCGCCGCGCGGCAGCAGCAGCGGGTCGGCAAACGGCTCGCAGTGCAGGGTCAGCTTTCCCTGCTGACAGAGGGCAAAAATCAGCACCACCGGGCAGCGCAAAATGGACGCCAGGATAAACGGCCCCTGCGGGAACGGCGCGGGCTGGCCCATAAATTCGCTCCATATCACCCGCCAGCTACCGCCGCGCTGCGTGGTGACGGCAATGCGATCGCCCACGATCGCCACCCATTCGCCGCGATCCAGCTTCTCTTTGATGAGGATGGCGGTCTCCGGGCCAATGTCGGTGACCGGCATCAGGTGAATGCCCGCCTGCGGCGCCATCTCCTCCATCACCTGCTTAAAACGTCTGGCGTTGTCGCTAAAGACCAGCGCGTTGATGGTTTTCGCCCCTTCGCGCTGGGCCAGCGCCCGGCAGGCTTCCACATCGCCAAGATGCGACGCGAGCAGCAGTTTGCCCTGAGGATCGTCGAGCCCCAGCGCCTCCTGCGCGCCTGGCGCAAAGACCAGATCGCGATGGAGTTTCATTTCGCCGCGCCAGCTGGCCACTTTGTTCAGCATGGCATGACCGAAGCGCAGGAAGTGGGAAAAACTGTTAAGCCGCGCGGGTTGCGGCATTTGCCGCTGTGCCATCACCGTTTTAACCCGCGCCAGCCACTGCTGCGACGCCTGACGCGCAGCGCGGGCGGTTAGCCAGTAGACGGCCGTAACCGGCCATAGCAGGGCGGTAAACGCCTTACGCCCCAGCAGTTGCCAGACGCGCAGCATCAGGCGCATGCCCCATAATCCTTTCACCTCCTGCTGCTGCGCCCAGTGCTGCGAGCGGCGACGCATCAGCAGGGAAGGAATGCGCGGCAGCATGCTGAGAAACAGACGGGTATGCATCAACGAGATGCGCACATTGTCTTTCAGGGCATCGAAATGGGATACCCCGTCCGGCGGATAGGTCACGCGGGTGGGCAGAAAATAGCTGGTGTTGCCCTGCCAGTAGAGGCGCACCATCACTTCGGTATCAAAATCCATTCGCCTGCCGAGCGGCGTGGTTGCTGCAAGGCGCAAAACCGGGGCTATAGGGTAAACGCGAAACCCGCACATGCTGTCTTTCAGTTGCAGGGAGAGGGTTTCAATCCAGACCCAGACGTGCGTTATCCAGCGGCCGTACAGGCGCGAACGGGGGATCGAGTCATCGTAAACGGGCTGCCCGGAAATGAGCGCATCGGGATGGCGTTCGGCCAGCGCCAGCAGTTTGGGGATGTCTTCGATAGCGTGCTGGCCGTCAGCGTCCACCTGAACGGCGTGGGTGAAGCCGCGATCGGCGCAGTCTTTCAGCCCCTGCATCACCGCCGCGCCTTTGCCGCTGTTTTCGGCCAGCCGCAGTAGCGTGACCTGCGGACGATCCGCCGCCAGCGCTTCAAGCGTGCGGCGCGTGGTTTCATCGCTGCCGTCGTCCACCACCAGACAGGGCAGATCGAAAGGCGCCAGGCGCGCCAGCACCGAAGCCATCATCACCCCGTGGTTATAGCACGGGATCAGCACGCAGGGACGGAAGGTTACTGACATAAGCGAATCTTCCCGCTGCTGGCGGTGTGGCGCTCGTTACCCGCATGGCGCTGGTAGCTAAAGGTCAGCATCTCGCGTTCGGGCTGCCAGGCAAGGAGCAGCGTGACCGTATTCTCCGGCAACAGCGGGGCGGCGAACTTCACGTTCTGAATACTGTGAAAACGGTAGCCCGGCGCCAGCGCGGCAGCGTAATGCATTACCCAGTCGAGCTGGGCCACGCCCGGCAGCAGCGGCTGTACGGCGAAATGTCCCTTAAACCAGAGCAGGTCAGGATCAAGATAAAAGGTTATCTCCAGATGCTGTGGATCGGGCTGGAGGCGCCCGATTTCAGGGATCTTCATGAAACAACTCCTGTAGCTGCGCAGTCACGCGCTTGTTCATGCTGTTGACCGGGATTTCATCAACGATCCGCCAGTAGCGCGGCACGGCAACCGGTTCAAGCCAGGGGCGAAGGGCGCGTCGCCAGGCGAGCTCCTGCGCTTTTTTGCCCTGTTCGTGTTGCTGACGCACCGCTTCATTCAGCACCAGCAATACGCCAATGCCCTGACGCCCGCCGCGCGTCACCGTCAGCGCGGCGGCCTCGCGGATGCCGTCCAGCGCCAACAGGCGGCGCTCAATGTCATCGAGTGAAATGCGTTTATCTTCAATTTTGACCACCCGACCGCGGCGCCCGACGAGGCTGAAATGCCCGTCAGCCGTGAAGTGCAGGATATCATCCAGCACGACCCCCTCCACCTCGGGGATCAGCGGCGACATCACGCGATCGCCGTGAAACGTCACGCCGGGGAAAGGCTGCCAGCGGGTGCTTTCCTCCTGACGGTAGCGCCAGGCCATTACGCCTGTTTCCGTGCTGCCGTATATTTCATCCGGCCAGACGTTGAGCCAGGCCTGAACCGCGGCGACCTCCTGCCAGGGCAGCGCGCCGCCAGCGGAGAAGAGCAGGTTGACGGGGGGCGGCGTCAGTGACGCGTCCAGCCGCTTGAGAAACGCCGGACTGCTGATGAAAAGATAGCGTTTATCGTCGGGAAGGGCTGAGAGCTGCTCGGCATAGTTGAGCAGGCTGGCGTGCAGCGGCAGGCCGAGCGCCATGGGTAAGACGACACGAAACGTCAGGCCATACAGGTGGTGCAGCACCACGGAAGCCACGACGTGACAGCCCGCCAGACGCTCGCCAAAATGCGCCGCCAGAAGACGAGCCTCACGATCCAGGCTGACCACCGGCTTACTCACCCGCTGCGGCGTGCCGGTCGAGCCGGAGGTGTAAAGCTCGATCGTGCGCATCTCACCGATGGCAGGCAGCGGTGAAAAGGGATGGCCTGCCCGCTGAGCGGAAGCCACCCGCAGCTGTTGCCCCTGAAAATCGAGCGTGGTGTCGCTCAGGACACCGCTGAACAGCGCCCGCTGTTCGTTAAGCTGCGCCGCCCGGCTGTGCCCGGGGAGGACCGGCGTTTTACCCGCATGCAGCGTCGCCAGCAGCGCGACAATAAACAGATAGCCGTTTTCGATGCACAGCGCCCAGCGCTCGCCATCTTCACGACGCAGCGTGTCGACCAGCTGAGTGACGTCGTGGCGCAGATCGCCAAGCGTCCAGAGATGGTCGTCCTGCCAGGCGACAGGGGTGTCGTCAGGGCGGGGCGCACTGAGCCACTGGCTAAGCGGAAGAGGGTTAAGCATCGTTTTTCTTCACCCGTTGTCGCACCAGCCACTCGCCAGCCATCAGCGTGCCCATCAGGAGATAGGCAATCATCCCGTTCCACAGCGTCCACAGACGGATATCGGCGTGTAATACGGTAAACAGCGCGATCGCCCCGTTGATAATAAAAAAGCCGCACCAGCCCTGGGTAACCCGGCGCGTGTAACGTACCCCGACGGGGGAGAGGTCCGGTTCACGCAGGCGCGCCAGCCGTTCGACGACGGGCATTGCCGTCCACAGCGAACCGCCAAACACCACCAGCATCACCAGATTCACCACCACCGGATATAACAGCACCCACTGGTGCGCGTGCAGGACGTAGCTCGCCGCGCAAAGCGCTATGCCGGCCAGCGCCACGCTTACGAACAGATAACGCAGGGGGCCGCCCTGCCGACGGGCCTGGCAGACGCGCATCAGCAGCACCAGCGCCATCACGGGCAGTATCCCGTGCAGGCTATTATTCGCCAGCCCGAAGCCGATCAAAAACGGCCATGCCAGCAGCATCAGCCCCGTCAGGGCGGGAAGAACTGGAATCGAACGCACGTTACGCGTCGCGCTGAAGCTGTTCCACAACGTCCACGACGTCCTGCACCGTGCGCACCGCTTTGAAGGTTTCAGGCTTGATTTTATGGCCCGTTTTCTTTTGCAGGTGCACCACCATATCGACGGCATCAATGCTGTCGAGGTCCAGATCCTCGTAAAGACGTGCCTCAGGGGTAATATCCTCCGGGGCGATTTCAAACAGCGTAATAAGAAGCGCAGAGACTTCCTGATAAATCGTTTGTTGTTCTGTCATAGCGGTCATTCTCAGGCGCGTTGTTGATGGATAAAAGCCGCGAGCGTGGCAACGGAATAAAAGTGCTGACGCATCTCATCACTTTCGGCAGAAAGCACTACGCCGTACTGATTTTTTACCGCCAGCCCCAGCTCAAGGGCGTCGATTGAGTCCAGACCGAGGCCGTCGCCAAAGAGCGCGGCGTCTGTATCAATATCCTCTGGGGTAAGTTCTTCCAGATTCAGCGTAGAGATAATGAGATTCTTAATTTCAAGATAGAGCGCTTGCATCTTTCGTTCCTGACAAAGATTGAAGACCGGTTGTTAACTGATGCTGCATATGCCGGTTTAACTGCCTTGCTGCCAGCGCGGGTTCGTGCTGACTCGCATCATAAAAATCATGAATGTTGATGCGTTCGCGAACATCCACGGTGAAAACAGGTTTGTTGGGGGGCACGTTATACCAGCTGCTCTGTTTATCCAGCATCCGTTCGCTACAGTGGATCACCACCACGCGCACGGCGCTGTTGCAGCGAACGGCGATATTCGCCGCCCCACGTTGCAGGGTCATGACTTCCCCCACCCGGGTGCGGGTGCCTTCAGGGAAGATAAGCAGGGTGTCGCCCTGGGACAGACGCTGCTGGCTTGCGGCAAGCAGCGTGTCGGCTTCGCTGTTAATCAGATAGTCAGCCGCGCGGATCACGCCGCTGACGAACGGGTTACGCAGCAACGCGCTTTTCACCAGACAGTCGGTTTCGTTCATCACCGACGCCAGCAGAACGTAGTCCAGCAGCGAGGGATGATTCGCAATCACCAGACAGCCCCGCTCGGCGCGTAGAACGTCCAGGTTGTTGAAACGGTAATCCAGTACCCCTACACCGCGTACCACCGCGAGGAACAGGCGAAAACTGGCAGAAATAGTACGGCGTGCCAGGCGGCGACGTTGGGTGCGGTCGCGCTGGAAAATCAGCAGCAGGTTAAACCATACCAGCGACAGCGTCAGTCCGCCGAGGCCGAACAGGGCGAAGCACAATCCGGTCATCAGCATCCGCCATAACCGATCGAGGCGGGAACGTAACCCTCTCATTGGCGCGTCCATTGCCACAGCAGGCGCTCGCCCGGCAGGGTGAACTGGCGCTCGTCCCGCAGGTAATGGCGCAGGAACTGGAGGCTTTGCGGCAGCGCGGGCTCTTCAGGCGTGCGGTTGACGTGCGTTTCACAGCTGAGCGTATTTCCGGCTTCAATCACCAGCGCCAGCGCGTAGGGCCAGACGGGCATCTGCGGTGGCAACCCGGCGTGATAAAAATCAGGCAGCAGACCGTCGAAATCCACCAGCAATACGCGGGAGTATCCCGCATGCAGCAGGCTCAGCACGTCGCACAAGCTCTGCTGGAAGGTATCCATACCGGCGGAAACCGACGAAGAGACAACAGGCTGACGCGCGGCGATAGTGAGATTGCCGACCGCCGAGTTGTGTACCGACATGGCAAAATCGGTGGGGGAAACGGGCTGTTCTGCCGCCAGAGCCTGGAGAATACGGAAATTGCGCTCCAGCTCCCCATGACGGCTGCTGTAGACGACGGCATCGATGCGGTGTTTGCGCAGCATCATCAGGCCAAGATCGACGGCCAGCCTGCTGCCTGAATTCAGGCGGCGGGCGGTCATCATCGGCAGATCGGTCAGTTTCGCCAGCGGTGCAGCGGGATCGATGGCGTCAGACCGGCGTGACCATGCCTGCCATTCGTCGGCATCGCTGAGTCCTGGCGCTCTTGCCTGCCAGTCGATAAGGGTAAGTGTAAATTTCATCTACGCGCGTCCGCGATAAACCTGTTTCTGTGACTTTTTCTTCGCCAGCGCGATTTACTGCGCACATCGTACAATGTTGTCGTCGCGCTGGCGAATAAACGTCACTTTTGACCCTTTCCACCCGGTTATCCCGGCAAACGGCTTTTTGGCCGACCCGGACCCAGAAGAATGGCGAGTTTACTGCCTCCTTTCGTGGTTTCCATCCAGATTTTACAGACGCTGGTGAGCGGCACGGAGAGCAGCATGCCCACCGGACCCAGCAGCCATCCCCAGATCAGTAACGATAAAAACACCACCATCGTCGACATGCCCAGACGGTGGCCCATCATGCGCGGCTCAAGAATGTTACCCAGCACCATATGCACGACGAGGAACAGCGCCCCTACCAGCATGCACTCATAAAAACCGTTAAACAGGAACGCCTGGATCATCGGCGGAACGGCGGAAAGCACCGCGCCGATATTGGGTACGTAGTTCAGTAAAAACGCCAGCACGCCCCACATCAGCGCGAACTGCACGTCCAGCAGTACCAGCCCCAGCCAGACGATCACGCCGGTCCACAGGCTTAACAATGTTTTCAGCGCCAGATACTTGGACACGCCCTTCAGCGCGCGGTGCAAGCCGGCAATGTGGATCTGCGGATTGTTCAGGGCAAAACGCAGCTTATACGGCACGTGGCGCACTTCGAACAGCATAAACACCACCGTCATCACCAGCAGCAGAATGCTGGCCATTGCCCCGGAAAGCCCGGTCATCAACGTGGTGGCGTAGGTCATCACCTTCTCGGAATCCATCCGGCGCAGCATCCGTTCCGGTGAGATATGCAGATTCACGAACGGCAACATGCGCTGAAGATCGACCAGCTTGCGCGTCAGCTCTTTATTGTACTGCGGCAGCATGGTGGAAAATTCGCTCAGCGAGGCGGCGAGCACGCCGAACAGCGCCGTCAGGACAACCAGCATCACCATCACCACAATGGTAATCGCGACTGGGCGGCTGATGCCCCGGCGTAAAAACCATGTCACCAGCGGGTTGAGCACAATGGCGAAAAACAGCGCCAGCAGAAGCTGAACAATGATATCCGCCGCCGCGTGGATACCCGCAAGGATAACCACCAGGCAGGCAAGTTTTAATAAAATATGAAGTCCGGCTTTGTCGGGCGGGCTGGCAGTCATAAGAATTCCTTTTTCCGGGGGGCGTGTTAATTGTAGTGCGCCGGATGGGCTTCGTCTGGAGCGTTAGTCTGAAAGTCGTGGCAAAAAAATGGCCCCCGGCGCAAGCGACGGAGGCCACGGCATCCCGGTGAACGATTACTGGATCACGAGGGTGTTAATGATGTTTTCAGCGGCGGTCTGCGCTTTCTGCTGATTGTCTGCCGGCAGGGTGATCTGCATGGTCAGCAGTTTATTGTCCACCTTGCCGAGCACCACGGAGGAGTACGCGGTCTGGCCTTTGGCAGAGATGATGCTGTCCAGCTGTTGCAGCGTGTGGCCTTTCAGTTCAACAGACTTGTTGGTGACCACCTGAAGCTGCGGGTCGCGGCTGCGCTGCTGATCTTCCAGGCGTTTGGCCAGCACGCCCAGATCTTCGCTGGTATCGTCACCGACGATCACAATCACCGCTTTTTGGCCGGTGGCATCGGAATAGACGTGCATATTGTTCGCCTGGGTACCCAGCTTACCGCTCTGGTCGGTCATGTCCGCGGGCAGAGAGAAACTGAGTTTGCCATCCATCAGGCTCACCGGCTGACCGGTGGCGTTGCTTTCTGCTGACGCGCCCTGAGCAGGCGTTTTGGTGTCGCTGTTATCACAGGCTGCAAGGCCAACAACCAGCAGGCCAATCCCGACATATTTAACCAGATTGCGCATTGACTTCTTCCTTTCGATAAACGGCCATAACGGCTCATTCGTTCATCTTATCACAACTGATAAAGCGAACCCTTAACCTGCCTGCAATGCGGAGATTTCAGATTTATCTGCCAGCCTTTTCAGCAGCATATTCAACAGTACGCCGTACATCGGCAGGAAGAAAACCAGGCTGATAAGCACCTTAAAGGCGTAGTCCACCAGAGCGATTTCCATCCAGTGTTCTGCCATGAAGGCGTCCGGGCTGCGCCAGAAGGCGATGAAGAAGAAGGCCAGCGTATCGCTCACGTTACCGAACAGCGTGGAGGCCGTTGGCGCCATCCACCAGCGATGGTTCTGACGCAGGCGGTTAAACACGTGGACATCGAGGATCTGCCCCAGGGCGTAGGCCATAAAGCTGGCGGTGGCAATACGCGCGACGAAGAGGTTGAAGTGCGTCAGCGCTTCGAAGCCCTGCCAGCTTCCCATGTAAAACAGCGAGGAGATGGCGTAGGAGACAAACAGTGCCGGGATCATCACCGCAAAAATAATCCGCCGCGCCAGCGGTGCGCCAAAAATACGCACGGTTAAATCCGTCGCAAGGAAAATAAACGGGAAACTGAACGCGCCCCAGGTGGTATGGAAACCAAAAATGGAGATGGGGAGCTGTACCAGATAGTTACTGGAGATGATCACCAGCAGATGAAATAGCGAAAGCCAGAACAACGCCTTGACGCGCTGCGATTGTGTAAAGGAGTTCATATTGTACCTTTTTGATTAATATTTGGGGTGAGGGAACCCAATAAAGCCGCCGCATGATACTGCTTTGACGACACTTTGCAATGGCTAATTTTCACGCAATCGTTAACCTGGTTTGCATTGACGATAGCGGGGCGTAAACTACAGCCGTTTTTACCTGAACGAGAAGAAAATGACCGACCTGTTTTCCAGCCCAGACCACACGCTTGATGCTCAGGGCCTCCGTTGCCCGGAGCCGGTAATGATGGTGCGTAAAACCGTCCGTAACATGCAGAGTGGCGAAACGCTGCTGATCGTCGCCGATGACCCGGCTACCACCCGTGATATCCCCGGCTTTTGTACCTTCATGGAACATGAACTGGTGGCGCAGCAAACCGAGACCTTGCCGTACCGGTATTTGATTCGTAAGGGGTAAGTGCGGCCTGACGCCCGGCGGCGCTTCGCTTGCACGGGCCTACGGGTGTAGTAGGTCGGGTAAGGCGCAGCCGCCACCCGACAAGTACTCATCACAATTTCGAACCATCGTTTCAAAATTTCGCGCTTTTTGTGAGGCGCTTCACCCTCCCTTTTCCAGCCGTAGTCTAATTTTTAAGCGTCAAAAACTAAAACATCGTTTTAACGCTTATCTCACTACCCTGGAGTTGACTTAATGAAAACGACCCTCAAGCCGTTACTGGCCGCGCTGTGTCTGTCTGCTTTTGCCTGCACCGTTTCTGCCCAGACCATTAAAGCCGCCGATGTGCATCCCGAAGGCTACCCGAACGTGGTGGCGGTCCAGCACATGGGTGAAAAACTCAAACAACAAACCGATGGCAAGCTGGAGATTAAGGTCTTCCCCGGCGGCGTGCTGGGGGATGAAAAGCAGATGATTGAGCAGGCGCAGATGGGGGCGATCGACATGATCCGCGTCTCCATGGCGCCGGTGGCCGCCATCCTGCCGGATATCGAAGTGTTTACCCTGCCCTACGTATTCCGCGATGAAGACCACATGCACAAGGTGATTGACGGGGATATCGGCAAGCAGATCGGCGACAAACTCACCGCCAACCCGAAATCGCGTCTGGTCTTCCTTGGCTGGATGGATTCCGGCACCCGCAACCTGATCACCAAAGAGCCGATCGTCAAACCGGACGATCTGAAAGGGAAGAAAATCCGCGTGCAGGGCAGCCCGGTGGCGCTGGCCACGCTGAAAGCGATGGGGGCGAACTCGGTGGCGATGGGCGTCAGCGAGGTTTACAGCGGCATGCAGACCGGGGTGATCGACGGCGCGGAGAACAACCCGCCAACCTTTATCGCCCACAACTATATGCCGGTCGCCAAAAACTACACGCTGAGCGGCCACTTCATCACCCCGGAAATGCTGCTCTACTCCAAAGTGAAATGGGACAAGCTCAGCGCTGACGAACAGCAAAAAATCCTGACGCTGGCCCGCGAAGCGCAGTTCGAGCAGCGCAAGCTGTGGAATGCGTATAACGACCAGGCCCTGTCGAAAATGAAGGCCGGCGGCGTGCAGTTCCACGACATCGATAAAACGGTGTTTATCAAGGCGACAGAGCCGGTGCGCGCGCAGTATGGCGATAAGCATCAGGATCTGATGAAAGCCATCGCTGACGTTCAGTAAGCCGGAGTACGTATGTCCGAACTCTACCTGAAGTGGATGGACCGTCTGTACCTGCTCGCCATGGTGGTGGCGGGTCTCTCGCTACTGGTGATGACGATTGTGATCCCCATTGGCATCTTCTCTCGCTATGTGCTCAATCGCGGCGAATCCTGGCCGGAGCCGATCGCCATTATCTGCATGGTGACGTTTACCTTTATCGGCGCGGCGGTGAGCTATCGCGCCGGGTCGCATATCGCGGTCAACATGCTCACCGACCGCCTGCCCGCGTCGCTGCAAAGAGTGTGCGCGCGAGTGGTAGATCTGCTGATGCTGCTCATCTCCGGCCTGATGTGCTGGTACAGCTACTGGCTGTGCGTCGAGCTGTGGGAGCAGCCGGTGGCGGAGTTTCCGCTCCTGACCTCCGGCGAAAGCTATCTGCCGCTGCCTGTCGGGTCGGCCATTTTGATCCTGTTTGTGCTTGAACGCCTGCTGTTTGGCTCGCAGGAAAACCGTCCGGTCGTGCTGATCGGCAATCACAGTTAAGGGGTGAACAATGGATGCGTTTGTTTTGTTATTCACCCTCGCCATTTTGCTGGCGCTGGGGATGCCGGTGGCCTTCGCCGTCGGCTTAAGCGCCGTGGCGGGCGCGCTGTGGATTGACCTGCCGCTGGAGGCGCTGATGATCCAGATCACCAGTGGAGTGAATAAATTTACCCTGCTGGCGATCCCGTTCTTCATTCTTGCCGGGGCGATCATGGCGGAAGGGGGTATTGCCCGACGGCTGGTTAACTTCGCGTACGTTTTTGTCGGCTTTATTCGCGGCGGGCTGTCGCTGGTGAACATCGTGGCATCAACGTTCTTCGGCGCGATTTCCGGCTCGTCGGTGGCGGATACGGCGTCTATCGGCAGCGTGATGATCCCGGAGATGGAGAAGAAGGGCTATCCGCGCGAATACGCGGCGGCGGTGACGGCCAGCGGGTCGGTGCAGGCGATCCTGATCCCGCCCAGCCACAACTCGGTGATTTACTCCCTGGCGGCAGGGGGAACGGTCTCCATCGCCACGCTGTTTATCGCGGGCGTGCTGCCGGGCTTGCTGCTGGGCGTGAGCCTGATGGTGCTCTGCCTGTGCTTCGCCCGCAAGCGCGGCTATCCTAAGGGGGACAAAATCCCGTTCAGGCAGGCGCTGAAAATCATGCTCGATGCCCTGTGGGGGCTGATGACGGTGGTGATTATCCTCGGCGGGATCTTGTCCGGGATATTCACGGCGACCGAATCTGCCGCCGTGGCCTGCCTGTGGGCGTTTTTCGTCACTATGTTTATCTACCGCGACTATAAATGGAGCGAACTGCCGAAGCTGATGTGCCGCACGGTGAAAACCGTCACCATCGTGATGATTTTGATTGGCTTTGCCGCGGCGTTTGGCGCGGTAATGACCTACATGCAGCTGCCGATGCGCATCACCGAATTCTTCACGTCGCTCTCCGATAACAAATACGTGATCCTGATGTACCTCAATATCATGCTGCTGCTGATTGGCACGCTGATGGACATGGCGCCGATCATCCTGATCCTGACCCCGGTGCTGCTGCCGGTGACCAATGCACTGGGTATCGACCCGGTGCATTTCGGGATGATCATGATGGTGAACCTGGGGATTGGGCTGATCACGCCGCCGGTCGGATCGGTGCTGTTTGTGGCGAGCGCGGTGAGTAAGCAGAAGATCGAGCACGTGGTGCGGGCGATGCTGCCGTTTTACGGTATGTTGCTGGTGGTGCTGGGGATGGTGACGTACATCCCGGCGATTTCATTGTGGTTGCCGGGGCTGCTAGGGATGCAGTGATGCGTGCGGCCTGATGCCCTCACCCCGGCCCTCTCCCGCGGGGAGAGGGGGCAAACACGAGAAACGGCAACCCGGTTGCCGTTTCACTTTTACCTTTGGCGCAACAGCCGCAACGCGTTCGCCGTAACCAGCACTGTCGCCCCCGTATCCGCCAGCACCGCCAGCCACAGTCCGGTCATGCCGAGCAGCGTGGTGACCAGGAAAATCCCCTTCAGACCCAGCGCAATGCCGATGTTCTGCCGAATATTGGCCCGCGTCGCCCGCGCAAGATCTATCATCTGCGCCAGCCCGGTCAGGCGGTTGTGCGTCAGCGCCGCGTCGGCGGTCTCCAGCGCCACGTCGGTGCCGCTGCCCATCGCAATGCCGATGGTGGAAGCTTTCATTGCCGGGGCATCGTTTATCCCGTCCCCGACCATCGCCAGCGGGGCGTTGCTGTTCAGCTCGGTTACCGCGCTGACTTTATCCGCAGGCAACAATCCGGCCTTAAACTCCATCCCCAGCTCACCGGCAATCGCCGCCGCCGCGCGCGGATTATCGCCGGTCAGGATCACACCCTGTACTCCCAGCCTGTGCAGCGCGTCGACGGCGTCTTTCGCATCGTCGCGCAGGGTGTCGCGCAGCGCCAGCATGCCCATCAGTACACCGTCCTGCATCACGGCAACGACCGTCTGCCCGGCTTGCTCCAGCGCCTCAACCTGTGGAGTAGAGCGCGAGTCCGCCGCGGCAATCAGCACTTTTTTGCCTTCGACCACAGCCTCAATCCCTGACCCGACCAGCGCTCGCTGGGCGGTTGCCGGAGGGATGTTCAGCCCGCGCGACTGCGCTTCTCGCACAATCGCCTGCGCCAGCGGGTGAGTGGAGCCTTGCTCCACGGCGGCGGCCAGCGTCAGCAGATCGTCTTCACTGACATCCTGCGGATACACGCCGGTCACCTGCGGTTTGCCGACGGTGAGCGTTCCGGTTTTGTCGAAGGCAACGTGCCGGATCTGGCTCAGTTGCTCCAGCGCCGCGCCGCCCTTAATCAACGCCCCGCGACGTGCCGCTGCCGCCAGCCCTGAGGTAATCGCCGCCGGGGTGGAGATCACCAGTGCACACGGACAGCCTATCAGCAGCAGCGTCAGCCCTTTGTAAATCCAGCCCTCCCACGGCGCGCCGAAGCACAGCGGCGGGACGACGGTGACCAGCAGCGCCACCAGCATGATGGCGGGGGTGTAAATCCGGCTGAAGCGATCGATAAAGCGTTCTACCGGCGCGCGGCGCTCCTCGGCCTCTTCAATCAGCCTGAGGATGCGGTCGATGGCGCTGTCGCCCGGTTCGGAAAGGACCGTCAACTGCACCAGTCGGTCGACGCTGGTGGCGCCCGCAGGCACCTTTTCACCCGCCGCGCGCGCAACCGGGATGGATTCCCCGGTCAGGGCACTTTCGTCAAAACTTGCGGTGGCGGTAACGAGGGCCCCATCGGCTGGCAGACGTCCGCCTGCGGGCACTTCAATCACGTCGCCCGGGCGCAGGGTGTTGATGGCGACCGTTTCACGCTGACCATGAATAACCCGCGTGGCGGTTTCCGGCTTCAGCGCCATCAGCGCGCTCACCCCTTTACGCGCCCGGCTCGCCGCCCAGCCCTCAAGGCGTTCGCCAATTAAGAACAGCAGCAGCACCATCGCCGCTTCCGCCGTCGCGCCAATAAACAGCGCCCCGATAGCCGCCACGCTCATCAGCGTTTCGATGGCAAACCAGCTGCCGCTTCTCATCAGACGCAGCGCCTGACGCGCAATCGGGAACAGGCCAACCAGCGTGGTGGCGATAAACGCCAGGTTGCCGAATGGGTGGTTGATCTGCTCCAGCCCCCAGCTCAGGGCCATCATGATGATGAGGGTGATAAGGGGCAGATTTTCTTTTAGCGGGGACGTTTTTTCTGCGGGCGCCGTTTCGCTGCGCAGGGTATAACCCGCTTTGCTGACGGCGGCTTCAACCTGTCTGCTGACGTCGTTTTCGGCGCTGACCAGCAGCTTTTCGGTAGCGAACAGCACCTGAACGTGATTCACGCCTGGCACCTGCTTCACCGCATTTTCCACTTTGCGGGCGCAGGCCGCGCAGTCCATGCCGTTGACCACCCAACTGTAGCGGTTGCCGCTTTCAGGCAGCGCTTCGGTCTGGGTTTCGCACGCGCCCTCGCAGCAGCAGTCCTCTTTTGGCGGAACCGGGCTGAGCTTAAGTGCCGAGAATTGGGGAACTTTTTTAGGTGTTTCTGGAGTCGACATGGCAGTCTCCGGTAATGATAATTTTCTCATTAACCGCAGCATACACTCTGGAGTCGACTCCAGAGTCAAGCGTTATTTAGATATACAGCGAACGCACAATCAGGAAGTGTCCGGCAAAGTAACAGGCGGCGGAAATCGCATTATCCGCACGGAAGCGGCGACGATAGTGGCTGCCCAGCCAGACGATATTACCCAACAGCAACAGTGCGGCACCGAAGAACGCAGACATTGCAGGCGCCGTCGGACGGAAGAACCACAGCTCGCCCGCCAGCCACACCATCACCAGCGTCATGGCGATAAACGTACAGACCGGCAGACGCATCTCTTCCAGACGCGACCAGATCACCGCGATCAGCAGGGCGCCAATCACCAGCAGCACCAGCGGCAGCGGCCAGAAGAAGGAGAGCGTCATCTGGCTGGCAAAGTAGATGGTATAGAGCAGATGTGACAGGAAGAACGCCCCCACGGCGTACAGCAGGCGCTGACGCGGCAGCAAGGTTAAGGCATCGCCAATCAGGGAAGCACACAGCCCCGCGAGGACAAGATAGCTAACGGCGTTAAACATCGGGGCCTGCCAGGCAAGCAACAGCAGGAGTAATAGCGTGACGGGTTTAAATAACCAGCGCTGCCAGGCTGAGCCACGGTAGGACGCATCGACGTAAAGCCATGCGGAAAAACAGACAGCGATAAATGACCAAAGCATATTAACTCCCTGTAACTGTTGAGGCTGAATGATCAGTTCCTGATCCAGTGTAGTGACGCGAGCGGGCGTTTGGCAATGCCGGGGCAGGCGAGGTATCCTGAATTCCGCATAATCTGATGGGATTTTTCAATGAGCAAGATGCCGCTGTTTTTCATTATCGTGGTGGCGATTATCGTCATTGCCGCCTCGTTTCGCTTCGTGCAGCAGCGCCGTGAGAAGGCCGACAATGACGCCGCGCCGCTGATGCAAAAGCGCGTGGTGGTGACGAACAAGCGTGAGAAGCCGCTTAACGACCGCCGCTCCCGCCAGCAGCAGGTGACGCCTGCGGGCACAACGATGCGCTATGAAGCGAGCTTTAAGCCGGAAACCGGCGGGCTGGAGATGACCTTCCGCCTGGAGGCGCAGCAGTACCATCAGCTGACGGTGGGAGAGAAAGGCACGCTGAGCTATAAAGGGTCGCGTTTTGTAGGTTTTAGGGCTGAATAATGCGCGATCGGTCCCCTCTCCCAGTGGGAGAGGGTTAGGGTGAGGGCATCACACCGCACCTTACTTCTTCACCTGCGCCTTAAACTTCTTCATCCACACGAGCAGCTCAAATACGCCGAAAATAAACACCCGCAGCTGCTGCCAGCCGGTCATCGGTGGGCTATCTTTCGGCAGTCCGTTTTTCAGCATCACCATCTGTAAGGCATGCATGAACGCGGTAAAAATCAGCGCCACGTTAATGAAGATATTCAGCGGACGCGGGAACGGGTGCACCAGATTCAAAATCAAAAATGCCCAGACGCCCAGCATCAGCACGCGCCCTACGTTAATCAGTACTGGCATCGGATCCTCCTTGTGCCTGACGGTGATACAGACGATAAGCCACCTGGCCGGCGACCTTCTCGCGGTGCAGATCCCAATGAACGGGAACGGACGGCAGACCATTTTCCACTTCGCTTTCAACGTAAATCAGCGCGTCGTCCGCCAGCCAGCCATTTTGCTCCAGCAGGGATAGCGTCTCTTCCAGCAGCCCTTTACGGAACGGCGGGTCAACAAACACCACGTTGTACGGCGTCCCCTGTTGGGCGAGGAAGCTCAGCGTGTTGGTATTCACCACTTTGGCGTTGGTTGCCTTCAGCGTAGCCAAATTTTGCTGCAACGTCTGCGCGACGCCGCGCTCCATCTCCAGCAGCGTGGCGCTGGCAGCATAGCGCGACAGCGCTTCCAGCCCTAATGCACCGCTTCCGGCGAAGCAGTCCAGGCAGTTGGCGTCTACCATAGACGGGGCGAGCCAGTTAAACAGCGTCTCGCGAACGCGGTCCGTGGTGGGGCGTAAACCGGGGCTGTCCGGCACCGGTAATTTCCGGCCTCGCCACTGACCGCCGATAATGCGAATTTGACCGGCCGGGGCGCGGGTGGGTTTCTTCATCTCAGGAAAGCTCTGTTAACCATTGCCCTGCGATTGCGGGCGGTGATGTCAATTAAGTAAAGTGTTAGACTATTTCATCATTTTTTTAGCTTCCCTGTATATAGCGCCGCGAGGAGTGTAGTCGCAGATGGCAAAACAAAAAAAACGTGGCTTCTTTTCCTGGTTGGGTTTCGGTGAAAAAGAGCAAGAAACAGAACAGAAAACCGAAGAACAGCAGGTTGTAGAAGAGCAGTCACAGCCTGAAACGCCTGTCGAAACCGCTGCGGTTGTCGAAGCGGAAGAGCCAGCGCACAGCAAAGAAGAGATTGAATCCTTTGCTGAAGAGGTGGTTGAGGTTACTGAACAGGTTCAGGAGAGCGAAAAACCAGAGCCGGTTATCGTTGAAACCCTTACCGAAGCGCCGCAGGCCGCTATCGAACACGAAGCGCTGCCGCTGCCGGAAGAGGTGAAAGCTGAAGAGGTTTCTGCCGAAGAGTGGCAGGCCGAAGCGGAAACCGTTGAAATTGTTGAGGCGGTGGAAGAAGAGGCGGCACTTGAGCCAGAGCTGACCGACGAAGAGCTGGAAGCTCAGGCGCTGGCGGCGGAAGCGGCTGAAGAAGCGGTCATCGTCGTACCGGTAGAAGAGCAGGCCGAAGAAGAGATCGTTCAGGAGCAGGAAAAACCGACAAAAGAAGGTTTCTTCGCGCGCCTGAAACGCAGCCTGCTCAAAACCAAAGAAAACTTAGGTTCCGGATTTATCAGTCTGTTCCGCGGCAAAAAGATCGACGACGATCTGTTTGAGGAGCTGGAAGAGCAGCTGCTGATTGCGGACGTGGGCGTGGAAACCACCCGGAAGATCATCGCCAACCTGACCGAAGGGGCGAGCCGCAAACAGCTGCGCGACGCCGAGGCGCTGTACGGCCTGCTGAAAGACGAGATGGGTGAAATTCTCGCAAAAGTTGACGAACCACTTAATATTGAAGGCAAAATGCCGTTTGTTATCCTGATGGTTGGTGTCAACGGCGTGGGTAAAACCACCACCATCGGCAAGCTGGCGCGCCAGTTTGAGCAGCAGGGCAAATCGGTGATGCTGGCGGCGGGCGATACCTTCCGTGCGGCAGCGGTGGAACAGCTCCAGGTGTGGGGCCAGCGCAACAATATTCCGGTCATTGCTCAGCACACCGGCGCGGATTCCGCGTCCGTGATTTTCGATGCCATCCAGGCGGCGAAGTCGCGTAACGTGGACGTGCTGATTGCGGATACCGCGGGGCGTTTGCAGAACAAATCGCACCTGATGGAAGAGCTGAAGAAAATCGTTCGCGTCATGAAGAAGCTGGACGAAGATGCACCGCATGAAATTATGCTGACTATCGACGCCAGCACCGGACAGAACGCCATCAGCCAGGCGAAGCTGTTCCATGAAGCGGTAGGACTGACCGGGATCACGCTGACCAAGCTGGACGGCACCGCGAAAGGCGGGGTGATCTTCTCCGTGGCCGACCAGTTCGGCATTCCTATCCGTTACATCGGTGTGGGCGAGCGTATTGAGGATTTACGTCCGTTTAAAGCGGACGACTTTATTGAGGCACTATTTGCCCGAGAGGACTAACAATGATTCGCTTTGAACACGTCAGCAAGGCCTATCTCGGCGGGAGACAAGCGCTACAGGGGGTGACATTCCACCTCCAGCCAGGCGAGATGGCATTCCTGACCGGCCATTCCGGCGCGGGGAAAAGTACCCTGCTCAAGCTGATCTGTGGGATCGAGCGGCCAAGCGCCGGTAAAATCTGGTTCAGCGGCCATGAAATTAGCCGTCTTAAGAACCGTGAAGTGCCGTTCCTGCGTCGTCAGATTGGCATGATTTTTCAGGATCACCACCTGCTGATGGATCGCACGGTTTTCGATAACGTCGCGATCCCGCTGATTATTGCCGGCGCCAGTTACGATGATATCCGCCGTCGCGTTTCGGCGGCGCTGGATAAGGTCGGGCTGCTGGACAAAGCGAAGAACTTCCCGATCCAGCTCTCCGGCGGTGAGCAGCAGCGCGTGGGTATCGCCCGTGCGGTGGTGAACAAGCCTGCCGTTTTGCTGGCGGATGAACCGACCGGTAACCTGGACGATGCCCTCTCTGAAGGGATCCTGCGTCTGTTTGAGGAATTTAACCGCGTGGGGGTCACGGTACTGATGGCGACGCACGACATGGGGCTGATCTCCCGCCGTTCGTACCGTATGCTGACCCTGAGCGATGGGCATTTGCACGGAGGCCACGGTGAACAAGCGTGATGCAATGAACCAGATTCGGCAGTTCAGCAACCGGTTCGACCGTTTCCGCAAGCCTCAGGGCGGTGGTGACGGCAATCGCAATGCGCCTAAGCGTGCCAAAGCGACACCGAAACCGAACTCCCGCAAAACCAACGTCTTTAACGAGCAGGTGCGGTATGCCTTCCAGGGCGCGTTGCAGGATCTGAAAAGCAAACCGCTGGCGACGTTCCTGACGGTGATGGTGATTGCCATCTCCCTGACGCTGCCCAGCGTCTGCTATATGGTTTACAAAAACGTAAACCAGGCGGCGTCCCAGTACTATCCGTCGCCGCAGATTACCGTTTATCTGGATAAAGCCCTCGACGATAACGCGGCGGCTCAGGTAGTGGGGCAGATTCAGGCCGAGCAGGGCGTGGAAAAGGTGAACTATCTCTCCCGCGATGAAGCGCTGGGCGAATTCCGCAACTGGTCCGGATTTGGCGGCGCGCTGGATATGCTTGAAGAGAACCCGCTGCCCGCGGTGGCGGTGGTGATCCCGAAACTCGATTTCCAGGGCACGGATTCGCTCAACACCCTGCGCGACCGCATTACCCGCATTAACGGGATTGATGAAGTGCGCATGGACGACAGCTGGTTTGCCCGTCTTGCCGCCCTGACCGGGCTGGTAGGACGCGTGTCGGCGATGATCGGCGTGCTGATGGTGGCGGCGGTGTTCCTCGTCATCGGTAATAGCGTGCGCCTGAGCATCTTCGCCCGTCGCGATACCATCAACGTGCAGAAACTGATTGGCGCAACGGATGGTTTCATCCTCCGCCCGTTCCTTTACGGCGGCGCGTTATTAGGTTTTTCTGGTGCATTTCTTTCATTGATATTGTCAGAAATTTTGGTGATGCGGCTGTCGTCAGCCGTCACCGAGGTGGCGCAGGTTTTCGGAACTAAGTTTGATATCAGTGGTTTAGGTTTCGATGAGTGCCTGCTGTTACTGCTGGTGTGCTCCATGATCGGCTGGGTGGCGGCATGGCTGGCAACGGTTCAACATTTACGCCACTTTACTCCCGACTAATAAAAGCGTGATATAATCTTTCCCTGCACCGAGATGTTCGCTTGCAGGGAAAGCGTCCCTGTTGTCTCTTCCCCTGTAATCATCTTCATGTCACATTTTGTGCGTAATTTATTCACTGTTGCACCTGGAACTTGTGGATAAAATCACTGTCTGATAAAAGAGTGAATGCTAATCTCGTTGCTCAAACGCTTTGGCATGGTTGTTGCCTGACGGGGACAACCTGGACCAGAAGAAACATTGAGAGGAATGAATGACCAAAGAAATGCAAACTTTAGCTTTAGCCCCTGTTGGTAACCTGGAATCTTACATCCGGGCTGCGAACACCTGGCCGATGTTAACGGCTGAGGAAGAAAAGGAGCTTGCTGAAAAGCTGCATTACCAGGGCGATCTGGAAGCAGCTAAAACGCTGATCCTGTCTCACCTGCGCTTTGTTGTTCACGTTGCTCGTAATTATGCGGGCTACGGCCTGCCGCAGGCGGACCTGATTCAGGAAGGTAATATTGGCCTGATGAAGGCGGTACGTCGTTTTAACCCGGAAGTGGGTGTGCGACTCGTCTCCTTCGCCGTGCACTGGATCAAAGCGGAAATTCACGAATACGTCCTGCGTAACTGGCGTATTGTGAAAGTCGCCACGACGAAAGCGCAGCGCAAACTGTTCTTCAACCTGCGTAAAACCAAGCAGCGTTTGGGCTGGTTCAATCAGGATGAAGTGGAAATGGTGGCGCGCGAGCTGGGCGTTTCCAGCAAAGACGTCCGCGAGATGGAATCCCGTATGGCCGCTCAGGACATGACGTTTGATATGTCTGCCGACGATGACGCGTCCGACAGCCAGCCGATGGCCCCGGTTCTGTATCTACAGGATAAAACCTCTAACTTTGCTGACGGCATTGAAGAGGATAACTGGGAAGACCAGGCGGCGAACAAGCTGACCTTCGCGATGGAAGGCCTCGACGAGCGTAGCCAGGATATCATCCGTGCCCGCTGGCTGGACGAAGATAACAAGTCCACGTTGCAGGAACTGGCCGACCGCTACGGCGTCTCCGCTGAACGTGTGCGTCAGCTTGAAAAGAACGCCATGAAAAAACTTCGCGCCGCTATCGAAGCGTAATTTTCACGAAGTACACCGAGAACCCCTGGATGAGAGTCTGGGGGTTTTGTTTTTTTAGCGCCCGCTCTGGCGAATTCCCTGCCCCTGGCAAACACTTACTGATGCGCTAAGCAGGCGACTTTCAGAGGGTGACAGGGTGAAAAATAACGAACTGAACGACCGGCGTTTACAGGCGACGCCGCGCGGTATCGGCGTCATGTGTAACTTCTATGCCGATAAAGCCGAAAACGCCACGGTGTGGGACGTGGAAGGTAACGAGTATATTGATTTTGCCGCCGGGATCGCCGTGCTGAATACCGGGCATCGCCATCCTAAAGTTATCGCCGCCGTCGAAAAACAGCTTCACGCCTTTACCCATACCGCTTATCAAATCGTCCCTTATGAAGGCTATGTATCGCTTGCCGAGCGCATCAACCAGCGCGTACCCATAGAGGGGCCAGCCAAAACCGCCTTCTTCTCAACGGGGGCGGAAGCGGTCGAAAACGCGGTGAAAATCGCCCGCGCGTACACCAGACGTTCCGGCCTTATCACCTTCGGCGGCGCGTTCCACGGCCGTACCTTTATGACCATGGCGCTGACCGGCAAAGTGGCGCCCTATAAGCTCGGCTTCGGCCCGTTCCCCGGCTCGGTGTACCACGCGCAATTCCCTAACAGCCTGCACGGCGTCAGTACCGCCGAAGCGTTAAAAAGCCTGGAGCGCATCTTCAAAGCCGATATCGCGCCCGATCAGGTGGCGGCAATCATTATTGAACCGGTTCAGGGCGAGGGCGGATTCAACGTCGCGCCCGCTGATTTTATGCAGGCGCTGCGTGCCCTGTGCGATACCCACGGGATTTTACTGATTGCCGACGAAGTGCAAACCGGCTTCGCCCGTACCGGCAAGCTGTTCTCCATGGAAAACCACTGCGTGAAGCCCGATCTGATCACTATGGCGAAAAGCCTGGCGGGCGGGATGCCGCTCTCTGCCGTCTCTGGCCGGGCGGAGGTAATGGATGCGCCGGCCCCGGGCGGACTTGGCGGAACCTACGCAGGTAACCCGCTGGCGATTGCGGCGGCCCATGCGGTGCTGGATGTGATTGACGAGGACGATCTCTGCACCCGCGCGGCGCATCTCGGGCATCATCTGGTCGAGGTGCTGAATAAAGCGAAGGATGGCTGTCCGTATATCGCCGATATCCGTGGGCAGGGCTCGATGGTGGCGGTAGAATTTACCGATCCGCAAACCGGACAGCCGTCGCCGGAATTTACCCGTCAGGTTCAGGAGCGCGCGTTGAACGAAGGGCTGCTGCTTTTGAGCTGCGGCGTTTACGGCAACGTTATTCGCTTCCTCTACCCGCTCACCATCCCCGAAGCGCAGTTCCGTAAAGCGCTGGATATTATTTCCGCCTCGCTGACACGATAAAGCCAAAAGCCCGGCTGAAATGACGGTTGGGCTTATCATATTTTCATTTCAAATTAGCTATTCCAAAATCATAAAAATGGGGTATGTTTTAGCAGAGTATGCTGAAAAAGCGCGAACAGCACGCCTATAACTGAAATAAAGCGCTACACAACAACATCACAACAATCGTTATAACCATAATAATGGGGAATCTCAGGATGAACATGAAGGGTAAAGCGTTACTGGCAGGATGTATCGCGTTGGCATTCAGCGCCATGGCGCAGGCCGATATTAAAGTGGCCGTGGTGGGCGCGATGTCCGGTCCGGTAGCACAGTACGGCGATCAGGAATTTACGGGCGCGGAACAGGCGGTTGCAGACATTAATGCTAAGGGCGGCATCAAGGGCGAAAAGCTGCAAATCGTAAAATATGACGATGCCTGTGACCCAAAACAGGCGGTCGCGGTGGCGAACAAAGTGGTAAACGACGGGATCAAATACGTTATTGGTCACCTGTGCTCCTCTTCCACCCAGCCCGCATCTGACATCTACGAAGACGAAGGCATTCTGATGATCACGCCGGCCGCGACGGCGCCAGAGCTGACCGCGCGCGGCTATAAGCTGATCCTGCGTACCACCGGTCTGGACTCCGATCAGGGGCCAACCGCCGCGAAATACATCGTGGAAAAAGTGAAGCCGCAGCGCATCGCGATTGTTCATGACAAACAGCAGTACGGCGAAGGCTTGGCCCGTGCGGTGCAGGATAACCTGAAAAAAGCGAACGCCAACGTGGTGTTCTTTGACGGTATCACCGCCGGTGAGAAAGACTTCTCGACCCTGGTCGCGCGTCTGAAGAAGGAAAATATCGATTTCGTTTACTACGGCGGCTACCACCCGGAAATGGGGCAGATCCTGCGTCAGGCGCGTGCGGCGGGTCTGAAGACGCAGTTCATGGGGCCAGAAGGTGTCGCGAACGTTTCCCTGTCTAACATCGCGGGTGAATCCGCTGAAGGTCTGCTGGTGACCAAGCCGAAGAACTACGACCAGGTGCCTGCGAACAAACCTGTTGTCGATGCCATCAAGGCGAAGAAACAGGATCCAAGCGGTGCATTCGTCTGGACCACCTACGCAGCGTTGCAGTCTCTGCAAGCGGGCCTGAACCAGTCAGCCGATCCGGCGGAGATTGCCACCTGGCTGAAAGCGAACTCGGTGGAAACCGTGATGGGGCCGCTGTCCTGGGATGAGAAGGGCGATTTGAAGGGCTTCGAGTTCGGCGTGTTTGACTGGCATGCCAATGGCACTGCTACTGATGCCAAATAATGCTGGTGCGGGTTGATGCCCTCACCCTAACCCTCTCCCCCGGGGAGAGGGGATTACCCGGTTTTCTCCCTCTCCCTTAGGGAGAGGGCCGGGGTGAGGGTATCAGGCCGCACAGATCTAGCAGCGCTTCTCCCACCCGTTCGCCTGCGCCGTAAACCCTAACGCCTGCATAAACGCTGCCATCACGCCGCGATCCTCCACGCCCACGTCGGCCATCCACCAGGAGGTTACGCTCGGGTTTTCGCGGATCACCTCTTCAATCAAATACTGCCCGACCCCGCGACGACGGGTCACGTCGCGCACGCGCAGGGAGTCCAGCGCCCCTTCCGTGCCGCTCAGCGTTACGCGGACGGCGGCCAGCAGACGTTCATTAAAACGCGCGGCATAGATGCGGTGGTTTTCATCGACGGCCAGCGATGAAGGGGAATATTCCGGCCAGATCTTGCCCAGGTCGATATGATCCTGGTCGCTAAAGGTCACCAGACGCACGATAGTCAGTTTCATTAGCTGCTTGTCCAAATCAAAAAGAGTAGGGCCAGTGTACTCAATTTATTTGCTCAGGCGCTTTCTCTTTTTCTTCCCATTTACCAGGTGATTAGTTTTTTGACAGCGTAATGCGCAGTTTGAAAACACATGGATCGAAAAATAAGCAGAATTTTAACCTGAAGGGCAGTGATTTATTCGGCGCTTTGTACCGTTATTTTATGCTGCCAACTGCGCTTTTATTTGTTTATCTCCGCCTGATTTCAGAATATTATCTTTGCTTAATCGCCTGAAAAATAGAGATTTTAGTCTGGTTTTTGACAAAAAACTGCGCTAAACCATTAAAGGCACTGGTAAAAATAGCGTTGTTCATTAAAAGTACAGAATGCTTTTTAACCATAATAAAACAAAATATAAACACGACATCACGAATGGGGATTCAGAGATGAAAAGGAACGCGAAGACATTAATCGCGGGGATGGTCGCACTGTCGATCTCGCATGCCGCTATGGCAGACGACATTAAAGTTGCGGTAGTGGGGGCGATGTCCGGCCCTGTTGCCCAGTGGGGTGACATGGAGTTCAACGGCGCGCGTCAGGCCATCAAAGATATCAACGCCAAAGGCGGGATCAAAGGCGACAAGCTGGTGGGCGTGGAGTATGACGACGCCTGCGATCCAAAACAGGCCGTCGCGGTCGCCAACAAAATTGTTAACGACGGTATCCAGTACGTCATAGGGCACCTGTGTTCCTCTTCCACGCAGCCTGCGTCTGATATCTACGAAGACGAAGGCATTCTGATGATCACCCCGGGCGCCACCAACCCGGAACTGACCCAGCGCGGCTACCAGCACATCATGCGTACCGCCGGTCTGGACTCCTCTCAGGGGCCAACCGCCGCCAAATACATCCTCGAAACCGTTAAGCCGCAGCGTATCGCCATCATTCACGATAAGCAGCAGTACGGCGAAGGCCTGGCGCGTTCCGTACAGGACGGCCTGAAAAAAGGCGGGGCAAACATCGTCTTCTTCGACGGCATTACCGCCGGTGAGAAAGACTTCTCCGCGCTGATCGCCCGTCTGCAAAAAGAGAATATCGACTTCGTTTACTACGGCGGCTACTACCCGGAAATGGGGCAGATGCTGCGCCAGGCGCGCGCCACCGGTCTGAAAACCCAGTTCATGGGGCCAGAGGGCGTGGGCAATGCCTCCCTGTCCAACATCGCGGGGGATTCTGCCGAAGGCATGCTGGTGACGATGCCAAAACGCTATGACCAGGATCCGGCGAATAAGACTATCGTGGATGCGCTCAAGGCGCAGAAGAAAGATCCGAGTGGTCCGTACGTCTGGATCACCTACGCGGCCGTACAGTCTCTGGCCACCGCGCTGGATCGTACCGGCAGCAAAGAACCGCTGGATCTGGTGAAAGATTTAAAAGCGCACGGGGCGAACACCGTGATTGGGCCGCTGAACTGGGATGAGAAAGGCGATCTGAAGGGATTTGAATTTGGTGTCTTTAAGTGGCACGCCGACGGTTCGTCCTCGGTCGCCAGATAATCATCCCACCGCCCGGCTCACCGGGCGGGTATAAAAAGGTTTGCATATGTCCGAGCAGTTTCTCTACTTTTTGCAGCAGATGTTTAACGGCGTCACGCTGGGAAGCACTTACGCGCTGATCGCCATCGGCTACACGATGGTTTACGGCATTATCGGCATGATTAACTTCGCCCACGGCGAGGTGTACATGATCGGTAGCTACGTCTCCTTTATGATCATCGCCGCGCTGATGATGATGGGCATCGACAGCAGCTGGCTGCTGGTGGCCGCCGGGTTTGTCGGCGCGATTGTGATCGCCAGCGCCTACGGCTGGAGTATCGAACGGGTAGCCTACCGACCGGTGCGCAGCTCCAAGCGCCTGATCGCGCTGATCTCCGCCATCGGGATGTCCATTTTCCTGCAAAACTACGTCAGCCTGACTGAAGGTTCACGCGACGTGGCGCTGCCAAGCCTGTTTAACGGCCAGTGGATTGTGGGGGCCAGCGAAAACTTCTCCGCCTCTGTCACCACCATGCAGCTGGTAATCTGGGTTGTGACATTTATTGCCATGCTGGCCCTGACCCTGTTCATCCGCTACTCCCGCATGGGACGCGCCTGCCGCGCCTGCGCGGAAGATCTGAAGATGGCGAGCCTGCTCGGGATTAACACCGACCGCGTGATTGCCCTGACCTTCGTGATCGGCGCAGCGATGGCGGCGGTGGCTGGCGTGTTGCTCGGCCAGTTCTACGGCGTAATCAACCCGTACATCGGTTTTATGGCCGGGATGAAAGCCTTCACCGCGGCGGTACTGGGCGGAATCGGCAGCATTCCGGGCGCGATGATCGGTGGTCTGATCCTCGGCGTGGCGGAGTCGCTCTCCTCGGCGTACCTGAGTACGGAGTATAAAGATGTGGTGTCGTTTGCCCTGCTGATTCTGGTTCTGCTGGTGATGCCTACCGGTATTCTGGGCCGTCCGGAGGTAGAGAAAGTATGAAACCGATGCATTTTGCGATGGCGCTGCTCTCTGCCGCCATGTTCTTCGTCCTGGCGGGCGTCTTTATGGGCGTCCAGTTAGGGCTGGACGGCACGAAGCTGGTGGTGGATACCGCCCCCGACATCCGCTGGCAGTGGGTGTTTATCGGCACCGCTGTGGTGTTCCTGTTCCAGCTGCTGCGTCCGCTGTTCCAGAAGACGCTGAAAAACGTCTCCGGGCCGAAATTCGTCCTGCCGGCGATCGACGGTACAACCGTGAAACAGAAGCTGTTCCTTGTGGCGCTGCTGGTGGCTGCCGTGGCGTGGCCGTTTATGGTATCGCGCGGGACGGTGGATATTGCCACCCTGACCATGATCTACGTGATTCTGGGGCTGGGTCTGAACGTGGTGGTGGGGCTGTCTGGCCTGCTGGTGCTGGGCTACGGCGGGTTCTACGCCATCGGCGCGTACACCTTCGCGCTGCTGAACCACTATTACGGCCTCGGCTTCTGGACCTGTCTGCCGCTGGCGGGGATGGTCTCTGCCGCGGCGGGCTTCCTGCTCGGTTTCCCGGTGCTGCGCCTGCGCGGTGACTACCTGGCGATTGTGACCTTAGGCTTCGGCGAAATCGTCCGTATCCTGCTGCTCAACAATACCGAAGTGACCGGCGGTCCGAACGGCATCAGCCAGATCCCGAAACCGACCTTCTTCGGCCTGGAGTTCAGCCGTACCGCCCGCGAAGGCGGCTGGGATACCTTCAGCAACTTCTTTGGCATCAAATACGATCCGTCCGACCGCGTGATCTGGCTCTATCTGGTGGCGCTGCTGCTGGTGGTGATTACGCTGTTTGTGATCAACCGTCTGCTGCGCATGCCGCTGGGTCGCGCGTGGGAAGCGCTGCGCGAAGATGAGATCGCCTGCCGCTCCCTGGGCCTGAACCCGACCCGCATCAAGCTGACCGCATTTACCATCAGCGCCGCGTTTGCCGGTTTCGCCGGAACGCTGTTTGCCGCGCGTCAGGGCTTCGTCAGCCCGGAATCGTTCACCTTTGCCGAATCGGCCTTCGTGCTGGCGATTGTGGTGCTCGGCGGAATGGGCTCGCAGTTCGCCGTGATCCTCGCGGCTATCCTGCTGGTGGTCTCCCGCGAGCTGATGCGCGACTTTAACGAATACAGCATGTTAATGCTGGGTGGTTTGATGGTGCTGATGATGATCTGGCGTCCGCAGGGTCTCCTGCCGATGACCCGTCCACAGCTGAAGCTGAAACGCACACAGGCGAAAGGAGAGCAGGCATGAAGCCTTTATTATCCGTTAACGGCCTGATGATGCGTTTTGGCGGCCTGCTGGCGGTCAACAATGTGAATCTGGATCTGCACAAGAAAGAGATTGTCTCCCTGATTGGCCCGAACGGCGCGGGAAAAACCACGGTCTTCAACTGCCTGACCGGCTTCTACAAGCCGACGGGCGGCACCATCATGCTGCGCGATCAGCATCTTGAAGGGCTGCCGGGCCAGCAGATTGCCCGCATGGGCGTGGTGCGTACCTTCCAGCACGTGCGTCTGTTCCGCGAGATGACGGTGATTGAGAACCTGCTGGTGGCGCAACATCAGCAGCTGAAAACCGGCCTCTTCTCCGGCCTGCTGAAAACCCCGGCCTTCCGCCGCACGCAGGAAGAGGCGCTCGATCGCGCCGCGACCTGGCTCGACCGTATCGGCCTGCTCCAGCACGCCAACCGTCAGGCGAGCAACCTCGCTTACGGGGATCAGCGTCGCCTGGAGATTGTGCGCTGCATGGTGACGCAGCCGGAGATCCTGATGCTCGACGAACCAGCGGCAGGTCTCAATCCGAAAGAGACCAAAGAGCTGGACGAGCTGATTGCCGAGCTGCGCGACCATCACGACACCACCATCCTGCTGATTGAGCATGACATGAAGCTGGTGATGGGCATTTCGGACCGTATCTACGTGGTAAACCAGGGCACGCCGCTGGCAAACGGCACGCCGGAAGAGATCCGCAACAACCCGGACGTGATCCGCGCATACCTTGGTGAGGCATAAGATGGAAAAAGCGATGTTAACGTTCGACAAGGTCAACGCGCACTACGGCAAAATTCAGGCGCTGCACGATGTCAGCCTGCATATCAATCAGGGCGAAATCGTCACCCTGATTGGGGCTAACGGCGCGGGCAAAACCACGCTGCTCGGCACCCTGTGCGGCGACCCGCGCGCCACCAGCGGGCGGATTGTGTTTGATGGTAAAGACATCACCGACTGGCAGACCGCCAGAATCATGCGTGAAGCGGTGGCGATTGTCCCGGAAGGGCGTCGCGTATTCTCCCGCATGACGGTGGAAGAGAATCTGGCGATGGGCGGTTTCTTCGCCCACCGGGATGAATACCAGACCCGCATCAAGTGGGTGTACGAACTCTTCCCGCGCCTGTGGGAGCGTCGTATTCAGCGCGCGGGCACCATGTCCGGCGGCGAGCAACAGATGCTGGCGATTGGCCGCGCGCTGATGAGCCAGCCGCGTCTGCTGTTGCTGGATGAACCGTCGCTCGGTCTTGCGCCAATCATCATCCAGCAGATTTTCGACACCATTGAGCAGCTGCGCAAAGAGGGGATGACCATCTTCCTCGTCGAACAGAACGCCAACCAGGCGCTGAAGCTCGCTGACCGCGGCTATGTGCTGGAGAACGGGCGCGTGGTGCTCTCCGATACCGGCGATGCGCTGCTGGCGAACGAAGCGGTGCGGAGCGCGTACCTGGGCGGATAGGTAAAAGCAAAAAGGCAACGCAAGTTGCCTTTTTTAGTGTTTTCTCCCTCTCCCACAGGGGGAGGGCCGGGGTGAGGGCACCAGACCGCACCCAACATCTAAACCCCTTCACACAACCATCATCCCTCTGACGCCTGGCTGTCACCTGTCTGTAAACAAACAGTTATTTTTCTGTCATTCGAGCATGTCATGTTACCTCGCGAGCATAAAACGCGTGATATCGCGCATCCGGCACAATAAGAGAGATGACAATGACATCGTTACGACACACAGCTTTGGGTCTGGCACTGGGTCTGGCTTTTGCGACGAACGCAATGGCTGTGACGACCATTCCGTTCTGGCATTCCATGGAAGGGGAGTTGGGTAAAGAGGTTGACTCCCTGGCGCAACGTTTCAACGACACCCACCCGGATTACAAAATTGTGCCGGTGTACAAAGGCAACTACGAGCAGAGCCTGAGCGCGGGCATCGCCGCCTTCCGTACCGGTAACGCGCCTGCGCTGTTACAGGTTTATGAAGTGGGCACCGCGACCATGATGGCCTCCAAAGCCATCAAGCCGGTGTACGAGGTGTTCAAAGAGGCGGGCATTAACTTTGACGAGTCCCAGTTCGTGCCAACCGTGGCGGGATACTATACGGATTCCAAAAGCGGGCATCTGCTGTCCCAGCCGTTTAACAGCTCCACGCCGGTGCTGTACTACAACAAAGACGCCTTCAGGAAAGCCGGTTTAGATCCGGAGCAGCCGCCAAAAACCTGGCAGGATCTGGCCGAATACACCGCGAAGCTGAAAGCGGCGGGGATGAAGTGCGGCTACGCCAGCGGCTGGCAGGGCTGGATCCAGATTGAAAACTTCAGCGCCTGGCACGGCCTGCCGGTTGCCACCAAAAACAACGGCTTCGACGGTACCGACGCGGTGCTGGAGTTCAACAAGCCGGAGCAGGTGAAGCACATCGCGCTGCTGGAAGCACTCAATAAGAAGGGCGACTTCAGCTACTTCGGGCGTAAAGACGAATCCACCGAGAAGTTCTACAACGGCGACTGCGCCATTACCACCGCCTCATCTGGCTCGCTGGCAGACATCCGTCACTACGCCAAATTCAATTACGGCGTGGGCATGATGCCGTACGACGCTGACGTCAAAGGCGCGCCGCAGAATGCCATCATCGGCGGGGCGAGCCTGTGGGTGATGCAGGGTAAAGACAACGGCACCTACAAAGGCGTGGCCGAGTTCCTCGACTTCCTGGCGAAGCCGGAAAACGCCGCCGAGTGGCACCAGAAGACCGGCTACCTGCCGATCACCAAAGCCGCGTACGACCTGACCCGCGAGCAGGGCTTCTACAGCAAGAACCCGGGCGCGGATATCGCGACGCGTCAGATGCTGAACAAGCCGCCGTTGCCGTTCACCAAAGGCCTGCGTCTGGGCAACATGCCGCAGATCCGCACCATCGTCGATGAAGAGCTGGAAAGCGTGTGGACCGGGAAGAAAACGCCACAGCAGGCGCTGGATTCCGCGGTAGAGCGCGGGAATCAGCTGCTGCGCCGCTTTGAGCAGTCGACGAAGTCTTAATCTTTTTGCCCTCACCCTAACCCTCTCCCAAAGGGAGAGGGAACATATCCCCCTCCCTTTGGGAGAGGGACGGGGTGAGGGGAAACCAACCTGAGCTAACCTATGTCATCATCCCGTCCGGTGTTCCGTTCCCGCTGGCTGCCGTACCTGTTGGTCGCGCCGCAGCTGGTCATCACCGTCATCTTCTTTATCTGGCCTGCGGGCGAAGCGCTGTGGTACTCGGTACAAAGCGTCGATCCGTTCGGGCTTTCCAGCCAGTTTGTCGGGCTGGACAACTTTACCGCGCTGTTCCACGACAGCTACTACCTGGATTCCTTCTGGACGACGATCAAATTCAGCGCGCTGGTCACCGTCAGCGGTCTTGTCGCGTCGCTGTTTTTCGCCGCGCTGGTGGATTACGTAGTACGGGGCAGCCGTCTGTATCAGACCCTGATGCTGCTGCCCTACGCCGTGGCTCCCGCCGTGGCCGCCGTGCTGTGGATCTTCCTGTTTAACCCGGGCCGCGGGCTGATTACCCACTTCCTGGGTGAGTTTGGCTATGACTGGAACCACGCCCAGAATAGCGGTCAGGCGATGTTCCTGGTGGTGTTCGCCTCGGTGTGGAAGCAGATCAGCTATAACTTCCTGTTTTTCTTTGCCGCGCTACAGTCTATCCCGCGTTCGCTGGTGGAGGCCGCCGCCATCGACGGCGCAGGGCCGGTGCGCCGCTTCTTCCGGCTGTCGCTGCCGCTGATCGCCCCGGTGAGTTTCTTCCTGCTGGTGGTGAACCTGGTGTACGCCTTCTTCGACACCTTCCCGGTGATCGACGCCGCCACCGCGGGCGGCCCGGTGCAGGCAACCACCACGCTGATTTACAAGATCTACCGCGAGGGCTTTGCCGGGCTTGATCTCTCAGCCTCTGCTGCACAGTCGGTCGTGCTGATGTTCCTCGTCATCATCCTCACGGTGGTGCAGTTCCGCTATGTCGAAAGTAAGGTGCGCTACCAATGATTGAGAACCGTCGCGGGCTGACGATTTTCAGCCATACCCTGCTAATCCTGGGCATCCTCGTCATCCTGTTCCCACTGTACGTGGCCTTTGTCGCCGCCACGCTGGACACCAAAGCGGTGTTCGACACGCCAATGACGCTGATCCCAGGCACGCATCTTTTCGAGAACATGAAGACTATCTGGACGCAGGGCGTGGGCGCTAACAGCGCGCCGTTCTGGCTGATGATGCTCAACAGTTTCATCATGGCGTTCGGCATCACCGTCGGCAAAATCACCGTGTCGATGCTTTCGGCCTTCGCCATCGTCTGGTTCCGCTTTCCGTTGCGTAACCTGTTTTTCTGGATGATATTCATCACCCTGATGCTGCCGGTGGAGGTGCGTATCTTCCCGACGGTGGAGGTGATCGCCAACCTGAAGATGCTCGACAGCTACGCGGGCTTAACCCTGCCGCTGATGGCCTCGGCGACCGCCACCTTCCTGTTCCGCCAGTTCTTTATGACCCTGCCGGATGAGCTGATTGAAGCCGCGCGCATCGACGGGGCCTCGCCGATGCGCTTCTTCCGCGACATCGTGCTGCCGCTGTCGAAAACCAATCTCGCGGCGCTGTTTGTGATCACCTTTATCTACGGCTGGAACCAGTATCTGTGGCCGCTGCTGATCGTTCAGGACGTCAACCTCGGCACCGCCGTGGCAGGCATCAAAGGCATGATCGCCACCGGCGAAGGCACCACCCTCTGGAACCAGGTGATGGCGGCGATGCTACTCACCCTTATCCCACCCGTAGTCATTGTTTTAGCCATGCAGCGCGCGTTTGTCCGCGGCCTGGTCGATAGCGAGAAATAAGATGGCAGGTTTAAAATTACAGGCAGTAACCAAAAGCTGGGACGGCAAAACCCAGGTCATTCAGCCGCTGACGCTCGACGTGGCGGACGGGGAATTTATCGTGATGGTCGGCCCGTCCGGCTGCGGAAAATCCACCCTGCTGCGTATGGTGGCCGGGCTGGAGCGTGTGACGTCCGGGGATATCTGGATTGACCGCCAGCGCGTTACCGAGATGGAACCCAAAGATCGCGGCATCGCGATGGTATTCCAGAACTACGCCCTCTATCCGCACATGAGCGTGGAAGAGAACATGGCCTGGGGGCTGAAAATTCGCGGTATGGGCAAAGGCCATATCGAGGAGCGCGTGAAAGAGGCCGCGCGCATTCTGGAGCTGGACGGCCTGCTCAAGCGTCGCCCGCGCGAGCTCTCCGGCGGCCAGCGCCAGCGCGTGGCGATGGGGCGCGCCATCGTGCGCGATCCGGCGGTATTTCTGTTCGACGAACCGCTGTCAAACCTCGACGCCAAACTGCGCGTGCAGATGCGTCTTGAGCTACAGCAGCTGCATCGGCGGCTGGGAACCACGTCCCTCTATGTGACCCACGATCAGGTTGAAGCCATGACCCTCGCCCAGCGCGTGATGGTGATGAACAAAGGCATCGCCGAGCAGATTGGCACCCCAGTGGAAGTCTACGAGAAACCGGCCAGCCGTTTTGTGGCGAGCTTTATCGGCAGCCCGGCGATGAACCTGCTGGACGGGCGGATCAATGCGGCGGGAACCCACTTCGAGCTGGAAAGCGGGATGGCGTTGCCGATCAACTGGTACTATCGTGGCTACGCCGGGCGTAAGATGACGCTTGGTATCCGCCCCGAGCATATTGGTTTGACGTCTCAGGCGGACGGCGGCGTGCCGCTGGTGATGGACACGCTGGAGATGCTGGGCGCAGACAACCTGGCGCACGGACGCTGGGGCGAGCAAAAGCTGGTAGTGCGTCTGCCGCATCAGGAGCGCCCGAAAGCAGGCAGCACGCTGTGGCTGCATATGCCGGAAAATCACCTGCACTTATTTGACGGTGAAACAGGACAACGAGTATGAGCAACTGGCCTTACCCCCACATCGTCGCCCACCGTGGTGGCGGTAAACTGGCGCCGGAAAATACCCTGGCGGCAATTGACGTTGGCGCACGCTACGGCCACACGATGATCGAGTTCGACGCCAAGCTATCGAAGGACGGCGAAATTTTCCTGCTGCACGACGACAACCTCGAACGCACCAGCAACGGCTGGGGCGTGGCGGGTGAACTGCCGTGGCGTGACCTGCTGAAGGTGGACGCCGGAAGCTGGTTCAGCGGCGAATTCAAAGGCGAACCGCTGCCGCTGCTGGCGGAAGTGGCGGACCGCTGTCGTCAACACGGCATGATGGCCAATATTGAAATCAAACCGACCACCGGCACCGGGCCGCTGACGGGTAAAGTGATTGCCATTGCCGCGCGTGAGCTGTGGGAAGGGATGACCGCGCCGCTGCTGTCGTCGTTTGATATCGACGCGCTGGAAGCCGCACAGGCCGCCGTTCCGGAGTTGCCGCGCGGGCTGCTGCTGGATGCGTGGCGAGAAGACTGGCGCGCGCTGACGACCCGCTTAGGCTGCGTGTCGATCCACCTCAACCATAAGCTGCTGGATGAAGCGCGCGTGACGCTGTTGAAGGAGGCCGGTCTGCATATCCTGGTGTATACCGTCAACAAACCCCAGCGTGCAGCCGAGCTGCTGCGCTGGGGCGTGGACAGCATCTGTACCGATGCGATTGACCAGATCGGGCCGAACTTTATTTATTAAGCATACTGCCGTTCTGCTGGGTCGGCAGCATGTGCTGCTGACCGCTGCTTTGCGATACTCCGCCTCCTAACATCCCACCGTTTGCATTAGGCAGCGGCTGTTCAAGCATCTGGCCCTGCTGTACGCGCTGGGTGTTGGTATTCATCTGGTTTTGCAGGTGCTGCTGCTGCACCTGGGTCTGCGTCTTTAACTGCTGATTGAGCATCCCTTTCTGCTGCTGTTGCTGGCTCATCATCTCCGTCTGCATACGCTGCTGGCTCGGAATGACGTAGCCCGGCTGGTTCGGGTTGTTCAGGGTGTTGATTGGCTGTGCGAGCGCGGCGAACGGAAGCAGCGCGGTCAGGATCAGTAATCGTTTCATGGTTATCTCCTCCTTTGAGGCTTCTCTTAAGTTTACCCTCATTCCGGCATAACGATGATTTTTTAAGAGTTGTGAACCAGGCTTAAGCGGGGAATATGGGCCCCTTCACCTGGAGAACAATAATGATGAAACCAACCTTTTTGCGCTGGGTCGCCATCGCTGCGCTGATGGCAGGCGGCACATTTACCGTGGCGGCCAACCCGCCCGCCGCTCCACCGGTCTCTTACGGCGTGGAGGAGGATGTTTTTCACCCCGTGCGGGCGACGCACGGCATGGTGGCCTCGGTTGACGCGCTGGCAACGCAGGTGGGCGTCGATATTCTTAAACAGGGCGGTAACGCGGTGGATGCGGCGGTCGCGGTGGGATATGCGCTGGCGGTGACGCATCCACAGGCGGGGAACCTGGGCGGCGGCGGGTTTATGATGCTGCGCACCAAAGACGGTAAAACCACGGCCATCGACTTCCGTGAGATGGCGCCGAACCAGGCCTCCCGCGATATGTTCCTCGACGATCAGGGCAATCCGGACAGTAAAAAATCCCTGACCTCGCACCTTGCCTCCGGCACGCCGGGCACCGTTGCGGGGTTCTCGCTGGCGCTGGAAAAATACGGCACGCTGCCGCTGAATAAAGTGGTGCAGCCTGCCATCAGGCTGGCGCGCGACGGCTTCGTCGTCAACGACGCGCTGGCGGACGACCTCAAAACCTACGGCAGCGAAGTTATTCCCAATCATGAGAACAGCAAGGCTATCTTCTGGAAAGACGGCGAGCCGCTGAAGAAGGGCGATAAGCTGGTGCAGAAGAACCTCGCAAAAAGTCTCGAACTGATTGCCGAAAACGGTCCGGATGCCTTCTATAAGGGGCCGATTGCCGATCAGATTGCGGATGAGATGCAGAAGAACGGCGGGCTGATCACCAAAGCGGATCTGGCGGAATATAAGGCGGTGGAGCGCGAGCCGATTAGTGGCACCTATCGCGGCTACGAGGTCTTCTCCATGCCGCCGCCGTCTTCCGGGGGCATTCACATCGTGCAGATCCTCAATATTCTGGAAAACTTCGATATGCACAAGTATGGCTTCGGTAGCGCCGATGCCATGCAGGTGATGGCCGAGGCGGAAAAGCGCGCCTACGCTGACCGCTCGGAATACCTCGGCGACCCGGACTTCGTAAAGGTGCCGTGGCAGGCGCTGACCAACAAAGCCTATGCCAAATCGATTGCCGATGAGATCGACATCAACAAGGCTAAGCCGTCGAGCGAGATCCGCCCGGGCAAGCTGGCGCCGTATGAAAGTAACCAGACCACCCACTTCTCGGTCGTGGACAAAGACGGAAACGCGGTGGCGGTGACCTACACGCTTAACACCACCTTTGGCACCGGGATTGTGGCGGGCAATAGTGGTATTTTGCTGAACAACGAGATGGATGATTTTTCTGCCAAGCCGGGCGTGCCGAATGTCTACGGCCTGGTCGGCGGCGATGCGAATGCGGTAGGGCCGAAGAAGCGCCCGCTATCATCCATGTCGCCCACCATTGTGGTGAAAGACGGCAAAACCTGGCTGGTGACCGGCAGCCCTGGCGGGAGCCGGATTATCACCACCGTACTGCAAATGGTGGTGAACAGCATCGACTTTGGGATGAACGTCGCCGAAGCGACCAATGCGCCGCGTTTCCATCACCAGTGGCTGCCGGACGAGTTGCGCGTGGAGAAGGGCTTTAGCCCGGACACCCTCAAGCTGCTTGAGCAGCGCGGGCAGAAGGTGGCGGTGAAGGAGGCGATGGGCAGCACCCAGAGCATTATGGTCGGACCGGATGGCGCGCTGTTTGGCGCGTCGGACCCGCGTTCGGTGGATGATTTAACGGCGGGGTATTGATTTTGTTGCCCGGTGGCGCTGCGCTTACCGGGCCTACAACGGCACGGACGTAGGCCGGGTAAGGCGAAGCCGCCACCCGGCAACAAACTACTTCATTCGCGCCATATAATACGCATCCACATACTCGCCGTTACGCAGGGCATAGCGCCTGCCGGTGCCTTCAATCTCAAACCCGTGCTTTTTGTACACCGCGATTGCCGGTTCGTTATCCACAAACACCGTTAACTCGATGCGGTCGACGCGCAGCCAGTTGTCGCACATATCGATCATGGTGCGAATCAGCGCGCTGGCCACGCCGCGGTTATGCCACTCTGCGCCAACGCATATACCGAAATCGGCAACGTGGCTGCGGCGTGGTCGCTGGGCGACATCAATGGTGAGGTGGCCGACCACGATATCATCAATGCAGGCAACCAGCTGTTTAATGCCCGGCTGTTCGCCTAGCCGCATTTGCCACATTTCCATTGAAGGATGAGGAACCTGTAGCGTGTTGTGGTACACCTCCGGCTGGGCGTGGATCTGACGAATGGCGTCGTAATCTTTCGGTTCAGCGTGGCGTATCACTATCTCACTCATTCCTTGTTCCTCAGTCAGTTAAAAGTCCCCTCCAACATCAGTGACTTTAAAAGTTGAGTCAATCGCTATTTTTTGCAAAAAGTGTTGGACAAGTGCGAATGAGAATGATTATTATTGCTCTGCGTTCAGGAAGACCTCCTACGGGAACCTGAAAGCACGACATTGCTCACATTGCTTCCAGTATTACTTTAGCCAGCTTTTAGCTGGCTTTTTTTTTGTTATGGTTAGACTCAGCAACCTTCGAAAAAGGACTGAGCCATGACACTACACTGCGCATTTATTGGATTTGGCAAAAGCACCACGCGTTACCACCTTCCGTATGTTCTCAACCGTAAAGAGACCTGGCACGTCGCTCATATCTACCGCCGCAGCGCGAAGCCGGAAGAACAGTCTCCGCAGTATTCCCATATTCATTTCACCAGCGATCTTGATGAAGTGTTAAATGATCCGCAGGTGAAGCTGGTGGTGGTCTGTACCCACGCCGACAGCCACTTTGACTACGCGAAACGCGCGCTGGAAGCAGGTAAAAACGTGCTGGTGGAAAAACCGTTCACTCCGACCATCGCCGAAGCGAAGGAACTCTTTGCGCTGGCGAAAAGCAAAGGCCTGACCGTCACGCCGTACCAGAACCGACGCTTTGACAGCTGCTTCCTGACGGCGAAAAAGGCGATTGAGAGCGGCAAACTCGGCGAGATCGTGGAAATCGAAAGCCACTTCGATTACTACCGCCCGGTGGCGGAAACCCAGCCCGGACTGCCGCAGGACGGGTCGTTCTACGGTCTGGGCGTGCACACCATGGACCAGATTATTTCCCTGTTTGGCCGCCCGGACCACGTGGCGTATGACATCCGCAGCCTGCGCAATAAGGCCAACCCGGACGATACCTTTGAAGCACAGCTGTTCTACGGCGATCTCAAAGCCATCGTGAAAACCAGCCATCTGGTGAAAATCGACTACCCGAAATTTATCGTTCACGGCAAGAAAGGCTCCTTTATCAAGTACGGCATTGACCAGCAGGAGACCAGCCTGAAGGCCAATATCATGCCGGGTGAACCGGGCTTTGCGGCAGATGATTCCGTGGGCGTGCTGGAGTACGTGAACGACGAGGGCGTGACGGTCAGGGAAGAGCTGAAGCCGGAAACGGGCGACTATGGACGCGTCTATGATGCGCTGTTTGAGACCCTCACAAACGGCACGGCGAATTACGTCAAGGAATCTGACGTTCTGACCAACCTGGAAATCCTCGAACGGGCCTTCGAACAGGCTTCTCCTGCCACGGTAACCCTCGCGAAATAAGCAAAAACGGCTCCTCTGCGCTTGTTCACAATTTTTGAACAGAGGAGTCAATTTTCACCCTCTATGATCCCAGGGCGTTTGCGTCCACACTTACTCCATCGAAACGAACTGAGGGTGAAAACAATGATCTACTTACGCAAAGCAAACGAACGTGGTCACGCGAATCATGGCTGGCTGGACTCATGGCATTCATTCTCGTTTGCCGACTACTACGACCCGAACTTCATGGGCTTCTCCGCACTGCGCGTGATTAACGATGACGTGATTGATGCAGGCCAGGGCTTCGGTACCCACCCGCACAAAGACATGGAAATCCTGACCTATGTGCTGGAAGGGGCGGTTGAGCACCAGGACAGCATGGGCAACAAAGAGCAGGTTCCGGCGGGCGAGTTCCAGATTATGAGCGCGGGGACCGGGGTGCGTCACTCTGAGTACAACCCGAGCAAAACGGAAAAACTGCACCTGTATCAAATCTGGATCATTCCAGAAGAGACCGGCATCACGCCACGCTACGAGCAGCGCCGCTTCGACGCGAAACAGGGCAAACAGCTGGTGCTCTCGCCGGATGCGCGTGAAGGTTCCCTGAAAGTGCATCAGGATATGGAGCTGTACCGCTGGGCGCTGGCGAAAGATGAACAGTCTGTGCACCAGATCGCCGCCAACCGCCGCGTGTGGATCCAGGTGGTGAAAGGGGAGGTGTCCATCAATGGCACCAAAGCGATAACCGCCGATGGTCTGGCCGTCTGGGATGAGCAGGCGCTCTCCGTGCATGCCGACAGCGAAAGTGAAATTCTGCTGTTTGACCTGCCGCCGGTCTAAATAATTTCTCAACCTTCCCTTTAAACGGGGAAGGTTGAGCTTTGTCCGTGATAAACTGAGCAAATCTCTCACTTCAAGATTTCTCAGGACGATGAAAAAGAAACGCCCCGTACTTCAGGATGTCGCCGATCGCGTCGGTGTGACCAAAATGACGGTCAGCCGTTTTTTACGTAACCCGGAACAGGTTTCCGTGGCGTTGCGTGGCAAGATTGCCGCCGCCCTTGATGAACTGGGTTATATCCCCAACCGCGCGCCCGATATTCTCTCCAATGCGACCAGCCGTGCGGTGGGTGTCCTGCTTCCTTCCTTAACCAACCAGGTATTCGCCGAAGTGCTGCGTGGCATCGAAAGCGTCACCGATGCGTTTGGCTATCAGACCATGCTCGCCCACTACGGGTACAAGCCGGAACTGGAAGAGGAACGTCTTGAATCGATGCTTTCCTGGAACATCGACGGCCTGATTTTAACGGAACGTACTCACACCCCGCGCACGCTGAAAATGATTGAAGTGGCAGGCATTCCGGTGGTGGAGCTGATGGACAGCCAGTCGCCGTGCCTCGACATCGCCGTGGGGTTCGATAACTTTGAAGCGGCGCGTCAGATGACGGCGGCGATCATCGCCCGCGGTCATCGCCATGTGGCCTATCTGGGTGCGCGTCTGGATGAACGTACTATCATCAAACAGAAGGGATACGAGCAGGCGATGCTCGACGCCGGTTTAACCCCGTACAGCGTGATGGTGGAGCAATCTTCTTCTTACACGTCGGGTATTGAGCTGATGCGTCAGGCGCGACGCGAGTATCCGCAACTGGACGGTATTTTCTGTACCAACGATGACCTTGCGGTCGGCGCGGCGTTTGAGTGCCAGCGTCTGGGTTTAAAAATCCCGGATGATATGGCGATTGCCGGTTTCCACGGCCACGACATTGGCCAGGTGATGGAGCCGCGTCTGGCGAGCGTCCTGACCCCGCGTGAACGCATGGGCCGCATTGGTGCAGAACGCCTGCTGGCGCGCATTCGTGGTGAGGCAGTTACCCCTAAAATGTTAGATTTAGGTTTCACCTTGTCACCGGGTGGATCTATTTAATCCGACAAATTTGAAGTAGCTCACACTTATTCACTTCGCGCACGTTTGGATATTGCTTCTCTTATGCCCCGGCAGGACAATGTTACCGATAACTGTTACCCGTAACAATTGACTGAGGGACACCCTTTGAGCACGACTAATCACGATCACCACGTTTACGTCCTGATGGGCGTGTCCGGTAGCGGTAAATCTGCCGTGGCGAGCGAAGTGGCGCATCAACTCCAGGCTGCGTTTCTTGATGGTGACTTCCTCCATCCGCGTAGCAACATCATGAAAATGGCTTCCGGCGAGCCGCTGAACGACGACGACCGCAAACCGTGGTTGCAGGCGCTGAATGACGCCGCGTTCGCGATGCAGCGCACCAATAAAGTCTCCCTGATCGTCTGTTCCGCGCTGAAAAAAACCTATCGCGACCTGCTGCGCGACGGCAACCCGAACCTCTCTTTCATCTACCTGAAAGGCGATTTCGGGGTGATTGAAAGCCGCCTGAAGGCGCGTAAAGGCCACTTCTTCAAAACCCAGATGCTGGTAACGCAGTTCGAAGCGTTGCAGGAGCCGGGTGCTGACGAGCAGGATGTCTTAGTGGTTGATATCGATCAGCCGCTGGAAGGTGTTGTTGCCAGCACCATCGAGGTTATTAATAAAAGGCAGTAAGTTTTGAGTACATTAACGCTAGTTTTGACAGCAGTGGGTTCCGTATTGCTGCTGCTGTTTTTAGTGATGAAGGCACGTATGCACGCCTTCGTTGCTTTGATGGTGGTTTCTATTGGTGCTGGTCTCTTTTCCGGCATGCCGCTCGACAAAATCGCGGCGACGATGGAAAAAGGGATGGGCGGCACGCTCGGCTTCCTGGCCATTGTGGTGGCACTGGGCGCGATGTTTGGCAAGATTTTGCACGAGACGGGCGCGGTCGATCAGATTGCTGTCAAGATGCTGAAATCCTTCGGGCACAGCCGTGCGCACTACGCGATTGGTCTGGCCGGTCTGATTTGCGCGCTGCCGCTGTTCTTTGAAGTGGCCGTTGTGCTGCTGATAAGCGTCGCATTCTCCATGGCGCGCCATACCGGTACTAACCTCGTGAAGCTGGTCATTCCGCTGTTTGCGGGCGTGGCGGCGGCGGCGGCGTTCCTGCTGCCGGGGCCTGCGCCGATGCTGCTGGCCTCCCAGATGCATGCTGACTTTGGCTGGATGATCCTGATTGGCCTGTGTGCGGCGATCCCGGGGATGATTATCGCCGGTCCGCTGTGGGGAAACTTTATCAGCCGTTACGTTGAGCTGCACATTCCGGACGACATCACCGAGCCGCACCTGGGCGAGGGTAAAATGCCGTCCTTCGGCTTCAGTCTGTCGCTGATCCTGCTGCCGCTGGTGCTGGTGGGCCTGAAAACCATCGCTGCACGCTTTGTGCCGGTGGGGTCAACCGCTTACGAATGGTTCGAATTTATTGGTCATCCGTTCACTGCGATTCTGGTGGCGTGTCTGGTCGCGATTTACGGCCTGGCAATGCGTCAGGGCATGCCGAAAGACCGCGTGATGGAGATCTGTGGTGCCGCGCTGCAACCGGCGGGGATTATCCTGCTGGTGATCGGGGCGGGCGGCGTGTTCAAGCAGGTGCTGGTGGATTCCGGCGTTGGCCCGGCGCTGGGCGAAGCGCTGACCGGAATGGGCCTGCCGATTGCGGTCACCTGCTTTGTGCTGGCCGCGGCGGTGCGTATCATTCAGGGCTCCGCGACCGTGGCGTGCTTAACCGCCGTGGGTCTGGTAATGCCGGTGATTGAACAGCTGAACTACTCCGGCGCGCAGATGGCGGCGCTCTCTATCTGTATCGCGGGTGGTTCGATTGTGGTGTCTCACGTGAACGATGCAGGCTTCTGGCTGTTCGGTAAATTTACCGGCGCAACCGAAGCGCAAACCCTGAAAACCTGGACGCTGATGGAAACCATCCTCGGCACGACGGGTGCGGTTGTCGGGATGATTGCGTTTACGCTGCTGAGCTGATCCAGGTTTTCTCCCTCTTCCACGGGGAGAGGGAGCAAACACTAAAAACGGCAATCAAGGATTGCCGTTTTGCTTTTACCTATCCTTTCATCCACGCCCGTATCCCGTCCAGGAACATCTGCGTTGCCATCATTACCAGAATCAGCCCCATCAGGCGCTCCAGCGCGTTCACCCCTTTCTCACCCAGCAGGCGCAGGAATAGCGACGACTGCAACAGGATAATAAACGTCCCGCCCCAGGCGATCAGCAGGGCAATCACCAGATGGCTCATCTGATTCGGATACTGATGCGACAGCAGCATCAGCGTGGCCAGAATCGTTGGCCCGGCGACCAGCGGAATCGCCAGCGGCACGATAAACGGCTCTTCACCCGCAGGCAGGCCGCTGCTGCTGCCCTCCGCGCTAGGGAAAATCATCTTAATGGCAATCAGGAACAAAATGATCCCGCCGGAAATGGAGACCGTTTCGGCGCGTAAGTTCAGGAAAGCGAGAATTTTTTCACCGGCGAACAGGAAGATAAACATCACCAGCAGGGCGATGAGCAGCTCGCGGATCATGATCGCCCGACGGCGCTTCGGCTCGGTGTGCTTCAGCACCGACATGAAGATCGGCAGATTACCGAGCGGATCCATAATCAGGATCAATAAAACCGCTGCGGAAATGATTTCACTCATCTTAAATTATCCCTGATACTTATTGTGGTCATTGCGATGATTAGCACTTTTTCTGATTGCCGGGCAATCATCGATTAATTTCGCTTGCGACTTTGGCAGCATTTTGTAATGTGAAGCATATCCCAGTTCAATACTGGCTTGCACAATCAGCACACACCCCTTGCAGGAAAAAAATGCTATGAAAAACGTTGGTTTTATCGGCTGGCGCGGTATGGTCGGCTCTGTACTCATGCAACGCATGGTTGAAGAGCGCGATTTCGACGCCATCCGCCCAGTCTTCTTCTCCACTTCCCAGCTCGGCCAGGCTGCACCGTCCTTTGGGGGTACCACAGGCACGTTGCAGGATGCTTACGACCTGGAGGCGCTGAAGGCACTCGACATTATTGTGACCTGCCAGGGCGGCGATTATACCAACGAAATCTATCCGAAGCTGCGTGAAAGCGGCTGGCAGGGCTACTGGATTGACGCGGCCTCTTCGCTTCGCATGAAAGACGATGCCATCATTATTCTCGACCCGGTTAACCAGGGCGTCATCACCGACGGCCTGAACAACGGCGTGAAAACCTTTGTTGGCGGTAACTGCACCGTCAGCCTGATGCTGATGTCTCTCGGCGGTCTGTTCGCACAGGATCTGGTGGAGTGGGTCTCCGTGGCGACCTACCAGGCGGCGTCCGGCGGTGGCGCGCGTCATATGCGCGAGCTGCTGACCCAGATGGGCCAGCTGCACCAGAGCGTCGCTGCCGAGCTGGCAGACCCGGCGTCCGCGATCCTCGATATCGAGCGTAAAGTCACTCAGCTCACCCGCAGCGGCGAGCTGCCGGTGGATAACTTCGGCGTACCGCTGGCCGGCGGCCTGATCCCGTGGATAGACAAACAGCTGGATAACGGCCAGACCCGCGAAGAGTGGAAGGGCCAGGCTGAGACCAACAAAATCCTCGGCACCGCGAACACCATTCCGGTTGACGGTCTGTGCGTGCGTATCGGCGCGCTGCGCTGCCACAGCCAGGCCTTCACCATTAAACTGAAAAAAGATGTGTCTATTCCGACCGTGGAAGAGCTGCTGGCCGCGCATAACCCGTGGGCGAAAGTGGTGCCAAACGATCGCGATATCACCATGCGCGAACTGACCCCGGCAGCCGTCACCGGCACGCTGACCACCCCGGTTGGCCGCCTGCGCAAGCTGAACATGGGGCCAGAGTACCTCTCCGCGTTCACCGTTGGCGACCAGCTTCTGTGGGGTGCCGCCGAGCCGCTGCGCCGCATGCTGCGCCAGCTGGCGTAATAATTTGTTAAACACGGGGGGTGATTGTCACCCCCTTTTTTTGCGTACTACATGGAGTAAAACGCAGATGTCTTATTTTTTATCAGGAGGACCCACGACGTTGGCTATGCTTTAAGGAAGATTTATTTCTCACCTGAGGGTAGGGCGGAGCAGAGAGGATTAACTGCACCGTTTAGGTCACATTAAAAGTCGTCCCAGAGCGCGTAAAAAGGGCGACATAAAAAAACAGGATGAATACCATGTCCGATCGTATTTCGAGAGACGTGATTAATGCGCTTATTGCGGGTCACTTTGCCGACCCCTTTTCTGTGCTAGGGATGCACCGTACAGAGGCCGGACTGGAAGTTCGTGCGCTGTTACCGGATGCAACAGAAGTGTGGGTTATCGAACCCAAAACCGGCCGCAAGGTGGGTAATCTGGAATGCCTCGACTCGCGTGGCTTCTTCTCGGGCGTCATGCCCCGCCGTAAAAATCCTTTTCGTTATCAGCTTGCCGTTATCTGGCACGGTCAGCAAAACCTGATTGACGATCCCTATAGCTTCGGCCCGCTTTTAAAAGAGATGGACGCCTGGCTGCTGTCCGAAGGGACCCATTTACGCCCTTACGAAACGCTGGGTGCCCATGCGGATACCATGGACGGTATCACCGGCACGCGTTTTGCCGTATGGGCGCCAAACGCCCAGCGCGTCTCCGTTGTCGGGCAGTTCAACTACTGGGACGGTCGTCGTCACCCCATGCGCCTGCGCCGGGAAACCGGCATCTGGGAGCTGTTTATCCCCGGCGCGCACAACGGTCAGCTCTACAAATTCGAGATGATCGATGCCAACGGCAAGCTGCGCATTAAATCTGACCCGTACGCCTTTGAGGCCGAACTGCGCCCGAATACCGCCTCGCTGATTTGCGGCCTGCCGGAGAAGGTTGTCCAGACGGAAGAGCGCAAGCAGGCTAACCGCTTTGATGCGCCGATCTCCGTCTATGAAGTGCATCTCGGCTCGTGGCGTCGCCACACCGATAACAACTTCTGGCTGAGCTATCGCGAGCTGGCGGACCAGCTGGTGCCGTACGCCAAATGGATGGGCTTTACGCACCTGGAACTGCTGCCGATCAACGAGCACCCGTTCGACGGCAGCTGGGGCTATCAGCCAACCGGGCTGTATGCGCCTACGCGCCGCTTTGGTACGCGCGATGACTTCCGCTATTTCATCGATGCCGCGCACGCCGCCGGGCTGAACGTGATCCTCGACTGGGTGCCGGGCCACTTCCCGTCGGATGATTTTGCGCTGGCAGAGTTCGACGGCACAAAGCTTTACGAGCACAGCGACCCGCGCGAAGGCTATCACCAGGACTGGAACACGCTGATCTACAACTACGGTCGCCGTGAAGTATCGAACTACCTGGTCGGGAACGCGCTGTACTGGATCGAGCGTTTCGGCATTGATGCCCTGCGCGTCGATGCGGTAGCGTCGATGATTTACCGCGACTACAGCCGCAAAGAGGGTGAGTGGATCCCGAACGAGTATGGCGGGCGTGAAAACCTCGAAGCGATTGAGTTTCTGCGCAACACCAACCGCATCATCGGGGAGCAGGTGGAGGGTGCCGTGACCATGGCGGAAGAGTCCACCGACTTCCCGGGCGTTTCCCGTCCACCGTCAATGGGCGGACTGGGCTTCTGGTACAAGTGGAACCTCGGCTGGATGCACGACACGCTCGACTACATGAAGCTCGACCCGGTTTATCGTCAGTATCACCACGATAAGCTCACTTTCGGGCTGCTCTACAACTACACCGAAAACTTCATGCTGCCGCTGTCGCACGATGAAGTGGTGCACGGCAAGAAATCCATTCTCGACCGCATGCCGGGGGACGCGTGGCAGAAGTTTGCCAACCTGCGCGCCTACTACGGCTGGATGTTCGCCTTCCCGGGCAAAAAGCTGCTGTTTATGGGCAACGAATTTGCGCAGGGGCGCGAATGGAACCACGATACCAGCCTTGACTGGCATCTGCTGGAAGGTGCGGACAACTGGCACCACGGCGTACAGCGTCTGGTCCGCGACCTGAACCTGACCTATCGCCACCACAAAGCGCTGCACGAGCTGGACTTCGACCCGTACGGCTTTGAGTGGCTGGTGGTGGACGACCACGAGCGCTCGGTGTTTGTCTTTGCGCGCCGCGACAAGGCGGGTAACGAGATCATCGTCGCCAGCAACTTCACGCCAGTGCCGCGTGAACACTACCGCTTCGGCATTAACCAGCCGGGCAAATGGCGCGAAATTCTCAATACCGACTCCATGCATTACCACGGCAGCAATGCGGGTAACGGCGGGCTGGTGCAGAGCGATGCCATTGAAAGCCATGGCCGTCCGAACTCCCTGAGCCTGACGCTGCCGCCGCTTGGCACAATCTGGCTGGTGCGGGAGGGAGAATGACGCAGCTTACGGCAGGTAAACCCGAACCGCTCGGGGCGAGTTTTGACGGAAAGGGGGTGAACTTCACGCTCTTTTCCGCCCATGCGGAGCGGGTGGAACTCTGTGTGTTTGACGGGGAAGGTAACGAGCACCGTTACGATTTACCGGCGCGCACGGGGGATACCTGGCATGGCTACCTGGCCGGAGGACGGCCGGGGATGCACTACGGTTTTCGCGTACACGGCCCCTGGGAGCCCTCTCAGGGGCACTGGTTTAACCCGGCGAAGCTGCTGATTGACCCTTGTGCGCACCGGGTGGACGGTGAGTTTAAAGATGACCCGCTGTTCCACGTTGGCTACGGCGAACCTGACCACCGCGACAGTGCGCCCGTCGCGCCCAAAAGCGTGGTGGTGCACGATCTCTACGACTGGGAAGACGATGCCCCGCCGCGTACGCCTTGGGGCAACACCGTTATTTATGAAGCCCACGTCAAAGGGCTGACGTATCTGCACCCGTCAATTCCCAAAGAGATGCGCGGCACCTACAAAGCGCTTGGGCATCCGACGATGGTCGCGTACCTGAAGCACTTAGGGATCACCGCGCTGGAGCTGTTGCCCGTGGCGCATTTCGCCAGCGAGCCGCGGCTACAGCGTCTCGGGTTAAGCAACTACTGGGGCTACAACTCGCTGGCGTTGTTCGCCCTCGATCCGCGTTATGCGGTGAATCCTGAGAAGGCGCGGGATGAGTTTCGCGATGCGGTGAAAGCGCTTCACGCGGCGGGTATCGAAGTCATTCTGGACGTGGTGTTGAACCACAGTGCGGAAAGCGATCTTGACGGCCCGACGCTCTCACAGCGCGGAATCGATAACCGTAGCTATTATTGGATCAGGGACGACGGCGATTACGAGAACTGGACCGGGTGCGGTAACACCCTCAACCTCAGTCATCCGGCCGTTACGCATTACGCGTACGAGTGCCTGAAATACTGGGTTGAGACGTTCCACGTGGATGGTTTTCGCTTCGACCTGGCGCCAGTGATGGGGCGCACCCCGGCGTTCAGCCAGCAGGCGCCGCTGTTTGAGGCCATCAAAAACTGCCCGGTGCTTTCAAAGGTGAAGCTGATTGCGGAGCCCTGGGACATCGGCGAGGGCGGTTATCAGGTGGGGAACTTCCCGCCGCTGTTTGCCGAGTGGAACGACCACTTCCGCGATGCCGTCCGCCGCTTCTGGCTGACGCGCGATCTGTCGCTGGGGGAGTTTGCCGGTCGCTTTGCCGGCTCCAGCGATCTCTTTAAGCGTGACGGCAAACGTCCGTCGGCCACCATTAACCTGGTGACGGCGCACGACGGTTTTACGCTGCGCGACTGCGTTTGTTTCAATCAGAAACACAATGAGGCAAACGGCGAGGAGAATCGCGATGGGACTAACAATAACCATAGCTTTAACCATGGTATAGAAGGGTTAGGCGGAAGTCTGGATGTGATCGAGCGGCGACGCGCCAGCGTTCATGCGCTGCTGACGACGCTTTTGTTGTCGCAGGGCACGCCGATGCTGCTGGCGGGCGATGAGCACGGCCACAGCCAGCACGGCAACAACAACGCCTATTGCCAGGACAACACCCTGACCTGGCTCGACTGGGGAGAAGCGAACAGCGGGCTGACCCATTTCACCGCGGCGCTGATCCATCTTCGCCAGCGCATCCCCGCGCTCACCGCCGACCGCTGGTGGGAAGAGGGCGACGGCAACGTTCGCTGGCTGAATAAAGACGCGCAACCGTTAAGCGCGCAAGAGTGGCAACACGGCATACCCTGTCTGCAAATCCTGCTTTCGGATGCGTGGCTGGTGACGCTGAACGCGACGGATGACGTCGCAGAGATTGTTTTACCTGACGGGGAGTGGCGAGCCATTCCTCCCTTTGCCGGAGCGGATAATCCGGTTGTTATGGCTGTCTGGCACGGGCCTGCGCACGGAGTGTGCGTATTCCAAAGATGATAAAAAAGGAGTTAGTCATGGTTAGATTAGAGAAGAACGATCCGTTAATGTTGGCGCGCCAGCTACCATTAAAAACAGTTGCCCTGATACTCGCGGGCGGGCGTGGTACCCGTCTGAAAGATTTGACCATCAAGCGCGCTAAACCGGCCGTTCACTTTGGTGGTAAGTTCCGTATTATCGATTTTGCACTGTCAAACTGCCTGAACTCAGGCATTCGCCGTATTGGCGTCATTACCCAATATCAGTCGCACACGCTGGTGCAGCACATTCAGCGCGGCTGGTCATTCTTCAGCGAAGAGATGAACGAGTTTGTCGATCTGCTCCCGGCGCAGCAGCGCGTTCACGGGGAGAACTGGTACCGCGGCACGGCGGATGCCGTGACCCAAAACCTCGACATCATTCGCCGCTACAACGCGGAATACATCGTTATCCTCGCCGGGGACCACATCTACAAGCAAGATTACTCCCACATGCTGATCGACCACGTCGAAAAAGGGGCGCGCTGCACCGTGGCGTGCCTGCCGGTGCCTGTTGCGGAAGCAACCGCGTTTGGCGTGATGCATGTAGATGGCGACGACAAGATTATCGACTTTGTCGAAAAACCGGCGAACCCGCCAACCATGCCGGGAGACGACACCAAATCGCTCGCCAGCATGGGGATCTATGTCTTTGACGCCGATTATCTTTATGAACTGCTGGAAGAGGACGACAAAGACGAGAACTCCAGTCACGACTTCGGCAAAGACATTATCCCGAAAATTACCAAAGCTGGCATGGCGTATGCACACCCCTTCCCGCTGTCCTGCGTGCAGTCCGATCCGAATGCGGAACCTTACTGGCGCGATGTGGGAACGCTGGAAGCGTACTGGAAAGCCAACCTCGATCTTGCGTCCGTCACGCCTGAGCTGGATATGTACGACCAGAACTGGCCGATTCGCACCCATATGGAATCGCTGCCGCCGGCGAAGTTCGTCCAGGACCGCTCCGGCAGCCACGGTATGACGCTCAACTCGCTGGTCTCTGGCGGGTGCATTATCTCCGGTTCGGTGGTGGTGCAGTCCGTGCTGTTCCCGCGCGTGCGTATAAACTCATTCTGTAATATCGATTCGGCAGTCCTGCTGCCGGATGTCTGGGTAGGGCGCTCATGTCGTCTGCGTCGCTGCGTTATCGACCGTGCCTGCGTCATTCCCGAAGGGATGGTGATTGGGGAAAACGCGGAAGAAGATGCGCGTCGTTTCTACCGTTCGGAAGAGGGGATCGTGTTAGTAACACGGGAAATGTTGCGGAAGCTGCAAATCAAACAGGAGCGATGATGCAGGTTTTACACGTATGTTCTGAGATGTTCCCGTTGTTAAAAACGGGCGGACTGGCGGATGTTCTTGGTGCACTACCGGCGGCGCAAATTGCCGGAGGGGTGGATACCCGCGTGTTGTTGCCCGCTTTTCCGGATATCCGGCGTGGTATTCCCGATGCAAAGGTTGTTACCCGTCGCGAGACCTTCGCGGGACGTATCACCCTGCTGTTTGGACATTACAATGGCACAGGGATTTACCTGATTGATGCCCCGCATTTATACGATCGACCCGGCAGCCCGTATCACGATACCAACCTGTACGCCTATACCGATAACGTGCTGCGCTTTGCCCTGCTCGGCTGGGTGGGGGCGGAGATGGCCGTCGGGCTGGATCCGTTCTGGCGTCCGAACGTGGTGCACGCGCACGACTGGCACGCGGGGCTGGCTCCTGCGTATCTGGCGGCGAAGGGGCACCCGGCCAAATCGGTGTTTACGGTGCACAACCTGGCGTATCAGGGCATGTATTACGCGCATCATATGAATGACATCGATCTGCCATGGTCGTTCTTTAACATGCACGGGCTGGAGTTTAACGGACAGATTTCTTTCCTGAAGGCGGGTCTGTACTACGCCGACCATATCACGGCGGTCAGCCCAACCTACGCGCGTGAAATTACCCAGCCGGAGTTCGGTTACGGTATGGAAGGGCTGCTGCAACAGCGCCACCGTGAAGGTCGTCTGTCGGGCATTCTGAACGGCGTAGATGAACAGATCTGGAATCCGGAAACGGACCTCCTGCTGGCGGCGCGCTATGGACGCGACTCCGTGGAGGACAAAGCGGAGAACAAGCGCCAGCTACAGATTGCGATGGGGCTGAAGGTCAACGACAAGGTACCGCTGTTTGCGGTGGTCAGCCGCCTGACCAGCCAGAAAGGGCTGGATCTGGTGCTGGAAGCGCTGCCGGGATTACTGGAGCAGGGTGGGCAACTGGCGCTGCTCGGCGCGGGCGACCCGGTATTGCAGGAAGGTTTCCTTGCGGCCGCGGCGGAACATCCGGGGCAGGTGGGCGTGCAGATTGGCTATCACGAAGCGTTCTCGCACCGCATCATGGGCGGCGCGGACGTGATTCTGGTGCCGAGCCGTTTCGAGCCCTGCGGCCTGACGCAGCTCTATGGTCTGAAATACGGCACGTTGCCGCTGGTACGCCGCACGGGCGGGCTGGCGGATACGGTGTCTGACAGCTCCCTGGAAAACCTGGCGGATGGTATCGCCAGCGGGTTTGTTTTCGAGGACAGTAATGCCTGGTCGCTGCTTCGGGCGATCCGGCGTGCTTTCGTCTTGTGGTCCCGTCCATCCCTGTGGCGTTACGTACAACGTCAGGCGATGTCCATGGACTTTGGCTGGCACGTTGCGGCGCAGTCCTACCGCGACCTTTATCAACGCTTGATGTAACGAGGCGAAGTTACTGATATGAATGCTCCATTTAGCTACTCTTCCCCCACGCTCAGCGTTGAGGCGTTGAAACACTCCATCGCCTATAAGCTGATGTTTACCATTGGGAAAGATCCCGTTATTGCCAACAAACATGAGTGGCTGAACGCCACGCTGTTTGCGGTGCGCGACCGTATGGTCGAACGCTGGCTGCGCTCCAACCGCGCCCAGCTTTCGCAGGAGACGCGACAGGTGTATTACCTGTCGATGGAGTTTCTGATTGGTCGCACCCTCTCCAATGCGCTGTTATCGCTCGGGATTTATGACGACGTCAAAAACGCACTGGAAGAGATGGGGCTGGATTTAGAAGAGCTGATTGACGAAGAGAACGACCCGGGGCTGGGTAACGGTGGTCTCGGGCGTCTTGCCGCCTGCTTCCTCGATTCACTGGCGACGCTGGCGCTGCCCGGGCGCGGCTACGGTATTCGCTACGACTATGGCATGTTCAAGCAGAACATCGTGGATGGCCGTCAGAAAGAGTCCCCGGACTACTGGCTGGAGTACGGTAACCCGTGGGAGTTCAAGCGCCACAACACGCGCTACAAGGTGCGTTTTGGCGGGCGTATTCAGCAGGAAGGTAAAAAATCCCGCTGGGTGGAAACCGAGGAGATCCTGGCCGTGGCCTACGACCAGATCATCCCCGGCTACGACACCGATGCGACCAATACGCTGCGCCTGTGGAACGCGCAGGCCAGTAGCGAGATCAACCTGGGTAAATTCAACCAGGGCGACTACTTCGCGGCGGTGGAAGATAAAAACCACTCTGAGAACGTGTCCCGCGTCCTGTATCCGGATGACTCGACCTACTCAGGCCGCGAGCTGCGCCTGCGTCAGGAGTATTTCCTCGTCTCGGCAACGATTCAGGATATCCTTAGCCGTCACTATCAGCTGCACAAAACCTATGCGAATCTGGCGGAAAAAACCGCTATTCACCTCAACGATACCCATCCGGTGCTGTCGATCCCTGAGCTGATGCGCCTGCTGATTGACGAGCATAAGTTCAGCTGGGATGACGCGTTTGAAGTAACCTGCCAGGTGTTCTCGTACACCAACCATACGCTGATGAGTGAAGCGCTGGAGACGTGGCCGGTGGATATGCTCGGCAAAATTCTGCCGCGCCATCTGCAAATCATCTTCGAGATCAACGACTACTTCCTCAAGACCTTGCAGGAGCAGTACCCGAACGATACCGGTCTGCTGAGCCGCGCCTCGATCATTGATGAATCCAACGGGCGTCGCGTACGCATGGCCTGGCTGGCGGTGGTGATCAGCCACAAGGTCAACGGCGTATCAGAGCTGCATTCGAACCTGATGGTGCAGTCGCTGTTTGCGGACTTCGCGAAGATCTTCCCGACGCGTTTCTGCAACGTGACCAACGGCGTCACCCCGCGCCGCTGGCTGGCGCTGGCGAACCAGCCGCTCTCCGACGTTCTGGATGAGAACATTGGCCGCACCTGGCGCACCGATTTGAGCCAGCTGAGCGAGCTTGAGCAGCACATCGATTTCCCGACGGTGAACAAAGCGGTACGGGAAGCCAAGCTGCTGAACAAGAAGCGTCTGGCGGTCTGGCTGGCGATGCATCTGAACGTGGTGGCGAACCCGAAAGCGCTGTTCGACGTGCAGATCAAACGTATCCACGAGTACAAGCGTCAGCTGATGAATGTCCTGCACGTCATTACCCACTACAACCGCATTAAGGCTGACCCGACGGCGGAGTGGGTGCCGCGTGTGAAAATCTTTGCCGGTAAGGCGGCCTCCGCGTATTACATGGCGAAGCACATCATTCATCTCATCAACGATGTGGCGAAGGTGGTGAACCACGATCCGGACATTGGCGATAAGCTGAAGGTAGTGTTTATCCCGAACTACAGCGTAAGCCTGGCGCAGCTGATTATTCCGGCGGCGGATCTCTCTGAGCAGATTTCCACGGCGGGGACGGAAGCATCCGGCACCAGCAACATGAAGTTTGCCCTGAACGGCGCGCTGACTATCGGCACGCTGGACGGCGCAAATGTCGAAATGCTGGAGCATGTGGGCGCGGAGAATATCTTTATCTTCGGGAATACGGCGGAAGAGGTGGAGGCGCTGCGCAAGCAGGGCTACTCGCCGCGTGAGTATTATGAAGAGGATGAAGAGTTACGCCAGGTGCTGACGCAAATCGCAACCGGAGTGTTTAACCCTGAGGAGCCTGGGCGCTATCGTGACCTGGTGGACTCGCTGATTAACTTTGGCGATCACTATCAGGTGCTGGCGGATTACCGCAGCTACGTGGATTGTCAGGATAAGGTGGACGAACTGTACCGTCAGCAGGAGAAGTGGACCAGCACCGCGATGCATAACATCGCCAACATGGGCTACTTCTCGTCAGACAGGACCATCAAAGAGTATGCCGAGAATATCTGGCATATTGATCCGGTGCGGTTGTAAAAACAAAGCCCGGTGGCGCTGCGCTTACCGGGCCTACGGGATCGAGTAGGCCGGGTAAGGCGGAGCCGACACCCGGCTTTTTTTCAATTACGACGCCAGCGACAATTCACGCTTTCCCGCATGTTGCGCCAGCCACTGCGCCACGCGAGACTGCTGCTCGGCATTCAGCCACATCCCTTCTTTAGTACGACGCCAGATGGCATCGTCCAGACGGCGCACCCACTCGTGTTCCACCAGGTAGCGCAGCTCGGCTTCGTATAGCTCATGGCCAAAATGCTCGCCCAGATCGGCAATCTCTTTCGCGTCGCCGAGGAACAGTTCGGTGTTGCTGCCGTAGGTGCGGGCGTAGTGGCGCGCCATGCCTTCGGTAATGAACGGGAAGCGGCGACGCAGCTTCGCGGCGTAATCGTCGCGGTTATCGCCGATATCGCCGCCAGGCAGCACGGCGCCTTTCGTCCACGCCGGGCCGATGCCTTTGTAATACGGCGCCAGTTTCTCCAGCGCGTGCTCCGCCAGTTTACGGTAGGTGGTGAGCTTACCGCCAAACACGGAGAGCAGAGGCGCCTGACCGTCAACGTCGTGAATATCAAGCGTATAGTCACGGGTGATGGCCTGCGGTGAGTCAGACTCGTCATCACACAGCGGACGCACGCCGGAGTAGGTCCAGACCACGTCATCGCGCGCCAGCTGTTTCTTAAAGTGCGCGTTGTACACTTTCAACAGGTAGCTGACTTCACTCTCGTCGATCTCAACGTTTTTCGGATCGCCTTTGTACTCCACGTCGGTGGTGCCGATGATGGAGAACTCGTCCATCCACGGGATCACAAACACAATGCGCTTGTCTTCATTTTGCAGGATATAAGCCTGTTTCTGGGTATGCACGCGCGGCACCACGATGTGGCTGCCCTTAATCAGGCGGATGCCGTACGGTGAAGGCAGGTGCATGCCGTCGTCGAAGAACTGTTTCACCCACGGGCCGGTGGCATTCACCAGGCCGCGCGCTTTCCAGCTAAACTTCTCGCCGGTATCCACGTCTTCCGCTTCCACAATCCACAGGCCGTTTTCGCGGCGTGCGGCGGTGGCGCGGGTGCGGGTTTTCACCTCGCCGCCTTTCTTCTCGACCATCTGCGCGTTAGCCAGTACCAGACGCGCATCGTCCACCCAGCAGTCGGAATATTCGAAACCGCGCACGATTTCAGGCTTAAGGACCGATTCTGAGCCAAAACGCAAACCGGTTGAACCCGGCAGGCTGGTGCGTTTACCCAGATGATCGTACATAAACAGACCGATGCGGATCATCCACGCCGGACGCAGATGCGGGCGATGGGGCAGGCGGAAGCGCATCGGGATCGCCAGATGCGGGGCCATTTTCAGCAGCACTTCGCGTTCGGCCAGCGCTTCGCTGACCAGGCGGAATTCGTAGTGTTCCAGGTAGCGCAGGCCACCGTGGATCAGCTTGGAGCTGGCGGACGACGTCGCGCAGGCGAGATCGTTAGCTTCCAGCATCAGCACGGATAAACCGCGTCCTGCGGCATCAACCGCAATACCGGCACCGTTGATGCCACCGCCTATCACAATCAGATCTTTGGTTTCCATAACACCCTCATGCACTTTCGTTAAAGCTCAAAAATGTTCGATATCGCTCATAATAGCAAAGGAACGCGCTTTTGGTAACATCAAAAAAACAATTTAGAGTGATATGGATAACATAATGGCGTTTACCCGCCGCCAGGACGTACACTACGGGGTAAAATCGTGCGGTCTGATGCCCTCACCCCAGCCCTCTCCCTCCGGGAGAGGGTAGGGTGAGGGGAAAACCGCACCACACCTGAATATAAGATGAGAACACCATGGATCAGTTTGAATGTATTAACGTAGAAGAAGCCCACCAGAAGATGCACCAGGGAAAAGCGGTGCTGGTGGATATCCGCGATCCGCAGAGCTTTGCGATGGGCCACACGCCGGGCGCGTTCCATCTCACCAACGACACGCTGGGCGCGTTTATGCGCGATAACGACTTCGATACCCCGGTGATGGTGATGTGCTATCACGGCAACAGCAGTAAAGGCGCGGCGCAGTATCTGCTCCAGCAGGGTTACGAGGCGGTATACAGCGTCGATGGCGGCTTCGATGCCTGGCATCGTCATTTCCCGGCAGAAGTTGAATACGCGTTTGAGCGCTGATCCCGCTATACTGTCCCCTTTTGTGTGGAAATAAGCGACCGCTGCCCATGTTGATGATCACCTCTTTTAGCAACCCGCGCGTCGCCCAGGCGTTTGTCGACTATATGGCGACGCAGGGCATTATCCTGACTATTCAGCAGCATACACAGACGGATGTCTGGCTGGCAGACGAAAGCCAGGCTGGGCGCGTGAACGCCGAGCTGGCGCGTTTCCTGGAAAACCCGGGCGACCCGCGTTATCTGGCGGCAAGCTGGCAATCCGGCCAGACCGGCAGTGGCCTGCACTATCAACGTTTTCCGTTTCTCGCCACCCTCCGCGAGCGCGCAGGACCGTTTACGCTGCTTTTAATGGTAGCCTGCATCATCGTCTTCATTATTATGAGCGTGGTGGGTGACCAGAGCGTGATGATTGCCCTCGCATGGCCGTACGATCCCTCCCTGCAATTTGACGTCTGGCGCTACTTCACGCATGCGCTGATGCACTTCTCGGTGATGCATATCCTTTTTAACCTGCTGTGGTGGTGGTATCTCGGCGGGGCGGTGGAGAAGCGGCTCGGCAGCGGCAAGCTGATTGTGATCACCCTTATCAGCGCCCTGTTAAGCGGCTACGTGCAGCATAAATTCAGCGGTCCATGGTTTGGCGGGTTATCCGGCGTGGTGTACGCCCTGATGGGTTACGCCTGGCTCAGAGGCGAGCGCGACCCGGAAAGCGGCATCTATTTACAACGTGGATTAATAACCTTTGCGTTAATATGGCTTATTGCCGGATGGTTTGATCTGTTTGGTATGTCTATCGCCAATGGTGCGCACGTTACCGGCCTGGCGGTCGGGCTGGCGATGGCGTTGGCCGATACGCTCCATGCGCGAAAGCGAACATAATTCCCAGGGATATTTCATGAAACAAACACAACGTCATGACGCCATTATCGAACTGGTAAAAAAACAGGGATACGTCAGTACTGAAGAGCTGGTGGAGCAGTTTGCCGTTAGCCCGCAAACCATCCGTCGTGACCTCAACGACCTGGCCGATCAGAACCGTATTCTGCGTCACCACGGCGGTGCCGCGCTGCCGTCCAGCTCGGTGAACACCTCATGGCATGACCGTAAGGCGACGCAAACGGCAGAGAAAGAGCGTATCGCCCGTAAAGTGGCGAGCCAGATCCCGAACGGCGCGACGCTGTTTATTGATATCGGCACCACGCCGGAAGCGGTCGCCCATGCGCTGCTGAACCACGAGAACCTCCGCGTGGTGACCAACAACCTGAACGTGGCCAACACGTTGATGCAGAAAGACGATTTCCGCATCATCCTCGCGGGCGGCGAACTGCGCAGCCGCGACGGGGGCATTATCGGCGAAGCGACGCTCGATTTTATCTCTCAGTTTCGCCTCGATTTCGGCATTCTGGGGATCAGCGGCATCGACACCGACGGCTCGCTGCTGGAGTTTGATTACCACGAGGTGCGCACCAAGCGCGCGATCATTGAAAACTCACGTCACGTGATGCTGGTGGTGGATCACTCCAAGTTTGGTCGTAACGCGATGGTGAACATGGGCAGCATCAGCATGGTGGATGCGGTTTATACTGATGTGATGCCACCGGCGGGCGTGATGCAGGTGATTAAAGATAATAATTTGCAGTTAGAGTTATGTTGAGAAGCCATTCTCCCTCTCCCTGTGGGAGAGGGCCGGGGTGAGGGCATCAGACCGCAAAGGATTTACACTCCGTACCCCATCATCTTCAACAGCTGCTGCGCATGCTGCACCGCATCCTGACGGTGCGCCACGCCCAGCTTCTGATACAGATTGCGAATGTGCGTTTTGATGGTGGTCGCCGCCACCGCCAGCTCACCGGCAATCTGCTCGTTGCTGTAGCCGGAATAGATCAGCCCCAGCACCTGCCATTCACGCTGGGTGAGCGGGCTGGTACGGATAAGCTCCGGCACTTCCGGATGGTTCAGCAGACGTTCAACAAAGTTCTCATCGAAGTGCGCAAACTTGTGGCGATGATGCTGGTTAATCTCGCGCAGAATGCGCTGGGCGCGATGCTGATCGAGTTCCGGCAGCGTGTTGAGTTGAATCAGCTGGCGCAGCTGCTGGGCCATCACTTCACCCTCAATTACAAAGTGGCTGATAAACCCGGTGCGGTTCGCCAGCTGCAACGCTTCCAGCAGTACGCGCTGGGCATCGTTTTTACGTCCTGCCTGCCAGTAAAGCTGGTTTAACAGCAGCAGGTTGCGGTTTAAATCGCTCATCAGGCGCAGGCTGCGGGCGTTTTCGTTTAACTCTTCCAGCACGATCTCGGCAGGCTCAAAGTCACCCAGCAGGATCTGCACGCGGGCAATATTGCGCCACTGGCTTTGCAGGAAGTGGTTATTGGCAAATTCCGGTTTAGGCGTGTGACGCAGCCAGTTGGCGGCGGACTTTTTATCGCCGGTCATCTGCCAGTAAATCACCCTGACCTTATCGGCGTTGGAGACCCAGTCGCTATGGTACTGTCCGTTGCCGAGCAGATTTTCCAGGCGGTTAAGGTGGTTACGGGCATTATCCAGGTCGCCGCGTGCCAGCGAGCACTGCACCAGCAGAGCCAGACACTGGAGCTGCTGCTGCGGCTGGAAGCTCGAAAGGACATTCAGACCCTGGCGGGCGCAGCTTTCTGCTTCATCCAGACGCGACCATGCCCACAGCAGCTGAGCGCGAATACGCAACAGGAACTCGTGCATCGGCAGCTGTTCCAGATGTTGTTCACGGATCAGCTGGAACGCTTTCTCCTGGTTTTCCCAGGCTGCTTGCAGAAACCCCTGAGCAAATAAAATCTCGCTTTGCTGGATCAGGCTCCACAGGGCGTAATGCCAGACATCGTGGCGGCGCGCCATCTGTTCGGTTTGCTGCATGAGTGAAAGCGAACGCGTGAGATCGCCCTTACAGTGCAGCACTTCGCCGTGTACCGAGGTGGCCACAATACGGCTGTAAAAATTCGCCAGCGGCAGCTCATCCAGCGCGACCATCGCCAGCCGTTCAGCTTCATCCGGGTCCCCGTCGTTAATCGCCACCTGTGCGCGCAGGGCGTTAAATTCGCCGTGCAGGGTGGTATCCATCTCGCTTTCCATCTCCTGCTCGGCGCGCGCCAGCAGGGTGTTCACTTCGCTGTAGCGATGCTGGCTCTGCATCAGCCAGGCCTGGAGCAGCACCAGACGCGGATTCTCCAGCAGGCTTTCCCACGGCAGCGCTTTTAACGACTCTTCCAGCAGCGTCAGTTCGCTGTGGTTGAACAGTCCCCACGCGTGGTTGAGCAGAATATCGCGCAGCATACCGGCATCCCCGGCGGCCAGCGCATGGTGGATAGCCTCGCTCGGGAAACCTTGCGCCATCCAGCTTTCGGCGGCGGCGCGGTGAATGTCAGGCAGCTCTGCGGCCAGCTCCCACTGGCAACGCTGGCGCAGGAAGCTGCCAAACAGCGGATGGTAGCTAAACCATTCGCCGTGATCGTCCATGCGCGTCAGGAACAGACCCTGACGTTCAATCTCTTCGAGCTGGAGCTGCCCGTTTTCAATACCGGTGACGCGCACAATCAGCGCGTCGTTCATGGAGCGCAGCAGGGAGCTTTTCAGCAGGAAATGGCGGGTGGAGAGGTCAACGCTGTCGAGTACCTCATCCACCAGATAATCCGACAGGTGGCTGGCGTTGATGCCCGCCAGGCGGCGTGCGGACTGATGCGTCGGGCTGTTGTTTTGCCGCGCGGAGAGGGCAATCAGCTGCAGCGCCGTGGCCCAGCCGGCAACGTCATCGCACAGGCGGCTGCTTTCAGACGCCTCAATCGGAGACGTCAGACGGCAGTCAAAGAACTGCTTCGCTTCCTGATGGGTAAAGGCCAGCTGCTGACTGCCGATTTCCAGAAGCTGATCGCGCACCCGCAGGTTGGCAATGCCCAACTGCGGAAGGTTACGCGACAGGACAACCAGCGTCAGGTTTTCCGGCTGATGGCGCAGGAAGAAACGCATGGACTCGTGAATAACCGGGTTGGTGATCAGATGATAATCATCAATCACCACATACAGCGGGCGATGCCATTCGGCCAGCTCGATAAACAGCTGGGAGAAAAGAGAGGACAGGCTGGCGTACTGGCGCTTTTGCACCATCACCTCGCTGGTGACGCAGTGTCCGTTGGTCGCCTGCTGAATCGCGGCAATTAAATAGCTGGCAAAACGCTCCTGCTGGTTATCACCCTCATCCAGGGAGTACCAGCCAAGATCGCTTTTACCTGCCGCCCATTGCGAAATGAGCGTTGTTTTTCCATAACCCGCAGGACTCGTAACCAGCGCCAGTCGGAAATTATGCGCACCGGAAAGTTTAGCCAGCAGGCGCTCGCGGACCACAGTATGGTCAAGACGAACCGGGCGACTTAATTTGGACGGAATCAACATAGTTTTCACTTCACTGTGGGGAACGAGAGAATTTATTTTTTTTGCGCTTCGTAATTAATATCTATAAGTTCGGCCAATAGAGGAACTATTGCAAGTTATGTCTGGGTTTGGAGGCTCTGAATTTGCACTCTGTCACAAAACATTCTCATCACTGATGGAACTTTCCGTAAATGGCTGGATGCCGCGCTGCTTCTGGCTTGTCTGCATGACGCTCGGTTGCGCTGAAACTGGTTTCAGAAAGAGATAATGGCGGTGAAGTTAATTAACTTTGGGGAAAGTTGCATGGGCTTAATAGTGGTGCTGAATAATCCCGACGCGCGGAAATATTATTCTACGTAAGTAATCATTTCAGCGATGATTAATTTCTTCCGAAACTGCATTTCATTTCTTTGACGTTCTTCCGGGATCGCTTTTTCCGCGAAGCGCACACTTACACAGTGGCCTCGATCACACTTTTATGCTCATCCCCGCTACTCCTCCCTGCCTAATCCCCGACAGGAGGAGGAAGAGGCGCAATGAGCCAGGCACACTAGCGCCAAATGTGTTTTCTCTCTACAGGATGCCGATTCCCTATGTCACAGCCTACTTTCAACAAAGCTCAATTTCAGGCTGCCCTGACGCGTCAGTGGCAGCGTTTTGGCCTTCATGCTGCAAACGAGATGACGCCTCACCAGTGGTGGCAGGCGGTGAGCGGGGCGCTCGCAGAACAGCTGGACGCTCAGCCTGTGGCGAAGCCTGTGAAAGGCCAGCGTCACGTCAACTACATTTCGATGGAGTTCCTGATTGGCCGTCTGACGGGTAACAATCTGCTGAACCTTGGCTGGTATCAGGAGGTCGGTGACGTGCTGAAAGAACACGACATCAACCTGACCGATCTGCTGGAAGAAGAGGTTGACCCGGCGCTGGGTAACGGCGGTCTGGGACGTCTGGCAGCCTGCTTCCTGGATTCCATGGCTACGGTGGGCCAGTCGGCGATTGGCTATGGCCTGAACTATCAGTACGGCCTGTTCCGTCAGTCATTTGCCGACGGCCATCAGATGGAAGCGCCGGACGACTGGCACCGCAATACCTATCCGTGGTTCCGCCACAACGCGCAGCTGGATGTGCAGGTCGGGATTGGCGGGAAAGTCACGAAGCAGGGACTCTGGGAACCGGCGTTCACCATTACCGGTGAAGCCTGGGACCTGCCGGTACTCGGCTACCGTAACGGCGTGGCGCAGCCGCTGCGTCTGTGGCAGGCGAAGCACGCGCATCCGTTTAACCTGACCAAATTCAACGACGGTGACTTCCTGCGCGCCGAGCAGCAGGGGATCGACGCCGAGAAGCTGACCAAAGTCCTCTATCCAAACGATAATCATCTGGCGGGTAAAAAGCTGCGTCTGATGCAGCAGTACTTCCAGTGCGCCTGCTCCGTGGCGGACATTCTGCGTCGACACCACCTGGCGGGCCGCAAGCTGGCTCAACTGCCGGACTTCGAAGTTATTCAGCTTAACGACACGCATCCGACCATTGCCATCCCGGAACTGCTGCGCGTGCTGATCGACGAGCATCAGCTGAGCTGGGACGACGCCTGGGCCATCACCAGCCGCACCTTCGCCTACACCAACCACACCCTGATGCCGGAAGCGCTGGAGTGCTGGGATGAGAAGCTGGTGAAAACGCTGCTGCCGCGCCATATGCAGATCATCAATAAGATTAACGACCAGTTCAAAACGCTGGTGGAGAAAACCTGGCCGGGTGACAAAGCCGTCTGGGCGAAGCTGGCGGTGGTTCACGATAAGCAGGTACGCATGGCGAACATGTGCGTAGTAAGCGGCTTTGCGGTGAACGGCGTGGCGGCGCTGCACTCGGATCTGGTGGTCAAAGATCTGTTCCCGGAATACCACCAGCTGTGGCCGACCAAATTCCACAACGTGACCAACGGCATTACGCCGCGTCGCTGGATCAAGCAGTGCAACCCGCTGCTGGCTGGCCTGCTGGACAAGACCCTGAAGAAAGAGTGGGCCAACGATCTGGACCAGCTCATCAACCTGGAAAAATACGCTGACGACGCGAAATTCCGCGAACAGTACCGCGCGATTAAGCTGGAGAACAAAGTTCGCCTGGCGGCGTTCGTGAAAGCGCGCACCGGGATTGAGATCAACCCAAATGCGATTTTCGATATCCAGATCAAACGTCTGCACGAGTACAAACGTCAGCACCTGAACCTGCTGCACATTCTGGCGCTGTATAAAGAGATCCGCGAGAATCCACAGGCCGACCGCGTTCCGCGCGTGTTCCTGTTCGGTGCGAAAGCGGCGCCGGGCTACTACCTGGCGAAAAACATTATCCTCGCCATTAATAAAGTGGCGGCGGCGATCAACAACGATCCGAAAGTGGGCGATAAGCTGAAGGTGGTTTTCCTGCCGGACTACTGCGTTTCTGCGGCTGAAATGCTGATCCCGGCGGCGGATATTTCCGAGCAGATCTCTACCGCCGGTAAAGAAGCGTCCGGTACCGGCAACATGAAGCTGGCCCTGAACGGTGCGCTGACCGTCGGCACGCTGGACGGTGCGAACGTCGAAATTGCCGAGAAGGTCGGCGAAGAGAACATCTTTATCTTCGGCCATACTGTTGAAGAAGTGAAAGCCATCAAAGCCAAAGGGTACGACCCGGTGAAATGGCGTAAAAAAGACAAAGTGCTGGATGCGGTGCTCAAAGAGCTGGAAAGCGGGAAGTACAGCGACGGCGACAAGCACGCGTTTGACCAGATGCTGCACAGCATGGACAAACAGGGCGGCGACCCGTACCTGGTGATGGCTGACTTCTCGGCTTATGTTGAAGCGCAGAAGCAGGTCGACGTGCTGTATCGCGACCAGGATGCCTGGACCCGCGCGTGTATCCTGAACACCGCGCGCTGCGGTATGTTCAGCTCTGACCGCTCAATCCGTGATTATCAGGCTCGTATCTGGCAGGCAAAACGCTAAGGAAGCGCGATGGAGAGTAAACGTCTGGACAGTGCCGCGCAGGCGGCGGGAATTAGCCTCAGTTACATCAATGCGCACGGCAAACCGCAGTCTATTGGTGCGGACACCAAAAGACGTTTGCTGGATGCCATGCACAAAACCGACGCGAAAGCGTCGGGTGCGCCGGTGCCGAACGTGAAGGTCTTTACCGCGGGCAAAAAGATGCCGCTGGCGGTGGAAGGGCGTGGCGAGTTCAGCTGGCTGCTCACCACCGAAGAGGGGCATCAGCACAAAGGCCATGCCACCGGCGGCAAAACCCTTAACCTTCCGGCGAAGCTGCCGGAGGGCTACCACACGCTTACGCTTACCCGGGACGACCAGCGTTTTCACTGTCGGGTGATCGTGGCGCCAAAGCGTTGCTATGAGCCGCAGGCGCTGCTTGAAGGCAAAAAGCTGTGGGGCGCCTGCGTGCAGCTCTATACCCTGCGTTCGGACAGTAACTGGGGCATTGGCGATTTTGGCGACCTGAAAAAGATGCTGGCATCCGTGGGCGAGCGCGGCGGCGCGTTCATCGGCCTCAACCCGATCCACGCCCTCTATCCGGCCAACCCGGAAAGCGCCAGCCCGTACAGCCCGTCGTCCCGCCGCTGGCTGAACGTGATTTATATCGACGTTAACGCGTTAGACGATTTCAAAAACAGCAAAGAGGCGCAGGCGTGGTGGAAGCTTGAGACCACCCAACAGATGCTGAAACAGGCCCGCGATGCGGACTGGGTCGATTATGCCTCCGTGACCGCGCTGAAAATGGCGGCTCTGCGTCTGGCATGGAAGGGCTTTGCGAAGCGTGACGACGAGCAGATGGCAGCCTTCCGCCAGTTTGTGATGCAGGAAGGCGAGAGCCTTTACTGGCAGGCGGCGTTTGATGCGTTGCATGCGTATCAGGTCCAGGAGGATGAGATGCGCTGGGGCTGGCCGGTGTGGCCGGAAGCCTATCAGTCCGTAGATACCCCGGAAGTGAAGGCGTTCTGTGAGACGCATGCCGACGAGGTGGATTTCTATCTCTGGTTGCAGTGGCTGGCGTACAGCCAGTTTGCCGCCTGCTGGCAGGTGAGCCAGGGCTATAACATGCCGATCGGTCTGTATCGCGATCTGGCCGTCGGCGTGGCGGAAGGTGGGGCGGAGACCTGGTGTGACCGTGAACTTTACTGTCTGAAAGCCTCCGTCGGTGCGCCGCCGGATATTCTGGGCCCGCTTGGTCAGAACTGGGGCTTACCGCCAATGGATCCGCACGTGATGGCGGCGCGTGCCTACGAGCCGTTTATCGACCTGCTGCGCGCTAACATGCAGAACTGCGGCGCGTTGCGTATCGACCACGTGATGTCCGTGCTGCGCCTGTGGTGGATCCCGTACGGTGAAACGGCTGACCACGGGGCGTACGTGCAATATCCGGTGGACGATTTGCTCTCAATCCTCGCGCTGGAGAGTAAACGTCATCAGTGCATGGTGATTGGCGAAGATCTCGGAACCGTGCCGGTGGAAATTGTCAGTAAGCTCCGCGACAGCGGCGTCTACTCCTACAAAGTGCTGTATTTTGAAAACGACCATGAGAAAACCTTCCGCGCGCCGAAAGCGTACCCTGAACAGTCAATGGCAGTCGCGACGACGCATGATCTTCCTACGCTCAGAGGCTACTGGGAAAGCGGCGACCTGACGCTCGGCAAAACGTTAGGTCTCTACCCGAATGAAGAGGTTCTGCGCGGGCTATATCAGGATCGCGAGCTGGCGAAGCAGGGGCTGCTGGACGCGCTGCATAAACATGGTTGTCTGCCGAAGCGCGCCGGGCATAAGGCGTCGCTGATGTCGATGACGCCAACGCTTAATCGTGGCTTACAGCGCTATATTGCCGACAGCAACAGCGCATTGCTCGGTCTGCAACCGGAAGACTGGATTGATATGGCGGAGCCGGTAAACATCCCCGGCACCAGCTATCAATACAAAAACTGGCGACGCAAACTGTCCACAACGCTTGAAGCGATGTTCGCCGATGACGGGGTGAACAGGTTGATTAAGGATTTGGACAAGCGCAGAAGAGCGGTGGGTAATAAGCGGTAGTTTCACCCTCACCCTAACCCTCTCCCAGAGGGAGAGGGAATAGAATGTAGGCCGGGTAAGCGTCAGCGCTACCCGGCTTTTTACATCAAACCACCATATTCAACAGCAGCACCCCGACCAGACCGCACACCGAAATAATGGTTTCCAGCGCGGACCAGGACTTGATGGTTTCACCGATGGTCAGGTTGAAGTACTCCTTGAACAGCCAGAAGCCCGGATCGTTCACGTGGGAGAAAATCACGCTGCCCGAACCGACCGCGATAACCATCAGTTCAGGGCTGACGCCCGTCGTGGCAATCAGCGGTGCCACGATGCCGCCTGCGGTAATCGCCGCAACGGTCGCAGAGCCCAGCGCAATACGCAGAACGGCGGCGATAGACCACGCCATCAGCAGCGGAGAGACGTTGGTTTCGTGCATCATGGCAGCGATGTATTTATCCACGCCGCTGTCGACCAGCACCTGCTTGAACGCGCCGCCGCCGCCGATGATCAGCAGCATCATGGCGATGATTTTGATGGAAGAGGTCAGCGTATCGTTGATCTGATCCATGGAGCGACCGCGGTTAAGACCGAAGGTAAACATCGCAATCAATACCGCAATCAGCGTTGCCATTACCGGGTCGCCCAGGAACTCCGCAACGGACAGGAACGCGTGACCTTTTGGCAGAACCATCTCTGCTATGGCACGCATCGCCATCAGGATCACCGGTACCAGTGAGGTCCAGACGCTGACGCCAAAGCCTGGCATCTCTTCTTCAGTAAAGGTTTTGGCGCTGTACAGCCCTTCCGGGATAGGCTTATCGATGCCTTTCAGGAAGCGCGCATACACCGGGCCTGCCAGAATCACCGTCGGGATCGCCAGAATCGTACCGAACAGCAGGGTTTTACCCATATCGGCGTGGAAGATGGTGGCGATAGCCGTTGGACCCGGGTGCGGCGGCAGGAAACCGTGGGTGACGGACAGCGCCGCAGCCATCGGCACGCCCACGAACAGCAGCGGGATGTTGGCGGCAGCGGCGATGGTGAACACCAGCGGCAGCATCAGGACGAAGCCCACTTCATAGAACAGTGCGAAACCGACGGTAAAACCGGTTAACACCACCGCCCACTGGATGTGCTGCTTGCCAAATTTATCGATAAGGGTAGTGGCAATACGCTGCGCGCCACCGCAGTCCGCGAGCATTTTACCGAGCATGGCGCCGAAGCCCATGATTAGCGCCAGGCTGCCGAGCGTACCGCCGACACCGGCTTTAATGGAGCTGATAACTTTAACCAGCGGCATTCCCTGCATCAGACCGACTGCAAGTGCCACCAGAACCAGAGCGATAAATCCGTTCATTTTGAAGCGGATCATCAAGAGCAGTAATAACACAACACCGATAGCGACGATGACTAATGGCATGATTGACCTGGCCTTTGAATTGTTATGGGTAACGTCATTGTTTCAACGACAAATTCCGGTTGTCCCAACTGGGAACAGAGTGTTAACGGCACTCATACTGATGCCTGCGAAAACGTTAAGTTTAGTCGGCTGTTATAAGGGTGTTGAGTGCCCACGAGAATGATACGGGTAACATGACGTGATTGAGAATCACCCAGGGAGGCAAAATTTGAATTATGAGACGCAGGTCAACATATAGAGGGGGAGGCAAGAAAATATAGGCCCGGTAAGCGCAGCGCCACCGGGCAATACAGACGGGCACTGAATCAGTAGTAGGAGTGCTCGCCGCGCTGGTGCTCAGTCAGATCGCGCACGCCTTTCAGTTCCGGGAATTCGTTCAACAGCTGCTTCTCGATCCCTTCTTTCAGGGTGACATCGACCATGGAGCAGCCGTTACAGCCGCCGCCGAATTGCAGGATCGCCAGACCATCTTCGGTGATTTCCATCAGGGAAACACGTCCCCCGTGGCCGGCCAGCTGCGGGTTGATCTGCGATTGCAGCAGATATTCCACACGCTCCATCAGCGGGGCATCGTCAGAGACTTTACGCATTTTCGCGTTCGGCGCCTTCAGCGTCAGCTGAGAACCCAGCTGGTCGGTGACGAAATCAATCTCCGCATCTTCAAGATACGGCGCGCTCAGCTCATCAACGTACGCGGTGAGCTGTTCAAATTTAAGGGCAGTGTCAGTTGCTTCCACGGCATCCGGAGGACAATAAGAGACACCACATTCTGCATTCGGAGTGCCTGGATTGATCACAAACACGCGGATCTGCGTCCCTTCTTCCTGATTTGCCAGCAGTTTGGCAAAGTGCGCTTGTGCAGAATCGGAAATACGGATCATAGCTTTGGCCTAATAGTTGACTAAATTACCTGGGTATAATCATACGCCCATTGAAGAAGGGCTACAAGGTACGGCACAGACACCATACCTGAACTGACGCGGCGCCGCTTTGCAAAAGCAGTCGGGAAAGTTCAGCCACGGTACTGCCCGTGGTGACGACATCATCCACAATCGCGATATGGAGGCCGTTGACCGGCAATTCAAGGCGAAAGGCGTTTTTCAGGTTCCTTTTGCGCGACCGGGCGTTGAGCCGGTGCTGAACGGCAGTGGCATGAGTACGTTTCAGCGCAGAGGCTGGGTACCGGCAACCCAGCCAGTGGGCGAGCGGACGACACAGCAGGTCGCTTTGATTGTATCCCCGCCGCCAGTGGCGGCGCTGAAACAGTGGCACGTTCACAAGCGTGTCGACCGGCGGCAGTCCTCGCGTTCTTCGCGCCTGCAATACCGCCAGTAATAACAGGCGTGCCAGCGGCTGCGCCAGCGCGATCTGGCTGGAAAATTTGAACTGATGAACCAGACGACTCAGCGGCAATACATAATCATCCACCGCCACCAGCGCGCTCCACGGCGGCGCTTTTTTCAGGCATCGGCCGCAGGGAAGCGTCTGGCTGACGGCAGGCAAGCCGCATTGCGGACAGCCCTTCAGGTAACCCAGCGCTCGCGTGCAAACGGAACAGACGCCCCACGCGCTCAAGGCAAGTGGCATTCGGCATAGCCAGCACAAGCCGGGCACTGTTAGCATACGCAACCTCCATGTGAAAAAAGAGAACGTTAACTGATGAAGACGCTGTGGTGGCAGACCGTTGGGACGGGAAATTGTCATCTTGTGCTGCTGCACGGATGGGGACTGAACGCCGAAGTGTGGCGTTGCATAAGTGAGGAACTGGCCTCGCAATTCACGGTACACCTGGTAGATCTACCGGGCTATGGCCGCAGCCGCGGCTACGGCGCGATGACGCTCGACGACATGGCGGAGCAGGTTCTGGAAGCGGCGCCGCAAAAAGCCGTCTGGCTCGGCTGGAGCCTGGGCGGGCTGGTGGTAAGCCAGATTGCGCTGCGCCATCCTGAGCGGGTCCAGGCGCTGATCACCGTTGCCTCATCACCCTGTTTCAGCGCCCGCGAGGCGTGGCCGGGCATTAAACCCGAGGTGCTGGCCGGGTTCCAGCATCAGCTGAGCGAAGACTTCCAGCGGACGGTGGAGCGTTTTCTGGCGCTACAAACCATGGGAACAGAAACCGCCCGTCAGGACGCACGGACGTTGAAGCAGACGGTGCTTTCTCTGCCGATGCCGGAGGTTGAGGTGCTGAACGGTGGACTGGAGATCCTGAAAACGGCCGATCTGCGCGAGCCGCTGGCGTCGTTAACGGTGCCGCATCTGCGTATTTATGGCTATCTGGATGGACTGGTTCCGCGCAAGGTGGTTCCGCTGCTGGATGCGCTGTGGCCGGAGAGTAAATCAATGGTGGTTGCCAAAGCGGCACATGCGCCGTTCATCTCTCATCCTGCTGAGTTTTGTTCGGCGCTGTCCGGTTTTATCAGCGAAGCGTCCACCACTCCCTGAGACAGGCTTTGCCTTCAGGACAACTCTTACAACTGCCGGACAGACAACCGTCCGGCTCTTCCTGAATGCGCACGGCTTTCCCCATCGCCTCCAGCCTTTCCAGCATGGCATCGATCATCGGCTGCGGCGTATGCAGGCTGAGGCTGAGCTGCTTCGCCTCCATTCGTCCCTGTAACGCCAGTAAGTCACGAACCTGAATCAACGATGCCATCTTTTTCCCCTCAGTGACAGTCGCCTGCTGGGCTGTTACAGCAGGTCGTTGGGGTTTTGCGCGTTGCCAGCAGGTTAACGTCAACGCGGCTACGCGCCCGGCGCAGCAGGCCAATCACCATTACGTTAAACAGGATCACCGCGAGGATACAGACCAGGCTGTAGCGCGGATGCTGGCTGTAATTGACGGCCTGATAAAACACGGTCGCCAGCGAGTAGGCAATGTTCAGCCCCCACAGAATGGAGAAGCCCATCCAGCCGCGGCTGGACTCACGGGCAATGGCGCCCATGACCGAGATGCATGGAATATAGAGCAGGACGAAGATCAGGTAGCTGTAGGCCGCCGACGCGCTGCCAAATTTCTGGCCCATCACGCCCATTGCTCCGGTCGCCATTTCGCCGTCGCCTTTGCTGGCTTCAATCGGGTTCGCCAGTACGCTCAGGCTGAAGGTGTCTTTGAGGCTCTGCCAGGTCTCTTCCACCGCGCCAAGCAGTTCATCGCCGAGGTTGAACGCTGCCGGATTAAACTCCTCTTCCTGGATGTTTTCCGCGGTGTAAAGCGTGTTCAGGGTGCCGACAACTACCTCTTTTGCCATCGCGCCGGTGAACAGGCCCACGGTTGCCTGCCAGTTGTCTTCCTGAACGCCAATCGGTTTGAAGACCGGCGTAATGATCCGGCTGACGGAGGCCAGGGCAGAGTCATTAATGTTGTCCGCGGCCTGGCCGCTCAGGGTGAAGCTGTTCAGGGCGCTCAGGAAAATGCTGACCACCACAATCACCTTACCGGCGCGCAGAACGAAGCCCTTCAGGCGCTGCCATGTCTGAATAATCAGGCTTTTCAGATGCGGAACGTGATAAACCGGCAGTTCCATCACGAACGGCGACGCTTCGCCACGCATGATGGTGTGCTTCAGCATCAGGCCGGTGAGAATAGCCATCACGATACCCAGCACATACAGGGAGAAGACGGCCAGCGCCCCTTCCTGACCAAAGAACGCCGCGGCAAAGACCGCGAAGATCGCCAGACGCGCGCCGCAGGACATGAACGGCGCCATCATGATGGTCATCAGGCGTTCGCGCGGGGCATCCAGCGTACGCGCGCCCATCACGGACGGCACGTTACAGCCGAAGCCGACAATCAGCGGCACGAACGATTTGCCCGGCAGCCCCAGCGCCTGCATCAGGCGGTCCATTACGAAGGCCGCGCGCGCCATGTAGCCGGAATCCTCAAGGAAGGAGAGGAACAGGTACATCATGCCGATCTGCGGTACTAGTGGCAGGACGGTATTAATCCCGCCGCCGATCCCCTGCGCAAGGAAGATGGTCAACCATTCCGGGAAGTGGAGGGTGTAGCCCAGCCACTGAATACCGTGTACGAAGATAGCGACAGAGCCGCCATCAAAGATAGGTTGTAATGCACCGCCGATGTTAATGGCGAGCAGGAACATCACGTACATCACCAGTAAAAAGATCGGCAAACCAAGGAAGCGGTTGAGCACAATCTTATCCACGGCGGCGGTGAAGCGGCTGGGTTCAGCGGTTAATGCATTGCTGACCACGTCACAGATAGCGGCGATGGCCTGATAGCGCGCATCCGCAATATGCAGAGCGGGATCGTCCAGCTCGTCGCTCAGGCGAGCCTGCGCGACGCCCAGCTTATCCGCCGCATCGCCTGCGTAGGCGCAGCTGTAGATATCGCCTTCCAGCATTTGCAGGCCAAGCCACAGACGTTGTCTGGCGGGCATGCTGTTGTCCATCTCCTGCGCCAGTTGCCCGGCTTCGCGCAGCAGGGGTTGGGCGTAGTGCACCAGTTCGACGTCGGCATTGCCCGTGTGGCGGTCAATCGCCAGCTTCAGGGCGTCAATGCCGCGTGCGCGGGTAGAAACCAGCGGAACCACCGGGCAGCCCAGGCGTGCGGAGAGGGCATCGACGTCGATGCGCAGCTTTTGCTTCTCGGCGATGTCGAGCATGTTAAGCGCCACGATGCAGGGAATACCCAGCTCCAGCAGCTGTAACGTGAGATACAGATTTCGTTCGAGATTGGAGGCATCCACCACATTGATGAGCAGATCCGCGTCGCCGCTCAGAATATAGTGGCAGGCAATTTGCTCATCGAGTGAGGTCTGGGATGAAATCGTGGTGAGTGAATAGGTCCCGGGTAAATCAACCAGCGTGACCTGATTATCTGTCGTGGTGAACTGGCCCTCTTTGCGTTCAACCGTTACGCCTGCCCAATTTCCCACACGCTGGCGTGCGCCGGTTAACTGATTAAATAAGGTTGTCTTGCCGGAATTAGGATTGCCAATTAAGCCAATAGTTAATTTTTTCATTGTAATAGACTCACTGAAACCGCTGGCTTGTTAACGGGATAAAGATTCAACTTCAATTAATGCGAGGTCTTTTTTACGCAGAACCAGATTAACGCGTCGGGTTTCGATATGAACAGGATCGCCCAACGGCGCAACGCGCACCACCTGGAACGATGAGCCGGGTAGCATGCCCAGGGACAGCAGCTTCTGCCGATAGGCCGGGCTTATCTCACGGGTAAAACCGATAATTTTCCACGCACTGTCTGGAGTGAATTGCATAGCGCCTGATTCCACGAGAGGTTAAATAATCTACACTGCGATGATAATGAGAATAGTTTTTATCAGCAATAATAAAAATGTGACGGGATGTTGTTAATCGTATTAATTTGCGGTCTGCTTGACCTTGCTCAATATTTGCGAAATTGAGGTGAAAATAAAAAGAAGGCTATTTGTTAATGAGGTGATAATTCGTGGTTTAAATATGGATACAACTTATTTATTTTAATTCCCTGCGGCCTGCTTGGCGGGCGGCACTGCGTTTGCCCGGCCTACAAAACCGTAGGCCCGGTAAGCGTCGCGCCACCGGGCATTTACAGTATTAGCGTTTCTTACCCATCGCCGCTGCCAGCGCATCCATCATCGCGCTGTTGCCTGCTGGCTGTGCGTCACGTCCGCGTGGCTTCGCGGCTTTCGCTGCCGGACGCTGCTGTTCACGGCCACCGCCATTACCGCCACGGCGCGCGTTAGTGTCGCCCGGCTGCTCGTCCAGACGCATGGTCAGGGCAATACGCTTGCGCTGGAGATCCACTTCCAGCACTTTCACCTTCACGATGTCGCCCGCTTTGACCACGGTGTGCGGATCTTCAACGAACTTGTCTGCGAGGGAAGAGATATGCACCAGACCGTCCTGATGCACGCCGATATCCACAAACGCGCCAAAGTTGGTGACGTTGGTTACCGCCCCCTCCAGCACCATGCCCGGCAGCAGGTCGTTCATGGTTTCCACGCCGTCAGCAAAGGTCGCGGTTTTAAACTCAGGACGCGGATCGCGGCCCGGTTTTTCCAGCTCTTTGATGATGTCAGTGACCGTCGGCACACCGAACTGTTCGTCGGTGAAATCCACCGCTTTCAGGTTACGCAGCGCGCTGCTGTCGCCCATCAGGTCTTTAAGCGCCTGCTGAGTCGCGGCCAGGATGCGCTCAACAACAGGGTACGCTTCCGGGTGAACGGTAGAGGCATCCAGCGGGTTATCGCCGTGGTTGATGCGCAGGAAGCCCGCGCACTGCTCAAATGCTTTCGGCCCCAGACGGCTCACCTTCAGCAGCTGCTGGCGGTTCTGGAACTGACCGTTCTCATCACGCCAGGCGACGATATTCTGTGCCATCATACGGGTCAGGCCCGCCACGCGGGTCAGCAGGGGAACGGAAGCGGTGTTCAGGTCCACGCCGACGGCGTTAACACAGTCTTCCACTACCGCATCCAGCTTGCGCGCCAGCTGCGTCTGGCTCACGTCGTGCTGATACTGGCCCACACCGATGGATTTCGGGTCGATCTTCACCAGCTCCGCCAGCGGATCCTGCAAACGACGGGCGATAGAGACCGCGCCGCGCAGGGAAACGTCCAGATCCGGGAACTCCTGCGCTGCCAGTTCAGAGGCGGAGTAGACTGATGCCCCCGCTTCGCTGACGATCACTTTCTGCGCCGTCACTTTCGGGAACTGCTTCTGCACGTCGAGATAGAAACGTTCGGTTTCGCGGGACGCCGTACCGTTACCGATGGCAACCAGCTCAACGTTGTACTTCTCGCACAGCGCGGCGACGACGACAGCCGCTTTCGCTGCCTGACCGGTGTGCGGGTAAATGGTGTCGGTGGCAACGAGCTTGCCGGTGCCGTCAACCACGGCCACCTTCACGCCGGTACGCAGACCCGGATCGAGACCCATGGTGGCGCGCAGGCCAGCTGGCGCAGCCATCAGCAGGTCGTGCAGGTTACGGGCGAAGACGTTGATCGCTTCGTCTTCGGCGCGCTCGCGCACGGTGCCCATCAGCTCGGTTTCGAGGTGCATCAGCACCTTGATGCGCCAGGTCCAGCTCACCACGCCTTTGCGCCAGCTGTCCGCCGGGGCGTTGTTCAGGCGCAGACCGAGGTGATCCATAATGATCTGCTCGCAGTGGCTCTCTTTTGGCGGCTCGTCAAACTGCGGATCGGCATTCAGGGAGAGTTGCAGCACGCCTTCGTTACGGCCGCGGAACATCGCCAGCGCGCGGTGAGACGGCGCGGTAGAAATGGGTTCGTGGTGATCGAAATAGTCGCGGAATTTCGCGCCTTCTTCCTCTTTGCCGGACACCACGGTGGAGACGATATGCGCGTTCTTCCACAGGTAATCACGCACTTTGGCCAGCAGCGCCGCGTCTTCGGCGAAGCGCTCCATCAGAATATAGCGAGCACCGTCCAGCGCGGCTTTGGTGTCTGCTACGCCTTTATCGGCGTCGATAAACTTGGCGGCTTCGGTTTCCGGATCGTGAGACGGCTCGTTCCACAGAAGATCGGCCAGTGGCTCAAGGCCGGCTTCGATCGCAATCTGCCCGCGCGTGCGGCGCTTCGGTTTGTACGGCAGATAGAGGTCTTCGAGTTCGGTTTTACTCAGGGTACCGTTAATGGCTTTTTCCAGGTCACTGGTCAGCTTGCCCTGCTCGCCGATAGATTTGAGGATCGCCTGACGTCGGTCTTCCAGCTCGCGCAGATAGCCCAGACGGGTCTCCAGGTTTCGCAGCTGCGTGTCATCCAGACCGCCGGTGACTTCCTTACGATAACGTGCAATAAACGGCACGGTGTTCCCTTCATCAAGCAGGCGAACGGCAGCTTCTACCTGTTCGGCTCTGGCCTGAAGTTCACCCGCAATAATGCGGCAGAGCGACTCTTTCATCATGGTCAGTTCATCTTGTGGATCGAAAATCAGGGGGATAGTTATACGGGCTGACACCAAAAAATGCCAGCCGGGGAGGGCGCTCTCGGACTATTTAACATACACGATTTCGTTGACGTACCAGCTTGCTTCACCTGCGGGCGTCTGGACAACGGCTAAATCGCCCACCTCTTTTTTCAGCAGGGCGCGGGCCATGGGTGAATCGATAGAAATGTAATCCTTACGACCGAAAATTTCATCATAGCCGACGATACGAAAACGCAGGGTATCGCCGTTGTCGTTTTCAATTTCGACCCACGCGCCGAAGAACACTTTACCTTCCTGCTGCGGGGAGTAATCGACAATTTTGAGATTCTCGAGACACTTCGTCAGGTAGCGTACCCGGCGATCGATTTCGCGCAGTCGCTTTTTATTGTACTGATAGTCCGCATTCTCGCTGCGGTCGCCCAGGCTTGCGGCCCAGGTGACTTTTTTGGTCACTTCCGGACGCTCTTCGCGCCACAGGTAATCCATCTCTTTTTTGAGTTTCTCGTACCCTTCGCGGGTGATCAGAGGCGTTTTCATGGTGCAGCCTTTAATGCCGGTTAACTGTCTTTGCGCACAATACGTAGCGCACAGTGTAACAGACAAGATTAATAATGATTTATGTGATGAAATGAACAGATAAGCTGCTGTTAAATATGCTTTGTAACAATTTCGTCTAGAATTTATACCAGAATTTGCTGGTCGAACCCGTGCACTTTTTTAGAATACGCTGTTCCAGGCTTATCCGAACCTTTGGGAGTACACACAATGCAAGAGAACTACAAAATTCTGGTCGTAGATGACGACATGCGCCTGCGTGCGCTGCTGGAACGTTATCTGACCGAGCAGGGCTTCCAGGTTCGTAGCGTCGCGAACGCGGAACAGATGGATCGTCTGCTGACGCGTGAATCTTTCCACCTGATGGTGTTGGACCTGATGCTGCCTGGCGAAGACGGGCTCTCTATTTGCCGCCGTCTGCGCAGCCAGAGCAACCCGATGCCGATCATCATGGTGACGGCGAAGGGTGAAGAAGTCGACCGTATTGTCGGCCTTGAGATTGGCGCTGATGACTACATTCCAAAGCCGTTTAACCCGCGTGAACTGCTGGCGCGTATTCGCGCCGTGCTGCGTCGTCAGGCGAACGAACTGCCGGGCGCGCCATCTCAGGAAGAGGCCGTCATTGCATTCGGTAAGTTCAAGCTGAACCTCGGCACCCGTGAGATGTTCCGTGAAGATGAGCCAATGCCGCTCACCAGCGGTGAGTTCGCGGTGCTGAAAGCGCTGGTCAGCCACCCGCGTGAGCCGCTCTCCCGTGACAAGCTGATGAACCTGGCGCGTGGTCGTGAATACTCCGCGATGGAGCGTTCTATCGACGTGCAGATCTCTCGTCTGCGTCGCATGGTGGAAGAAGATCCGGCGCATCCTCGTTATATTCAGACCGTTTGGGGTCTGGGCTACGTGTTTGTCCCGGACGGCTCTAAAGCATGAGGCGAATGCGCTTCTCGCCGCGAAGTTCGTTTGCCCGCACGCTGTTATTGATCGTCACCCTGCTGTTTGTCAGTCTGGTGACGACCTACCTGGTGGTGCTGAACTTTGCAATCCTGCCGAGCCTTCAGCAGTTTAATAAGGTGCTGGCATACGAAGTGCGTATGCTGATGACCGACAAACTGCAACTGGAGGACGGCACGCAGTTGGTTGTTCCCCCGGCGTTCCGTCGGGAAATCTACCGTGAGCTGGGCATTTCTCTCTACTCGAACGAAGCGGCGGAAGATGCTGGCCTGCGCTGGGCGCAGCACTATGAATTCCTCAGCCAGCAGATGGCGCAGCAGCTTGGCGGCCCGACGGAAGTGCGCGTTGAGGTCAATAAAAGCTCGCCGGTTGTCTGGCTGAAAACCTGGCTGTCACCCAACATCTGGGTGCGTGTTCCGCTCACCGAGATTCATCAGGGCGACTTCTCACCGCTGTTCCGATACACCCTGGCGATCATGCTGCTGGCCATCGGCGGCGCATGGCTGTTTATTCGCATCCAGAACCGACCGCTGGTCGACCTGGAGCATGCGGCATTACAGGTCGGTAAAGGTATTATCCCACCGCCGCTGCGCGAGTATGGCGCATCGGAAGTGCGCTCGGTAACGCGTGCGTTTAACCACATGGCGGCAGGCGTTAAACAGCTGGCGGACGACCGTACGCTGCTGATGGCCGGGGTCAGCCATGACCTTCGCACGCCCCTGACGCGTATCCGGCTGGCGACGGAGATGATGGGCGAGCAGGATGGTTATCTTGCAGAGTCCATCAACAAGGATATCGAAGAGTGTAACGCCATCATCGAGCAGTTTATCGACTACCTGCGCACCGGGCAGGAGATGCCGATGGAGATGGCGGATCTGAATGCGGTTCTGGGCGAAGTGGTTGCTGCCGAAAGCGGCTACGAACGTGAAATTGCGACCGACCTTCAGGCAGGTGAGATTCAGGTACGTATGCACCCGCTCTCCATTAAACGCGCGGTGGCGAATATGGTGGTCAACGCGGCGCGCTACGGCAACGGCTGGATCAAAGTCAGCAGCGGTACGGAACTCAACCGCGCCTGGTTCCAGGTGGAAGACGATGGCCCGGGCATCAAGCCTGAGCAGCGTAAGCACCTGTTCCAGCCATTTGTGCGCGGCGACAGCGCGCGCAGCACCAGCGGAACCGGCTTAGGCCTGGCGATTGTGCAGCGTATTGTTGATAACCATAACGGACTGCTGGAAATTGGCACCAGCGAGCGGGGTGGTTTGAGCATTCGTGCGTGGTTACCGGTGCCGGTTTTACGGGGTCAGGTGAAAGAGAGTTAAAAAAGGGTGGGGCCTGATGCCCTCACCCCGGCCCTCTCCCACGGGGAGAGGGAAAAAACATTAAAAAAGGCAACTTTCGTTGCCTTTTTGCTTTTACCTACAGCTTCGGTCCCGCACTCACCAGCGCAGCACCCGCCGGGGTGTCGGTATACTTCTCGAAGTTTTCGATAAACAGTTTCGCCAGCGATTCAGCCTTCTCACGCCACTGTTCCGGTGAACCGTAGGTGTTACGCGGATCCAGGATACGCGTATCCACGCCCGGCAGCGCTGTTGGGATCGCCAGATCGAACATCGGCAGCGTAAAGGTCTCGGCGTTATCCAGCGAACCATCCAGAATCGCGTCGATGATGGCGCGTGTATCTTTGATGGAGATACGTTTGCCCGTACCGTTCCAGCCGGTGTTTACCAGGTATGCCTGGGCGCCGGATGCCTGCATGCGTTTCACCAGCACTTCCGCGTACTGCGTTGGGTGCAGCGACAGGAACGCCGCGCCGAAGCAGGCGGAGAAGGTTGGGGTTGGCTCGGTCACACCGCGCTCGGTACCCGCCAGTTTAGCGGTAAAGCCGGAGAGGAAATGGTACTGCGTCTGGCTGGCGGTCAGGCGGGAAACCGGTGGCAGCACGCCGAATGCATCCGCGGTCAGGAAAATCACCTTCGTGGCGTGACCCGCCTTCGATACCGGCTTGACGATGTTCTCGATGTGGTAGATCGGGTAAGAGACGCGGGTGTTTTCCGTTTTCGAGGCATCGTCGAAGTCGATAGAGCCATCGGCACGCACGGTGACGTTTTCCAGCAGCGCATCGCGGCGAATCGCGTGGTAGATATCCGGCTCTGCCTCTTCCGACAGGCGAATGGTCTTCGCGTAGCAGCCGCCTTCAAAGTTAAACACGCCGTCATCATCCCAGCCATGTTCATCGTCGCCAATCAGACGACGTTTTGGATCGGTGGACAGCGTTGTTTTACCGGTGCCGGAAAGGCCGAAGAACACTGCTACATCGCCTTTTTCCCCGACGTTCGCCGAGCAGTGCATGGAGGCGATACCGCGCAACGGCAGCAGGTAGTTCATGACCGAGAACATCCCTTTCTTCATTTCGCCGCCGTACCAGGTACCGCCGATCAGCTGGATACGCTCGGTCAGGTTGAAGGCGATAAAGTTTTCGGAGTTCAGACCCTGCTCTTTCCACTGCGGGTTGGTGCATTTCGCGCCGTTCATCACGATAAAGTCAGGGGTGAAGTCTTGCAGTTCTTCATCGGTTGGACGAATGAACATGTTCTTCACAAAATGCGCCTGCCAGGCCACTTCGGTGATAAATCGTACGGAGAGACGGGTGTCGGCGTTAGCGCCGCAGAACGCATCAATAATAAACAGACGCTTGCCGGAAAGCTGATGGGTGACAAGTCCTTTCAGATGCTGCCAGGTTTCCGGGGAGAGCGGTTTGTTATCGTTCTTACCTTTGCCCTTATCAGCCCACCACAGCGTATCGCGGGTGGTGTCATCTCGGACGATATACTTATCTTTCGGCGAACGACCGGTAAAAATACCCGTATCGACGGCGATAGCACCCAGGTTCGTCAACACACCACGCTCGTATCCTTCCAGTGCCGGATTGAGCTCTTCCTGATACAGCGTATCGTAATCGGGGTTGTAGACCACTTCCTGGACGTCGTGAATACCATAAGCCTTGAGATCTTGCGGGGTTAAACCATTAACACGCATATCACTGCTCCTTAGCCAATATGTACTGCCTGAAATTGTAGGGTTTTTCTGAGGATGTTAACCGCGACGGGGCTCATAGATTTACGTATCTGGTCAAAACCCTTACTAACGGAAAACGCTGCGACTCCAGTCACAGGGCGGGCAGATTATCGCAGGAATCGCTTTTTGGATGGGGAAAATGTTCTTAAAAGGTTAATCTCTGGTGAATTTATCCAGAAGAATGTGAATGTAATCGCATACATGTAAGAAAATTACGTAAGGGTTACACTGGGAAAACGATTCAGGTCTCTTGGGTCAGCTATTTTCAGAGTTTGAGGTGGGGGCCAGAGTTTTGCTTTGATGAGACAATAGATTTTCATGAACAAGGGATGAGAAATGGAAAACCGTGAGACGTTATCCGCTTTAACGCGCGTAGCCGTCGTGCTGGCGGGGGCTCTACAGGGCGTAATTTGCTATGTAATCACGTGGTATATCGAGTACGCAAAATTGCCATCGGATACGCTGTGGCTGATGTGTGTAGTACCTGCCACCGTGGTAATGACAACCACGTTGTCTCTTGCCATGACGTCATTCAGAAAGCCATTTTTGTGGCTGTCACTCGGGATGATCGGCGCGGCAGTCGCGGGTATGGGCGGCTGGCTTAAGTGGAGCGTTGCAGGACTCGAAAGCTGGAATCTCAGAGATGAGATGCTCGTTTTCGGCTTTCATCTGCTGCTGATGACGCTGTTCGTGTTGCCATGGCTTCAGCGGCGTCTGGATCCCGTCCCGACTACCTCGTTCTACAGCGACTTTTATCAACGAAACTGGCATAACGCGCTGACACTGCTCATTATTTTTGTTTCGAATGGTCTCTTCTGGCTGGTGCTTTTCCTCTGGGCCGAGCTTTTCGAACTTATCGGCATCGGCTTTTTTGATCGGCTTTTCTTTCATTCTGACGGATTTATTTCAGTGGCGATTGGCGTGGTTTCAGCCAGTGCGGCCGTGCTCACGCGCATGCAGGTAAGGTTAATCTTTGCCCTGCAAAATCTGCTGACCCTCATCGCCACCGGTCTGCTTCCCCTGATGGCGGCGCTGGCGCTGCTCTTTATTGGCGCGTTGCCTTTTGTCGGCTTTGAATCCATTTCAGCCAGAATATCCGCCGCGGGCTTGCTGACCACCTTAGCGCTGCTGCTGTTATTCCTGGTGACGATAGTGTGGCATCCACAGCGTCAAACACTGCCTTACTATGCCCCGCTGCGAGGGATGATTCGCCTCGCTGTGGCTATCGTACCCGCGTATCCGGTTCTGGCGGGGTGGGCGCTGTGGCTACGCATTTCGCAATACGGCTGGTCACCCGAGCGTCTGTACGGGGTATTGATAACCATCGTGGCGCTGGTCTGGGCGATCGGTTTTTGCGCCAGCGCTCTGATTCAGCGCCGTGAACCGCAGAAGATCCATGCGTACGTCATCCCGGCGACCGGGCTGCTTTCCCTCATTTTCCTGGCGTTGGTCCATACCCCCGTGCTGGATCCGTGGCGAATAAGTGTTGCAAGCCATATGGCCCGCTATCAGGACGGCAGAATAACTGCGGATCAAGTCAGCCTGTATATGCTCAGTAACGCTGGACGAAAGGGGCGGGAGGCGATGCTCACGCTGCAAAACGATCCGCAGTTTATCTCTAACCCAAAACGCCAGCGTGAAATAAATGGTCTTCTCTCCAGGAATGCTGGCGGAGCAGGTAAGATGACCGCCGCGATGCTGGAAAAACAGGTCCAGCTCGCACCGGGAATGGCTCATCCTGATAAGACATTGTGGCAAGCCATGCTCAGCAATCAGTATCGCTTCGAGAGCTGCGATAGCGCCCAGAGTAACTGTTTACTTATGCCGCTGGATCTTAACAGCGACGGCAAGCCGGAAGCCGTGCTATTTCAATTTACCGATCGCACGATCGTGGCTTACACACAAACTAACACGGGCTGGAGGATCGCCGGGGACGCGTGGAAAATGCCGGAGGCATTGACCAGAGGAGAACTTGACCGCGCATTAAGGCAGAGGAAAGTGAAATCTGTCGTGAAGCCCTGGGCGGATATTGAGATTTTTGGGGAGCGTGTCGATATGAGCTACGACAGTTACAATAATGCGCAGTGGCGTTAGTGCTTTTTCTTGCCGGGTGGCGCTACGCTTACCCGGCCTACAATTAGCAATCATATCAAAAAATTGCACAATTCATTGTAGGCCCGTGCGAGCATAGCGCCGCCGGGCATCAGGCTCAGAGCTTAGTGAACCTGCGGATCCGCCGGAGAGGCGTTATTGCGGATCTCCGCGATATCCATCGAATTAAACACGTAGTGCGTACCGCAGTAATCACAGTGCATATCGATCTCACCGTCTTCCGCCATGATGCTGTCGATCTCTTCATCCGGCAGCGTTTTCAGGGCGCCGGCACAACGCTCGCGAGAGCAGGTGCACTTAAATTCCACATCCTGCGGATCGTAAACCGTCACTTCTTCTTCGTGGTACAGACGCCACAGCACGTCGGTCGCCGACAGGGTGAACAGCTCTTCCGCTTTGATGGTTTCCGTCAGCGTTGCCAGATGCTCGAAATCATTGGTCTGCGCATCCTGCGCAGGCAGAACCTGAAGCAGCATACCACCGGCAGCAGGCTGACCATCCACTTCACCGGTGCGGATGAACAGACGGGTTGGCAGCTGTTCGGAACGCATGAAGTAATCTTCCAGGCAGGCGGCAAGCGTATCGCCTTCCAGACCGACAACGCCCTGATAGCGCTCACCCTCTTCAGGCGAAATCGTGATAACCAGGTAGCCATTTCCGACCAGCGTTTTCAGATCCGCATTTTCAGGGATATCGCCCTGAACGCGCGCCACGCCGCGCATTTGCTGCTGGTTATTACCGTTGATCACCGCCAGCGACATCGGGCCATCACCCTGCAACTGAACGGTAATATCGCCAGCGAACTTCAGCGTGGCGGTCAGCAGGCTGGTGGCAACCAGCAGTTCGCCCAACAGGGTTTTCACCGGCAGCGGGTAGTTGTGGTTTTCCAGAATCTGTTTCCAGGTTTCGGATACGGTGACCAGCTCGCCGCGCACGGCGAATTGTTCAAACAGATAGCGGTGTAATTGGTCGTGTTGGGCCATTTTCATCTCTCGTGCAGGTGAGGGTTACTCGCTCTCACCGTGTTTAAATTTCATCAGATCGCGGCGCTCTTTTTTATCCGGTCGCCGGTCCGGGTGAGGCATAGTTAGCGCGTTCATTTTGCGCGCCAGCGCGGTTTTCTCGCGCTTCTCTATGCTTTCGGCCGTCTCTTCATACAGCAAAACGGCTTCGGTTGCGGGCCGCCGCTGCTCGGTAATGGCTTTCACCACCACCGTTTTCTCATCGTTGCCCTGGCGAAGCGTTAACGTGGCATTCAGTTCAACCAGCTTGCTCGGTTTGCTGCGCTGACCGTTGTAATGCACCTTTCCGCCGTCAACCATTTCACGGGCAAGGGCGCGCGTTTTGTAAAAACGGGCGGCCCACAGCCATTTATCCAGTCTTACCCCATCAGAGGGTTTTTCTTTCATGGCGTCTCCTTCACGGTGAGTGAGGGGATCATCCGGCGATAGTCGTTCAGCCCCGGATGTCGTAGATAGCTTTTTTCAGCCAGGCCGGAATCCGGATTGGTCACGCCCAGACAATAGCGAATGCCAAAAGCGGCCGCAGAATCCAGAATCGGCTCGCTGTCGTCAATGAACAGCGTGCGTTCCGGCTGTAAACCGGTCTCTTCCACCACGGCATGCCACAACCGCTGATCCTCTTTCGGATAACCAAATGTGTGGGTGGAAAGCAATAAATCAAGGTGTGAAGCAAGCCCGGTATGTTCCAGCTTCACGGCCAGGTTATGGGGATGCGCATTTGTCAGCAAAATACGGCGCTTACCGCAGGCTTTCAGCGCGTCCAGGAACGGGACCGTATCTTCGCGCAGTACGGCGCGTGCGCCCTGGGCGGTGGTCATGGCACAAATATCCAAACCGAGTCGCTCGCTCCAGTAGTCAAGACAGTACCAGTTTAGCGTATGCTGCACCGCGCTATATTGCGAACGAATGAATTCCTGCGCTTCTGCCGGGGAGATCCCCTGCTGTTCACCGTAAGTTTCCGGGACCAGCTTTTGCCAGAAATAGTTATCAAAGGCGAGATCAAGCAGCGTGCCGTCCATATCAAGCAGGACGGTATCGACCGCCTGCCAGTCGATATTAAGATGCATAAGGGGGAACTCCAGCCAGAAGAAACGTGCGCGACAGGGTAGCACAACTTGTCGCGCAGGGACGTTATCCGATCAGGCTCTCAGAAGAGGAGATCAGTTTCGGGTTAAGGCAATTTTCGTAGTAGGCCTGGATTTCTGCCAGCCGCGTGCGGGAACGCTGATAGCGGCGTACGGCCTGATAACCGTTCCAGACGATGCACGCCAGCATCGCAATCAGCAGCAGGGATGTCCCTATATAGCGCCACAGGCCAGCGCTATCCGGCATACGGTGCAGGCCAATATGACGCGTGCCGTTGGCGTCGGTGAAGAGGGTGGTGACGATCCCTTCCGCGCTGAATGGCGTCTGCATCAGCATCTGCGCCAGACGCTGGAATTCGCTCCACTGCTCCTGGGCAGGATAGTCATACAGCGAAACCTGCGGATAAGGTTGATCCACCAGGTCGCTGCCTTCATCGCTGGCAATCACAAAACCGCCCGGCGCCGGGCTGTTAAGCGCCTGGGCGGCACGGGTGGTTTCACGCATCACGAAGGGGGCGGTAGAGGTCGCCACCAGATTATCCAGCGACTCGGCGCTGACCGGACGCAGAAGCACGTTCACACCGTCCAGGCGTCCCGCTTCGGCGCGTTTCACCAGCGCGTCCCAGTCTTTGCTGTTGCCGAGGTTGACGAGCGCGTTCTTCAGCCGGATACAGTCATCCTGGGCGGAACAGAGATCCTCGGTTTTCAGGACGATTTCGCCAAAGTCATCCAGCAGCACCATGCCCGACTTCTGAATAGCCGAACGCAGGGCAGGGCTGACGCGAGAATCATCATCCGGTTTTGGATGGAGCTGGCGATTAATCGTCTGGGTGAGCGCAGTGGCCTTATTGACCACATCCGATTCCGGCAGCGGCAGCGGAGAGGCGTCATTCCAGATGATCTGAGAGCAGTCGAACGGCGCGAACGGCGAGTTCTGGCGCGTGTTCCAGGCACCCGGTGAGTGGATATTACACATCCCGGTGCCTTTGAGGCGCAACGTATCTCCCACGCGTACACCCGCTTCTTCGAGCTGCTGTACGCTGGTGGCTTCCACGGTTTGCGCCCCTTTGATCCATGACAGGGTAAATTTAATTGGCATATCCAGCGGCACGAAAAGCAGCAGCATGAGGAAGATTAACGCGGCGCCACCGGCAATCACCGCGCTGCGAAGCCAGTGCTGAAGCGGGAAGTTTTTCACTTCGTCGTGCAGGGATAAGTAGCGCCCCTGGCGTACAACGTGGCGGTCGAGATAGATATCAATATCCGTTTTGTGGCCCAGGTCCTGCGCAATCCACGGCTGCCAGTGGCGTGGATAGATAAGATCGATGATCCCGAGCGAGATATTGTTGATATGTTCCTGATCGTTCTCACCGAACAGTCCCCAGCGTTTTGGGGTTCCGCGCAGGCAGTGAATTTCGCGTAATGACGTTTTTGCCGGCGGGGCAAATATGCCCCACAGCCCGGCGGCCAGAAGCAGTACTGCGCCACCCGCGAGCCACGGAACAAACACGTCCGGCGTCAGCAGGCAGATGAAAAAGAGCAGGAACGAGGCGACAATCAACACCGCTTCGCGAATGCCATCCGGGCGGCTCAGGACGTACTCTTCATGCGTTTCCTGGCGGATGTTGAGCAGTTCAATCTGCTCTGTCTCTTCACCACGAATAGAGGCCTGCGTTCCGCTCGCGCGTTCCAGCGCAAAGCGTGGCGCTTCTTGAACATATTCGCTCAGAGTATGACCATTAAGGGAGATAACCAGCGGCAGCGTATCGGTATGGATGAGCTCGACGCTGTTTTCGTCGTTGATATACTGTTCCCAGAAGGGAGGCAGGTGCACTTCAACAGAGTCGAGATAGTAACGCCATTTATTGGGATCGTCGGTTGTGATGCCGTAGCGGGTAATGGAGCGCGTCACGCACAGAACGGTGTCGCTTTGGGCGTTAAGGTTGAGCGATACGGGGGCGGTGCTGGCGCCGGTAGGGCCAGGCGAAAGCCGGGATCGGTTCAGCGTGTCGAGATACTGCTCAACGGTGCTGCGTTCCTCTGGCGAAAGCTTGCGCGTGTTTGCCCCGGCGAACGCGTTTAAAAAGGGCAGCCGATAACGGCGATGTACGCGGCGCCTGAATACCCACACCGCAATCGACGCGCAGGCCAGCACAGCAGCGAGAAAAATCAAAATGGTGCTCATGCTTTCCCCATCTTACTTATCTTCTTACAGGTGTTGTCAGTCGCACCTTTTGTACAATGAATGAGATTCTGTGGTCGGCTATCGGCAAGTATGGAGTCTAACTTGAGCATGTTGACGCGCATCCCAGTGACCGGTAATGATAACAAAGCCTGTTCCGGCGCGATATCAGCAAATTCCTGGAAACATTTCAACCTCTTGACATTTGTTTTGAAATGAGAATCGCATTCAATTACGTTGCATAAATGTAAATAAAGAGCAATTGACATTGCCGAAACCGTGCGGCGTATCGCACAATAAAGCCAGTTCACCCAGCAAAGACCCGTCAAGATGACCAAACCCTTACAAAAGCCCACCATTCTGAATGTTGAAACCGTCGCGAAATCGCGTCTGTTTAATGTCGAAAGCGTGGATCTGGAGTTCAGCAACGGTGTGCGTCGTGTTTATGAGCGTATGCGCCCCTCCTCGCGTGAAGCGGTGATGATAGTGCCTATCGTCGACGAGCACCTGATCCTCATTCGTGAATACGCCGTGGGCACTGAATCCTACGAGCTGGGCTTCTCCAAAGGACTGATCGATCCGGGCGAAACGGTGTTTGAAGCGGCAAACCGGGAGCTGAAAGAAGAGGTCGGTTTTGGCGCGAAAGAGCTGACGTTCCTGAAAAAGCTGAGCATGGCGCCGTCCTATTTCTCCAGCAAAATGAACATCGTTGTCGCGGAAGGTCTCTATCCTGAATCGCTGGAAGGAGACGAGCCGGAACCGCTGCCGCAGGTTCGCTGGCCGCTGGCTCATCTGATGGATTTGCTGGAAGATCCTGACTTTAACGAGGCACGCAACGTGAGCGCACTGTTCCTGGTACGAGAGTGGCTGAAGGGGCAGGGTCGTTTGTAGCGCCACCATTAAAAACGGCAACCGAAGGTTGCCGTTTTGCATTGATGTTGTAGGCCGGGTCAGGCGTAGTCGCCACCCGGCTTTTTAGTTGGCGTCAGAACAGTTCGTGCGTCTCGCCGTTATCAATGATCTCTGTACCCACCTCATGCACCGCCTGCGTGGTTGGCTGCGTACCCTCGATGAAATACTCGGCACGGCTATTACCGCCATTCGCGAGCTGTCCAGTGCTGCGGTCAATATTGATCGTGACAATGCCCGGCGGAGGCGTTAGCGGCTGCTCCGGCACGCCCTCGAGAGCGGCCTTCATGTAAGCATCCCAGGCCGGTTGCGCACTCTTAGCCCCACCCTCGTAACCGGAAATCTGATCTTTAATCGCGCCAGAAGCGGTTGTGCGCCCCAGAGTGCGGCGGTGATCGTCAAAACCAATCCAGACCGAGGTGACAACGCCCGGGCCATAACCTGAGAACCAGGCATCTTTTGAACTGTTGGTTGTCCCGGTTTTGCCGCCGATGTCGTGGCGCTGCAAATCGCGGCCCGCTCGCCAGCCGGTGCCTTGCCAGCCCGGTTCGCCAAAGATGTTGGTGTTCAGTGCGCTCTTAATCAGGAACGACAGCGGCGTGCTGATCACGTGCGGGGCGTACTCCTGCGCGCCACTCTGGGCGACCAGCGCCTGATTGGCCTGTTCCAGCTGAGGCTGCGGCACCGCCAGATTCTGACGTTCCTGAGAGATCGCCACATCTTCCATATCCTTGTTTTCCAGGACATTGGATTTTGGCGTGTCGCCGTAAATCACCGGAATATCGCATTCAGGGCAGGCAATTTTCGGTTTCGCTTCAAACAGTACGCCGCCCTGATCGTTCTCGATTTTGCTGATGAAATACGGATCGACCAGGAAGCCGCCGTTCGCCATCACCGAATAGCCACGCGCAACCTGGAGCGGCGTAAAGGACGCGGAGCCGAGCGCCAGAGATTCAGTATGAACGATGTTTTGCGCCGGGAAGCCGAAGCGTTGCAGATACTCTGCCGCATAATCCACGCCCATCGCACGCATCGCGCGAACCATGACCACGTTCTTCGACTGGCCAAGGCCCTGACGCAGACGGATAGGGCCAGCGTATTGCGCCGGAGAGTTCTTCGGCTGCCAGTCAGAGCCCGCACCGGCATCCCAGCGGGAAATTGGCACGTCGTTGAGAATGCTGGCGAGAGTCAGCCCCTTATCCATCGCCGCGGTATACAGGAATGGTTTGATGTTAGAACCAACCTGACGCAGCGCCTGGGTCGCGCGGTTAAATTTGCTCTGGTTGAAATCGAACCCGCCAACCAGCGCCATCACGGCGCCGTTCTGCGGATTGATGGAGACCAGCGCAGAGTTTACGTCCGGCACCTGCGCCAGCCACCAGGCATCACCGACCTGACGCACCCAGATTTGTTGTCCGGTTTGTACGACATCGGTCACTTTACGTGGCGTTGGCCCCTGAAGGGTGTCAGAACGGTATGGACGCGCCCAGCGGACACCCTCCATGCGCAGCGAAACGGATGTGCCATCGGCCATCATCGCCACCGCTTCCTGTGGATCGGCCTGGGTGACGACCGCCGGACGCAGCGGGCCATAGGTCGGCAGCGCTTTCAGGGAATCCGTGATTTTTTTACTGTCCCATGCGCCTTCACCCACTTTCCACAGCACGTTGGACGGGCCGCGGTAGCCGTGACGCATATCGTAATCCATCACGTTATTACGCACCGCCTGCTGGGCAGCCTGCTGCACCTTGCGGGTCACGGTGGTATAGACGCGATAACCATCTTCATACGCTTTATCACCGTAGCGACTCACCATCTCCTGGCGAACCATTTCAGTGAGATACGGGGCAGAGAAAGCGATTTCCGGCGCATGGTAATTGGCGTCAATAACGTCGCTGCGCGCCTTATCGTACTCAGACTGGCTGATATAGCCTTCGCTCAACATACGCGACAGCACCACGTTACGGCGCGCGGTGGCGCGGTCCAGCGAGTAGAGCGGGTTAAAGGTGGATGGCGCTTTTGGCAGGCCGGCAATGGTCGCCATTTCGCTCAGCGTGAGCTGATCGATCGGCTTACCAAAATAGACCTGAGCCGCAGCCCCTACGCCATAGGCGCGGTAGCCCAGATAGATCTTGTTGAGGTAAAGCTCAAGGATCTCGTCTTTGCTCAGCAGTTGCTCAATGCGGATCGCGAGGAACACCTCTTTGATCTTACGCATCAGCGTCTTTTCCGGGCTGAGGAAGAAGTTACGCGCCAGCTGCTGGGTAATGGTACTTGCCCCCTGAGAGGCATGACCGGAGAACAGCGCCACGCTTGCCGCACGGAAAATACCGACCGGATCGACACCGTGGTGCTCGTAAAAACGGCTGTCCTCGGTGGCGATAAAAGCCTTCACCATCACGGGTGGAATTTGATTTAAGGTCAGTGGGATACGACGTTTCTCGCCGTATTGCGCCATCAGTTCACCATCGGCGCTATAGACCTGCATAGGGATCTGAAGCCGCACATCACGAAGCGTGGCGACATCAGGGAGTTGCGGCTCGACATATTTGTACAAACCAATAATCGAGCCTGCTCCCAGCAGAATGCAACAGACTGCAAGGATCAATAAATACTTTACGAACTTCACCGGAGATTTCCCATTTGGTTTAGCCTGGGCAGTTTCTAAACAATCGCGCGGTAGTATAAAGGCAAGCCTGATTCATTGATATAGCCGTCACTCCGACGGGCGATAAGGAGATCGTGAAGCATGGCTTTTAAAACGTGGCAAGCAGGTGTTCATATTCAACAGGATAAGGTGGTTGCGGTAGCGCTGACCAGAGAGCGGGCCGGATGGCGTTTACGGCGCTGGTGGGCGGTGCCGCTGTCGGACGGCGTTATCGGGGAAGGCAAAATACTTAAGCCAGAAGAGCTGGTTAACGCATTACGTGGCTGGCGGAAAACATTGCCGCACTCGCATCGGGTATTCCTCTCATTTCCGGCAACGCGCGTTCTGCAACGCGCGTTGCCCCGTCCATCCGTTACCTTGCGTGACAGCGAACAGCTCACCTGGGTAGGCGCCGCATTAGCGCGTGAGCTGGAGATGCCCGCCGATACGCTCTGCTTTGACTACGCGCAGGATACGTTCAGCAACACTTTTCAGGTTACCGCAGCGCAAAACAGAGAAGTCGATACCCTGTTGACGCTGGCGAACGCGCTGCGTTTGCGTCTGGCAGCAATCGCCCCGGATGCCGGCGCGCTGGCTAATCTTCTCTCTGCTGTTGCCCCCGCCCGGTGCGTCGCCTGGAGAGATCAACACCAGTGGCTATGGGCGATGCGTCACCAGTGGGGGCGGCGTTACACCACAGAAGCGGCGACGGTGAATGAACTGGCGGCGCTGCTTGCGCTTTCTTCTTCTGATATCGCCGTGTTTGATGCTGCCCGCGATCCCTGGGAAGCGGTGACGCTGTGCCAGCCGCCGCTGCCGGAATGCGGTGCTGATTACACCGTCGCCCTGGCGCTGGCCATGAGCGAGGCGCCGTAATGAGCATGCCCAATCTTTTACCCTGGCGTCGGCAGCAACGTAATCAGCGCCTGCGTTTCTGGGGGCTGCTGTTTGCCGCCTCATTGCTGGTGATGCTGGCGGGTGGTTTCAGTCTGCGGGCGACGCAGTCTCTCGCGTTACAGGCGTTGCAGAGCGAACTGGCGGGGACTCGGGCGGTGCAGAAAGTATTGAGAGCCCGTCAGCCGCAGTCAGCGGGGCTGAAAACCCCTTCGCCGCCGTCTGATCCGGCCTGGCAACCCGCGCTGGAATCGCTTGCCAGCGCAATGCCCCGGCAGGCGTGGCTGACGGCGCTGCGTTATCAGCCACCCTCGCTGACCCTGACCGGCTATACCACTTCACTGCCAGCGCTCGCAGCCATGACCGATGCGCTGAAAAGGGTGACGGGATTTAACCCCGGACCGGCAGGCGAACTGCAACAGGATAGCCTGGGGCGATGGATGTTCTCTTTTAAACTGCATAGCCGGAGGTAGCCGGTGGGTATCTGGTATCAACGCTGGGCTGATGCACGTCCTTCCCGGCGCGTCCTTTGCTGGTTGATCGCGTCGGGGCTTGTTGCGTGGGCAATTTGGGGACTGCTGCTCAGGCCCGCTGCTCTGCGTTACGCCGATGTTCAGGCGCAGGCCATCAGTGCGAAGCGAATCAACGCCTCGCTGTGGCCAGAGGCCGGACGGCAAGCAGTGTTTACGCAAGTGACGCCCTCGCGGCCCTTTTCTCCCCTGGCATTTCAGCGTGAGGACGCAAGGCTGGTGTACTGGAAGCCGCAGCAGAGTGGGGGAGAGCTGGCGCTGGATGCCTCATGGGGCGCGGTTCCGGCGCTCTTTTCCCGGCTGGCGCTTGAGAACGTGCGGGTGAGTGCGTTTTCCATCATCCCACAGGGCAAACAGTTACGCCTCAGCCTGCAACTGGAGATCGGTCATGCGCAGTAAAGCCCGTTTAGTCATCCTGCTTTCTCCGCTTTTCCTGACCGGGATGCGGGATCCCTTCTCTGTGCCGGAAGAGCGTTGCGCAGCCGGGCAGCTCAGCCAGTGGCGGTATCAGGGGATAGTCAGCGGCAGCAGGGATATCGGCCTTATGCAGGACGGGCAGAAACGCTGGCACCGGGTAAAAACGCAGATGCGGTTACCGACAGGCTGGCGGGTGTGCGCGATAGATAGACAACAACTGACCGTTGATGTCGGCGATATGTGCGAGCCGAAGCGATGGACATGGCAACGAGAAGGAACGAAAAAAAGTGAAGATAAGGATAGGGCTGTTACTGGCGGTACTCAGCCAGCCCCTGTGGGCCGCGACGCCAAAACCGGTCACCCTGCTGGTGGATGATGTCCCGGTGGTGCAAATATTACAGGCGCTGGTAGCGCAGGAGGATCGCAATCTGGTGGTGTCGCCGGATGTCAGCGGTTCGCTTTCGCTGAATTTAACGCGGGTGCCCTGGAGGCAGGCGCTTCAGACGGTAGTGAACAGCGCCGGGCTGGTATTGCGGGAAGAGGGCGGCATTTTTTATGTGCATACGGCGGCCTGGCAACGGGAGCAACAGACGCGTAAAGAGCAGGAGCGGGCCCAGCGTCTGCTCGACGCCCCGCTGCACTCTCACAGCATTCCGTTTGCTTATGCGGATGCGGCCGAATTGCAAAAAGCGGCGGAAAAGCTCTTAAGCCCGAAAGGCAGTCTCTCCGTCGACAAGCGCACCAACCGTTTCCTGGTCAGGGATAACCAGACGGTGGTGGATATGCTCCAGCGCTGGGCTGTGCAGATGGATCTGCCCGTCGAGCAGGTGGAACTGGCGGCGCAGATTGTGACCATCAGTGAAAAAAGCCTGCGTGAACTGGGGGTGAAATGGAACCTCGCTGACGCAACGGAGGCCAGTAAAGTGGGTCAGGTCACGACGCTGGGTGCGGACCTGTCGGTGGCCAGTGCGACCACCCACGCAGGGTTTAACATCGGGCGCATCAACGGCAGGATGCTGGATCTTGAGTTGTCGGCGCTTGAGCAAAAGCAGCAGGTGGATATCATCGCCAGCCCGCGGCTGCTGGCATCGCACATGCAGCCGGCCAGCATCAAGCAGGGCAGCGAAATTCCGTATCAGGTTTCCAGCGGCGAGAGCGGGGCGACATCCGTTGAATTTAAAGAAGCGGTATTAGGCATGGAGGTCACGCCGGTGGTTCTGCCGGGTGGTCGTGTGCGCCTGAAATTGCATATCAGTGAAAATATGCCCGGCCAGGTGCTGCAACAGGCAGACGGCGAAACGCTGGCGATCGATAAGCAGGAGATCGAAACGCAGGTTGAGGTAAAAAGTGGGGAAACGCTCGCGCTGGGCGGGATCTTTTCGCAAAAGAATAAAACCGGACGCGACAGCGTGCCCGTGCTGGGCAACATTCCGTGGCTGGGTCAGCTGTTCCGCCATGACGGAAAAGATAACGAACGGCGCGAGTTAGTGGTGTTTATCACGCCACGTCTGGTCAGTATTCAGTAATGGGTAACGATCCCCGCAATGATTTTGCATTCAGTTTGTTGCAGATGTTTGACGTGGGGCATGAATTAGCATACAAGGAGTACCGATTTGAGTTGGACTTACGTCTTATTTCCTTATGCGCCGGGAACGGTGATTTAATCAGTTGCCAAACAAGCCGGAGTATTGAGATAATTTTTCGTCTGACTCTCGCTCTATTGCAAATGAGGTTTCAGTTCATGTCCTGCTACGCCGGGTGTCTGCGCAGCGGGGATTACCATTAACGAATAGTCTTAGTAGTACCGAAAAAATGGCAGAGAAACGCAATATCTTTCTGGTTGGGCCTATGGGTGCCGGCAAAAGCACTATTGGGCGTCAGTTAGCTCAACAACTCAATATGGAATTTTACGATTCTGATCAAGAGATTGAGAAACGAACCGGAGCGGATGTGGGCTGGGTCTTCGACGTAGAAGGCGAAGAAGGTTTCCGTGACCGAGAAGAAAAAGTGATCAACGAACTCACGGAAAAACAGGGCATTGTGCTGGCAACTGGCGGCGGCTCTGTAAAATCTCGCGAAACCCGCAACCGTCTCTCCGCCCGTGGCGTAGTGGTCTATCTTGAGACGACCATCGAAAAACAGCTGGCACGCACGCAGCGTGATAAAAAGCGCCCGTTGTTGCAGGTTGAAACACCGCCACGTGAAGTTCTGGAAGCTTTGGCCGATGAACGCAATCCTCTGTACGAAGAGATTGCTGATGTGACCATTCGTACTGACGATCAAAGCGCTAAAGTGGTTGCAAACCAGATTATTCATATGCTGGAAAGCAACTGATTCTGGCTATATATACACTCGCCTGCGGGTAAAAGCATTTAAGGTGGATGTCGCGTCATGGAGAGGATTACAGTTACTCTCGGGGAACGTAGTTACCCTATCACCATCGCGGCTGGTTTGTTTAACGACCCAGCTTCCTTCTTACCACTGAAAGCGGGTGATCAGGCGATGCTGGTCACCAACGAGACGCTGGCTCCGCTTTATCTCGACCGTGTACGTCACCTGCTTGAGCAGGCGGGCGTGAAGGTCGACAGTGTGATTCTGCCCGATGGCGAGCAGTACAAAAGCCTGACGGTACTGGATACCGTCTTTACCGCACTTCTGCAAAAACCGCACGGTCGTGATACAACACTGCTTGCCCTGGGCGGCGGCGTTGTGGGCGATCTGACCGGTTTTGCAGCCGCCAGCTACCAGCGCGGCGTGCGCTTTATTCAAATTCCAACCACGTTGCTCTCACAGGTCGATTCTTCTGTGGGCGGTAAAACGGCGGTTAACCATCCGCTCGGCAAAAACATGATTGGCGCGTTCTACCAGCCCGCCTCGGTGGTGGTGGATCTCGACTGTCTGAAAACCTTGCCAGCGCGCGAACTGGCGTCCGGCCTTGCAGAAGTGATCAAATACGGCATTATTCTTGACGGGGAGTTCTTCACCTGGCTGGAAGAGAATATGGATGCGCTGCTGCGCCTCGACGGGCAGGCAATGGCCTACTGTATTCGCCGTTGTTGTGAGCTGAAAGCAGAAGTCGTTGCCGCAGATGAGCGTGAAACCGGCTTACGTGCTTTACTGAATCTGGGGCATACGTTTGGTCATGCGATCGAAGCCGAAATGGGCTACGGTAACTGGCTTCACGGTGAAGCTGTCGCTGCCGGAATGGTTATGGCGGCGCGTGCCTCTGAACGTTTGGGGCAGTTCAGGCCGGAAGAGACAGCACGTATCATCGCGTTGCTTAAACGTGCTGGCTTGCCGGTAAGTGGTCCGCAGGAAATGTCTGCGCAGGCGTACCTTCCCCACATGATGCGCGATAAAAAAGTATTAGCAGGTGAGATGCGTCTGGTACTCCCGCTTGCAATAGGGAAAAGTGAAGTGCGCGGCGGAGTGCCGCACGAAGTCGTACTTGGCGCTATTGCTGATTGTCAGCAAGCGTAACAACTAGAAAGGTCAGACCGCTGTAACAGGTGGTCGTTTTAGCTTCAGGTTAATGCAGAGTCGTTGGCAGAAGCCTTTGAGTGGGGTGTTAAATGGATGAATTCAAACCAGAAGACGAGCTGAAACCCGATCCCAGCGATCGTCGTACTGGTCGTTCTCGTCAATCTTCAGAACGTGATAACGAGCCGCAGATCAACTTTGACGATGTCGATCTGGATGCAGACGATCGTCGCCCTTCGCGTAGCCGCAACGCGCGCAATGAGCGTGAAGACGAGGAGTTTGAATCCGAAGAAGAGTTAATGGATGAACAGCCTGTTGAACGTCGACCGCGCAAGCGTAAAAAAGCGGTAGCGGCAAAACCGGCCTCCCGTCAGTACATCATGATGGGCCTTGGCGTTCTGGTGCTGGTATTGCTGATTGTCGGCATTGGTTCCGCGCTAAAAGCCCCTTCTACCCATTCTACCGAGCAGACCGCGTCTGCCGAGAAGAGCATCGACCTGTCTGGTAACGATGCGAGCAACCAGGCGAATGGCGCTCAGCCTGCGCCGGGCACCACTTCCGCAGAGCAGACCGCAGGCAACACCAGCGCCGGTCAGGATATCTCTCTGCCGCCTGTCTCTTCTACCCCGACTCAGGGCCAGGCGCCAGCTACGCCTGAAGGCCAGCAGCGTGTTGAGGTTCAGGGCGATCTGAACAACGCGCTGATGCAGCCGCAGAATCAGGAACAGGTTAACGCTGCCGTGGTGAACTCCACGCTGCCAACTGAACCAGCCACCGTTGCGCCAGTTCATGGCAGCAATGCCCAGCAGCAGACGGCGGCAACGGAAACCAAACCGCGCCAGACGCAGACTGCACCACGCCAGGAGCGTAAGCAGGCTGTGATTGAGCCGAAGCGTGAGACGAAACCACAGGCCGTGGCAAAAGCGCCAGAAACGAAAGCGCCAGCGCAGACAAAACCTGCGGTGAGCCAGCCGGTTAAAGCGCCAACGCCTGCGGCAACCGCTGCTCCGAAAGCGACGGCGACCACAGCGGCGCCTGCTGCAACAACACCTGCTGCAACAACACCTGCGGCTCCCGCAGCCAAAACGGGCGCTTCGCCAGGTAAAACGACGGGCAACGTGGGTTCTTTGCAGTCGGCCTCTTCCAGCAACTACACCCTTCAGCTGAGCAGTTCGTCTAACTATGACAACCTCAACGCCTGGGCGAAGAAATCGAATCTGAAAAACTACGTGGTTTATCAGACGACCCGTAACGGTCAACCGTGGTATGTGCTGGTGAGTGGTATTTATGCTTCCAAAGATGAAGCAAAACGTGCCGTTTCCACGCTGCCAGCCGACGTGCAGGCGAAAAACCCGTGGGCGAAGCCGATTCATCAGGTGCAGGCCGATCTGAAGTAATGTTTAAAGCGCAGGATGCTGTCGGAGCTTTCTCCACAGCCGGAGAAGGTGTAATCAGTTAGTCAGCATGAAAAAAAATCGCGCTTTTCTGAAATGGGCAGGGGGGAAATACCCCCTGCTCGACGATATTAAAAAGCACCTGCCGAAAGGCGAGTGTCTTATCGAGCCCTTCGTGGGTGCTGGATCGGTGTTCCTGAATACCGATTTTTCTCGTTATATCCTGGCGGATATCAACAGCGACCTTATTAGCCTCTATAACATCGTCAAACTGCGTACCGATGAGTATGTGGAAGAGGCACGGAAGCTGTTTACGCCAGAGAACAACAACCCGGACGTCTACTATCAGTTCCGCGCTGAGTTTAATCAAAGCCAGGATCCGTTCCGTCGCGCGCTGTTGTTTCTTTATCTCAACCGCCATGGCTACAACGGTCTGTGCCGGTATAATCTGCGTGGCGAGTTTAACGTGCCGTTTGGCCGCTATAAGCGTCCCTATTTCCCGCAGGACGAGCTGTATCACTTTGCTGAAAAAGCACAGAATGCCGAGTTCTACTGTCTCTCATATGAAGAGTGCATGGAGCTGGCGGGCGTAAACTCGGTGGTCTACTGCGACCCGCCTTACGCGCCGCTGTCTGCCACGGCAAATTTCACCGCCTACCACACCAATAGCTTCAGCCCGGCCGAGCAGGCTCGTCTGGCTGAGATGGCGGAAAAGCTGGTCAGCAAAAGAATTCCGGTGTTAATTTCGAATCACGACACGCCTGATACGCGCGAATGGTACAAAGCCGCGAAGCATTTTCAGGTAAAAGTGCGGCGTAGCATTAGCAGCAACGGCGGCACACGTAAAAAGGTGGACGAACTTCTGGCGCTTTATCGACCCTGAGCCTTTGCCCGCCGGTAAACACATTTCAAGGAGATGCGGATGAAACAGTTTTTGATTGCCCCCTCAATTCTGTCGGCCGATTTTGCCCGCCTGGGTGAAGACACTGCCAAAGCTCTCGCGGCTGGCGCGGATGTCGTCCATTTCGACGTTATGGATAACCACTACGTTCCCAACCTGACCATCGGTCCGATGGTGCTTAAAGCACTGCGTAACTACGGGATCACCGCGCCCATTGACGTGCATCTGATGGTGAAACCGGTTGACCGCATCGTACCCGATTTCGCCGCGGCGGGTGCCAGCATCATCACTTTCCACCCGGAAGCCTCCGAACACGTTGACCGCACGCTACAGCTGATCAAAGAGAACGGCTGTAAGGCGGGGCTGGTCTTTAACCCGGCGACCCCGCTGAGCTATCTCGACTACGTGATGGACAAGCTGGACGTGATCCTGCTGATGTCCGTCAACCCGGGCTTTGGTGGTCAGTCATTTATCCCTCAGACCCTCGACAAACTGCGTGAAGTGCGCCGCCGTATCGATGAGTCTGGCTATGATATTCGTCTGGAAGTGGACGGCGGCGTGAAGGTCAATAACATCGGTGAGATTGCGGCGGCAGGGGCGGATATGTTCGTCGCAGGCTCCGCCATCTTCGATCAACCGGATTACAAAAAAGTCATTGATGAAATGCGCCGTGAACTGGCGAAGGTAAGTCATGGATAAATTGCAGGCTATTCGGGGTGTAGCATTTGACCTCGACGGCACGCTGGTCGACAGCGCGCCAGGATTAACCAGCGCCGTCGATCAGGCGCTGTATGCCCTTGAACTCCCCGTTGCAGGCGAAGAGCGCGTCGTGACGTGGATTGGTAACGGTGCAGACGTGCTGATGGAGCGCGCGCTGACCTGGGCTCGTCAGGAGCGTGCCTCTCAGCGTTCCGCGCAAGGTAAACCGAGTGTTGACCACGCGGATATTCCCCAGGATGAGCAGCAGCGTATTCTGCGCAAACTGTTCGACCGTTTCTACGAAGAGACCGTCGAAGAGGGCAGCTTCCTGTTCCCGGATGTCGCTGAAACGCTGAGCGCGCTATATGCTAAAGGCATCCCGCTGGGGCTGGTAACTAACAAGCCGACACCGTTCGTTGCGCCTCTGCTGGAAGCGCTGGATATCGCGAAATACTTCTCCGTGATTGTGGGCGGCGATGACGTACAGAATAAAAAGCCGCATCCGGAACCGCTATTGCTGGTGGCAGGAAAATTATCCTTAGCACCTGCGGAGCTGCTCTTTGTCGGGGATTCCCGCAATGATATTCTGGCTGCCAGAGCGGCAGGTTGCCCGTCGGTTGGGTTGACCTACGGCTACAACTACGGTGAAGCCATTACGCTGAGTGAGCCGGACGTTGTGTTCGACCACTTCAAAGATTTGTTGCCCGCACTCGGGCTCTCGCACAGTGAACATCAGGAATTGAATAATGACTAAGCCCATCGTTTTTAGTGGCGCACAGCCTTCAGGTGAACTGACCATTGGTAACTACATGGGTGCGTTACGTCAGTGGGTGAGCATGCAGGATGACTACCACTGCATTTACTGCATCGTGGATTTGCATGCTATCACCGCGCGTCAGGATCCAGAGAAGCTTCGCAAAGCAACGCTCGATACGCTGGCGCTGTACCTGGCGTGCGGTATCGATCCCGAGAAGAGCACCATTTTCGTTCAGTCTCACGTACCAGAGCACGCGCAGCTGGGCTGGGCGCTGAACTGCTACACCTATTTCGGCGAGCTGAGCCGCATGACCCAGTTCAAGGATAAGTCTGCGCGCTACTCTGAGAACATCAACGCCGGTCTGTTTGACTATCCGGTGCTGATGGCGGCCGACATTCTGCTGTACCAGACCAACCAGGTGCCGGTGGGTGAAGACCAGAAGCAGCACCTGGAGCTGAGCCGCGATATTGCCCAGCGCTTCAATGCGCTTTACGGCGACGTGTTCAAAGTGCCTGAGCCGTTTATTCCGAAATCCGGCGCGCGCGTGATGTCCCTGCTGGAGCCGACCAAAAAGATGTCCAAGTCTGACGATAACCGCAACAACGTTATCGGCCTGCTGGAAGATCCGAAATCGGTGGTGAAAAAGCTCAAGCGTGCGGTGACCGACTCCGATGAGCCGCCAGTGGTGCGCTACGACGTGCAGAACAAAGCGGGCGTATCCAACCTGCTGGACATTCTCTCCGGTGTGACCGGACAGAGCATCCCTGAGCTGGAAAAACACTTTGAAGGCAAGATGTACGGCCACCTGAAAGGCGAAGTGGCAGACGCCGTTTCCGGCATGCTGACCGAGTTGCAGGAGCGCTATCACCGTTACCGTAACGACGAAGCTTTCCTGCAAAAAGTGATGAAAGAGGGCGCAGAAAAAGCCAGCGCGCGCGCGTCGGAAACCCTGACAGCGGTGTACGAGGCGATTGGGTTTGTGGCGAAACCTTAAGCCGCCACCCGACAAATACGGACTCAATAAAAAAACCGGGAAATTCCCGGTTTTTTTACGCCTGAAAAACGCTTACTGCTGTGCCGCCGGGCCGCAACCGCCGATGATCTTCGAAATGGAGATCGCCGGATGCAGCAGGTAATCGTAGCTGCAATTATTTTTAGTATTTTGAACGTGACCGGTGCAGGCCGTCAGAGTTGTTAACAGGCCGACCAGTACGGCAGCTTTTGCCAGTTTGAACATACGCATTCCTTGTCTAAAAATCTAAAATTGGATGTAACACGAGGGAATAAATGGAAAAGTTCCATTATGCGGGCGGTATGTTATCGACTGAGGTATGAAGGGAGTAGTCCGCATAAGGACTACTCCAGGAAGAGAGACTATGGTTAGTGGTTTGAGAACCAGTTCAGCTTTTCGCGCAGCTCAACCACGCGTCCAACAACGATCAGCGCCGGGCTTTGAACCTGCTGCGCCAGCTCACCCAGCTGCGTCAGCACGCCATCGACCACGTGCTGCGTAATGGCGGTGCCGTTTTCCACCAGTGCGACCGGCATATCTGCTTCCATGCCGTGCTCCAGCAGTTTCGCCTGAATCGTGGCTGCCTGATTTAGCCCCATGTAGAAGACCAGCGTCTGCTTTTCAGCGGCCAGATTATGCCAGTCCAGCTCGCTGCCGGTTTTCAGGTGGCCCGTCACCAGGCGCACGCTCTGGGCATAGTCGCGATGGGTTAACGGAATGCCGGAATAGGCAGAACAGCCGGATGCCGCCGTAATACCCGGCACCACGGAGAATGGAATGCCCGCGTTGCAGAGAGTTTCCAGCTCCTCGCCGCCGCGACCAAAGATAAAGGGATCGCCCCCTTTCAGACGCACCACACGCTTACCTTTCTGCGCTTCCCGCAGCAGGATCTGGTTGATCTCCTCCTGCGGTACGCAGTGATAACCTGCCCGTTTGCCGACGAACACGCGGTCAGCATCGCGGCGCACCAGATTCATGATGTCATCAGAGACCAGACGGTCATACACCACGATGTCCGCCTGCTGGATCTGCTGGAGACCCTTCAGCGTCAGCAAGCCCGCATCGCCGGGACCTGCGCCCACCAGTACCACTTCACCGCGATGGTCCAGCGGCTCGCTCAGGAGCTGTTCGGTCGTCTCTTCAACGGCTTTGGCGTCCTGATTGGCCAGCGACTGCGCCAGCCTGTCGTTGACAAAGAACTTCTCCCAGAAGCGACGGCGTTCGCCCACGGTTGCGAAGGTTTGCTTCACGCGGGAACGCAGCTGCCCGGCGTATTGGGCAATCTGGCCAAGATGCTGCGGCAGCACGGCTTCCAGTTTTTCCCGCAGCAGACGGGCAAGAACGGGCGAGCGGCCACCGGACGATACCGCAATCATCAGCGGCGAGCGGTCGATAATGGATGGCATGATAAAGCTCGCCTCTTTCGGCGCATCCACCACGTTACAGAAGATGCGGCGCGCTTCGCAGGCGTCGCTGACGCGCTGGTTAACGTCATCGTTATCCGTTGCGGCGATGGTCAGCCAGCAGGTATCCAGCAGGGATTCATCAAATTCGCCCTGCACCTGCGTGAGCATCCCTTCCTGCGCCCAGACGTCAAACTGTGGGGCGAAGGTGAGGGCGTTAACGGTCAGTCGGGCGCCCGCCTCTAACAGCAGGCGCGCCTTACGTTCAGCCACATCGCCGCCGCCCACGAGCAGGCAGTCGCGGTTGCGTAATTGACAAAAAATCGGCAGGTGATCCACGACGTTACCTCACAGCATTCATGGCGGGGGAAGAATTGACGTCAGGATAACAGCAGGAATCGTACAGAACATACGGTTTTTCCTGCCGTTACCCATAAGGGGTCATAAGCCTTTCCTATTGAAAAGGCGAGAGGTTACGCTTTCAGCTGCACCTCGCCGTCCTTCACGCGGACGTCGTAGTGTTTGACCGAGAAGCTTTCATCTTCCATGCAGAGTCCGTCGGTTAAGCGGAAGCGCTGCTTTTTCAGCGGGCTGGCAACCCACAGCTCGCCCTGGTGCTCCGCAATCAGACCGCGGGAGAGCACGCTGGCCTCGAAGAACGGGTCGATATTGCTGATGGCATAGACCTGTTCATCGTGGCGAGGACGGAAAATCGCCACCTGCTCGTTGCCCAGCAGGGCACAGACGCCGGTTGCTGGCAGAATGTCGTTAATATTGCAGATGTTTACCCACTGGCTCATGCGTTTTCCTCCACCAGCATCACCGGAATACGTTCATACGGGGTCGCTGGACGATGCTGTTCACGCTCCGGCACCACCTGCACGTTCGGGTCGCGCTGGGTGCTGTTGATAAAGTGTTTGAAGCGCGTCTGCGCCGCTGGCGTGTTCACGGTTTCGGTCCACTCGCAGATCACCGCCTCGCGCAGTCGAGTCATCTCGGATTCCAGCTGTTCATTCAGGCCCAGCTTGTCGTCGATAATGACCGACTTCAGGTAGTCGATGCCGCCTTCGAGGTTATCGAGCCAGGAGGCGGTACGGGTCAGCTTATCGGCGGTACGGATGTAGAACATCATGAAGCGGTCGAGATACTGAATCAGCGTGTCGCGATCGAGATCCGCCGCCAGCAGGTCCGCGTGGCGCGGTTTCATCCCGCCGTTGCCGCACACGTACAGGTTCCAGCCTTTCTCGGTGGCAATAATACCCACGTCTTTACCCTGCGCTTCCGCACATTCGCGGGTACACCCTGAGACGCCGAACTTCATTTTGTGCGGCGTACGGATGCCTTTGTAGCGGTTTTCCAGCTCTACGCCGAAGCCCACGCTGTCGCCCACGCCGTAGCGGCACCAGGTGCTGCCCACGCAGGTTTTCGCCATGCGCAGCGCCTTGGCGTACGCGTGACCGGTTTCAAAGCCCGCTTCAATCAGCTGACGCCAGATTTCCGGCAGGTCATCTTTCTGCGCGCCGAACAGGCCGATACGCTGGGAACCGGTGATTTTGGTGTACAGGTTAAACTCACGGGCGATACGGCCCACGGCGACCAGCCCTTCAGGGGTGATTTCCCCCCCGGCAGAACGCGGGATCACCGAGTAAGTCCCGTCTTTCTGAATATTGGCCAGGAAGTTATCGTTGGTGTCCTGAAGCGGAGTGTGTTCTGGTTTGAGCACATATTCGTTCCAGCAGGACGCAAGTAGCGAACCAACAGTAGGCTTACATACTTCACAGCCATAGCCCTGGCCGTGTTTCTCCAGCAGTTCGTCAAAGGACTTAATGCCTTCCACGCGGATCAGGTGGTACAGCTCCTGGCGAGAGTAAGCGAAGTGCTCGCACAGGTTGTTGTTCACTTCAATGCCCTGTTTTGCCAGCTCGGCGTTCAGCACCTGGGTGACCAGCGGGATACAGCCGCCGCAGCCGGTCCCGGCTTTGGTTTCCGCCTTCAGCGCCGCAACGGTGTGGCAGCCTTTGTTAATGGCGGAGATCAGCATGCCTTTGGTGACGTCGAAGCAGGAACAGATTTGCGCGCTGTCCGGCAGTTTATCCACACCGATGGACGGCTTACCGCTGGAGGCGTGCGCCGGGAGGATCAGCGCGTCCGGGTTTTCCGGCAGCTCAATGGCGTTCAATACCAGCTGGAGCAGGTTGCCGAAGTCGCTGGTGTCGCCCACCAGCACCGCCCCGAGCAGGGTTTTGTTGTCCTGGCTGACGATAAGACGTTTGTAGACTTCTTTGCTTTCGTCCAGATAAACATAGCTGCGGGAGTTCGGGGTGCGACCATGCGCATCGCCAATACCGCCCACGTCCACGCCCAGCAGCTTCAGCTTGGCGCTCATGTCTGCGCCGGTGAAGGCGTTTTCGCTGCCCAGGATATGATCCACGGCGACCTGCGCCATTTTGTACCCAGGCGCGACCAGGCCGAATACGCGGTTGTTCCAGCTGGCGCATTCGCCGATGGCGTAAATATCCGGGTCGGAGGTCTGGCAGGTGTCGTTAATCATGATCCCACCGCGCTGCGCGACGGCCAGACCGCATTGCGTTGCCAGCTTGTCGCGCGGGCGGATACCGGTGGAGAAGACGATGAAGTCCACTTCCAGCTCGCTGCCGTCGGCAAAGCGCATGGTTTTGCGTGCTTCAGTCCCTTCCTGAACGATCTCTTTGGTGTTTTTGCTGGTGTGAACTTTCACGCCCATGCTTTCGATCTTACGGCGCAGCTGATCGCCACCCATGTGGTCGAGCTGTTCGGCCATCAGCATCGGGGCAAATTCGATAACGTGGGTTTCAACGCCGAGGTTTTTCAGCGCGCCTGCCGCTTCCAGACCCAGCAGACCACCGCCGACAACCGCGCCGCGTTTGCTTCGACGTGCGCAGGATTCGATGGCGTTGAGGTCTTCAATGGTACGGTAAACGAAACAATCCTGGGTTTCCGACCCTTTAATAGGCGGGATCCACGGATACGAGCCCGTCGCCATGATCAGCTTATCGTAAAAAACCGTACGTCCGGCGCTGGAGTGGATTACTTTCTCCTGACGGTTGATGGTGATAGCGCGTTCGCCCACCAGCACTTTTACGCCATGCTTCTCGTAGAACCCTTCACGCACCAGAGAGAGCTCTTCGGCGGTATGGTGAGAGAAGTAAGAAGACAAGTGCACACGGTCGTACGCCTTGCGGGGTTCTTCACAGAACACGGTAATATCGAACTGCTCAGCATCGGCTTTATCGAGAAGATCCTCAATAAAGCGGTGGCCGACCATGCCGTTACCGATGATAGCGAGTCTGACTTTGCTCATTTTTGCCTCGATTTCTTTTCTATTACTGCCTACCTTAACGATTCAGCAGGGGCACTTATTGATGCAAATCAAATACGCCTTCACCTACCCCTTAGGGGTTATATCTATGATTTGTCAGGATTTTTATAAGTGACGGATATTGTTTGATTTTTGTGCTTGTTCGTTTTTCGCACAAAATTAATGGGGTTTTTACCCATCGGCGGGCAGGGCGGGTGAGCACAGGGGAAACCCCTTTGCAGTACGCAAAGGGGTTACGGCGATTAGTGGGTAGCTGTTGCCGGGTTGTGTTGACGGTGACGGGTCACAAAGCCCAGCACGAAGCACATGATAAACACTACGGCGTACAGACCGTTAGCGGTATGCAGCGCCGCCAGCGGGCCGCTGTGCGCAACAATCGGGCCCGTGACCACGAAGGTCAGCATGGTGCCGATGGTGCCGCAGGTCAGCACGAAGTTCACCAGCTTTGGCGAGGCCACTTTGGTCTGAAGAGAGCCAAGGGTGATGATCGAGGTATAAATCGCGCTGGAGAAGAAGCCCAGGGTCAGGATGAACCACGGCATATGCTCCGGGGAACCGTTGATGAACAGATACATCAGCACGGTCGCCAGACCCGCCAGAACGGTCAGGATCCGTTGCAGGTCGAAGAAGCGCAGGATAAAGCTAAACGCCCACATGCCGAACATGTAAGACATCCAGAAATCGCTCACCAGTTTACCCGCGTCGTTCAGGCTCATGCCCAGACCTTTCGCATACTCAGGAACCCAGGAGATAAAGCCCAGCTGGCCGAGGATGTAACACAGCGCGGCGATGGAGAGGAACAGTACGCCGATACCCCATTTTTCTTTCGCAACCGGCTCGGATGTAGTCTGCGCTTTTTTGCCCAGCACCGGGAACTCGCAGCCGAAGGTGAGAATGAAGATCGCGACATAGACCAGACCAATGCAGGCATATACCCAGTACCACTCAATGCTGCGCGCCAGAAGATACGCGGCGACCATCGGGAAAATCATCCCGGCCATGCTGAAGAAGGAGTCGGTGAACAGCAGACGCGCGCCGCGCTGGCGGCCTTCATACATGTGCGTAATCAGAAACGTACCGATCGACATGGTGATCCCGCTCACCAGGCCCAGTACGAACATGGCGGCAGAGAAGAGGGCGATGCTGTGGCTCAACATCAGGCCCGCCACGGCGGCAACCATCAGCACGAAGCCAAAACGCAGCTGCGTTTTCAGCGGCACGATTTCCATCAGCCATGCATTAAGGAAAATAGAGATCAGGATCCCCGCGTTCAGGAAGGTGAAGGTGTTACTCATGCTGGAAACGGGCAGCTGGAAGTAGTCTGCGATATTTCCCATCACCATCCCGGTGACGATCACCAACGCGCCGGTCAGGGCGTAAGAGAAGAAGCTGATCCATGTGAGCTTGATGCGATTGCTGTTAGTCATGTCTGGCCTGTTAAAAGTAAAGAAAAACGCAATGACTGCGTTTGAGCGGGCAGATTTTAGTCGCGAAAGTGATCTAATTAAATCTTTTCAGAAAATTTTGAGCACAATTGCAGGTTTTAACGTGATGCAGATCACATTACGTTGCAGGGTGAACAATCGTTTGCGCGGTAATAATTGTTTCAATTTGGTAAAATTAGGTAAAAGACTGGTCTGGGTTCATACTGCTCTTTAGAATCAAGCCATTCGCTTTTTATACTGCGCTTTGTTAAGGAATTCTCATGCTCAAATCAACACTGGCGGCTGTTGCAGCTGTGTTTGCTCTTTCTGCCGTTTCCCCTGCTGCGCTGGCAGCCAAAGGAGACCCTCACGTCCTGCTGACTACCTCTGCGGGGAATATTGAGCTGGAGCTGAATAGCCAGAAAGCCCCTGTTTCGGTGAAAAACTTCCTCGACTACGTGAACAGTGGTTTTTATAACAACACCACGTTCCACCGCGTGATCCCGGGCTTTATGATTCAGGGTGGCGGTTTTAACGAGCAGATGCAGCAGAAACAGCCCAACCCGCCCATCAAAAATGAAGCTGACAACGGCCTGTTGAACAAGCGCGGCACCATCTCCATGGCGCGTACGGCGGACAAAGACAGCGCCACCAGCCAGTTCTTCCTCAACGTGGCTGATAACGCCTTCCTGGACCACGGTCAGCGCGACTTTGGCTACGCGGTGTTTGGCAAAGTGGTGAAAGGCATGGACGTGGCGGATAAGATCTCTCAGGTTCAGACTCACGATGTCGGTCCATACCAGAATGTGCCGACTAAGCCTGTCGTCATTCTCTCCGCGAAAGTGCTGCCGTAATCGTTCGTCCACACGGGCATATCCTGCCCGTGTCTTTCCGCCCTCCCTGCGAAAGCGCGTTTTGCTGCTTATACTTGTGGCAAACGGACTATTCAGGGAGGCGTAGTGAAAAAACTCACCGACAAGCAAAAATCCCGTCTCTGGGAGCAACAACGTAGTGTCAATTTTCAGGCCAGCTGCCTCCTTGAAAAAGGTAAGGGGCCCGCTGAACCCGATATCGAGACGCTGGAACTGGGGCCTTCCGCACCGGGTTTACCCCATCTGTGTCTTATTCACCGCCATTTATTCCGCAACGAAATGAAAAGCGCGGGCGAGCTGCGCACCGCCGATATTTCCAAGGGCGACATTCCTTTTTGCCATTTCGAGTACATCGAGAAAGTGGGTAATGAGCTGATGGCTTCGCTGGAAAGTGATAAATATCTGGTAGGCCTTCAGAAAGAAGAGTTTACAGACAGAATCAGTCATTACTACTGTGAAATCAACATGCTACATCCGTTTATGAGCGGTAATGGCGTGGCCCAGCGGATCTTCTTTGAACAACTGGCTATTCATGCGGGCTACGTGCTGAACTGGCAGGGGATCGACCCGGACGACTGGGCTGCCGCCAACCAGAGCGGGGCGATGGGGGATTTGACCGCCCTGAACGTCATCTTCGCCAAAGTTGTGAGCGAAGCGCGGGAATCTGCGTAAAATAGGGCGGCCATTTTTTCAGGAGCCGCCATGATTCTGCTGATTGATAACTATGATTCCTTTACCTGGAACCTCTACCAGTATTTTTGCGAGCTGGGGGCAGAGGTGGTTGTCCGCCGTAACGATGAGATCGCGCTGGATGACATTGACGCGCTGGCACCTCAGAAAATCGTGATTTCGCCCGGGCCGTGTACCCCGTCGGAGTCCGGCATCTCGCTGGCGGTAATCCAACACTATGCGGGCAAACTGCCGATTCTGGGCGTCTGCCTGGGTCACCAGGCCATTGCGCAGGTCTTTGGCGGCACCATTGTCCGTGCCGCGAAAGTCATGCATGGCAAAACCTCACCGATCACACACACCGGTACCGGCGCATTCCTGGGGCTAAACAATCCGTTAACCGTGACGCGCTACCATTCTCTGATTATTGATCCGCCGACCCTGCCGGCCTGCTTTGAGGTTACCGCCTGGAGCGAGACGCAGGAGATCATGGGCATTCGCCACCGCGAGTACGATCTGGAAGGTGTGCAGTTCCACCCGGAAAGCATTCTCAGCGAACAGGGGCACGCGCTGCTGGCTAATTTCCTTAATCGCTGAATATCGGTTGCCTTGCTGTGATTTTTTATGCATATTTTGTGATTATATTTTCACAATAACTGTGACATAAAAATGGATGGTCATGACATGGCAACTGAACAACCAGCAATTACCCGCGCGACATTCGATGAAGTGATCCTGCCGATTTATGCACCGGCTGAGTTTATCCCGGTGAAAGGGAGAGGTAGCCGCGTCTGGGATCAGCAGGGCAACGAGTATGTTGATTTCGCAGGCGGTATTGCGGTGACGGCACTGGGCCATTGCCATCCTGCGCTGGTGGACGCGCTGAAAACGCAGGGCGAAACGCTGTGGCACACCAGCAACGTGTTCACCAACGAACCGGCGCTGCGTCTGGGGCGTAAGATCATCGATGCCACCTTCGCAGAACGCGTGCTGTTTATGAACTCCGGCACCGAAGCCAACGAAACCGCCTTTAAGCTGGCGCGCTACTACGCAACCACGCGTCATAGTCCGTACAAAACCAAAATCATCGCCTTCCATAACGCCTTCCACGGTCGCTCGTTCTTTACCGTTTCCGTGGGCGGCCAGCCGAAGTATTCCGACGGCTTTGGTCCGAAACCTGCGGATATCATCCACGTGCCGTTTAACGATCTGCACGCCGTTAAAGCGGTGATGGACGATCACACCTGTGCCGTGGTGGTCGAGCCCATTCAGGGGGAAGGCGGCGTCACGGCGGCCACCCCGGAATTTCTGCAAGGGCTGCGCGAACTGTGCGACGAGCACCAGGCGTTGCTGGTGTTTGATGAAGTGCAGTGTGGGATGGGGCGTACCGGGGATCTGTTCGCTTATATGCACTACGGCGTAACGCCGGATATTCTGACCAGCGCGAAAGCGCTCGGCGGCGGTTTCCCGGTCAGTGCGGTACTCACTACCCAGGATATCGCTTCCGCATTTCATGTGGGCTCACACGGCTCCACCTACGGCGGTAATCCGCTGGCGTGTGCCGTGGCGGGTGCGGCGTTCGATATCATTAATACGCCGGACGTCCTGAATGGCGTGAATGCGAAACGCGATCTGTTTGTGAAACATCTTCAGCAGATTGACGAACAGTTTGATGTCTTCAGCGAAATCCGCGGAATGGGGCTGCTGATTGGCGCCGAGTTGAAGCCTCAGTATAAAGGCCGCGCGCGCGATTTCCTGCACGCCGCCGCGCATGAAGGCGTCATGGTGCTCAATGCCGGGCCGGACGTGATGCGCTTTGCGCCATCGCTTGTGGTGGAAGACAAAGACATCGAAGACGGATTAACCCGTTTTGCCGCGGCGGTCGCGAAGATCGTCAGCGGCTAATACGCGGTTCGTTTTAACCGGCGCGTTAACCAAATCCCGTGATGCGGGCGCTGACGCCATGCCACCGACGAAATGGTGTGCATGGTGTTCAGGTGGCCGAGAACGCGCTGTAAATGCTGCTCAAGGGTGCTCATCGGCCCGTGGGTCAGCGTCTCCGGCGCTTCCAGAATGTTCGAATCCCCTGACTCGCCCGGTGCATCATACTCCAGGCGCTGCTGACAGCGCTGCAACGCAATTTCACACGACTGCAAATAGCGCTGCGCCAGATCCGGCGTCAGCATCGTGTGCTCCCGCGCCAGCGTCGTCATGGCATTGATGTGCTCGACGATAAACTGGCTGTGCGTGACCCACAGCTTCATGTCAGCCAGATAGTGCGCGTTAAAGCCCGGCTCCTGCATGGCCTGGTTAAGGGAGTTGAACAGGGCGTTATGCGCCTGGTTGACCTTCATTCGCTCGTAGGCCAGCGGAGAGGGCTGTGGGTCATCGCTCAGGATCAGACGAATGGCCTGCTGGTCAGCTTCCAGCGCGTCGTGGGCGTTCTGCCTCAACAGCCCGCTCTGCCACTGCGGCCACAGCCAGACCATGCCGCCAAAGGCGATCAGGCAGCCAATCAGCGTATCGACCAGACGGGCAATAATAAACTGTTCCCCGTTAAGCGTGAGCAGTTGAAGGGTATACACCGCCGTCACCGTAAAGCCCACCATCGCCCAGCCGTAGTTTTTGCGGATAATCAGATAGCTCACCAGCGTGATTGCCAGCATACCGGCCAGGGTATAGCCCTCCGGCACGTGGAAGTGCAGCGTCACGCCCGCGATAATCAGCCCCGCCATCGTGCCGCCCGCCCGATGCAGAATACGGACCCGCGTGGCGCCATAGCCGTTCTGGGTAACAAACAGTACGGTCATTAAGATCCAGTAGGGTTTCGGCAGGTGCAGGGCCATTCCCATCAGGCTGGCGATGCTCAGCATCACACTGATCCGTGCGGCATTGCGCAGGGCAGAAGATTTTAGTGAAAGATAGCTTTTGAGCGCGGGCAGCAGCGGCAGCCGTTTTTGCTTATCGGCCATCAGGTCGCGGGCATAAAGCGGGCGCTGGGTGCGTAACACCCGGGCGATGCGGCTGAAATGCCAGGCAGCAAATTGCCCGACCGGGTTATCCGCGTGCTGACGCGCAATCTTTTCCAGCGCGCCGAGCTGTTTGTCCATGTTAAAGCGCGTCGGGTAGCGGTGATAGAGGATATCGTCAGCCAGCACCCGCAGGCGGGCCGCGACGGTCTGCGCGTTCCAGCGGATCACCGCTTCTGCATGGCTGCGCTCCACCAGCTTTTGCACCTCTTCCGGATTATGAAGGCTGACGGAGATATGCTCCTGCAAATCCAGCCCGACCTGGAAGATTCGCAGCAGCCGCTTGTATTCATGATTTTTGTTGGCGGCAAGCATGTGCAGCTGCTGATAGCACTGGCTGATCAGATCCACCACTTTTTGCTGGCGCGCCAGTAGCGGCGGCAGGGATTTTTCCGGGTCGGTATGTTGAGTGAGCAGGGTGTATTTTGCTTCGCAGTATTCAGCAAGCTGCACGTAGAGCAGGCTCAGGGATTCGCGCAGCGGCTGTTCCCGCCACAGCCAGAACCAGAACCAGTTAAACAGCCCGTACCACAGCGTGCCGAGGGCGTAGATCAGCAATGGCTCCCACACCGGCATGTTGCCTGCAAGGCTTAAGGTGAAGATGGCGGCAATCAGCGACGCGGGAAGCAGGCGGGCGTGTAGCGAGCTGATTTCGGCGGTGACGCCGAGCGTCATCGCCAGCACGGTCAGGATCAGAGGCAGAGGAATGTCGCGGGCCAGTAAGAGCTGTACGGCAAGGCTACAGCCGGCAAACAGGCAGCCGCCAATAATCAGACGTTTAAAAAAGCGTTTATGGGGCGTATCCAGACCGGCAATGTTGCAGCAGGCGGGCACGAGGGAAAACAGCAGGCCTTGCTGAAGATGTCCGAGGATCAGGCCCACGGCCACGGGAAGACACAACACCAGCGTTTGTCGCAGTGCGTAGTTAACTTCCGGGTGATAGATCAGCCTGCGCCACATGAGGAGTAGAGACAAAAACGGCGTGCCACCCTGCGGCGGCACGCCGTTTGACCGGAATTAACGGGTCCCGTAAACCACGATGGTTTTACCGTGGGCGGAGATCAGGTTCTGATCTTCCAGCATCTTCAGGATACGGCCCACTGTTTCACGGGAGCAGCCGACGATCTGACCGATTTCCTGGCGGGTAATTTTAATTTGCATACCGTCAGGGTGAGTCATGGCGTCTGGTTGTTTCGCCAGGTTCAGCAGCGTCTGCGCGATACGACCGGTTACGTCCAGGAAGGCGAGGTTACCTACCTTCTCAGAGGTCACTTGCAGACGGCGTGCCATCTGGGAAGAGAGACGCATCAGGATGTCAGGGTTGACCTGAATCAGCTGACGGAATTTCTTATAAGAAATTTCAGCCACTTCACATGCTGTTTTTGCACGAACCCAGGCGCTACGTTCCTGGCCTTCTTCAAACAGGCCCAGTTCACCGATAAAATCGCCCTGGTTCAGATAAGAAAGGATCATCTCTTTCCCTTCTTCATCTTTGATCAGCACGGCCACCGAGCCTTTAACGATGTAATACAACGTTTCCGCTTTTTCACCCTGGTGAATCAGCGTGCTCTTTGATGGGTACTTATGAATGTGGCAATGAGACAAGAACCATTCGAGAGTCGGGTCTGTTTGCGGTTTGCCAAGCACCATGCGCTGTTATCCTCTGTTATAAGCTGTCACCAGAGTCATAAGATGCATCCGGACTCTGGGGTTGCAATCGAATTCTTACCCATACCTGGGAAGTCGGCTGTCGTAACGTTTCGCAGCCAGTAAAGTTTGATGTCCTCTGCATACATGTGTAACGTCAATGTATTACTGTAGCATCCAGAGTGTTTTAGCATAGCTTTCGCCGCGTGTCTCCTGGTGTCTCGCTTCAGCATGACGCAGGTCGCCTTCCGTTGCGAGAAATGTAACGTACACGTAATCTGTCATAAAAAATGCAACGTTGGAGTGAGTGAATATGCAAGCGCGTGTGAAATGGGTTGAAGGGTTAACGTTCCTGGGCGAGTCTGCTTCCGGGCATCAGGTTTTGATGGATGGCAACTCCGGCGATAAAGCGCCAAGCCCGATGGAGATGGTGCTGATGGCGGCGGGCGGATGCAGCGCGATCGACGTGGTGTCGATCCTGCAAAAAGGCCGTCATGACGTGACCGATTGTGAAGTGAAGCTGACGTCAGAACGTCGCGAAGAGGCGCCACGCCTGTTCACGCATATTAATCTGCACTTTATCGTCACTGGCAAAGAACTGAAGGATGCGGCGGTCTCGCGTGCGGTTGACCTGTCTGCGGAGAAATACTGCTCTGTGGCGTTAATGCTGGAGAAAGCGGTAAAAATCACCCATTCGTATGAAGTGATCGCGGCTTAATTATTGGGGCATCGTGCGTGTTGATGCCCTCACCCTAACCCTCTCCCACGGGGAGAGGGAACATGTTCACGCGATCTGCTTTCCTTCTATCAGCCGCTGCACCAGCGGTGTCATGATAAGTTCCATTGCCAGCCCCATTTTTCCCCCGGGCACCACTAACGTATTCATGTGCGAAATAAACGAACCCTGTAGCATCGCCAGCAGCCAGGGGTAATCAATGCCTTCCAGGTTGCGGAAGTGGATCACCACAAAGCTCTCGTCCAGCGACGGGATGCTTTTTGCAGCGAACGGGTTAGAGGTGTCCACGGTGGGGACGCGCTGGAAGTTAATGTGGGTTCGGGAGAACTGCGGCGTCAGGAAGTTGATGTAATCTTCCATGGAGCGCACCACCGAGTCCATGACCGCCTCTCGCGAATGGCCGCGCTCGCTCATGTCACGCGTCAGCTTCTGGATCCACTCAAGGTTAACAATCGGCACCACCCCCACCAGCAAATCCACGTGGCGCGCCACGTCGTGCTGAGGCGTCACCACGCCGCCGTGCAATCCTTCGTAAAACAGCACGTCAGTCGGTTCCGGCAGCGGCTGCCAGGGCGTGAACGTGCCGGGGACCTGGTTCCAGGGCACGGCTTCATCGTAGGTGTGGAGATACTTGCGGGACTGCCCGGTACCGCTTTGCCCGTATTCACGGAAGGTTTGCTCCAGCAGGCCGAAGTCATTGGCCTCCGGGCCGAAGTAGCTGATGTGTTTACCCAGATCGCGCGCCTTGCGGATGGCCATATCCATCTCCGGGCGCGTGTAGCGGTGAAAGCTGTCGCCTTCTACCTCGGCCGCCCGTAAGTTAAGCTGGGCGAAGATCTTGCGGAAGGCGAGGCTGGTGGTAGTGGTTCCCGCCCCACTCGAACCCGTAACGGCAATAACCGGATGTCTGGCAGACATAGCAACTCCCTGACTGGAAAAGTGTAAAGATCAGCCATGAAACGCGTTGCGGGGCATGATATTGACCGTCTCATGCAGTTCGGACCATACCAGCACCACGTCGCCGCTTTTAAGCTGGCGCTTAACATCGTTGACCTTTTGTTCAAGCGAACGTTCATGTTCACCATAATCGGTGCCTTCGCGCAAGACAAAGCTTTCAATCAGATTATCGAGCGTGTCGGGAGAGAGATCCTGCCAGGGAATAATCATTTTTTACCGTCCAGATAGGCCGTTAACCAGTCGGGAATACGCGTCTCAAGCCACATTTTTGGCCGACGCAGCGTGCCGCCGACAAAACCGACGTGTCCCCCGAATTGGGTGAGCTGATACTCCACGTTATCCGGCAGATAGTCAGGGGCGGGGATCGAGTGATGATCCATAAACGGATCGTCTTTGGCGTGGATAATCAGCGTGGGTTTCGTGATTTGATTCAGTAAAGGCATGGCGCTGCACTGACGGTAATAGTCAATCGCATCGGCAAAACCGTGAATTTTCGAGGTGATCAAATCATCAAACTCGCGCAGGCGCTTCACGCGTTTGAGCTGTTGCAGCGTCACAGGCAGCGTATCCGGATAGGCCTTCAGCTTGCGCGCGGCGTTGGCTTTCAGCAGGTTGAGCAGGTAGCGCTGGTACACTCGCGAAAAGCCCTTTTCCATATGATAGCTGCACTGCTCCAGCATAAACGGCGCAGAGACAATCACCGCCGCATCCAGCGGTACGGCGTCGCTCTCCTTCGCCAGCAGACAGGCCAGCATATTGCCGCCCAGCGAATACCCCACCGCTGCCGTTGGCGCCTCGCCGAAATTGTCTCTTAGCCAGCGCAGGAACCAGGTGCCGTCCTCGGTTTCACCCGAGTGATAAATGCGTTTCTGACGATTAGGCTCGCCGCTGCATCCGCGAAAATGCATCACCACCCCAAGCCAGCCGCGGGCTTTCGCCGCCTCAATGAGTCCGTGTGCGTAAGGGCTGTGCAGGCTGCCTTCCAGACCGTGAAACACCACCAGACGGGGTTTATGTCTGGCCCGATCCGGATCTTCGCTCCAGGCGAGATCCAAAAAGTCGCCATCCGGCAAATCCAGGCGTTGCCAGTGCGGGGTGAACTGTACCTTGCGGCGGATCAGGCGCGGCAGCATGGTTTGCAGGTGAGGGTTAGCCACACCGCGCATGGGCACGAACTCTGCGCTCTCTTCGGCTGCAATGTCGAAGTCTGAGGGAATGATTTGGGTCATAAGGGCGATGCTGATTCTTGTCAGAAATTAACTATACCTTCCGAATTGTACCCCGTTTAGCCCGTTTTTCCGAAACATGAACTGATCCCGATCACAAATATTTACCTTGATTATTACTCTCAGGCTAATGATTTGCCTCTACGCTTAATTGATGCCTTTCTCACCAGAGCGCACACTTTACTCAACGTTAAGCAAATCAGAATGATGTGCTGAATCAGGAGGTTAATAATGTTATCTGGGCAAACACCCACCCGGCAATGGAACACCCGACGCAGTGAGAAAGCGCGTCGTCTGGCGTCCGTACCGGTGCAGGGCAAGGTACTGCCAACCGGCGATCTTGTCGCCATGCTGGAAAAACTGATCGCACCAGGCGACAAAGTCGTTCTGGAAGGCAACAACCAGAAGCAGGCGGATTTCCTTTCCCGTTCACTGGCGGAAGTGAACCCGCAAATCGTGCACGATCTGCATATGATCATGCCGAGCGTGGGCCGCAGCGAACATCTGGACATCTTTGAGAAAGGCATCGCCCGCAAGCTGGACTTCTCCTTCTCCGGTACGCAAAGCCTGCGCATTTCGCAGCTGCTGGAGGATGGTCAGCTCGAAATCGGGGCGATTCACACCTACATCGAACTCTACTCACGTTTATACGTCGACCTTTCGCCAAACGTGGCGCTGATTGCCGGTTTTAAAGCGGACCGCAAAGGCAACCTCTATACCGGGGCGAGTACCGAAGATACCCCGGCGCTGGTGGAAGCCGCCGCGTTCCACGACGGCATCGTCATCGCGCAGGTGAACGAGCTGGTGGACGACGAGTGCGACCTGCCGCGCGTCGATATTCCGGGCTCCTGGATCGATTACGTGGTGGTGGCGGACAAGCCGTTCTTTATTGAGCCGCTCTTCACCCGCGACCCGCGCCTGATTAAACAGGAACACATCCTGATGGCGATGATGGCGATTAAAGGCATCTACGCTGAACACCAGGTGCAGTCCCTGAACCACGGGATTGGCTTTAATACCGCAGCGATCGAACTGCTGCTGCCAACCTACGGCGAACAGCTCGGACTCAAAGGCAAAATCTGTAAACACTGGACTTTGAACCCGCATCCAACGCTGATCCCGGCCATCGAAAGCGGCTGGGTGGAGAGCGTCCACTGCTTCGGCGGTGAGCTGGGGATGGAAGAGTACATCCGCGCTCGTCCGGACGTGTTCTTTACCGGTGCTGACGGCTCCATGCGCTCTAACCGCGCCTTCTGTCAGCTGGCTGGTCAGTACGCGGTCGATATGTTTATCGGTTCCACGCTACAGGTCGACGGTTACGCTAACTCCTCAACCGTGACCCGCGGCCGTCTTTCCGGCTTCGGCGGCGCGCCAAACATGGGCCACGATCCGCACGGTCGTCGCCACGCCACACCGGCCTGGCTGAACATGATCACCGAGCCTGACCCGATGCAGCGCGGTAAAAAGCTGGTTGTGCAGATGGTGGAAACCTTCCAGGCGGGCGTGAAGCCAACCTTCGTGGAAAAACTCGACGCTGTTGACGTCGCGAAAGCCTCCGGTATGCCGCTGGCGCCGGTCATGATTTACGGCGATGACGTCACCCACGTGCTGACGGAAGAGGGGATTGCTTACCTCTACCGGGCGAAAGATCTGGAAGAGCGTCGCGCCATGGTCGCCGCCGTGGCGGGTATCACCGATATCGGTCTGGGCGTTGACGCCAAACGCGTGGCGGAACTACGTCAGAGCGGCAAGGTTGTGTATCCGGAAGATATGGGCATTCGTCGTACCGATGCCACTCGCTCTCTGCTGGCTGCGGGCAGCGTGGCTGACCTCGTTGAGTGGTCCGGTGGTCTGTATAACCCACCTGCGAAATTCCGGAGCTGGTAATGAAACTTCTGCCCCAGATCCAGGTTGAAGGCGGTGCCGAATGGCTGGCGCGAACCGCCACGCAGTGTCTGATTGACGAAGCACGTTTAAGCCCGAAACCCGGTCTGGTGGACAGCCGGGGGAACGGCGCGCACCACGATTTATCGCTTGCGCTGATGGAGCGCTCCGCTCGCAGCCTGACCCCCACGTTTCAGGCGCTGGCACAGCAGAGCTGGCAGCGTCCGGCGGATATTGCCCTCCGGCAAACCGTTGGCCGCCTGGGTCGCGAAGGTGAACGGCAGATGATGGCCGCTACCGACGGCGTGAACACGCACCGTGGCGCGATCTGGGCGCTGGGATTGCTGGTGAGCGCGGTGGCGATGCTGGGCGGCGATGCCCGGGCGCAAACCGTCGCGAACACCGCCGCTCAGCTGGCGAAGCTGCCGGATGACGCGGCGCCGAAAGTGTTTAGCAAGGGGTTACGCGTCACGCACCGCTACCGCGTGCCGGGCGCGCGTGAAGAGGCTCAGCAGGCGTTTCCGCACATCATGCAGCGCGCGCTGCCTCAGCTTCGCCTCAGCCGTCTCAACGGCAGCAGCGAAACGCAGGCCAGACTCGACGCGCTGATGGCGATCATGACCTCGCTCACCGACACCTGCGTGCTGTCGCGCGCCGGCATGGAGGGGCTGGACGCCATGCAGAACGGCGCCCGTGCGGTGCTGAACGCCGGAGGATGCGCAACGCTCGCCGGGCAGCAGGCGCTGGCGCGGTTAGACCGTCAGATGCTGGCGCTTAACGCCTCGCCGGGCGGAGCCGCAGACCTGCTTGCCGCCACGCTGTTTCTTGACCGCGTCGAAACGCCCTATTCAAAGCATTAAGAGGATGTTATGGAAAAAATCACATTGACCGTGCCCGCCAGCCGCGAAGTAAGCGGCAGGGCGCTGGCAGGGGTAGTCGGTTCCGGGGATATGGAGGTGCTTTTCACCGCCGAACCGGGCCAGACCTTAACCATTGATATCACCACCTCCGTCGACAACAGCCGCGGGCGCTGGGAGGCGTTGTTCAACCGCCTGCAAACCGTCAGCAGCCTGCCCGCAGGTAAGCTGACCATCCACGACTTCGGCGCGACGCCGGGTGTGGCACGCATTCGTATCGAACAGGTCTTTGAAGGGGTGAATCATGCGTGATGACAGCAGCTTTATCGAACTAAAAGCGCGCCAGCGTGCACAGGCGCTGCTCGACGACGGCAGCTACCGCGAACTGCTGGATCCGTTCGAAGGCATTATTTCTCCATGGCTTGGGCCACAGGGGATTGTTCCTCAGGCTGATGACGGCATGGTGGTCGCGAAAGGGACCATCAACGGCCAGCCTGCGGTGGTGGTGGCGATTGAAGGCACCTTCCAGGGCGGCAGCATGGGCGAAGTGTCCGGCGCCAAAATGGCGGCGGCGCTGGAGCTGGCGGCGGAAGATAACCGCAACGGCATTCCGACTCAGGCGGTACTGTGCCTCGAAACCGGTGGCGTACGTTTGCAGGAAGCCAACCTTGGCCTGGCGGCGATTGCCGATATCCACGCCGCGATCGTTGACCTGCGTCGCTATACCCCGGTCGTCGGGATTGTCGCCGGGACCGTAGGCTGCTTCGGCGGGATGTCCATCGCCGCGGCGCTGTGCAGCTATCTGATTGTGACCCGCGAAGCGCGTCTTGGCCTCAACGGCCCGCAGGTTATTGAGCAGGAAGCGGGCATTGAAGAGTACGACTCCCGCGACCGTCCGTTTATCTGGAGCATGACCGGCGGCGAAGTGCGCTATGAAAGCGGGCTGGTGGACGCGCTCGTCGGCGACGGCGTGAACGCGGTGAAAGCCGCGATGAACGAGGCCATCGCCAAAGGCGTACCGGCGAAACATCGCACCGATAACTACGACGATTATCTGAACCGTCTGACGAATTTCGACACCCGCAAACAGGCCGATGCCGAACAGATTAAAGCGCTTTTTGCCCGGGAGGTGAAATGATGACTAACTCAATTAGCCGTGGCGAACTCTGGCTGGAAACTCTGGCCCCGAACGCGAAACGTCTGGAGGGGTTATGCCCGTCCGTGCAGGCCGCAGACGGCGAGCTGAACGGTGAAACGGTGCGTTTTGTCGCCGTGGTGCCGGACGCCAACAACCACTTCCCGCGCGCGGCGCAAGGGGAAGTCGGCCTGCTGGAAGGCTGGACGCTGGCAAAAGTGGTCAGCGAAACCGTTGCCGCTGATGCAGATAAAGCCGTGAAGCGCCCGATTGTGGCGGTAATCGACGTCCCAAGCCAGGCCTATGGCCGTCGCGAAGAGGCGTTTGGCATCCACCAGGCGCTGGCCGGCGCCGCTGCCGCCTACGCTAATGCGCGGCTGGCAGGTCATCAGGTGATTGGTCTTATCGTCGGTAAGGCCATGTCCGGCGCGTTTCTGGCGCACGGCTACCAGGCTAACCGTCTGATTGCCTTCAACGATAAAGGCGTGCTGATCCACGCCATGGGCAAAGAGTCTGCGGCGCGCATTACGCTGCGTACCGTTGAGGCGCTGGAAAAACTGGCGGCAACCATTCCGCCAATGGCGTACGACATCAGCAACTACGCCACGCTGGGGCTGCTTTCCGACCTGCTGGATATCAGCAATCCGGATGCCCCTTCCGAAAGCGATCTGACGCGGGTGAAAACCACCCTGCAACAGGCCATCAGTGACGCTCGTCAGGACACCACGTTGAAAAACCGTCTGGGTGCTGACAACCGCCGCAGCTCAGCGCTCGTACGTGAACGTATGCGAGCCAGCTGGTAAGTAAAAAGAGACCTGCCAGATGCATCACCCCGTGGGCGCGCCCGTTGCGTCCACGCGGGAACCTGCATCCTGAAAATAATAAACATCGCGCCAGTGCTTAAACTTTTTTACTACAGGTGATTTATGACTTACGTAATTGTTCATGCTCTTGCACCGATTTTCGTCATCATGCTGCTGGGATTCTGGGCCGGTAAGGCAAAGATGGTCGATAACAAAAATGTTTCCCTGCTGAATATCTTCGTGATGGATTTTGCACTCCCGGCCGCGCTATTCAGCGCCACCGTGCAAACCTCGTGGACCGGCATCGTGGCGCAGTCGCCGCTGATCCTGGTGCTCACCCTGGCGATGTGGATCACCTATGCGGTCATCTACTTCCTCGCGACAAACGTATTTAAAAAATCCCCGCAAGATGCGGCCGTGCTGACGCTTACCGTCGCCCTGCCAAACTACGCGGCGCTTGGCCTGCCGATTCTGGGCAGCGTGCTGGGCGAAGGCTCTTCAACGTCGCTGTCCGTGGCGGTCTCCATCGCCTGTGGTTCAGTGCTGATGACCCCGTTCTGCCTGCTGATTCTGGAGCGTGAGAAAGCCCGCGCCGAAGGCAATAACTCCGGTTCAACGCTTTCCATGCTGCCGGTGCTGATGTGGCGTTCCATTAAAAAACCGATCGTGATGGGCCCGCTGCTGGGTGTGATCCTGTCCGCTATCGGCATCAAAATGCCGGAGCTGGTGCTGGCGGCGATTAAACCGCTGGGACTGTCCGCGACCGCTGCGGCGCTGTTCCTGACCGGCGTGATCCTCTCTGCCCGTAAGCTCCAGATCAACACCATGGTGATCACTTCTACTATCGCCAAGCTGCTGATCCAGCCAGCGATTGCCTGGGGTATCGTTTTAATCTTCGGTCTGCACGGCTCCGTGGCGATCACCGCCATCCTGATGATTGCGCTGTCCGCGGGCTTCTTTGGCGTGGTGTTCGGTAACCGCTTTGGCGTGCAGTCGCCGGATGCTGAAGCCGTGCTGCTGTTGAGCTCCATACTGTGTATCCTGTCGCTGCCGCTGTTTATCTCGCTGACTTCAGGAATGTAATCATGACCACAACATTACGCCCACACGACCTCATCTGGCTTACCGCGCGCGACGCCCTGGAAGGGATTACTGAATCCTGGGTGGACGCGGCCTGGCATACCGGGCTACCGGTAGTGGTACGGCGTGATGTTGATAATGAAGGCCGTATTCCCGTTGGCGTGCGCGGATTGCGCCGCGACCAGCGGGCGGCCGGATGGGTGAAGCCTGAGAACGTGTTGCGCGTGGTGTCGCCCGAAGATTTGAGCGTTGCCGCCGACCTGCTGCGTTCGCCGTTTATCACCCAGCCGCCGGTTCAGGTGGCGCTTCAGCTTGCGCAGCAGTCATGGCCGTGGACGTGGGGGATAACCGGCAGTACGGGTTACGCGCTGGCGACCGGCATTCCGGTGATCCACGCCGACAGCGATCTCGATCTGCTGATCCGCGCCCCGTGTACCGTTTCCCCTGAGGCGTTTACTGACTGGCAGGCTCAGCTCAGTCGTGCGTTGTGCCGGGCGGATACACAGGTGGATACGCCCGAGGGCGGATTCGCGCTGGCGGAATGGTTACGCGACGGCAAAACGCTGCTAAAAACACAATATGGGCCGCGCCTGGTAGCGGATCCATGGCACAGGGAGGAGTAATGAAAATATTGTTTACCTTTCCGGGGCAGGGCACACAGCACGAAGGTATGCTGCAAAACCTGCCGGGAACGGAGCTGGAGCAGGCCCGTGCTGTGCTGGGGGCGGAAGTCGATACCGTGGACAGCGCATCCTCGTTAACCCACACCCGCGCGGTTCAGCTTTCGCTGTTGATTGCAGGCGTGACCTGGGCGCGCGAGCTGGAACGTCGCGGCGTGTCGCCGGATATTGTCAGCGGTCTGTCCATTGGCGCTTATCCTGCGGCGGTTATCGCCGGTGTGCTGGACTTTACGGACGCGCTGAAGCTGGTGGCGCTGCGCGGCGATCTGATGGAGCAGGCGTATCCCCACGGCTACGGCCTGACGGCGATAATGGGGTTGACCCTGCCCCAGGTGGAAAACCTGATTCAGGGGACAGGAACCTATATCGCTAACCTGAACGCCGAAACGCAGATCGTGATTGCCGGAGCCGATGACGGCATGGCGCAGGTAGCCGAACGCGCGCTGGCGAAGGGCGCGAACAAGGCCAAACGGCTGGCGGTAAGCGTACCGTCGCACTGTGAACTGCTGGCGGAACCGGCGCAGAAGCTGGCCGCGGCGTTTGAATCAGTCACGCTTTCACGCCCCCGCTGCGCGTACCTGAGCGGCAGTACCGGGCGCGTGCTTTGGCAGCCGGAGAAAATTGCCGACGACCTGGCGATGAATATGGCGCGAACCGTGCGCTGGCAGGAGGCGGTGATTTCCGCTAACGAGCGCGAAGCGCGTCTGGCGATTGAGATGCCGCCAGGGGGTATTCTGACCTGTCTGACGCGGCAGGCGGCGTGGGAAGGCGAATCCATTTCGCTGGAGCGCAGCGGAGTGGACGTGGCGGTGCATCTGGCGGGTCGGCTTCAGCGGTGACTTTTTGCCCGGTAAGCGTAGCGCCACCGGGCAATAACATCAGGCACTATCCTGCAAACTTCTGGCATACATCCGCCCTTCCGCGGCCAGCGCCCGCAGGCTCGGATCCTGCTCGCGGTTGCGGGCAAAGACGATCGCAATCAGCTGCTGCATCTGGTACGGCTGCGCCAGCTTCAGTAGCTGCACCGAATTTTCGTACACTTTCTTCATCCTGCCCGGCATCAGTGTAAACCCGACCCCCGCCTGCACCAGGCTCAGCATCGAAAAGATATCGTTCACGCGCGTCACAATCTCCGGCTCAAAACCGGCGATATGAAACGCTTCCTGAAACCCGGCGTAAGTGGCGAACCCTTCCGCGAGGGCGACAAATTTCTGATCTTTATAATCACGCAGATCGGCGGGGCCGCTGGTATTCAGCGTGGCAGAAGCCGGTGCGGCAAGGAAAATATCGTCATGGAACAGAGGAAGCACTTCGAGGCTGTTACGGTCGATATCGCTCTCGGAGATAGAGATTAAAATCGCATCCAGCGATCCCTCATCCAGCATATGGAGCAGGGTTTCGTTCGAGCCCATCGTCAGATCCATCTCCAGATCCGGACGGCGCAGCTTCATGCCCATTATCAGACGCGGCACGGTTTCCAGAGTCAGCGAGTAGAGCGTGCCGACGCGCAACCGTCCCTGGCCGATACCGGCGATCTTGCGCGACTCTTCCAGCCCGCGCTCCATCACCTGCATCACCTCCTGACAATACTCCAGCAGCGTCCATGCGGAGGGGAGGGCAATCAGGTTACGCCCTTTGTGAGCAAAGAGCGGGCAGCGGACGTTCTCTTCGAGGGTATGCAGCGCGCGGTGCACGCTGACACCGCTCAGGCCGAGCGTTTCGGCGGTACGTGCGATATTGCCCTTCTCCATGAACGTCATGAAGATGCTGAGCTTACGGAATGTAATCTCGCTCGTGGTATCGAAGCTCATAACCCTCCCGGCGTGTTAGTCGGCTTGCAGCATCGCTTCCAGCTGTTCCTGCGCGTCCAGCCATGCCATTTCGCACTCTTCGAGGCTGGATTTGGTTTTCGCCTGAGTTTGCAGACAGTCCGTCAGCTCCGCTTTGCGGCTCTGATCGTACAGTTCGCTGTCGCCCAGCTTCTCTTCGACGGCAGCAAGCGTGGCGTTGAGCTTTTCCATCTCTTTTTCGAGGCGGGCAATCTCTTTACGCAGCGGTTGCGTCTGGGTGCGCAGCTCCGCTTCACGGCGCTTCTGGTCTTTACGCGCCTGGGCGCTGTTGGCGTTGTCTTTCGCTGACTCTTCCGGCTGGTTTTCCTGCTTCTGCACGTCCGTCAGCCACTGCTGGTAGTCTTCCAGGTCGCCGTCAAACGGTTCAACTTTGCCGCCGTGTACCAGATAGAGATCGTCGGTGGTGGAGCGGATCAGGTGGCGATCGTGCGACACGACAACCAGCGCCCCTTCGAACTCAATCAGCGCTTCGGTCAGCGCCTGACGCATGTCGAGATCGAGGTGGTTGGTTGGTTCATCAAGCAGCAGCAGGTTTGGACGCTGCCAGACGATCAGCGCCAGCACCAGACGGGCTTTTTCACCGCCGGAGAAACGCGCTGTATTTTCAGTCACCTTATCGCCCTGGAAGCCAAAGCCGCCGAGGTAGTCGCGCAGCTTTTGCTCCATCTCCTGCGGCGCCAGGCGAGCCAGGTGCTGAATTGGCGATTCATCCGCGCGTAAAAATTCCAGCTGATGCTGGGCGAAGTAGCCAAGCTTAATGCCCTTCGCCAGGCCGATTTCGCCGCTGACCGGGTTAAGCTCGCCCGCCAGCAGCTTGATCAGCGTGGATTTACCGGCGCCGTTACGCCCCAGCAGGCCAATGCGTGAACCCGGCACCAGGTTAAGCTTAATAGAGTCGAGAATAATGCGATCGCCATAGCCTGCGCTCACTTTTTCCATTTTCAGCAGCGGGTTCGGCAGGCTCTCCGGCTCGCGGAAACTGAAGTGGAACGGGTTATCCACGTGCGCGGGGGCGATCATCTCCATGCGTTCCAGCATCTTGATGCGGCTCTGCGCCTGCTTGGCTTTTGACGCCTTGGCCTTGAAACGATCCACAAAGCTTTGCAGGTGCGCCACGCGCTGCTGCTGGCTTTCATACATCGCCTGTTGCTGGGCAAGGCGCGTCGCGCGCTGGCGCTCGAAAGAGCTGTAGTTGCCGGTGTACTCGAACATGCTTTGCTGTTCGATATGAATGATTTTATCCACCACCGGATCGAGGAAGTCGCGGTCGTGGGAGATCAGAATCAGAGTGCCCTGATAGCTCTTGAGCCACTTCTCCAGCCAAATAACCGCATCAAGATCGAGGTGGTTGGTGGGTTCATCGAGCAGCAGGAGGTCGGAGCGGCAGATCAGCGCCTGCGCCAGGTTGAGGCGCATACGCCAGCCGCCGGAGAAATCGCTCACCGGGCGTTCAAGCTGTTCGTTGCTGAAACCCAGGCCGTGCAGCAGGCTGGAGGCGCGGGAGCGAATGGTCCAGGCATCGATGGCGTCCAGCTTGCCGTGGACGGTGGCGATGGCGTGGCCGTCGTTGCGTTCGTTGGCGGCGTTGAGCTCTGCTTCGAGCTTGCGGTATTCACGGTCGCCGTCGATAACATAGTCGAGCGCGGGTTCGCTCAGCGCGGGCGTCTCCTGGTTCACCCAGGCGAGCTGCCAGTTGCCCGGGAATGTAAAGTTACCGCCATCCGCGCTTATCTCGTTTTTCAGCAGTGCCAGCAGGGTGGATTTACCGCAGCCGTTTTTGCCGACCAGCCCCACTTTCTGGCCCGGGTTGATGGTAGCAGTCGCGTTATCCAGCAGGACGCGCACGCCGCGACGAATTTGTAACGAGGAGAAAACAATCATAGAAGCGCCGTATGTTCCGACTATGTTAATTTGTCATTATGATAATGTAAGGTGTGGGCCATTTTCCCCACCGGGCCGCCATGGTAGCCCAAAACGACAACAATACACAAAAACAGAACCGGGAGGGGAATGATGTCTCAGACAGCGAAAGTGCTGCTGCTGTATGCCCATCCGGAATCACAGGACTCGGTGGCGAACCGGGTGCTGCTTAAGCCGGCCACACAGCTCAGTAACGTAACGGTGCACGATCTCTACGCGCACTATCCCGATTTTTTTATCGATATTCCTTACGAGCAGGAACTGCTGCGTCAGCACGACGTGATTGTGTTCCAGCATCCGCTTTATACCTACAGCTGTCCGGCACTGCTGAAAGAGTGGCTGGACCGCGTGCTGAGCCGGGGCTTCTCCAGCGGGGTGGGGGGCAACCAGCTGGCGGGAAAGTACTGGCGGAGTGTCATTACCACCGGTGAGCCGGAAAGCGCTTACCGTCACGACGGGCTGAACCGTTACCCCATGAGCGACATTCTGCGGCCGTTTGAGCTGACGGCGGCGATGTGCCGTATGCACTGGATGAGCCCGATTATTATCTACTGGGCACGGCGGCAGGATCCGAAAGCGCTGGCGAGCCATGCCAGGGCCTATGGCGAATGGCTGGCGTCACCGATTCCGGCGGGAGGACGCTAATGGACGGTTCGAATTTACTCCTTGCCGGGGTGCTGTTTTTGTTCGCCGCCGTCGTCGCGGTCCCGCTTGCCGCGCGTCTCGGCATTGGCGCGGTGCTGGGTTATTTGCTGGCGGGGATAGCCATTGGCCCCTGGGGGCTTGGGTTTATCAGCGATGTGGATGAAATTCTTCACTTCTCTGAACTGGGCGTGGTCTTCCTGATGTTCATCATTGGCCTTGAGCTGAACCCCTCCAAGCTGTGGCAGCTGCGGCAATCTATTTTTGGCGTCGGGGCGGCGCAGGTGTTACTCAGCGCGGCCATTCTCGCGGGACTGCTGATGTTGACGCAGTTTTCCTGGCAGGCCGCGGTGATTGGCGGGATCGGTCTTGCGATGTCGTCGACGGCGATGGCGCTTCAGCTGATGCGCGACAAAGGGATGAACCGCAACGAGGCGGGGCAACTGGGCTTTTCGGTGCTGCTGTTCCAGGATTTAGCGGTGATCCCGGCGCTGGCGCTGGTGCCGCTGCTGGCGGGATCCGGAGACGATCATTTCGACTGGATGAAGATTTCCATTAAGGTGCTGGCCTTCGCGGGGATGCTGATCGGCGGACGGTTTTTACTGCGTCCGGTATTCCGGTTTATTGCAGCATCCGGCGTGCGCGAGGTATTCACCGCCGCAACGCTGCTGCTGGTGCTTGGCTCAGCGCTGTTTATGGATGCGCTGGGGCTGTCGATGGCGCTTGGGACGTTTATCGCCGGGGTGCTGCTTGCGGAAAGCGAGTACCGCCACGAGCTGGAGACCGCCATCGATCCGTTTAAGGGGCTGCTGCTAGGGCTGTTCTTTATCTCGGTGGGTATGGCGCTTAATCTTGGCGTGCTCTATACCCATCTGCTGTGGGTTATTGCGAGTGTCGCCGTGCTGGTGGCGGTCAAAACGCTGGTGCTGTATCTCCTCGCGAGGATTTACGGGCTGCGCAGCTCGGAAAGAATGCAGTTTTCCAGCGTGTTAAGCCAGGGGGGAGAATTTGCGTTTGTGCTGTTTTCCACGGCGTCGTCTCAGAAGCTGTTCAAAGATGACCAGATGGCGCTGCTGCTGGTGACGGTCACGCTGTCGATGATGACCACCCCGCTGCTGATGAAGCTGGTGGACAAACTGCTGTCGCGCCGCCTGAATCCCGCAGACGATGAAGATGAAACGCCGTGGGTGGAGGACGATAAGCCGCAGGTGATCGTCGTGGGCTTTGGCCGCTTCGGGCAGGTGATTGGTCGCCTGTTGATGGCAAATAAAATGCGCATTACGGTGCTGGAGCGCGATATCAGCGCCGTCAACCTGATGCGCAAATATGGTTATAAGGTGTACTACGGCGATGCGACGCAGCTTGAGCTGTTGCGCTCGGCGGGCGCAGAGGCTGCGGAGTCCATCGTCATCACCTGTAACGATCCGGAAGACACGATGAAGCTGGTGGAGCTGTGCCAGCAGCATTTCCCGCATCTGCATATTCTGGCGCGTGCGCGTGGACGTGTGGAGGCTCACGAACTTTTGCAGGCGGGTGTGAAACACTTCTCCCGCGAAACCTTCTCCAGCGCGCTGGAGCTGGGACGCAAGGCGCTGGTTTCGCTGGGTATGCATCCTCATCAGGCGCAACGCGCCCAGATGCATTTCCGCAGGCTGGATATGCGAATGCTGCGTGAACTGATGCCCGTGCACAGCGACACGGCGCAGATCTCCCGCGTGCGGGAAGCGCGTCGCGAACTGGAGGAGATCTTCCAGCGTGAGATGCAACAGGAACGACGCCAGCTCGACGGCTGGGATGAATTTGAATAAAGGGTAACGAAAGATGGCTGTACGTAAACGCTTTATCGCGGGCGCAAAATGCCCATCCTGCCAGGCGCAAGATACGCTGGCCATGTGGCGTGAAAATAATATCGATATCGTTGAATGTGTTAAGTGCGGTCACCAGATGCGTGAGGCCGACAAAGAAGCCCGCGATCATGTTCGCAAAGAAGAGCAAGTGATCGGCATTTTTCATCCAGACTAGCGATATGCTCTGAGTTTTTTTAAGCTTAAGGGTACACGGGTGCAGATTTCCGCTACAATCTGCGCCAGCAATTTTCCCACGCTCAGGAGATATCATGAAAGTAGCAAAAGACCTGGTGGTCAGCCTGGCCTATCAGGTACGTACAGAAGACGGTGTGTTGGTTGATGAGTCTCCGGTGAGTGCGCCGCTGGACTACCTGCATGGTCACGGTTCCCTGATTTCCGGCCTGGAAACGGCGCTGGAAGGCCATGAAGTTGGCGACAAATTCGACGTTGCTGTAGGCGCGAACGACGCTTACGGTCAGTATGACGACAACCTGGTTCAGCGCGTTCCTAAAGACGTATTCATGGGCGTTGACGAGTTGCAGGTTGGCATGCGCTTCCTGGCGGAAACTGACCAGGGTCCGGTTCCGGTTGAAATCACTGAAGTTGAAGACGACCACGTTGTAGTTGACGGCAACCACATGCTGGCGGGTCAGAACCTGAAGTTCAACGTAGAAGTTGTTGCGATCCGTGAAGCGACTGAAGAAGAGCTGGCTCATGGCCACGTTCACGGTGCGCACGGTCACGACCATGACCACGATCACGGCCATGACGGCTGCTGCGGTGGTCACGGCCACGACCATGGTCATGACCACGGCCACGGTAAAGGTGGTTGCGGTAACGGCGGCTGCGGTTGCCACTGATTCCGTACTCCGGAAAATAAAAAAGCGGGATAATCCCGCTTTTTTTACGCCTCAATAATGAGGTGGTGGCGTCTCTTCTGACTGAGAGGCAATGTTTGACGGCTGCGTGGCCTTCAGCTTTTCCGTCAGCAGGCGCATGTGATCGCGCAGTTTTGCCATTTCAAGCTCATGGGCCGTCACGGTCTGGTTCAGTTCTTCGATGGTGATGTCCTGAAAAGCCAGGCGGCTTTCCAGCTCAGCCAGTCTCGCTTCGATCGTTGTATCCTTCATCATTCACCTCGTTTATCTGTCGTTCGCCATAATGGACCAGCGGCGGCGAAGTTTAGCTGACTTTTTCCTTAAGTACAGTATCCATCTCCCTGACAAGAAACTTATTTAAACAAAAATAGTCTGAAAAGAAGCGACATTCGGGGGAGTCTGTCTGTAGATTTCTTCCACAACGTTTTATAGTACGTCACTCATTTACGTTTAACACTGGGGTGAGAGACCTCAGGTCCTGGAGATATGGATGAAATCACTGTTTAAAGTTACGCTGCTGGCGACCACTATGGCTGTAGCGCTCAATGCGCCGCTGTCTTTCGCTGCTGATACTGCTGCGAAGCCTGCTGCGACTACAGACAGCAAAGCGGCATTCAAAAATGACGACCAGAAATCCGCCTACGCACTTGGCGCGTCTCTGGGTCGTTACATGGAAAACTCTCTGAAAGAACAAGAGAAACTGGGCATCAAACTGGACAAAAACCAGCTGATCGCAGGGGTCCAGGATGCGTTCGCAGACAAGAGCAAACTGTCTGACCAGGAAATCGAGCAGACTCTGCAAGCGTTTGAAGCGCGCGTGAAAGGCGCCGCTCAGACCAAGATGGAAGCAGATGCAAAAGATAACGAAGCGAAAGGCAAAGCCTACCGCGACAAGTTCGCTAAAGAGAAAGGCGTTAAAACGTCTTCTACTGGCCTGATCTATAAGGTTGAGAAAGAAGGTACTGGCGACGCGCCTAAAGACAGCGACACCGTTGTGGTGAACTACAAAGGTACGCTGATCGACGGTAAAGAGTTCGATAACTCTTATACCCGTGGTGAGCCTCTCTCCTTCCGTCTGGATGGTGTGATCCCGGGCTGGACCGAAGGCCTGAAGAACATCAAGAAAGGCGGTAAAATCAAGCTGGTCATCCCACCGGATCTGGCTTACGGCAAAACCGGCGTTCCGGGTATCCCGGCTAACTCCACGCTGGTATTTGATGTAGAACTGTTGGACATCAAACCGGCGCCGAAAGCGGATGCGAAAACAGACGCACCGGCTGACGACAAAGCCGCAGCAGCTAAGAAGTAATGCTGAAAAAAACCGCCGCCTTTACAGGCGGCGGTTTTTTTATTGTGGGGCAGATATAATTAACACTGGAAAGCGTTATACACGCTGTATTAATTTAGTTGTCCGTGTAGATAATGAGCCTGCCCTGAAAACCTAACGACAGGCTCCTGAAAAGGAGTGTTTTTTTCATGTCCAGGTCGCTTTTAACCAACGAAACCAGTGAACTTGATTTGCTGGATCAACGTCCATTTGATCAGACCGACTTCGATATTCTGAAATCCTACGAAGCGGTAGTGGACGGGTTAGCGATGCTCATTGGTTCCCACTGCGAAATCGTATTGCATTCCCTGCAAGATCTTAAGTGTTCCGCTATCCGCATTGCGAATGGTGAGCACACTGGCCGTAAAATTGGTTCGCCAATCACCGACCTTGCATTGCGTATGTTGCATGACATGACCGGCGCGGACAGCAGCGTCTCAAAATGCTATTTCACCCGCGCCAAAAGCGGCGTGCTGATGAAATCAGAAACGATCGCGATTAGAAACCGCGAACACCGGGTAATCGGTTTGCTGTGCATCAACATGAACCTTGATGTGCCATTCTCGCAAATCATGAGCACCTTCATCCCGCCAGAAACGCCGGACGTGGGCTCATCGGTGAACTTTGCTTCTTCGGTTGAGGATCTCGTGACCCAGACGCTGGAGTTCACCATTGAAGAGGTGAATGCCGATCGCAACGTATCCAACAACGCCAAGAATCGTCAGATCGTCCTGAACCTCTATGAGAAAGGGATTTTTGATATCAAAGATGCCATCAACCAGGTGGCCGATCGCCTGAATATCTCCAAACACACGGTTTACCTCTATATTCGCCAGTTCAAAAGCGGCGACTTTCTGGGACAAGACAAGTAATGCGTTTTGCGTTAATGGTGACGGGCCCGGCGTACGGTACCCAGCAGGCCAGCAGCGCGCTACAGTTTGCCCATGCGCTGCTTGATGCCGGTCATGAACTGGCAAGCGTCTTCTTCTATCGTGAAGGGGTCTATAACGCGAACCAGTTTACGTCCCCGGCGAGCGATGAGTTTGACCTTGTGCGCGCCTGGCAAAAATTAAACGAAACGCAGGGCGTTGACCTGCATATCTGCGTCGCGGCGGCACTGCGTCGCGGCGTGACGGATGCGACCGAAGCCGAACGCCTTGGTCTGGCGGGGGCTAACCTGCAACCGGGCTTTTCCCTCAGTGGTCTAGGTGCCCTGGCACAGGCGGCGTTGACCTGCGACAGAGTGGTGCAATTTTGATGAAGCGCGTAGCGTTTGTTTTTACTTCTGCGCCGCATGGCAGCGCTTCAGGCCGGGAAGGGCTGGATGCATTGCTCGCGACATCGGCATTAACCGAAGATATCGGCGTCTTCTTTTTAGGCGATGGCGTATTCCAGCTTCTTGCAGGCCAACAACCGCAGGCCATTCTTGCGCGCGACTACATTGCGACCTTTAAAGTTCTGCCGCTCTATGACATTGAAACCTTCTATGTGTGCGCCGACTCGCTGGCCGCGCGTGGGTTAAACGAGATAACACCGTTCGTGCTGGACGTGACGATCCTGACATCTGCTGCGCTGCGCGAACAACTCTCTCACTACGATACCGTTCTGACTTTCTGAGGCTGTCATGCTCCATACCCTGAGCCGTTCACCGTGGCAATGTGATATCGACACGTTACTGAGCATGCTGCGCGAAGGTGATGATCTGCTGCTGATTCAGGATGGCGTGCTCGCGGCGCTTGAAGGCAGCCGTTTTGTTGAAATCCTCGCGAATGCCCCCATTACAGTCTCTGCGCTGAAAGAGGATCTGGATGCGCGGGGTCTTTCTGGTCAAATTTCAGCCAAAATTGACGTGGTTGGCTATACTGATTTCGTCAATCTTACTGTGACGCACGCCAGTCAAATGAACTGGTGATTTGAGATCGCTGTATATTTCTTGACACCTTTTCGACGTAGCCCTAAAATTTCGCGTCCTCATATTGTATGAGGTCGTTTTATTACGTGTTTACGAAGCAAAAGCTAAAACCAGGAGCTATTTAATGGCAACAGTTAACCAGCTGGTACGCAAACCACGTGCACGCAAAGTTGCAAAAAGCAACGTGCCTGCGCTGGAAGCCTGCCCGCAGAAACGTGGCGTATGTACTCGTGTATATACCACCACTCCTAAAAAACCAAACTCCGCACTGCGTAAAGTATGCCGTGTGCGTTTGACTAACGGTTTTGAAGTGACTTCCTACATCGGTGGTGAAGGTCACAACCTTCAGGAGCACTCCGTGATCCTGATCCGTGGCGGTCGTGTTAAAGACCTTCCGGGTGTTCGTTACCACACCGTTCGTGGTGCGCTGGACTGCTCAGGTGTTAAAGACCGTAAGCAGGCTCGCTCCAAGTACGGCGTGAAGCGTCCTAAGGCTTAATGGTTCTCCGTTAAGTAAGGCCAAACTGATTTATCTTAATGTCAAACTAAACTCGTAGAGTTTTGGACAATCCTGAATTAACAACGGAGTAATCCCATGCCACGTCGTCGCGTCATTGGTCAGCGTAAAATTCTTCCAGATCCGAAATTCGGATCAGAACTGCTGGCAAAATTTGTAAATATCCTGATGGTAGATGGTAAAAAATCTACCGCAGAAGCAATCGTATACAGCGCGCTGGAGACCCTGGCTCAGCGTTCTGGTAAAAATGAACTGGAAGCCTTCGAAGTCGCTCTCGACAACGTGCGCCCGACTGTAGAAGTTAAGTCTCGCCGCGTTGGTGGTTCTACTTATCAGGTTCCAGTTGAAGTTCGTCCGGTTCGTCGTAATGCTCTGGCAATGCGTTGGATCGTTGAAGCTGCTCGTAAACGCGGTGATAAATCCATGGCTCTGCGTCTGGCGAACGAACTTTCTGATGCTGCGGAAAACAAAGGTACCGCAGTTAAGAAACGTGAAGACGTTCACCGTATGGCAGAAGCCAACAAGGCGTTCGCACACTACCGTTGGTAATCCCTTCGGAGTCGTAGTCACCAGGCGGGCGCTTCAGAGAAGCCGCCCGCTCTGGGTAACTTAACTGAACGCCTAAAGATATAAACGAGGAATCAAATGGCTCGTACAACACCCATCGCACGCTACCGTAACATCGGTATCAGTGCGCACATCGACGCCGGTAAAACCACTACTACCGAACGTATTCTGTTCTACACCGGTGTAAACCATAAAATCGGTGAAGTTCATGACGGCGCAGCCACCATGGACTGGATGGAACAGGAGCAGGAGCGTGGTATTACTATCACCTCCGCAGCGACTACTGCATTCTGGTCAGGTATGGCTAAGCAGTACGAACCGCATCGCGTAAACATCATCGACACCCCAGGGCACGTTGACTTCACCATCGAAGTAGAACGTTCCATGCGTGTTCTTGACGGCGCGGTAATGGTTTATTGCGCAGTTGGTGGTGTTCAGCCACAGTCTGAAACCGTATGGCGTCAGGCAAACAAATATAAAGTTCCACGCATCGCGTTCGTTAACAAAATGGACCGTATGGGTGCTAACTTCCTGAAAGTTGTTGGCCAGATCAAAACCCGTCTGGGCGCGAACCCTGTTCCGCTTCAGCTGGCAATTGGTGCTGAAGAAGGTTTCACCGGCGTTATCGACCTGGTGAAAATGAAAGCCATCAACTGGAACGAAGCAGATGCGGGCGTTACCTTCGAATACGAAGATATCCCGGCAGAGATGCAGGACCTGGCTGACGAATGGCACCAGAACCTGATCGAATCCGCAGCAGAAGCTTCTGAAGAGCTGATGGAAAAATACCTGGGTGGTGAAGAACTGTCTGAGCAAGAGATCAAATCTGCTCTGCGTCAGCGCGTTCTGAACAACGAAATCATCCTGGTAACCTGTGGTTCTGCGTTCAAGAACAAAGGTGTTCAGGCGATGCTGGATGCGGTAGTTGACTACCTGCCATCCCCGATTGACGTTCCTGCGATCAACGGCATCCTGGACGACGGTAAAGATACTCCGGCTGAGCGTCACGCAAGTGATGAAGAGCCATTCTCTGCACTGGCGTTCAAAATTGCTACCGACCCATTCGTGGGTAACCTGACCTTCTTCCGCGTTTACTCTGGTGTGGTTAACTCCGGTGACACCATCCTGAACTCCGTGAAAGCGGCGCGTGAACGTTTTGGCCGTATCGTACAGATGCACGCTAACAAACGTGAAGAGATCAAAGAAGTTCGTGCGGGCGACATCGCTGCTGCTATCGGTCTGAAAGACGTGACCACTGGTGACACTCTGTGTGACCCGGATCACCCGATCATTCTGGAGCGTATGGAATTCCCTGAGCCGGTAATCTCCATCGCAGTTGAACCAAAAACCAAAGCTGACCAGGAAAAAATGGGTCTGGCTCTGGGCCGTCTGGCGAAAGAAGACCCATCATTCCGTGTATGGACTGATGAAGAATCTAACCAGACCATCATCGCTGGTATGGGTGAACTGCACCTGGACATCATCGTTGACCGTATGAAGCGTGAATTCAACGTTGAAGCGAACGTGGGTAAACCTCAGGTTGCTTACCGCGAAGCGATTCGCGCGAAAGTTACCGACGTTGAAGGTAAACACGCTAAGCAGTCTGGTGGTCGCGGTCAGTACGGTCACGTTGTGATCGACATGTACCCACTGGAGCCGGGCTCTAACCCGAAAGGTTACGAGTTCATCAACGACATCAAAGGTGGTGTAATTCCTGGCGAATACATCCCTGCCGTTGATAAAGGCATCCAGGAGCAGCTGAAAGCTGGTCCTCTGGCTGGTTACCCGGTTGTAGACATGGGTGTTCGTCTGCACTTCGGTTCTTACCACGACGTTGACTCCTCTGAACTGGCGTTTAAACTGGCTGCGTCTATTGCCTTTAAAGAAGGCTTTAAGAAAGCAAAACCAGTTCTGCTTGAGCCGATCATGAAGGTTGAAGTAGAAACTCCTGAAGAGAACACCGGTGACGTTATCGGTGACTTGAGCCGTCGTCGCGGTATGCTGCGTGGTCAGGAATCCGAAGTAACTGGCGTTAAGATCCACGCTGAAGTTCCGCTGTCTGAAATGTTCGGATATGCAACTCAGCTGCGTTCTCTGACCAAAGGTCGTGCATCATACACTATGGAATTCCTGAAGTATGATGATGCGCCGAACAACGTTGCTCAGGCCGTTATCGAAGCCCGTGGTAAGTAATCCACAGGATTAAAACCTAAGTCCCGTGCTCTCTCCGAAGGGGAGAGCACTATAGTAAGGAATATAGCCGTGTCTAAAGAAAAATTTGAACGTACAAAACCGCACGTCAACGTTGGTACTATCGGCCACGTTGACCATGGTAAAACTACCCTGACTGCTGCAATCACTACCGTACTGGCTAAAACCTACGGCGGTGCTGCTCGTGCTTTCGATCAGATCGATAACGCACCAGAAGAAAAAGCTCGTGGTATCACCATCAACACCTCTCACGTTGAGTATGACACCCCGACTCGCCACTACGCACACGTAGACTGCCCAGGCCACGCCGACTATGTTAAAAACATGATCACCGGTGCTGCGCAGATGGACGGCGCGATCCTGGTTGTTGCTGCGACTGACGGCCCTATGCCTCAGACTCGTGAACACATCCTGCTGGGTCGTCAGGTAGGCGTTCCTTACATCATCGTGTTCCTGAACAAGTGCGACATGGTTGATGACGAAGAGCTGCTGGAACTGGTAGAGATGGAAGTTCGTGAACTGCTGTCTCAGTACGATTTCCCAGGCGACGACACTCCAATCGTTCGTGGTTCCGCGCTGAAAGCGCTGGAAGGCGAAGCAGAGTGGGAAGAGAAAATCATCGAACTGGCTGGCTACCTGGATTCTTACATCCCAGAACCAGAGCGTGCGATTGACAAGCCATTCCTGCTGCCAATCGAAGACGTATTCTCCATCTCCGGTCGTGGTACCGTTGTTACCGGTCGTGTAGAGCGCGGTATCATCAAAGTTGGTGAAGAAGTTGAAATCGTTGGTATCAAAGAGACTGCGAAGTCTACCTGTACTGGCGTTGAAATGTTCCGCAAACTGCTGGACGAAGGCCGTGCTGGTGAGAACGTTGGTGTTCTGCTGCGTGGTATCAAACGTGAAGAAATCGAACGTGGTCAGGTTCTGGCGAAGCCAGGCTCAATCAAGCCACACACCAAGTTCGAATCTGAAGTGTACATTCTGTCCAAAGACGAAGGCGGCCGTCATACTCCGTTCTTCAAAGGCTACCGTCCACAGTTCTACTTCCGTACAACTGACGTGACCGGTACCATCGAACTGCCAGAAGGCGTAGAGATGGTAATGCCAGGCGACAACATCAAGATGGTTGTGACTCTGATCCACCCAATCGCGATGGACGACGGTCTGCGTTTCGCAATCCGTGAAGGCGGCCGTACCGTTGGCGCGGGCGTTGTTGCTAAAGTTCTGGGCTAATTAATTATCCCTGAAATAAAAAGGACGCTTCGGCGTCCTTTTTTGTTTTCTACCGTAAAGTCGCTGTCATAAAAATTCGCATTTTTTGTCTTCTCCCGCCACGTATTCCGGCGCCTGTGCTATTGTAATCATAACCATTCTCACTTACACTTTGCGCATATTTTGAACGGGAGTCTTTATGTACGTTTGTTTATGTAATGGTGTAAGCGACAAAAAAATTCGTCAGGCCGTTCGCCAGTTTCAACCACAATCTTTCCAGCAGCTTCGCAAGTTTGTTCCGGTGGGAAATCAATGCGGTAAATGCGTTCGCGCAGCGCGTGAGATCATGCAGGACGAACTGATGCAGATCCCGGAATTCAAAGAGATCGCGTAAGCCTCTATCTTTTTTTTGACATCCCCGTAGCCCGATCTACGCTTCAATGAGTGGAAGCGGAGGGACTATATAATGAAAGGTGATGTTAAAATCATAAGTTATCTCAATAAATTATTGGGAAATGAGCTTGTCGCAATCAATCAGTATTTTCTCCATGCAAGAATGTTCAAAAACTGGGGACTGACTCGCCTCAACGATGTTGAATACCATGAGTCCATTGATGAAATGAAACACGCCGATAAATACATTGAGCGTATTTTATTCCTCGAAGGCATTCCTAACCTACAGGATCTCGGAAAACTGGGCATCGGAGAAGATGTCGAAGAGATGCTGCGTTCTGATCTCCGGCTGGAGCTGGAGGGTGCAAAAGACCTGCGTGAAGCCATTGCCTATGCGGACAGCGTACATGACTACGTCAGCCGCGATATGATGATCCAGATCCTGGCCGATGAAGAAGGGCACATCGACTGGCTTGAGACCGAACTGGATCTCATTAGCAAAATTGGCCTACAGAACTACCTTCAGTCTCAGATCAAAGTGGAAAGTTAATCAGGCTTTCCCAGCCAACGCATAAACCCGCTGCCGCCAGAAATGGCCCAAAAGGCAGTGGGTTTTTTAATGTTTGCTTATCAGGAGTAAACAACGAGAAAGCAACCAGATACAGCAGAGCCATTAACGCGGCTACGAGTGCCAGTACTGGCAGTACACACCAGCCATGCCATGCCCCCAGCGCCGCCAGATATTTTATGTCGCCATATCCCATACCTTCACGTCGGCAGATGAGCCGATATCCCCAATAGATAACGGCGAATCCGGCGTATCCTGCCAGCGCACCCACCACCGCGCTCGGCAAAAAATCAGGATGGAGGCACAGCTGGTAAAGCAGGCCGGTCCATAGCAGCGGGCAAAGAAATTTATCGGGAAGAAGCCCCGTGCGAATATCGGTGCGAACAAGCAAGGCCGATAAAGCAAAATAGATCAGCAGAAAGGGGAGGGACAGTAGCATGGCGAGAGTCTCAAAACGGTTTGAGCGCATACTCGTAATAATCTGCATGTCCGGCAATGTGCAAAAACAGCAATTGCGTAGCGGCTTCAGACAAAGAGTTGAGAAGGGGGATACTTTGCATAAAAAAATGCGAGGCCTTACGCAGAGTACGTCTTTAGCGCTTAATTTCTAAACGGCACTTGCGTCTTCCCCAGATTTACGTATAATGCGCGGGCTTGTCGTAATTGACGGCGGGTTCAATCTGAACCAGAGTAGCTCACTTTGTTACTCAACAATGCTCCCAATTGGGGAGCTACGTAAGAACGGTTACACTCTCCCATCAATCGTAATGGGTTTGAGGAGTAATCATTTTCGTTTATAAAATAATTGGAGCTCTGGTCTCATGCAGAACCAAAGAATCCGTATCCGCCTTAAAGCGTTTGATCATCGTCTGATCGATCAATCAACCGCGGAAATCGTCGAGACTGCTAAGCGCACTGGTGCGCAAGTCCGTGGTCCGATCCCGCTGCCGACCCGCAAAGAGCGCTTTACCGTTCTGATCTCTCCGCACGTTAACAAAGATGCGCGTGATCAGTACGAAATCCGCACTCACAAGCGTCTGGTTGACATCGTTGAGCCAACTGAGAAAACCGTTGATGCTCTGATGCGTCTGGATCTGGCTGCCGGTGTAGACGTGCAGATCAGCCTGGGTTAATCAGGTCATCGAGCGATTGAGAGGTTGAAACAATGATTGGTTTAGTCGGTAAAAAAGTGGGTATGACCCGCATCTTCACTGAAGATGGCGTTTCTATCCCAGTAACCGTAATCGAAGTTGAAGCAAACCGCGTTACTCAGGTTAAAGATCTGGCTAACGATGGCTACCGCGCTATTCAGGTTACCACTGGTGCTAAAAAAGCTAACCGTGTAACCAAACCAGAAGCGGGTCACTTCGCTAAAGCTGGCGTTGAAGCTGGCCGTGGTCTGTGGGAATTCCGTCTTGCTGAAGGCGAAGAGTTCACCGTAGGTCAGGACATTAGCGTTGAGCTGTTTGCTGACATTAAAAAAGTTGACGTAACCGGTACCTCTAAAGGTAAAGGTTTTGCTGGTACCGTTAAGCGCTGGAACTTCCGTACCCAGGACGCTACTCACGGTAACTCCTTGTCTCACCGCGTTCCGGGTTCTATCGGTCAGAACCAGACTCCGGGCAAAGTGTTCAAAGGCAAGAAAATGGCAGGTCAGCTGGGCAACGAACGTGTAACCGTTCAGAGCCTGGACGTAGTACGTGTTGACGCTGAGCGCAACCTGCTGCTGGTTAAAGGTGCGGTCCCGGGTGCAACCGGTAGCGACCTGATCGTTAAACCAGCTGTGAAGGCGTAAGGGGATAGCAATGGAATTAGTATTGAAAGACGCGCAGAGCGCGCTGACTGTTTCCGAAACTACCTTCGGTCGTGATTTCAACGAAGCGCTGGTTCACCAGGTTGTTGTTGCTTATGCAGCTGGTGCTCGTCAGGGTACTCGTGCTCAGAAGACTCGTGCTGAAGTAACTGGTTCAGGCAAAAAGCCATGGCGCCAGAAAGGTACCGGCCGTGCGCGTTCAGGTTCTATCAAGAGCCCGATCTGGCGTTCAGGTGGCGTGACCTTCGCTGCGCGTCCACAGGACCACAGTCAAAAAGTTAACAAAAAGATGTACCGCGGCGCGCTGAAAAGCATTCTGTCCGAACTGGTACGTCAGGATCGTCTGATCGTTGTCGAGAAGTTCTCTGTTGAAGCGCCTAAAACTAAGCTGCTGGCACAGAAACTGAAAGACATGGCTCTGGAAGATGTGCTGATCATCACCGGTGAGCTGGACGAGAACCTGTTCCTGGCCGCGCGTAACCTGCACAAGGTTGACGTACGCGACGCGACTGGTATCGACCCGGTTAGCCTGATCGCCTTCGACAAAGTCGTAATGACTGCTGATGCTGTTAAGCAAGTTGAGGAGATGCTGGCATGATTCGTGAAGAACGTCTGCTGAAGGTGCTGCGCGCACCGCACGTTTCTGAAAAAGCGTCTACTGCGATGGAAAAAACAAACACCATCGTTCTCAAAGTTGCTAAAGACGCGACCAAAGCAGAGATCAAAGCTGCTGTGCAGAAACTGTTTGAAGTCGAAGTCGAAGTCGTTAACACCCTGGTAGTTAAAGGGAAAGTTAAACGTCACGGACAGCGTATCGGTCGTCGTAGCGACTGGAAAAAAGCTTACGTCACCCTGAAAGAAGGCCAGAACCTGGACTTCGTTGGCGGCGCTGAGTAAGTCGGAGGAGTAATACAATGGCAGTTGTTAAATGTAAACCGACATCTCCGGGTCGTCGCCACGTAGTTAAAGTGGTTAACCCTGAGCTGCACAAGGGCAAACCTTTTGCTCCGTTGCTGGAAAAAAACAGCAAATCCGGTGGTCGTAACAACAATGGCCGTATCACCACTCGTCACATCGGTGGTGGCCACAAGCAGGCTTATCGTATTGTTGACTTCAAACGCAACAAAGACGGTATCCCAGCAGTTGTTGAGCGTCTTGAGTACGATCCGAACCGTTCCGCGAACATCGCGCTGGTTCTGTACAAAGATGGCGAACGCCGTTACATCCTGGCCCCTAAAGGCCTGAAAGCTGGCGACCAGATTCAGTCTGGCGTTGATGCTGCAATCAAAGCAGGCAACACCCTGCCGATGCGCAATATCCCGGTTGGTTCTACCGTTCATAACGTAGAAATGAAACCAGGTAAAGGCGGTCAGCTGGCGCGTTCCGCGGGTACTTACGTTCAGATCGTTGCGCGTGACGGTGCTTATGTCACCCTGCGTCTGCGTTCTGGTGAAATGCGTAAAGTCGAAGCAGACTGCCGCGCTACTCTGGGCGAAGTTGGCAATGCTGAGCATATGCTGCGCGTTCTGGGTAAAGCTGGTGCTGCACGCTGGCGTGGTGTTCGTCCTACCGTTCGCGGTACTGCGATGAACCCAGTCGACCACCCACATGGTGGTGGTGAAGGTCGTAACTTTGGTAAGCACCCGGTAACTCCGTGGGGCGTTCAGACCAAAGGTAAGAAGACCCGCAGCAACAAGCGTACTGATAAATTTATCGTACGTCGCCGTAGCAAATAATTTTAGAGGATAAGCCATGCCACGTTCTCTCAAGAAAGGTCCTTTTATTGACCTGCACTTGCTGAAGAAGGTAGAGAAAGCGGTGGAAAGCGGAGACAAGAAGCCCCTGCGCACTTGGTCCCGTCGTTCAACGATCTTTCCTAACATGATCGGTTTGACCATCGCTGTCCATAATGGTCGTCAGCACGTTCCAGTCTTTGTTACCGACGAAATGGTTGGTCACAAACTGGGTGAATTCGCACCGACTCGTACTTATCGCGGCCACGCTGCTGATAAAAAAGCGAAGAAGAAATAAGGTAGGAGGAAGAGATGGAAACTTTAGCTCAACATCGCCATGCTCGTTCTTCTGCACAGAAGGTTCGCCTTGTTGCTGACCTGATTCGCGGTAAGAAAGTGTCGCAGGCCCTGGACATCCTGACCTATACCAACAAGAAAGCTGCGGTATTGGTCAAGAAAGTACTGGAATCTGCCATTGCTAACGCTGAACACAACGATGGCGCTGACATCGACGATCTGAAAGTCGCGAAAATTTTCGTAGATGAAGGCCCAAGCATGAAGCGCATTATGCCGCGTGCGAAAGGTCGTGCAGATCGCATCCTGAAGCGCACCAGCCACATTACTGTGGTTGTGTCCGATCGCTGAGACTCTGGAGACTAGCAATGGGTCAGAAAGTACATCCTAATGGTATTCGCCTGGGTATTGTAAAACCATGGAACTCTACCTGGTTTGCGAACACCAAAGAATTCGCTGACAACCTGGACAGCGATTTTAAAGTACGTCAGTACCTGACTAAGGAACTGGCTAAAGCGTCTGTATCTCGTATCGTTATCGAGCGTCCAGCTAAGAGCATCCGTGTGACTATTCACACTGCTCGCCCTGGCATCGTTATCGGTAAGAAAGGCGAAGACGTAGAAAAACTGCGCAAGGTCGTAGCGGATATCGCTGGCGTTCCTGCACAGATCAATATCGCTGAAGTTCGTAAGCCTGAACTGGACGCTAAATTGGTTGCTGACAGCATCACTTCTCAGCTGGAACGTCGTGTTATGTTCCGTCGTGCTATGAAGCGTGCTGTACAGAACGCAATGCGTCTGGGCGCTAAAGGTATCAAAGTTGAAGTTAGCGGCCGTCTGGGCGGCGCGGAAATCGCACGTACCGAATGGTACCGCGAAGGTCGCGTACCGCTGCACACTCTGCGTGCTGACATCGACTACAACACCTCTGAAGCGCACACCACTTACGGTGTAATCGGCGTTAAGGTATGGATCTTCAAAGGTGAGATCCTGGGTGGTATGGCTGCTGTTGAACAACCGGAAAAACCGGCTGCTCAACCTAAAAAGCAGCAGCGTAAAGGCCGTAAATAAGGAGCGTCGCTGATGTTACAACCAAAGCGTACAAAATTCCGTAAAGTGCACAAAGGCCGCAACCGTGGTCTGGCGCAGGGTACGGATGTTAGCTTCGGCACTTTCGGTCTGAAAGCTGTTGGCCGTGGTCGTCTGACTGCACGTCAGATCGAAGCAGCACGTCGTGCAATGACCCGTGCAGTTAAGCGTCAAGGTAAGATCTGGATCCGTGTATTCCCGGACAAACCGATCACCGAGAAGCCACTGGAAGTTCGTATGGGTAAAGGTAAAGGTAACGTGGAGTACTGGGTTGCCTTGATCCAACCGGGCAAAGTCCTTTATGAAATGGACGGTGTTCCGGAAGAGCTGGCCCGTGAAGCCTTCGGCCTGGCAGCAGCGAAACTGCCTATCAAAACCACCTTTGTAACTAAGACGGTGATGTAATGAAAGCAAAAGAGCTGCGTGAAAAAAGCGTTGAAGAGCTGAACGCTGAGCTGCTGAACCTGCTGCGTGAGCAGTTCAACCTGCGTATGCAGGCTGCAAGTGGCCAGCTGCAACAGACTCACCTGCTGAAGCAAGTGCGTCGCAATGTTGCGCGCGTTAAGACTTTACTGACTCAGAAGGCGGGTGCGTAATGACCGATAAAATCCGTACTCTGCAAGGTCGTGTTGTTAGCGATAAAATGGAGAAATCCATTGTTGTAGCTATCGAACGTTTTGTGAAACACCCGATCTACGGTAAATTCATCAAGCGTACGACCAAACTGCACGTACATGACGAGAACAACGAATGTGGTATCGGCGACAAGGTTGAAATCCGTGAATGCCGTCCACTGTCCAAGACTAAGTCCTGGACGCTGGTTCGCGTTGTAGAGAAAGCGGTTCTGTAATAGAGTACGCATTCTCAATACGAATAAACGGCTCAGCGATGAGCCGTTTATTTTTTCTACCCATATTGCAGAAGCGGTGTTATAATGCCGCGCCCTCGATATGGGGCTTTTTAACGGCTCTGATTTTAGAGTCTCAGGTAGTAGTTGACATTAGCGGAGCACTAAAATGATCCAAGAACAGACTATGCTGAACGTCGCCGACAACTCCGGTGCACGTCGCGTAATGTGTATCAAGGTTCTGGGTGGCTCGCACCGTCGCTACGCAGGCGTAGGCGACATCATCAAGATCACCATCAAGGAAGCAATTCCACGTGGTAAGGTCAAAAAAGGTGATGTGCTGAAGGCGGTAGTGGTGCGCACCAAGAAGGGTGTTCGTCGCCCTGACGGTTCTGTCATTCGCTTCGATGGTAATGCATGCGTTATTTTAAACAATAACAGCGAGCAGCCTATCGGCACGCGTATCTTTGGGCCGGTAACTCGTGAACTTCGTACTGAGAAGTTCATGAAAATTATCTCTCTGGCACCAGAAGTACTCTAAGGAGCGAATCATGGCAGCGAAAATCCGTCGTGATGACGAAGTTATCGTGTTAACCGGTAAAGATAAAGGTAAACGCGGTAAAGTAAAAAATGTTCTGTCTTCCGGCAAACTCGTCGTTGAAGGTATCAACCTGGTTAAGAAACATCAGAAGCCGGTTCCGGCCCTGAACCAACCAGGCGGCATCGTTGAAAAAGAAGCTGCTATTCAGGTTTCTAACGTTGCAATCTTCAATGCGGCTACCGGTAAGGCTGACCGTGTAGGCTTTAGATTCGAAGACGGTAAAAAAGTCCGTTTCTTCAAGTCTAACAGCGAAACTATCAAGTAATTTGGAGTAGTACGATGGCGAAACTGCATGATTACTACAAAGACGAAGTAGTTAACAAACTCATGACTGAGTTTAACTACAATTCTGTCATGCAAGTCCCTCGGGTCGAGAAGATCACCCTGAACATGGGTGTTGGTGAAGCGATCGCTGACAAGAAACTGCTGGATAACGCAGCAGCTGACCTGACAGCAATCTCCGGTCAAAAACCGCTGATCACCAAAGCACGCAAATCTGTTGCAGGCTTCAAAATCCGTCAGGGCTATCCGATCGGCTGTAAAGTAACTCTGCGTGGCGAACGCATGTGGGAGTTCCTTGAGCGCCTGATCACTATTGCTGTTCCACGTATCCGTGACTTCCGTGGCTTGTCCGCTAAGTCTTTCGACGGTCGTGGTAACTACAGCATGGGTGTCCGTGAGCAGATCATCTTCCCAGAAATCGACTACGATAAAGTCGACCGCGTGCGTGGTTTGGATATTACCATTACCACTACTGCGAAATCTGATGAAGAAGGCCGTGCTCTGCTGGCTGCCTTTGACTTCCCGTTCCGCAAGTAAGGTAGGGTTACTGAATGGCTAAGCAATCAATGAAAGCACGCGAAGTAAAGCGCGTAGCTTTAGCTGATAAATTCTTCGCTAAACGCGCTGAACTGAAAGCGATCATTTCTGATGTGAACGCTTCCGACGAAGATCGTTGGAATGCGGTTCTCAAGCTGCAGTCTCTGCCGCGTGATTCCAGCCCGTCTCGTCAGCGTAACCGCTGTCGTCAAACAGGTCGTCCACATGGTTATGTGGGCAAGTTTGGGTTGAGCCGTATCAAACTGCGTGAAGCCGCCATGCGCGGTGAAGTACCAGGCTTGAAAAAGGCTAGCTGGTAATTACCAATTGAATCACGGGAGTAAAGACAGATGAGCATGCAAGATCCGATCGCGGATATGCTGACCCGTATCCGTAACGGTCAGGCCGCGAACAAAGTTGCGGTCACCATGCCTTCCGCCAAGCTGAAAGTGGCAATTGCCAACGTGCTGAAGGAAGAAGGTTTTATCGAAGATTTTAAAGTTGAAGGCGACACCAAGCCGGAACTGGAACTTACTCTCAAGTATTTCCAGGGTAAAGCTGTTGTAGAAAGCATTCAGCGTGTCAGCCGCCCAGGCCTGCGCATCTATAAGAAAAAAGATGAGCTGCCAAAAGTAATGGCTGGTCTTGGTATCGCAGTTGTTTCTACCTCTAAAGGTGTTATGACTGATCGTGCAGCGCGCCAGGCTGGTCTTGGTGGCGAAATTATCTGCTACGTAGCCTAATCGGAGGAAAGAATGTCTCGTGTTGCTAAAGCACCGGTCGTTATTCCTGCCGGCGTTGATGTAAAAATCGACGGTCAGGTTATTACGATCAAAGGTAAAAACGGCGAGCTGACTCGTACCCTCAACAAAGCTGTTGAAGTTAAACATGCAGATAACGCTCTGACCTTCGGTCCACGTGATGGTTTCGTGGATGGATGGGCTCAGGCTGGTACCGCGCGTGCCCTGCTGAACTCAATGGTTGTTGGTGTTACCGAAGGCTTCACTAAAAAGCTTCAGCTGGTTGGTGTAGGTTATCGTGCAGCTATCAAAGGGAATGCAGTAGGCCTGTCTCTGGGCTTCTCACACCCTGTTGAGCATCCGCTGCCGGCCGGTATCACTGCAGAATGCCCGACTCAGACTGAAATCGTGCTGAAAGGCGCTGATAAACAGCTGATCGGTCAGGTTGCAGCAGATCTGCGCGCCTACCGTCGTCCTGAGCCTTATAAAGGCAAGGGTGTTCGTTACGCCGACGAAGTCGTGCGTACCAAAGAGGCTAAGAAGAAGTAAGGTAACACTATGGATAAGAAATCTGCTCGTATCCGTCGTGCGACCCGCGCACGCCGCAAGCTCAAAGAGCTGGGTGCAACTCGCCTGGTGGTACATCGTACCCCGCGTCATATTTACGCACAGGTAATTGCACCGAACGGTTCTGAAGTTCTGGTAGCTGCTTCTACTGTAGAAAAAGCTATCTCAGAACAATTGAAGTATACCGGTAACAAAGACGCCGCAGCAGCTGTAGGTAAAGCTGTCGCTGAACGCGCTCTGGAAAAAGGCATCAGCAATGTTTCCTTTGACCGTTCCGGGTTCCAATATCATGGTCGTGTCCAGGCACTGGCAGATGCTGCCCGTGAAGCTGGCCTTCAGTTCTAAGGTAGAGGTGTAAGATGGCTCACATCGAAAAACAGGCTGGCGAACTGCAGGAAAAGCTGATCGCGGTAAACCGCGTATCTAAAACCGTTAAAGGTGGTCGTATTTTCTCCTTCACAGCTCTGACTGTAGTGGGTGATGGCAACGGTCGCGTTGGTTTTGGTTACGGTAAAGCGCGTGAAGTTCCAGCAGCGATCCAGAAAGCGATGGAAAAAGCCCGTCGCAATATGATTAACGTCGCGCTGAACAACGGTACCCTGCAACACCCAGTTAAAGGTGTTCACACGGGTTCTCGTGTATTCATGCAGCCAGCTTCCGAAGGTACCGGTATCATCGCCGGTGGTGCAATGCGCGCCGTTCTGGAAGTTGCTGGAGTTCATAACGTTCTGGCTAAAGCATATGGTTCCACCAACCCGATCAACGTGGTTCGTGCAACTATTGATGGCCTGGAAAATATGAATTCTCCAGAAATGGTCGCTGCCAAGCGTGGTAAATCCGTTGAAGAAATTCTGGGGTAATTGACCATGGCAAAGACTATTAAAATCACTCAAACCCGCAGTGCAATCGGTCGTCTGCCGAAACACAAGGCAACGCTGCTTGGCCTGGGTCTGCGTCGTATTGGTCATACCGTTGAGCGCGAGGATACTCCTGCTGTTCGTGGTATGGTCAACGCGGTTTACTTCATGGTTAAAGTTGAGGAGTAAGAGATGCGTTTAAATACTCTGTCTCCGGCCGAAGGCTCTAAAAAGGCGGGTAAACGCCTGGGTCGTGGTATCGGTTCTGGCCTCGGCAAAACCGGTGGTCGTGGTCACAAAGGTCAGAACTCTCGTTCTGGCGGTGGCGTACGTCGCGGTTTCGAGGGTGGCCAGATGCCACTGTACCGTCGTCTGCCGAAGTTCGGCTTCACCTCTCGCAAAGCAGCGATCACAGCGGAAATCCGTCTGTCTGACCTGGCGAAAGTTGAAGGCGGCGTTGTAGACCTGAACACGCTGAAAGCGGCTAACATTATCGGTATCCAGATCGAGTTCGCGAAAGTGATCCTGGCTGGTGAAGTTTCTACTCCGGTAACTGTTCGTGGCCTGCGTGTTACTAAAGGTGCTCGTGCTGCTATCGAAGCTGCTGGCGGTAAAATTGAGGAATAAGTAGCAGATGGCTAAGCAACCGGGATTAGATTTTCAAAGTGCCAAAGGTGGATTTGGCGAGCTGAAACGCAGACTGCTGTTTGTAATCGGCGCGCTGATTGTGTTCCGTATTGGCTCTTTTATTCCGATCCCTGGTATTGATGCCGCTGTACTTGCCAAACTGCTTGAGCAACAGCGAGGCACCATCATTGAAATGTTCAACATGTTCTCTGGTGGTGCTCTCAGCCGTGCTTCTATTTTCGCACTGGGTATTATGCCGTACATTTCGGCATCAATTATTATCCAGCTGCTGACGGTCGTTCATCCGGCCCTGGCAGAGTTGAAGAAAGAAGGGGAGTCTGGACGTCGTAAGATTAGCCAGTACACCCGTTACGGCACTCTGGTGCTGGCAATATTCCAGTCGATCGGTATTGCTACCGGTCTTCCGAATATGCCTGGTATGCAGGGCCTGGTATTAAACCCAGGCTTTGCATTCTATTTCACCGCTGTTGTAAGTCTGGTCACAGGGACCATGTTCCTGATGTGGCTCGGCGAACAGATTACTGAACGAGGTATCGGTAACGGTATCTCAATCATTATCTTCGCCGGTATCGTTGCGGGTCTCCCGCCGGCCATCGCCCATACTATCGAGCAAGCGCGTCAAGGCGACCTGCACTTCCTCCTGTTGCTGTTGGTTGCAGTATTAGTATTTGCAGTGACGTTCTTTGTTGTCTTCGTTGAACGTGGTCAACGCCGCATTGTGGTGAACTACGCTAAACGTCAGCAGGGTCGTCGTGTCTATGCTGCACAGAGCACACATTTACCGCTGAAAGTGAATATGGCGGGGGTTATCCCGGCTATCTTCGCTTCCAGTATTATTCTGTTCCCGGCAACCATCGCGTCATGGTTCGGGGGCGGTACTGGTTGGAACTGGCTGACAACAATTTCGCTGTATTTGCAGCCTGGGCAACCACTTTATGTGTTACTCTATGCGTCTGCGATCATCTTCTTCTGTTTCTTCTACACGGCGTTGGTCTTCAACCCGCGTGAAACAGCAGATAACCTGAAGAAGTCCGGTGCATTTGTACCAGGAATTCGTCCGGGAGAGCAAACGGCGAAGTATATCGATAAAGTAATGACTCGCCTGACTTTGGTTGGTGCGCTTTATATTACTTTTATCTGCCTGATCCCGGAGTTCATGCGTGATGCAATGAAAGTACCGTTCTACTTCGGTGGGACCTCACTGCTTATCGTTGTTGTCGTGATTATGGACTTTATGGCTCAAGTGCAAACTCTGATGATGTCCAGTCAGTATGAGTCTGCATTGAAGAAGGCGAACCTGAAAGGCTACGGCCGCTAACTGGTCGCCTGAGAAGTTACGGAGAGTAAAAATGAAAGTTCGTGCTTCCGTCAAGAAATTATGCCGTAACTGCAAAATCGTTAAGCGTGATGGTGTCATCCGTGTGATTTGCAGTGCCGAGCCGAAGCATAAACAGCGCCAAGGCTGATTATTTCGCATATTTTTCTTGCAAAGTTGGGTTGAGCTGGCTAGATTAGCCAGCCAATCTTTTGTATGTCTGTACGTTTCCATTTGAGTATCCTGAAAACGGGCTTTTCAGCATGGTGCGTACATATTAAATAGTAGGAGTGCATAGTGGCCCGTATAGCAGGCATTAACATTCCTGATCAGAAACATGCTGTGATCGCATTAACTTCGATCTACGGCGTCGGCAAGACCCGTTCTAAAGCCATTCTGGCTGCAGCGGGTATCGCTGAAGATGTTAAGATCAGTGAGCTGTCTGAAGAACAAATCGACACGCTGCGTGACGAAGTTGCCAAATTTGTCGTTGAAGGTGATCTGCGCCGTGAAATCAGCATGAGCATCAAGCGCCTGATGGATCTTGGTTGCTATCGCGGTTTGCGTCATCGTCGTGGTCTGCCAGTACGCGGTCAGCGTACTAAGACCAACGCACGTACCCGTAAGGGTCCGCGCAAACCGATCAAGAAATAATCGGGGTGATTGAATAATGGCAAAGGCACCAGTTCGTGCACGTAAACGTGTAAGAAAACAAGTCTCTGACGGCGTGGCTCATATCCATGCTTCTTTCAACAACACCATCGTTACTATTACTGATCGTCAGGGTAACGCATTGGGTTGGGCAACAGCCGGTGGTTCCGGTTTCCGTGGTTCTCGCAAATCCACTCCGTTCGCAGCTCAGGTTGCAGCAGAGCGTTGCGCTGAAGCCGTAAAAGAATACGGCATCAAGAATCTGGAAGTTATGGTTAAAGGTCCGGGTCCGGGTCGTGAATCTACTGTTCGCGCTCTGAACGCCGCTGGTTTCCGCATCACGAATATTACTGATGTGACTCCGATCCCTCATAACGGTTGTCGTCCGCCGAAAAAACGTCGCGTATAACGCTCGTTTTTTAGGTTAGTTGGAGATAGAAAATGGCAAGATATTTGGGTCCTAAGCTCAAGCTGAGCCGTCGTGAGGGCACCGACTTATTCCTTAAGTCTGGCGTTCGCGCGATCGATACCAAGTGTAAAATTGAACAAGCTCCTGGCCAGCACGGTGCGCGTAAACCGCGTCTGTCTGACTATGGTGTGCAGTTGCGTGAAAAGCAAAAAGTTCGCCGTATCTACGGTGTGCTGGAGCGTCAGTTCCGTAACTACTATAAAGAAGCAGCACGTCTGAAAGGCAACACAGGTGAAAACCTGCTGGCTCTGCTGGAAGGTCGTCTGGACAACGTTGTATACCGTATGGGCTTCGGCGCGACTCGTGCTGAATCACGCCAGCTGGTTAGCCATAAAGCAATCATGGTAAACGGTCGTGTTGTTAACATCGCTTCTTATCAGGTTAAAGCGAATGACGTTGTTAGCATTCGTGAGAAAGCGAAAAAGCAATCTCGCGTGAAAGCCGCTCTGGAGCTGGCTGAGCAGCGTGAAAAGCCAACCTGGCTGGAAGTTGATGCTGGCAAGATGGAAGGTACGTTCAAGCGTCAGCCAGAACGTTCTGATCTGTCTGCGGACATTAACGAACACCTGATCGTCGAGCTTTACTCCAAGTAAAGCTTAGTACCAAAGAGAGGACACAATGCAGGGTTCTGTGACAGAGTTTCTAAAACCGCGCCTGGTAGATATCGAGCAAGTGAGTTCGACGCACGCCAAGGTGACCCTTGAGCCTTTAGAGCGTGGCTTTGGCCATACTCTGGGTAACGCACTGCGCCGTATTCTGCTCTCATCGATGCCGGGTTGCGCGGTGACCGAGGTTGAGATTGATGGTGTACTTCATGAGTACAGCACCAAAGAAGGCGTTCAGGAAGATATCCTTGAAATCCTGCTCAACCTGAAAGGGCTGGCGGTGAGAGTTCAGGGTAAAGATGAAGTTATTCTTACTCTGAATAAATCTGGCATTGGCCCTGTGACTGCAGCCGACATCACCCACGACGGTGATGTTGAAATCGTCAAGCCGCAGCACGTGATCTGCCACCTGACCGATGAGAACGCAGCTATTAGCATGCGTATCAAAGTTCAGCGCGGTCGTGGTTATGTGCCGGCTTCTGCCCGAATTCATTCGGAAGAAGATGAGCGCCCAATCGGCCGTCTGCTGGTCGACGCATGCTACAGCCCTGTAGAGCGTATTGCCTACAATGTTGAAGCAGCGCGTGTAGAACAGCGTACCGACCTGGACAAGCTGGTCATCGAAATGGAAACCAATGGCACAATCGATCCTGAAGAGGCGATTCGTCGTGCGGCAACCATCCTGGCAGAACAACTGGAAGCTTTCGTTGACTTACGTGATGTACGTCAGCCGGAAGTGAAAGAAGAGAAACCAGAATTCGATCCGATCCTGCTGCGCCCTGTTGACGATCTGGAATTGACTGTCCGCTCTGCTAACTGCCTCAAGGCAGAAGCTATCCACTATATCGGTGATCTGGTACAGCGTACCGAGGTTGAGTTGCTGAAAACGCCGAACCTGGGTAAAAAATCTCTTACCGAGATTAAAGACGTGCTGGCTTCACGTGGTCTGTCTCTGGGCATGCGCCTGGAAAACTGGCCACCGGCAAGCATTGCTGACGAGTAACCGGATCACAGGTTAAGGTTTTACTGAGAAGGATAAGGTCATGCGCCATCGTAAGAGTGGTCGTCAACTGAACCGCAACAGCAGCCATCGCCAGGCTATGTTCCGCAACATGGCAGGTTCACTGGTTCGTCATGAAATCATCAAGACGACCCTGCCTAAAGCGAAAGAGCTGCGTCGCGTAGTTGAGCCGCTGATTACTCTTGCCAAGACTGACAGCGTTGCTAATCGTCGTCTGGCATTCGCCCGTACTCGTGATAACGAGATCGTGGCAAAACTGTTTAACGAACTGGGCCCGCGTTTCGCGAGCCGTGCCGGTGGTTACACTCGCATTCTGAAGTGTGGCTTCCGTGCAGGCGACAACGCGCCGATGGCTTACATCGAGCTGGTTGATCGTTCAGAGAAAGCAGAAGCTGCTGCAGAGTAATCTGTAGTAACGTAAAAAAACCCGCCTCGGCGGGTTTTTTTATATCCGCAGAATCTCCACTTATCTACAATGTCTGTATCTTTTCTGCTCACCCCCTGGAGTTCATTATGTGGTTGCTCGATCAGTGGGCTGAACGCCATATTTGCGATGCCCAAAACAAAGGCGAGTTCGAAAATCTTCCCGGCAGCGGTGAGCCGCTGATTCTGGACGATGATTCACATATTCCCCCTGAATTACGGGCCGGTTATCGCTTACTGAAAAACGCAGGTTGTTTACCGCCTGAGCTTCAGCAACGTAATGAAGCCGTCGAGCTTGCCGATCTGCTTAAAGGCATTCATAAGAATGACCCGCGGTACTCTGAAATCAGTCGTCGGTTGGCGCTCATAGAGCTAAAACTGCGCCAGACGGGAATGAATACTGACTTTTTGCATGGTGAGTACAGTGAAAGGTTAATACAAAAAATAAACAAGGAGTAGCCATGTACCGCATAGGTGAACTTGCGAAGCTTGCTAACGTAACGCCGGATACTATCCGCTACTACGAAAAGCAGCAGATGATCGATCATGAGGTCAGAACGGAAGGTGGATTTCGCCTTTATACGGATAACGACCTGCAACGCCTTCGTTTTATCCGCTATGCACGGCAACTCGGCTTCACGCTGGAGTCGATCCGTGAACTGCTGTCGATCCGTATCGATCCTGAACATCATACGTGTCAGGAATCTAAAAGCATCGTTCAGGCCCGGCTGGATGAAGTTGAAGGACGCATTCAGGAACTGCAAGCCATGCAGCGATCTCTGCAAAGGTTAAATGACGCGTGCTGCGGTACCGCTCATAGCAGTGTTTATTGCTCAATACTGGAAGCTCTTGAACAGGGCGCCAGTAGTGAAACTCAGGGTTGTTGATTTTTTATCAGCCAGGGACTAGACTCCCGCCGACATTAACTATGCTCAGGAGAGATGATGAGCCGCTATCAGCATACTAAGGGACACATTAAGGATAACGCCATTGAGGCATTGCTTCACGACCCACTTTTCAGACAGCGAGTTGAGAAGAACAAGAAAGGAAAAGGGAGTTATTTACGTAAAGGTAAACATGCACAACGGGGTAACTGGGAGGCCAGTGGCAAGCAAGCTAATCGCTTTTTTACCACTGGCCTTTCTGTTTCTGTCTCCTGATTAAACGCGGTTATTCTGCTCTTTTAACAGATCGCGAATTTCAGTCAGTAAGACTTCTTCTTTAGTTGGTGCTGGCGGGGCAGCAGCCGGTTCTTCTTTTTTACGGTTAAGTCTGTTGATAAGTTTGATCGCCATGAAAATGGCAAATGCCACGATCACGAAATCAAATACGTTCTGAATGAATACGCCGTAGTGCATTACAACCGCAGGGATATCGCCCTGAGCTTCCCGAAGGGTGAAGGCGAATTGTTTGAAATCAATGCCTCCAATCAACAGTCCTAACGGCGGCATAATAATGTCGGCGACTAATGATGAAACGATCTTACCGAACGCCGCACCAATAATGACACCCACAGCCAAATCCACTACATTCCCGCGCATCGCAAATTCGCGAAACTCTTTAATAAAACTCATTATGTTCTCCTTGTGCCAGCTGACGCCTATAAGTTTAACAAATGATTAGCTAATTGCCATTGGGGATAAATAATCGTTATGAAAATAAAAGGCATGAAAATTAGAAGGTTAATATTTGGGTGCTCTCGTCTGAGCACCCAAATCATTACAGGAAGAATGGACTTGGCTGGAATAAACGCTCGACGTCGGTAATAAATTTTTTATCGGTCAGGAACATAATAACGTGGTCACCCTGCTCGATACGTAAATTATCATTGGCGATCATGACATCGTTACCTCGCACTACGGCGCCGATAATGGTGCCTGGTGGAAGTTTAATTTCGTCGATCGCGCGACCAACAACGCGCGACGTCGTTTCATCACCGTGAGCGACGGCTTCAATGGCTTCAGCAACACCACGACGCAGAGACGACACGCCGACAATATCCGCTTTACGCACATGGCTTAGCAGGGCAGAGATGGTGGCTTGCTGGGGTGAAATAGCAATATCAATTACGCTACCCTGTACCAGGTCGACATAAGCCTTACGCTGGATAAGCACCATTACTTTTTTCGCCCCCATACGTTTAGCGAGCATGGCGGACATAATATTCGCTTCGTCGTCGTTGGTGACGGCAATAAAAAGATCAACCTGATCGATATGCTCTTCGGCCAGTAATTCCTGATCCGAAGCATCGCCATAAAACACGATAGTATTCTGAAGTTTTTCAGCTAGCTCCGACGCGCGCTGTTGATCTCGTTCGATCAGCTTCACGCTGTAGTCTTTTTCCAGCCGTCTCGCCAGACCTGCGCCAATATTACCGCCGCCAACCAGCATAATACGTTTATACGGTTTTTCGAGACGCTGAAGTTCACTCATCACCGCACGGATATGCTGAGAAGCCGCAATAAAGAAGACTTCATCCCCGGCTTCGACAATGGTGGAACCTTGCGGACGAATAGGTCTGTCGTGACGGAAAATCGCCGCAACACGCGTATCGATATGTGGCATATGCTCGCGCATTGTCGACAGGGCATTACCAATCAGCGGGCCGCCGTAATAAGCCTTCACGACCGCCAGGCTTACTTTCCCTTCAGCAAAGTTCACAACCTGCAACGCGCCCGGGTACTCAATCAGACGATAAATACTGTCGATAACCAACTGCTCAGGGGCAATAAGATGGTCGATAGGTACTGCTTCGGAATTAAACAGCTTTTCCGCATCCCGGACATAGTCCGGGGAGCGAATGCGGGCGATGCGGTTCGGTGTGTTGAACAGCGAGTAGGCCACCTGGCATGCAACCATGTTGGTTTCATCAGAACTGGTTACTGCAACCAGCATGTCGGCATCGTCCGCGCCCGCCTCACGAAGCACTCGAGGATGAGAGCCGTGCCCCTGCACAACACGAAGATCAAACTTGTCCTGCAAAACGCGCAGGCGATCGCCATTGGTATCCACAATGGTGATATCGTTGTTTTCGCCCACGAGATTTTCCGCCAGCGTTCCGCCAACTTGCCCTGCGCCCAGAATGATAATTTTCATCTTTCGTGACCTGTTCTCAACATCACTCTTTGATTAGCTTAGCGTAAAAGAAGCCATCACCCTCTTCTGCGCCCGGCAGGTTTTGCAGACCCGGGTGCTCAGGTGTTCCCGTATCATGCAGCGTCGCGTCCGGGGTGCGCTTCAGGAAAGCCGCAATTTGCTGACTGTTTTCTTCCGGAAGAACAGAGCAGGTTGCATACACCAAGGTTCCGCCGGGTTTGAGATGCGGCCAGATGGCATCCAGAATTTCGGATTGCAACTGGGCAAGCTCCTTGATATCACGATCGCGACGCAGCCATTTGATATCGGGATGACGACGAATTACGCCGGTTGCAGAGCAGGGGGCGTCCAGCAAAATACGATCGAACCGGGTAGCACCACACCAGTCTGCGGGTTTACGTCCATCGCCTTGCTTAACCTGTGCTTTCATACCCAGACGCTTGAGGTTGTCATAGACGCGTGAAAGACGCTGCTCATCAGCATCCACGGCCATCACGCTGGCCTGCGGCGCCACTTCCAGAATGTGCGTTGTTTTTCCCCCTGGCGCTGCACAGAGATCAAGGATCTGCTCCCCGTCTTTCGGTTCAAGCCAGGCCATGCACCCCTGAGCGGATGCGTCCTGTACCGTTACCCAGCCCTCTTCAAAACCGGGTAATGCATGTACCGGTGCAGGGGAGGCTAAACGAACCGCATCAGGATAAGCCGCGTGTGTGAAGCCGCTCATTCCGGTCTCTTCCAGCAGGGCCAGCCATGCGTCGCGGGTATGATGGTTACGATTGACGCGTAACCACATCGGCGGACGTTGGTTATTGGCATCCACAATGTCTTGCCATTGCTGTGGGTAGGCTTTTTTAAGGCGATTCAGCAGCCATTCTGGATGCAGGAAGCGCGCTTCGCTTTGCGCAAATTCTGCCAGCAGTTCGTCCTGCTGACGCTGGAACTGACGCAGTACGCCGTTAATCAATCCTTTCAGCTGGGGACGTTTAATCGCAACGGCACCTTCCACTGTCTCAGCCAGCGCAGCATGAGGTGGAATGCGGGTATGAAGAAGCTGGTAGAAACCGACCATGATCAAATAATGCACGGTACGTTGCTTGCCGCTCATCGGGCGTGACATCAGCTTATTAATTAACCATTCAAGCTGAGAGAGGGTACGCAGCACGCCAAAGCACAGCTCCTGAAGCAGCGCTTTATCTTTATCGGAAACCTTTTGTTGCAGTGGAGGCAGGACATTACTCAGTGACTGGCCCTGCTCAATAACCTGCTCAACGGCCTGAGCCGCCATAGTGCGTAGATTTTGTCTTTTCATAACCGTAAAAATAAAAATGCCCGGAAACACCGGGCCTTAAGAATAAATTTGTTCAGGCAAGACGATTGCCAGGGATGAACCATTCACGACGGGAATTTAATAGATCCTGCGCGCTCATTGCCTTTTTACCGGCCGGTTGCAGCGATTCAAGATTCAGGATCCCTTCTCCGGTCGCAACCTGGATACCGTTTTTGCTGGCGTCGATAATCGTACCGGGCTCTGCTGATGTATTGCCGTTAATAACTGAAGCTTTCCAGACTTTCACTGGCTGCTCATCAATCATCATCCAGCTCATCGGCCACGGATTAAAGGCGCGGATGCAGCGTTCGAGTTGAGCTGCTGACAGGGACCAGTCGATCCGGGCTTCTTCTTTACTCAGTTTTTCAGCATAGGTCACCTGTGCCTCATCCTGCACTTCAGGTGTCGCTGTATTGTCAGCAAGCTGTTGCAACGTCTCAATCAGCCCCTGCGGACCGAGATCCGCCAGCTTGTCATACAGCGTGGCGCTGGTATCTTCTGCGGTAATGGGACACGCCAGTTTATACAGCATGTCGCCCGTGTCTAAACCTACGTCCATCTTCATGATTGTCACGCCAGTTTCAGCATCGCCTGCCCACAGAGCGCGCTGAATAGGGGCTGCACCGCGCCAGCGTGGGAGCAAAGAACCATGAACGTTAACACAGCCCAGGCGGGGCATATCGAGTACCGCTTTTGGCAGAATGAGGCCGTAAGCCACAACTACCATCACGTCAGCGTTCAGGTCTGCCACTAACTGCTGGTTTTCCTCAGGTCGTAATGACGCTGGCTGGAATACCGGTAAACCATGCGTTTCTGCCAGCACTTTAACCGGGCCAGGCATCAGTTTTTTACCGCGGCCAGCCGGACGATCCGGCTGAGTAAATACGCCAACAATCTGATGACCAGACGATAGCAGCGCGTCGAGATGACGCGCTGCAAAATCAGGGGTACCCGCGAAGATTATACGTAGTGATGTAGACACGTTATTCCTTGTATCCGGGGGGCGTTAAGCGCGAGAACGCAAACGATCCAGTTTCTCAACTTTCTGACGAATACGCTGTTGCTTCAGAGGTGAGAGGTAATCGATAAACAGTTTACCGACCAGGTGATCCATCTCATGCTGAATGCAAATCGCCAGCAGATCGTCGGCTTCCAGCTCAAACGGATTGCCGTCACGATCCAGTGCGCGAATTTTAACTTTTTCGGCACGTGGCACCAAAGCGCGCTGTTCAGGGATAGACAGACAGCCTTCCTCAATGCCTGTTTCGCCGCTTTTTTCAAGCAGTTCAGGGTTGATCAGCACCAGACGCTCATCGCGATTTTCAGAAACGTCGATCACGATAATACGCTTGTGAATGTCTACCTGGGTCGCCGCCAGGCCAATGCCTTCTTCAGCGTACATGGTATCGAACATATCATCGACGATACGCTGAATTTCTGCATTCACTTCTTTAACCGGTTCCGCGACGATGCGAAGACGCTCGTCAGGAATATGTAACACTTGCAAAACTGCCATAAATTTCCAGAGTCGTGTTCAGGAGTTGATAAGAATATTACTTCTATTCTAGACAAATCCCCGGTCGATTGACAGCATCAGTGACCAATCGCAAAGATTGCTGAGGCTGCTTATGGCAGGGAAAAGGATGACGTCCACAGAGATATGGTTACGGCTTATAAACATCGGGTCGTTATACGGTGACGCGATGCTGGAGATTGCGCAGAGGCTGCTTCGCCAGGCAACCGTTGATGCTGAAGCTGTCAACGCGGCAGGGCTTTCGCCCAAACATGCCGTAAAGTTTTTTTCGTTCAGCGAGAGTGAGCTTGAACGTAGTCTGGAATGGCTGGAACACACCGACAACCACCTTCTCACGGCGGATGATCCTCGTTTTCCGCCATTGTTGCGTTCTATACCTGATTTTCCCGGGGCGCTCTTTGTGCAAGGCCGCGTCGACGTGCTTAATAGCATGCAGCTTGCGGTTGTGGGCAGCCGTGCGCCCTCGTGGTACGGCGAGCGTTGGGGGAAAATGCTCAGTGAACAGCTGTCCCAATGTGGCTTTACGATCACCAGTGGCCTGGCTTGCGGCATCGACGGTGTGGCACATCATGCGGCGTTGTCAGCAAAAGGGCGAAGTGTCGCCGTGCTTGGCAATGGTCTTTTTAGTCTCTATCCGCGTCGTCATCACATTCTGGCTGAGCAACTTATCGCTTCTGAGGGGGCGATAGTATCTGAGTTTTCACTTTCGACATCGCCCAGACCGGGTAACTTTCCACGGCGTAACCGGATCATCAGCGGGTTAAGCCAGGGCGTGCTGGTGGTCGAAGCTGCGATTCGAAGTGGATCGCTGGTTACTGCAAGGTGCGCACTGGAGCAGGGGCGTGAAGTTTTTGCGCTGCCCGGCCCGTTGGGGAACCCTGGCTGCGAAGGCCCTCACTGGCTGATAAAACAGGGGGCGACGCTGGTGACCTGTAAAGAGGATATCCTGGAAAATTTGCAGTATGGATTGCATTGGTTGCAGGATGATCTCCAAAAGCGACATATTTCATCGGATCAGGAGGCCGTAGCATTGCCATTTCCCAAGCTCCTGGCTAACGTAGGAGATGAGGTAACACCTGTTGACGTTGTCGCTGAACGTGCCGGCCAACCTGTGCCAGTAACGGTAGCACAGCTACTCGAACTGGAGTTAGCAGGGTGGATCGCAGCTGTACCCGGCGGCTATGTCCGATTAAGGAGGGCATGCCATGTTCGACGTACTGATGTATTTGTTTGAGACTTACATCCACAACGAAGCAGAAATGCAGGTGGATCAGGACAAATTAACACGGGATCTGACCGACGCAGGTTTTGAGCGGGAAGATATTTATAATGCGTTGATGTGGCTGGATAAGTTGGCTGATTATCAGGACGGCCTCGCCGAACCGATGCAGCTTGCTTCTGACCCATTGTCTGTGCGCATCTATACAGCTGAAGAGTGTGAAAGGCTGGATGCCAGCTGCCGGGGATTCATTTTATTCCTCGAGCAGATTCAGGTGCTAAACCTCGAAACGAGAGAGATGGTGATAGAGCGCGTCATGGCGCTGGATACTGCTGAATTTGAACTGGAAGATCTGAAATGGGTGATCCTGATGGTGCTGTTCAACATTCCAGGCTGTGAAAATGCCTATCAGCAAATGGAAGAATTACTCTTTGAAGTGAATGAAGGTATGCTGCATTAATTCTATGTGCAGCAACAAGAGTTGTTATGGCCAAATCAGCACTCTTCACGGTGCATAAAAACGAGCCCTGCCCACAGTGTGGGGCTGAACTTGTTATTCGGTCCGGGAAACACGGTCCGTTTCTCGGTTGTTCACACTATCCGGAATGTGATTATGTCCGTCCCCTGAAGAGCCAGGCGGACGGACATATCGTCAAAATTCTGGAGGGACAGCTTTGTCCGCTCTGCGGCGGCGAACTGGCGCTGCGGCTGGGGCGGTTCGGGATGTTTATCGGATGCAGCCGCTACCCGGAATGTGATCATACGGAACAAATTGATAAACCAGATGAAACGGCAATTGCCTGCCCTCAGTGCCAGCGTGGTCAATTGGTGCAGCGCCGCTCTCGTTATGGCAAGACCTTCCATTCGTGCGATCGCTATCCCGAATGCCAGTTCGTTATCAATTTCAAACCAGTAGCGGGCGTCTGCCCTCATTGCGATTATCCGTTACTTATAGAAAAGAAAACCGCGCAAGGCTTGAAACGCTTTTGCGCCAGTAAACAATGTGGAAAGCCGGTTTCGGCGGATCAAATCAGTGAATAATAACCTGCCATCAGGCTCCATCGCGCAGGCGGTGGAAATCCTGAAAAAAGAAGAAGTCATCGCCTATCCAACAGAAGCCGTTTTCGGGGTCGGGTGCGATCCTGACAGCGAAGTCGCCGTTAACCGTCTGCTGGCGCTAAAACAGCGGCCTGTGGAAAAAGGATTGATTTTGATCGCTGCGAACTACGCGCAGCTTAAGCCTTATATTGATGATTCCATGCTGACGCCTGCACAGCGGGAAACCATTTTCTCTGCGTGGCCTGGTCCCGTGACGTTTGTTTTTCCTGCACAACCGACAACGCCGCGCTGGTTAACCGGGCGTTTCGATTCACTTGCGGTACGCGTTACCGACCATCCGCTGGTGGTGGAGTTATGCCAGGCATTTGGTAAACCTCTGGTTTCAACCAGCGCCAACCTGACCGGGCTTCCCCCCTGTCGGACAACCGAAGAAGTTCTGGCGCAGTTCGGGAGTGATTTCCCGGTAGCCGTCGGTGAAACCGGTGGCCGTCTTAACCCGTCAGAAATTCGCGATGCCTTGACCGGCGAACGTTTTCGCCAGGGATAATGTGATGGAAACCTATGCTGTTTTTGGTAACCCGATCGCGCACAGCAAGTCGCCTCTGATCCATCAGCTGTTTGCAGAGCAATTGCAGATAGATCACCCGTATGGTCGGGTTCTTGCGCCTGTTGATGCATTTATACCGACGCTGAATAACTTTTTTGATGCGGGTGGTAAAGGTGCGAACGTCACGGTGCCTTTTAAAGAAGAGGCTTTCGGGCGTGCAGATGAGCTGACCGAGCGTGCGTCGCTCGCTGGTGCCGTCAATACTCTTAAGCGGCTCGAAGATGGTCGCCTTCTGGGCGATAACACCGATGGCATAGGTTTACTCAGCGATCTGGAGCGACTGTCGTTTATTAAACCAGGCTTTCGGATCCTGCTGATCGGTGCGGGTGGCGCGTCGCGCGGCGTATTGCTTCCTCTTCTTTCGCTGGATTGTGCGGTGACAATCACCAACCGTACTTTCTCCAGAGCAGAAGAACTGGCGGCGTTGTTCGCACACACAGGCAGCGTAGCTGCGGTAGCACTTGAGGATCTCGCGGGTCACGAATTTGATCTTGTGATTAATGCCACCTCAAGCGGTATTAATGGAGAGATCCCGGCGATTCCTGCATCCCTGGTTCATTCCCACATCTACGCCTATGACATGTTTTATCAAAAAGGGAAAACGCCATTTCTGACCTGGTGCGAACAACAGGGGGCAAAACATGTGGCTGATGGTCTGGGCATGCTGGTGGGGCAGGCGGCTCATGCGGTGCTACTCTGGCATGGCGTGTTACCTGCTGTAGAACCGGTGATCGAAAAGCTGAAACAGGAACTGATGGCATGAATCAGGCGATTCATTTTCCCGACAGAGAAATCTGGGATGAAAACAAGCAAGCGGTGTGTTTCCCGGTGCTGGTGCATGGAATGCAGCTCACCTGTGCGATTAAAGGGGAGACGTTGCTTCAGCGCTTTGGTGGTTCAGATCCGTTAGCGGTCTTTTGTGAAAATCGCTGGGATCTGGAAGAGGAAGCCAGCGATTTGATCCGCGTACAGCAGGAAGACGATCAGGGCTGGGTCTGGTTATCCTGATCCAGATAGTCATTCTTCCATTTAACGTAATTGTTCGCTGAGTATTTCAATCCTTCGATCTCCGCCTCCTTTAGGGGGCGGATCTGTTTAACCGGACTGCCTAAATAGAGATAGCCACTTTCCAGGCGTTTGTTTTGCGGAACTAGGCTTCCTGCGCCAATCATTACGTCATCTTCTACTATGACGCCATCCAGCAAAATCGATCCCATCCCAACGAGAACCCTGTTACCGATTGTGCAGCCGTGGAGCATTACTTTATGACCGACGGTAACATCTTCCCCAATGATGAGCGGATTGCCCTCAGGGTTATATGATGACTTATGAGTCACATGCAGCACGCTGCCGTCCTGAATATTGGTGCGTGCACCGATTGCAACATAGTTAACATCGCCCCGGATCGCGACGAGTGGCCAGATGCTGACATCATCGGCCATGCGAACATCACCAATGACCACGCTGCTGGCATCGATCATCACGCGATCGCCTTTTTGGGGGAACAGATCTTTATAAGGACGTAATACTGCAAACATATCTACCTCGATACAGATGAGCGCTATTAAAGAAGACTTTGATCGTATTCCTGGATCGAGGCAAGGCAAAATGCGTCAATTTTTAAGCGGATCGGGTGGGTTTTCAGCGAAAAGCACGGAAAATCATCAGTTGGAAAAAAAGATCTAAAAAATACTTGTGCTAAAAACTGGGATCCCTATAATGCGCCTCCATCGACACGGCGGATGTGAATCACTTCACAAACAACCCGGTCGGTTGAAGAGAAAAAATCCTGAAAATCAGGGTTGACTCTGAAAGAGGAAAGCGTAATATACGCCACCTCGCGACAGAGCGCTGAAGCGCGTCGCAACTGCTCTTTAACAATTTATCAGACAATCTGTGTGGGCACTCAAAGTGACATGGATTCTTAACGTCCTCGGACGATAAATGAATACCAAGTCTCAACGAGTGAACACGTAATTCATTACGAAGTTTAATTCATTGAGCATCAAACTTTTAAATTGAAGAGTTTGATCATGGCTCAGATTGAACGCTGGCGGCAGGCCTAACACATGCAAGTCGAACGGTAACAGGAAGCAGCTTGCTGCTTCGCTGACGAGTGGCGGACGGGTGAGTAATGTCTGGGAAACTGCCTGATGGAGGGGGATAACTACTGGAAACGGTAGCTAATACCGCATAACGTCGCAAGACCAAAGAGGGGGACCTTCAGGCCTCTTGCCATCGGATGTGCCCAGATGGGATTAGCTAGTAGGTGGGGTAACGGCTCACCTAGGCGACGATCCCTAGCTGGTCTGAGAGGATGACCAGCCACACTGGAACTGAGACACGGTCCAGACTCCTACGGGAGGCAGCAGTGGGGAATATTGCACAATGGGCGCAAGCCTGATGCAGCCATGCCGCGTGTATGAAGAAGGCCTTCGGGTTGTAAAGTACTTTCAGCGGGGAGGAAGGCGATAAGGTTAATAACCTTGTCGATTGACGTTACCCGCAGAAGAAGCACCGGCTAACTCCGTGCCAGCAGCCGCGGTAATACGGAGGGTGCAAGCGTTAATCGGAATTACTGGGCGTAAAGCGCACGCAGGCGGTCTGTCAAGTCGGATGTGAAATCCCCGGGCTCAACCTGGGAACTGCATTCGAAACTGGCAGGCTAGAGTCTTGTAGAGGGGGGTAGAATTCCAGGTGTAGCGGTGAAATGCGTAGAGATCTGGAGGAATACCGGTGGCGAAGGCGGCCCCCTGGACAAAGACTGACGCTCAGGTGCGAAAGCGTGGGGAGCAAACAGGATTAGATACCCTGGTAGTCCACGCCGTAAACGATGTCGACTTGGAGGTTGTGCCCTTGAGGCGTGGCTTCCGGAGCTAACGCGTTAAGTCGACCGCCTGGGGAGTACGGCCGCAAGGTTAAAACTCAAATGAATTGACGGGGGCCCGCACAAGCGGTGGAGCATGTGGTTTAATTCGATGCAACGCGAAGAACCTTACCTACTCTTGACATCCAGAGAACTTAGCAGAGATGCTTTGGTGCCTTCGGGAACTCTGAGACAGGTGCTGCATGGCTGTCGTCAGCTCGTGTTGTGAAATGTTGGGTTAAGTCCCGCAACGAGCGCAACCCTTATCCTTTGTTGCCAGCGGTTAGGCCGGGAACTCAAAGGAGACTGCCAGTGATAAACTGGAGGAAGGTGGGGATGACGTCAAGTCATCATGGCCCTTACGAGTAGGGCTACACACGTGCTACAATGGCGCATACAAAGAGAAGCGACCTCGCGAGAGCAAGCGGACCTCATAAAGTGCGTCGTAGTCCGGATTGGAGTCTGCAACTCGACTCCATGAAGTCGGAATCGCTAGTAATCGTGGATCAGAATGCCACGGTGAATACGTTCCCGGGCCTTGTACACACCGCCCGTCACACCATGGGAGTGGGTTGCAAAAGAAGTAGGTAGCTTAACCTTCGGGAGGGCGCTTACCACTTTGTGATTCATGACTGGGGTGAAGTCGTAACAAGGTAACCGTAGGGGAACCTGCGGTTGGATCACCTCCTTACCTTAAAGAACCTGCCTTTG
>NZ_KQ089932.1:0-339046 GCF_001037675.1 Enterobacter sp. MGH119 | reverse complement strand
TTTCGTGTACGGGACTATCACCCTGTACCGTCGGACTTTCCAGACCGTTCCACTAACACACAAGCTGATTCAGACTCCGGGCTGCTCCCCGTTCGCTCGCCGCTACTGGGGGAATCTCGGTTGATTTCTTTTCCTCGGGGTACTTAGATGTTTCAGTTCCCCCGGTTCGCCTCGTTAACCTATGTATTCAGTTAACGATAGTGTGTCGGAACACACTGGGTTTCCCCATTCGGACATCGCCGGGTCAAAGGTTCATATCACCTCGCCGGCGCTTTTCGCAGATTAGCACGTCCTTCATCGCCTCTGACTGCCAGGGCATCCACCGTGTACGCTTAGTCGCTTAACCTCACAACCCGAAGATGTTTCACTTCATGGTTGCGAAAATTTGAGAGACTCGAACACACATGAGCTGTGTGTCGTTTCAATTTTCAGCTTGATCCAGATTTTTAAAGAGCAAAACTTCTTAATGCACTCAAAAGTACATTCAGAAGTTCATCATTCATCAGACAATCTGTGTGAGCACTACAAAGGCAGGTTCTTTAAGGTAAGGAGGTGATCCAACCGCAGGTTCCCCTACGGTTACCTTGTTACGACTTCACCCCAGTCATGAATCACAAAGTGGTAAGCGCCCTCCCGAAGGTTAAGCTACCTACTTCTTTTGCAACCCACTCCCATGGTGTGACGGGCGGTGTGTACAAGGCCCGGGAACGTATTCACCGTGGCATTCTGATCCACGATTACTAGCGATTCCGACTTCATGGAGTCGAGTTGCAGACTCCAATCCGGACTACGACGCACTTTATGAGGTCCGCTTGCTCTCGCGAGGTCGCTTCTCTTTGTATGCGCCATTGTAGCACGTGTGTAGCCCTACTCGTAAGGGCCATGATGACTTGACGTCATCCCCACCTTCCTCCAGTTTATCACTGGCAGTCTCCTTTGAGTTCCCGGCCTAACCGCTGGCAACAAAGGATAAGGGTTGCGCTCGTTGCGGGACTTAACCCAACATTTCACAACACGAGCTGACGACAGCCATGCAGCACCTGTCTCAGAGTTCCCGAAGGCACCAAAGCATCTCTGCTAAGTTCTCTGGATGTCAAGAGTAGGTAAGGTTCTTCGCGTTGCATCGAATTAAACCACATGCTCCACCGCTTGTGCGGGCCCCCGTCAATTCATTTGAGTTTTAACCTTGCGGCCGTACTCCCCAGGCGGTCGACTTAACGCGTTAGCTCCGGAAGCCACGCCTCAAGGGCACAACCTCCAAGTCGACATCGTTTACGGCGTGGACTACCAGGGTATCTAATCCTGTTTGCTCCCCACGCTTTCGCACCTGAGCGTCAGTCTTTGTCCAGGGGGCCGCCTTCGCCACCGGTATTCCTCCAGATCTCTACGCATTTCACCGCTACACCTGGAATTCTACCCCCCTCTACAAGACTCTAGCCTGCCAGTTTCGAATGCAGTTCCCAGGTTGAGCCCGGGGATTTCACATCCGACTTGACAGACCGCCTGCGTGCGCTTTACGCCCAGTAATTCCGATTAACGCTTGCACCCTCCGTATTACCGCGGCTGCTGGCACGGAGTTAGCCGGTGCTTCTTCTGCGGGTAACGTCAATCGACAAGGTTATTAACCTTATCGCCTTCCTCCCCGCTGAAAGTACTTTACAACCCGAAGGCCTTCTTCATACACGCGGCATGGCTGCATCAGGCTTGCGCCCATTGTGCAATATTCCCCACTGCTGCCTCCCGTAGGAGTCTGGACCGTGTCTCAGTTCCAGTGTGGCTGGTCATCCTCTCAGACCAGCTAGGGATCGTCGCCTAGGTGAGCCGTTACCCCACCTACTAGCTAATCCCATCTGGGCACATCCGATGGCAAGAGGCCCGAAGGTCCCCCTCTTTGGTCTTGCGACGTTATGCGGTATTAGCTACCGTTTCCAGTAGTTATCCCCCTCCATCAGGCAGTTTCCCAGACATTACTCACCCGTCCGCCACTCGTCAGCAAAGCAGCAAGCTGCTTCCTGTTACCGTTCGACTTGCATGTGTTAGGCCTGCCGCCAGCGTTCAATCTGAGCCATGATCAAACTCTTCAATTTAAAAGTTTGATGCTCAATGAATTAAACTTCGTAATGAATTACGTGTTCACTCGTTGAGACTTGGTATTCATTTAGCGTCCGAGGACGTTAAGAATCCATGTCACTTTGAGTGCCCACACAGATTGTCTGATAAATTGTTAAAGAGCAGTTGCGACGCGCTTCAGCGCTCTGTCGCGAGGTGGCGTATATTACGCTTTCCTCTTTCAGAGTCAACCCTGATTTTCAGGATTTTTTCTCTTCAGCCGACCGGGTTGTTTGTGAAGTGATTCACATCCGCCGTGTCGATGGAGGCGCATTATAGGGAGTTCTCCGCTGGCCGCAACCGCTAAATGACAGAAAAATGACTGACTGCTGCATTCCACAGCAAAACCCCGCCTTATACCTTTTTACACACAGACTTATCCACAATGATACGAAAAAGTGAAAATGTGCGAGCGTTGCGCAAACGTTTTCGTTAAAATGCTCGCGCTTCACAAGGATGCATCGTCAGGTGTGTTAGATGAGTTTTTCACAGGAAAATTCATCTAACGCTCTCTGTAATCGTGAAATCCAGGGGATTTACCATGCAACAACGTCGTCCAGTCCGCCGCGCTCTGCTCAGTGTTTCTGATAAAGCCGGTATCGTCGAATTCGCCCAGGCACTTTCCGCACGCGGTGTGGAGCTGCTTTCTACAGGTGGCACCGCGCGCCTGTTAGCAGAGAAAGGTCTGCCGGTAACCGAAGTGTCCGATTACACCGGTTTCCCGGAAATGATGGATGGACGCGTCAAAACCCTGCATCCGAAAGTGCACGGCGGTATTCTGGGTCGTCGCGGTCAGGACGACGGTATTATGGAGCAACACAATATTGCCCCCATCGACATGGTTGTCGTTAACCTCTACCCGTTCGCCCAGACCGTCGCCCGCGAAGGCTGCTCTCTGGAAGATGCGGTTGAAAATATTGATATCGGCGGCCCAACCATGGTGCGCTCCGCGGCCAAGAACCATAAAGATGTCGCCATCGTGGTGAAGAGCAGCGACTACAACGCCGTTATTGATGAGATGGATGCCAACGAAGGGTCCCTGACACTTGAAACGCGTTTCGATCTCGCCATCAAAGCCTTCGAGCATACCGCCGCCTACGACAGCATGATCGCCAACTACTTCGGTAGCCTGGTACCGGCTTACCATGGTGAAAGCAAAGATCCCTCTGGCCGCTTCCCGCGCACCCTGAACCTGAACTTCATTAAGAAGCAGGATATGCGTTACGGTGAGAACAGCCACCAGCAGGCGGCCTTCTATATAGAAGAAGAGGTAAAGGAAGCCTCTGTTGCGACCGCCCAGCAGGTTCAGGGCAAAGCCCTTTCCTATAACAACATTGCCGACACCGACGCCGCGCTGGAATGCGTGAAAGAATTCAGCGAGCCGGCCTGCGTTATCGTCAAGCACGCCAACCCATGCGGCGTTGCGGTAAGCACTTCTATTCTGGATGCCTACGATCGCGCCTACAAAACCGACCCGACCTCCGCGTTCGGCGGCATTATCGCCTTTAACCGCGAGCTGGATGCGGAAACCGCGCAGGCCATCATCTCCCGCCAGTTTGTCGAAGTGATCATCGCGCCGTCCGCATCAGAAGAAGCGCTGAAAATCACTGCGGCAAAACAGAATGTGCGCGTGCTGGTTTGTGGTCAGTGGGCGGAACGCGTGCCGGGCCTGGACTTCAAGCGCGTGAACGGCGGTCTGCTGGTTCAGGACCGCGATCTGGGTATGGTGACAGAAGCCGACCTGCGCGTGGTGACCAAACGTCAGCCGACCGAACAGGAACTGCGTGACGCGCTGTTCTGCTGGAAAGTGGCGAAGTTCGTGAAGTCTAACGCAATTGTTTACGCCAAAGAGAACATGACCATCGGGATAGGCGCAGGCCAGATGAGCCGCGTTTACTCTGCAAAAATTGCCGGTATCAAAGCAGGCGACGAAGGCCTGGAAGTGAAAGGCTCCGCCATGGCCTCTGACGCCTTCTTCCCGTTCCGCGACGGTATCGACGCTGCGGCTGCGGTGGGCATCACCTGTGTGATCCAGCCTGGCGGTTCAATCCGTGATGACGAAGTGATTGCCGCTGCCGACGAGCATGGCATCGCAATGATCTTCACCGACATGCGCCACTTCCGCCATTAATTCCCGGAGCAGAAAATGAAAGTATTAGTGATTGGTAACGGCGGGCGCGAGCACGCCCTGGCGTGGAAAGCAGCGCAGTCTCCGCAGGTTGAAACCGTCTTTGTGGCACCGGGTAATGCCGGTACGGCGCTGGAACCCGCGCTGCAAAACGTCGCCATCGGCGTGACCGATATTCCGGCACTGCTGAGCTTTGCCCAGACCGAGAACATCGATCTGACCATCGTTGGCCCGGAAGCGCCGCTGGTGATTGGCGTCGTAGACGCCTTCCGCGCAGCTGGCCTGAAAATCTTTGGCCCAACGGAGGGTGCCGCACAGCTGGAAGGCTCAAAAGCCTTCACCAAAGATTTCCTCGCGCGTCATAACATCCCGACGGCGGAATATCAGAATTTCACTGAAGTGGAGCCTGCTCTGGCCTGGTTACGTGAGAAGGGCGCGCCGATTGTTATCAAGGCCGACGGTCTGGCCGCGGGTAAAGGCGTGATCGTCGCGATGACCCTCGAAGAAGCCGAAGCCGCGGTTCAGGATATGCTGGCAGGTAACGCCTTTGGCGATGCGGGCCACCGCATCGTGATTGAAGAGTTCCTCGACGGCGAAGAGGCGAGCTTTATCGTGATGGTCGATGGCGAGCACGTTCTGCCGATGGCCACCAGCCAGGATCACAAGCGTGTGGGCAATGGCGATACCGGCCCCAACACTGGGGGAATGGGCGCTTACTCTCCTGCTCCCGTTGTTACCGATGAGGTGCATCAGCGCACCATGGACCGCATCATCTGGCCAACCGTGAAAGGGATGGCGGCGGAAGGCAATACCTACACCGGTTTCCTTTATGCAGGCCTGATGATCGACAAGCAGGGTAACCCGAAGGTGATCGAATTCAACTGCCGCTTTGGCGATCCGGAAACCCAGCCGATCATGCTGCGCATGAAATCCGACCTGGTGGATCTGTGTCTGGCGGCGTGCGAAGGCAAGCTGAATGAGAAAACTTCCGAGTGGGACGAGCGTGCCTCTTTAGGTGTGGTGATTGCTGCGGGTGGGTATCCGGGTAGCTACAACACTGGAGATGAGATCCACGGCCTGCCGCTGGAAGAGATTGACGGCGCGAAGGTGTTCCACGCCGGTACGAAGCTGGCTGACGATGACCGCGTGCTCACCAACGGCGGCCGCGTGCTGTGTGCGACCGCGCTGGGCCAGACCGTGGCAGAAGCGCAGAAACGCGCCTATGCGCTGATGGCGGATATTCACTGGAACGGCAGCTTCAGCCGTCAGGATATCGGTTATCGTGCTATTGCGCGGGAGCAGGGAGAGTAATTTCCCCTCACCCTAACCCTCTCCCTCAAGGGAGAGGGGACTTAAATCAAAAACTCTTTTCTGTCGGCTGCCAGGTGCAGAAATCTTCATTCGCCACCAGCAACAGCTGAGAGCCTTCCGGCGCTTCCAGCCATGCCACACTCACCTCCACAGATGAATGCCGCTGACGACGCTGAATGTGTTCGGTTGCCCAGGGTTCAAGCTCAGGCTTCACCGTCTGCCCTTCGCAGGTGGTCACCGTGCCGTCGGCATGCCAGCGCCCCTGACGCAGCACCACGCGGCCCTGACGCAGCGCATCGCTGGTCTGGCGAAGTTGTTCAGCACGGTAGCGGTAGAGGGCGACCTGATCGCTGGAAAGCTGCTTTTTCAGTCCACTGACCTCATGCTGCATAAAGCTCAGCTCGCCGTGGTCGTCGAAACGCACCTTCACGTGTTCGGGAGTCTTACTGTAGATATTCAGTTCAATGAGCGACAGGGCATCGCCCTGCCAGCGGTATTCTGCGGTCGAGGTATTGCCGTTATGCCATGGGCTGAACGCGGTGAGCATATGGACTTCATCGCTGGAATCTTTGCGCCAGATCCTGACCGCACCCTGGTTGTCAGCGTAGCCGCTGGCGGTAAACGGGGGGAGTGAGGAATCATGACTACAGGCAGACAGCAACAGTACGCCTGCCAGCGCGAGCGTTCCACGCCAGAATGACAAAAGGGGCGTTGCCGCCCCTTCGTTAAAACTGTTCACTGCCACGCGTCTTACTTAACTGCGTCTTTCAGTGCTTTACCAGAAACAAATGCCGGCACGTTAGCTGCGGCGATTTTGATTTCTTTACCGGTCTGCGGGTTGCGGCCAGTACGCTCAGCGCGGTGGTTCACTTTGAAGGTACCGAAACCAACCAGTTGTACAGCATCGCCTTCTTTCAGAGACTCAGTAATAGCAGCCAGGGTAGATTCCAGAGCAGCTTTAGCCTGCACTTTAGACAGATCAGCCTTGTCCGCAATTACATCAATCAGTTGAGTCTTGTTCATAAGTTATCCTTTCAATGTGTTTATCGCTTGCTAAGCATCGAGTGCGACGAAAATGCCAAAAAAGCACTCTCCTGCATACACGCACCGATAGCCACTTTTTTTCGCCCCCCAAATGTAGACCAGACGGGGGGCGAAAGGGAAGAGTCGAGGAGCGACAAAACAGGCGTTAAATCACGTTTTGTTGTCTCATTGGTTAAAAATTATACCAATATTGCTCTCGCCGGCCTCGCGCAGGTCCGCGCGCAGCCCTTTGATCAGCTCAATATCACGCTCTTCACACTCTGCCAGCAGGCGGAAAATCTCCCACTGAATGTCCCATTCCTGTTCTACCGCCGGGTTAGCACGCAGCTCTTCGTCGGTCATTTCACGGCCTTCCTGGGTCATTTCCAGCATCGCAACGGTGGTAATGGATGCCTTACTGACTTCAATGGCGTGTTCCAGGGTTTCACCGCTCAGACGGGAGTGGATCAGCTCGCTCAACGCCACACAGGCATCAATGGCCGGGTAGACGCCATACAGGTCGAAATCATCCGCAGCCGGAATAGCCTCTTCCAGCTTTTCGAGCTGAGAGTCAAAATTCACCTTCGCGTCTTTGACCGTCAGCGTCTCCCAGATTAAATCCAGGATACGACGATAAATCTGGCCTTCGCCAAACGCTGTCTGCTTGCAGAACGCGGCATAGTTGGGATACATGCGCTCGCACAGGCAAGCCATAAACGTCACGTGCTGCCAGCTTTCCAGCTTTTCAAGGCGCAGATGAATCGGGTTTTGTAACATGATGATGTCTCGAATCGAAAATTAGCCGCAGTTTACCTGAATCACGGCTGAATTTCCTGCCAACGAATGAATGCCGGACGTGAAGAGGCCACGGCGTCAGCCCAGCGGGTTGGCTCCGGTAAACGGTAGCCCTTCATACAGCGTTGCACCCACGCCAGGGCGCTATCCATGCTGATCCGATGCCCGGTTGCGATAAACAGCGGGTTGCAGCGCGCTTTACTGCGCCAGACCCACGCCAGCTGCTCGCCTTTATGAATAAGCGGCGCCAGCGCGCCCGGTTCGGCAGAGAGCGGCTCAAACGCGCCGCACAGGCGTTTTTTCGCCACGCCGATGGTTGGCACGTCCACCAGCAGACCAAAGTGGCTGGCAACGCCTAAGCGACGCGGATGGGAGATACCATGCCCATCAACAAACAGCAGGTCAGGTTTTTGCGAGAGTTGTTCCCACGCGGCCAGCAGCGCGGGATATTCGCGGAAGGAGAGAAAGCCGGGGATATAGGGCATGGTGGTGGCGATACGCGCCACCTTGTACTCCACCAGCTCCAGCGACGGGTATTTCAGCACCACCATCGCCGCTCGCGTCACTTCACCGCCCTGCTCAAACCCGACGTCCGCCCCGCCAATGTACCGCGGAGGGTCCGTATCCAGACGATCCTCGCGGATCACCGATGAAGCCAGTTCGATTTGCTGAGCGCGTAGCGACGCGAGATCCATAACCACTCCTTACTTATGATACTGGGCAGAAAGCCGATGCACCGCCTCCACAAATACGCCTGCGTGTTCAGGCGGCACATCCTGATGAATGCCGTGGCCGAGGTTAAAGACGTGGCCTTCACCCTGGCCGAAACCAGACAGTATAGTCGACACTTCCTCTTCGATACGGGCAGGCTGTGCATAGAGCATGGACGGGTCCATGTTGCCCTGAAGCGCCACTTTGTCCCCCACGCGACGGCGCGCATCGGCAATATCGGTGGTCCAGTCGAGGCCCAGCGCGTCGCAGCCGGTGGCCGCCATCGCTTCCAGCCACTGGCCGCCGCCTTTGGTAAACAGCGTCACCGGCACGCGACGGCCTTCGTTTTCACGCAGCAGGCCATCGACAATTTTGTGCATGTAGTACAGGGAGAACTGCTGATAATCACGTCCGGTCAGCACGCCGCCCCAGGTGTCGAAAATCATCACCGACTGCGCACCTGCTTTAATCTGCGCGTTGAGGTAGAGCGTGACGCTCTTCGCGAGCTTGTCGAGCAGCGCATGCAGGGCCAGCGGCTCGGCGTACATCATCTTTTTGATGACGGTAAAGGCTTTGCTGCTGCCGCCTTCCACCATGTAGGTGGCCAGCGTCCACGGACTACCGGAGAAGCCAATCAGCGGCACATCGCCTTTGAGCTCGCGGCGAATGGTGCGCACGGCGTTCATCACATAGCCCAGCTCGCCTTCCGGATCGGGGATCGGCAACTTATCAACGTCGGCTTTGCTTTTGATCGGTGAGGTAAAACGCGGGCCCTCGCCGGTTTCGAAATAGAGCCCAAGGCCCATCGCATCCGGAATGGTGAGAATGTCCGAAAAAAGAATGGCGGCATCGAGCGGGAAGCGGCGCAGCGGCTGGAGCGTCACTTCACAGGCCAGCTCGGCGTTTTTGCACAGCGACATAAAATCGCCCGCCTGCGCGCGCGTGGCTTTGTACTCTGGCAGATAGCGTCCCGCCTGGCGCATCATCCACACCGGGGTGACATCAACGGGCTGGCGCAGCAGCGCACGCAGATAACGATCGTTCTTCAGTTCGGTCATTTTGCAGTTCCTTATTGCGTCAGTCCGTCAGTGTAACACTACTCATACTCGGCCCGACACATTGCCACGGTATCTTCTATCAGGCGACGCGCCACCGTTCCCGGCGGGGGCAGCAGCGGTAAATCGTCGTAGCGATACCAGTTCGCCTCCAGCAGCTCTTTCTTATCGATAACAATCTCGCCGCTGTCGTATTCCGCCATAAACGCGGTCATCAGGGACATCGGGAACGGCCACGGCTGCGACGTCACATAGCGCAGGTTTTTCACCTTAATGCCGCTCTCCTCCATCACCTCGCGCGCCACCGCCTGTTCCAGCGTTTCGCCGACTTCCACGAACCCGGCGAGGACGGTGTGAATACCGTTGCGATGGCGGGTATGCTGCGCCAGCAGGATGGAATCATCACGGCGGATGGCGACAATGATGCACGGTGCGATTTGCGGGTAGTAGCGTTCACGGCAGTGGCCGCAAAGCATTGCCCACTCGGTTTTGCTCGGGTGCATGGTGTGGCCGCAGTAGCCGCAGTATTTGTGCGAGCGGTAAAACTCCGCCAGCTGCACGCCGCGCCCCGCCAGCTGGAACAGGCCGACATCCCGATCCAACACCTGACGAACGGATCCCATATCCTGACGACGAGCCTGTAGGATCAACCATACCGGATCGCCCTGCCACTCGCCGATCCGCAGCGCAGGTTGGCCGACGAGATCGAAGATTTCTGCCGCACCGTAGGGTATCTCCCCACCGGGCAGCCACAACTTTTGCTCGTGACTGACGATCCACCAACCCAGATCTGATTTTTCAATAATACGATCCATATCTATTGCACTACCTTCGCTTCACTGACATGTTGTTAGCATTGTGGTTACATTTTGGATAAGCAGATCCCATTCTAAACCTTATGGAGTCGACCATGTTAAACCAGCTGGAAAGCCTGACTGAGCGCGTTGGAGGAAGTAACACCCTGGTGGATCGCTGGCTACATGTGCGCAAGCATCTCCTTGTGGCGTATTACAATCTGGTCGGTCTTAAGCCTGGCAAAGAATCCTTTATGCGGCTGAACGAAAAAGCGCTGGATGATTTTTGTCAGAGCCTTGTCGACTACCTCTCCGACGGCCATTTCAACCTTTATGAACGCATTATCCGCGAAATGGAAGGGACAACGCCGTATTTAGCGGCCAGTAAACTCTGTCCGCTGCTGGAAGCCAACACCCAGCGGATCATGGACTACTACGATTCCGCGCTGGAGAACGCTATCGATCACGATAACTATCTTGAGTTTCAGCAGGCGCTTTCCGACCTTGGCGAAGCGCTGGAAGAGCGATTCACGCTGGAAGACAAGCTCATCGCCCTCGTGCTGGACAACAACCTGAATATCAGCACCAGCGATAACGTTGCGCGCCCTGCTTGAGTTCTTAATCGTTAACGAGTAATTTACAACCATTCGCCCCTCTGCGGAGGGGGATTTTTCTTGTCGGAGTGCCCAGTGTGAAAGCACGGGCTGAGACCGTTAATTCGGGATCCGCGGAACCTGATCAGGTTAATACCTGCGAAGGGAACAAGAGTCACACTGCTGTTGTATCGCCCCCCGGGCGATCCTCTCTTGCTTCATCCGTCGTCTGACAAGCCATGTCCTTCACTTTTGGAATGAGCTATGTCTACTGCAAAACTGACCCGCCGCGAACAGCGCGAACACGCACAACGCTTCATCGACACCCTGGAAGGCACCGCTTTCCCGAACTCGAAACGCATCTACATTTCCGGCTCGCAGGCCGATATCCGCGTCCCGATGCGCGAAATCCAGCTCAGCCCGACGCTTATCGGCGGCAGCAAAGAGAATCCGCAGTATGAAGACAACGAAGCCGTGCCGGTGTATGACACCTCCGGCCCGTACGGCGATCCTGATGTTGCTATCAACGTCCAGCAGGGTCTGGCAAAGCTGCGCCAGCCGTGGATAGAGGCGCGTAACGACTGCGAAGAACTGAGCGTACGCAGTTCTGCATACACCAAAGAACGCCTGGCCGACGACGGTCTGGACGCGCTGCGCTTTACCGGCCTGCTGACGCCAAAACGCGCTAAAGCGGGCAAATGCGTAACCCAGCTGCACTACGCGCGCCAGGGTATCGTCACGCCGGAGATGGAGTTCATCGCCATCCGCGAAAACATGGGCCGCGAGCGCATCCGCAGCGAAGTGCTGCGCCACCAGCATCCGGGTGAAGGGTTTGGCGCTCGCCTGCCGGAGAACATCACGCCGGAATTTGTGCGTGATGAAGTGGCCGCCGGGCGCGCCATTATCCCCGCCAACATCAACCACCCGGAATCCGAGCCGATGATTATCGGCCGCAACTTCCTGGTGAAGGTCAACGCCAACATCGGCAACTCAGCGGTGACGTCATCCATCGAAGAAGAGGTGGAAAAGCTGGTCTGGTCGACGCGCTGGGGCGCGGATACGGTGATGGACCTTTCCACCGGCCGCTATATTCACGAAACCCGCGAATGGATCCTGCGTAACAGCCCGGTGCCGATTGGCACCGTCCCGATTTATCAGGCGCTGGAGAAGGTCAACGGCATCGCCGAAAACCTCACCTGGGAAGCGTTCCGCGACACGCTGCTGGAGCAGGCGGAACAGGGCGTGGACTACTTCACCATCCACGCGGGCGTGCTGCTGCGCTACGTGCCGATGACGGCGAAACGTCTGACCGGTATCGTCTCACGCGGCGGTTCCATTATGGCGAAATGGTGCCTTTCCCATCATCAGGAAAACTTCCTCTACGAACACTTCCGCGAAATCTGCGAAATTTGCGCCGCGTACGACGTCTCCCTGTCGCTGGGCGACGGCCTGCGTCCTGGCTCCATCCGCGATGCTAACGACGAGGCGCAGTTTGCCGAGCTGCACACGCTGGGCGAGCTGACCAAAATCGCCTGGGAGTACGACGTGCAGGTGATGATTGAAGGCCCGGGCCATGTGCCGATGCAGATGATCCGTCGCAACATGACCGAAGAGCTGGAGCACTGCCACGAAGCACCGTTCTACACGCTGGGGCCACTGACAACTGACATCGCGCCGGGCTATGACCACTTCACGTCAGGCATTGGGGCGGCGATGATCGGCTGGTTCGGCTGCGCCATGCTCTGCTACGTGACACCGAAAGAGCACCTCGGCCTGCCAAACAAAGAGGACGTGAAGCAGGGACTGATTACCTACAAGATTGCCGCCCACGCGGCGGATCTGGCGAAAGGCCATCCGGGCGCGCAAATCCGCGATAACGCCATGTCCAAAGCGCGCTTTGAATTCCGCTGGGAAGACCAGTTTAACCTGGCCCTCGATCCGTTCACCGCCCGCGCCTACCACGACGAAACCCTGCCGCAGGAATCGGGCAAAGTCGCGCACTTCTGCTCCATGTGCGGACCAAAATTCTGCTCGATGAAAATCAGCCAGGAAGTACGCGATTACGCCGCCGCGCAGACCATTGAAGTCGGCATGGCGGACATGTCGGAAACCTTCCGCGCGAAAGGCGGCGAAATCTACCTCAAAAAAGAGGAGACATAATGTACCAGCCTGATTTCCCCCCTGTCCCCTTCCGCTTAGGGCTTTACCCGGTGGTGGACAGCGTGGCGTGGATAGCGCGCCTGCTGGAGGCAGGCGTTCGCACGATCCAGCTACGCATTAAGGATAAACGCGATGAAGAGGTGGAGGCCGACGTGATCGCCGCTATCGCGCTGGGACGTCGCTACCACGCCCGCCTGTTTATCAACGACTACTGGCGGCTGGCGGTTAAACACCAGGCGTACGGCGTGCATCTGGGACAGGAAGATCTGGAAACGACCGATCTCAACGCGATCCGTGACGTCGGTCTGCGGCTGGGCGTTTCTACCCATGATGATATGGAGATCGACGTGGCGCTGGCGGCCCGCCCCTCCTACATCGCCCTCGGTCACGTTTTCCCGACGCAAACCAAACAGATGCCGTCCGCTCCACAGGGTTTGGCTCAGCTGGCGGCGCACGTGAAGCGACTTGCCGATTACCCCACCGTCGCTATCGGCGGGATCAGCCTTGAACGTGCGCCCGCAGTGCTGGAGACCGGCGTCGGCAGTATCGCCGTCGTCAGCGCTATCACCCAGGCGGCAGACTGGCAGGCCGCCACCGCACGGCTTTTACAACTGGCAGGAGCAGGCGATGAAAGATCGTGATTTTATGCGCTACAGCCGCCAGATCCTGCTGGAGGATATCGCCATCGAGGGGCAGCAAAAGCTGCTCGCCAGCCGGGTACTGATTGTCGGTCTGGGCGGATTAGGCACTCCCGCCGCGCTGTATCTGGCTGGCGCGGGCGTGGGCACGCTGGTGCTGGCCGATGACGACGAGGTACATCTCAGCAATCTGCAACGGCAAATTCTCTTCACGACAGAAGATATCAACCAGCCTAAAGCGCACGTTACGCGCCAGCGGCTGAACCAGCTTAACCCCGATATCGAACTGGTCGCGCTCCAGACGCGGCTGAGCGGGGAAGATCTGCAACGCGAAGTGGCCCTTGCCGACGTGGTGCTGGACTGTACGGACAATATGGCGACGCGTCAGGCCATCAACGCGGTCTGTGTTGCGCAGAACACGCCGCTGATCACCGCCAGCGCGGTCGGTTTCGGCGGGCAAATAATGGTGCTTACGCCGCCGTGGGCGCAGGGCTGTTACCGCTGCCTGTGGCCGGACGAGGCTGAACCGGAGCGTAACTGCCGCACGGCAGGCATTCTGGGCCCGGTGGTGGGCGTGATGGGTACTCTTCAGGCGCTGGAGGCCATCAAGTTGCTCAGCGGCATGGAGACAGAACGCAACACGCTGCGGCTGTTCGACGCCCGCACCAGCGGATGGCGTCATCTGGTGTTAAACCGCACCAGCCACTGCCCGGTATGCGGAGGCCGCAATGCGCATTCTGTTTAACGATGAGCCGATGACGTGCGACGACGATCTCACCGTTGCCGCCCTGCTCGACACGCTGCGCCAGCTGAAGCCGGGAACGGCGCTGGCGCTCAATCAACAGATCCTGCCGCGCGAACGGTGGGAACATCAGCAGGTCAATGAAGGCGACCAGATCCTGCTGTTTCAGGTTATCGCAGGGGGCTGAGATGTTACGTATTGCCGACAAAGTCTTTGATTCACATCTGTTTACCGGAACCGGAAAATTCGCCTCCCCGCAGCTGATGGTGGATGCCATTCGTGAGAGCGGCAGCCAGCTGGTGACACTGGCGATGAAGCGCGTGGATTTGCGTCAGCACAACGATGCCATACTTGCGCCGTTACTGGAGGCAGGCGTGACGCTCTTACCGAATACCTCCGGTGCGAAAACGGCCGAGGAAGCAATTTTCGCTGCGCAACTGGCGCGGGAAGCGCTCGGCACCCGCTGGCTGAAGCTGGAAATTCATCCGGACGCCCGCTGGCTGTTGCCCGATCCGATCGAAACCCTGAAAGCGGCAGAGAAGCTGGTGCAGCAGGGATTTACCGTCCTGCCCTACTGCGGTGCCGACCCCGTGCTGTGCAAGCGTCTGGAAGAGGTCGGCTGCGCGGCCGTAATGCCGTTAGGGGCACCCATTGGCTCCAACCAGGGACTGGAGACCCGCGCGATGCTGGAGATCATCATCGAGCAGGCGACCGTGCCCGTGGTGGTGGATGCGGGCATCGGCGTACCCAGTCACGCCGCGCAGGCGCTGGAGATGGGGGCCGATGCGGTGCTGGTCAATACCGCGATTGCGGTGGCCGACGACCCGGTGATGATGGCGCGTGCGTTCCGCCTTGCGGTGGAGTCCGGTCTGCTGGCACGCCAGTCCGGCCCCGGCTCGCGCTGCGTTCAGGCGCAGGCCACCAGCCCGCTGACCGATTTTCTGGAGGCGCTCTGATGGCTACCTTTACCGATCGCTGGCGTCAGCTGAACTGGGACGATATTGCCTTACGCATCAACAGTAAAACCTCTGCGGACGTAGAGCGGGCATTAACAGCCAAACATTTGACCCGCGAGGATTTGATGGCCCTGCTTTCTCCGGCAGCCAGCGCGTACCTTGAACCGATGGCGCAGCGCGCGCAACGCCTCACCCGCCAGCGTTTTGGCAACACGGTGAGCTTTTACGTGCCGCTCTATCTTTCTAACCTGTGCGCCAACGACTGCACCTACTGTGGTTTCTCCATGAGCAACCGTATTAAGCGTAAAACGCTGGATGAGCATGAGATCGCCCGCGAGTGTGCGGCTATTCGTGAGATGGGTTTTGAACATCTCCTGCTGGTGACGGGTGAACATCAGGGCAAAGTGGGGATGGACTATTTTCGCCAGCATCTTCCGGCCATCCGCCGCGAATTTGCCTCGTTGCAAATGGAAGTGCAGCCTTTGTCGCAGGAGGAATATGCGGAGCTGAAAACGCTCGGGCTGGACGGCGTCATGGTCTATCAGGAAACCTACCACGAGGCGACCTATGCCCGGCATCACCTGAAAGGGAAGAAGCAGGATTTCATCTTCCGGCTGGAAACGCCGGACAGGCTGGGGCGCGCCGGTATCGATAAAATTGGGCTGGGCGCGCTTATCGGTCTGTCCGACAGCTGGCGGGTGGACTGCTATATGGTGGCGGAGCATCTGCTGTGGCTACAGCAGCGCTACTGGCAAAGCCGCTATTCCATCTCTTTCCCGCGGCTGCGTCCGTGTACGGGAGGCGTTGAACCCGCTTCGCTGATGGATGAGCGCCAGCTGGTGCAAACCCTGTGTGCATTTCGCCTGTTCGCGCCGGAAGTGGAATTGTCGCTCTCCACGCGTGAATCACCCGCGTTTCGCGACCGCGCGATCCCGCTGGCGATCAATAACGTTAGCGCCTTTTCCAAAACGCAGCCGGGCGGTTACGCGGACGATCACCCGGAACTGGAACAGTTTGCACCGCACGACGGACGACGGCCCGAAGCGGTGGCGGAAGCCCTGACTGCCCAGGGGCTACAGCCCGTGTGGAAAGACTGGGATAGCTGGCTGGGAAGAGCCTCGCATTAGCGCTGAAACCGACTGCAAAAACGCGAAAAGGTTACGAGGCGGCTCGTAAGATCAAAACCGGGCGATTGAGGCGATCTGCCTGGTTTTCTTATGCTTTACCACGTCAGCAACGGACGCTGACCAGGGTGAAAATGCTTCTTCCTCGTTTCGCCCTGCCCTCCGCCTCTTAAACAAAATTTTAATCGATACAATAAATACGTCGTTTCTTATCTACGCTTAAGATAAATCATCTCGTCGGTAATCGCCTTCTGTATAATTTACTACCAGCAACCGGACAGCGACTATGCTGAGGGTATCGACAGACGCAACGCGTCTACCATCTGGATTGATGTACAACTCATGGCACTCCACAGTAAAAAGCTCTCTTTTACGCGGCCAATTATGGTCAGCTTCGCGGGGATCCTGCTCAGTTTTGCGCTGATCGCCATCCTGGTTATCCTTTCACAGAGAAAGGATTTTCTTGAGGATTATCATAAGATTAATGGTAACTTCACCCATAATCTGGCGGTAAACTATACCGAATCCATCCTGCGAGAAAATGACTATATTCTTGGTCGTGCTGCGATGTACTTCGCCCGTAACGACAGAGTAAATCAGAAAATTAATATCGACCCGACACACGGTTTGCAGATGTTGATGCATTTGCAGAACCTGATGCCGACGGTGTCGTCTATCTCTCTGGCGGACACAGTAGGGCGCCATCTGCGCGCGCCGGAAGTGCTGCCAACGGAGAAGGGTAAGTCGTTCGACGCCCGGACCCGTCCATGGTTTATCGGACAAGCGGAAGCCAGCAACTTTCCTCACTACACCCGCCCCTATCTGGACTATTTTACCCAACATCCTACGGTCACTCTCTATAAGCCGGTCATTTCACCGGAAGGCCGCCTGAAGGGCACGCTCGCTTTCCATCTTGATTTAACGTCCATGGGGTATACCCTGCGCCAGATGGTGGCGCCGGTTCAGGGTGAGTTTTTTGTTGTGGAGCGTGACGGCGCTGTTGTGCTGCATCCGGACACGGGGGCGCTCTTTAAGCAGTACGTAAGCGAAGCGCTGATGGATCAAATGACCAGCGGCGAGGGCCATCTTTTCGACCCCAAAAGTAAAACCTGGTATTACTACTACTCTTTCACCAATCCGGACTGGTTTGTGATTTATCGGGTCTCCGATGCCACGCTTACCGTCATCACCCGGCATGAAACCACCGTCGTCGGCTGGGGATTTGCGCTGGCGGCAATCATCATCATTCTGTTCGGGCTTTATCTTCGTCATGCCTCGCGTTCTGTGCTGATGAACATTATCAACGCCATCAAAACCGGAGACGTCAATCAGGCGCCACGTCTTGAGGCGATGCTCAGCCATACCATTCGAACCAATAAAGAACGCGAGCTGGCCTATGTCCGACAGGCCACCCATGATGCGCTGACAGGCTGCAAGAACCGCCGTGCGTTCGACAACGATGTGGATGAGCTGCTGACCGCTCATCAACCCTTCGTTCTGGCGCTGGTCGATATCGATAACTTCAAATCTATTAACGACACCTGGGGCCACCTGAGCGGGGATATTGTGCTGCGCAACGTGGCACGCGAAGGTATTCAGATCATGCAGCCGCACCACGTTTCCGTTTACCGCTACGGTGGAGAAGAGTTCGGCGTGATCTTCCCGGCCGAGCTGATGAACTCCGCGCACGCGCTACTGGAAGCCTGGCGCACCGCCGTTGAAAAGCGGACCTGGCGGGAAGAGAACCTGCGAGTGACCTTCAGCGCCGGGACGGGAGAGTGGCACTTCGAACCGCTGGAACAATTTATCGGTAGCGTAGATGAAGCGCTGTATACCGCTAAACAACAGGGTAAAAACCGCATCGTAAGCACGGCCAGCCGATAATACCCTTCCTCAAATTCTGCCCGATCTGACGGGCAGAATGCTCTCCGCGGTAAAATTGTAACCGGTTTCAGAAAAATGCCGATTTCTTTGTGATGCCTGACACACAATCGTGGTAAAGCGGTTGTTGAAGCAGTCTGCACGGGATAATTATCAATAAACACATGTAGATCGAGGCTGACTATGAAGAACATCGTTTTATGCTGTGCAGCGGGAATGTCAACCAGCATGCTGGTTCAACGTATGAAAGATGCCGCGCAGAAAAAAGGAGTCGAAGTAACCATTAAAGCCGTTCCGGTCGCGGAGTTCAAAGATAACATCGCGACGGCTGATATCGTATTACTGGGGCCACAGGTCAAATACGAACAGGCAAAACTCCAGGCGCAGGCCGATCCGCTCGGAAAAAAGGTCGCGGTCATCGACATGATGGATTACGGCATGATGAAAGGTGATGCCGTACTGGAAAAAGCGCTCAAACTTCTGGAGTCATAATGGAAGACTTAGAAACCACGATCATGGAACTGCTGGTCAACGCAGGCGCGGCGCGCAGTGCGGCCCTGACGGCGTTGCAGATGGCGCGAAAAGGCGACTTTGACGAAGCCGAGAAAGCGATGGAAGAGTCGCGTGAATATGTGAAACATGCGCATACGATCCAGACGCAGCTTATCGGTCTTGACGAAGGGACAGGAAAACTGCCGGTTAACCTGATCACCGTTCATTCTCAGGACCACCTGATGAACGCGATGGTAATTCAGGATCTGGCGGGCGACATGATTGAGCTTTATCGACGCATCCCGCTGGTAAACTGAAAATGCAGATATAAAAAAACCCGCCGAGGCGGGTTTTTTATTTACGGCATCAACGATTACTCGTTGTCGGAACCGCCCAGACCTGCGTTCAGCAGTTCTGCCAGGCTCGCGGATGCATCTTCGGCAGTCACCTGCGGTGCAGCTGGCAGTTCGCCCGCTGCGCGACGACGCATACGATCCTGGTGGTACGCATAACCGGTACCGGCCGGGATCAGACGACCCACGATAACGTTCTCTTTCAGACCGCGCAGTTCATCACGTTTACCTGCAACAGCCGCTTCGGTCAGGACACGCGTGGTTTCCTGGAACGATGCAGCAGAGATGAAGGACTCGGTTGCCAGAGACGCTTTGGTGATACCCAGCAGATCGCGCGAGAAGGTCGCGCCAATTTTGCCGTTCGCTTCCAGATCGCGGTTAGCGATCTTAACGCGTGAGTATTCAACCTGCTCGCCTTCCAGGAAGTCGGAGCTGCCTGCGTTTTCGATGGTCGCTTTACGCAGCATCTGACGAACGATAACTTCAATGTGTTTATCGTTAATCTTAACGCCTTGCAGACGGTATACATCCTGTACTTCGTTAACGATGTAACGGGTAACAGCATGCACACCACGCAGACGCAGGATGTCGTGCGGCGCTTCTGGACCGTCGGAAACCACGTCACCACGTTCTACGCGTTCACCTTCGAACACGTTGAGCTGACGCCACTTAGGAATCATCTCTTCGTACGGCTCGCTGCCATCTACAGGCGTGATAACCAGACGGCGCTTACCTTTGGTCTCTTTACCGAAGGAGATGATACCGCTGATTTCAGCCAGGATTGCCGGCTCTTTCGGACGACGTGCTTCGAACAGGTCCGCAACGCGTGGCAGACCACCGGTGATGTCCTTGGTACCGCCGGATTCCTGAGGAATACGCGCCAGGGTGTCACCAGAGCTGATCTGTACGCCATCTTCCAGCTGTACAATCGCTTTACCCGGCAGGAAGTACTGCGCAGGCATATCGGTACCAGGGATCAGAACGTCGTTACCCTGAGCATCAACGATTTTCAGTGCAGGACGCAGATCTTTACCGCCGGTAGTACGTTCAGCAGAATCCAGAACCACCAGAGAAGACAGACCGGTCAGCTCGTCGGTCTGACGAGTAATGGTCTGGCCGTCAATCATGTCAGTGAAGCGGATGAAACCACTTACTTCGGTGATAACCGGCATGGTGTGTGGATCCCAGTTTGCAACGGTTTCACCGCCGGCAACCTGCTCGCCATCACCTTTCGCCATAACCGCACCGTAAGGCACTTTATAGCTCTCTTTGGTACGACCGAATTCGTCGATCAGCTTCAGCTCGGTGTTACGTGAAGTGATAACCAGTTTACCGCTGGAGTTCACAACCGACTTCGCGTTGCTGAGCTTGATGCTACCTTTGTTTTTCACCTGGATGCTGGATTCAGCAGCCGCACGAGATGCCGCACCACCGATGTGGAACGTACGCATCGTCAGCTGTGTACCCGGCTCACCGATGGACTGTGCCGCGATAACGCCGATGGCTTCACCTTTGTTGATGATGTGGCCACGCGCCAGGTCACGACCGTAGCAGTGCGCACATACACCAAAGTCGGTGTCACAGGATACAACGGAACGCACCTTCACGGAGTCAACAGAGTTCGCTTCCAGCAGGTCACACCACTGTTCGTGCAGCAGGGTGTTGCGTGGAACCAGAATGTCTGCGGTGCCCGGCTTCAGGATGTCTTCCGCGGTCACACGACCCAGTACGCGATCGCGCAGTGGCTCTTTAACATCACCACCCTCGATAACCGGGGTCATGGTGATACCTTCGAGGGTGCCACAATCGTCTTCGGTCACAACCAGATCCTGCGCAACGTCTACCAGACGACGCGTCAGATAACCGGAGTTCGCGGTTTTCAGTGCGGTATCCGCCAGACCTTTACGCGCACCGTGCGTGGAGATGAAGTACTGGAGTACGTTCAGACCTTCACGGAAGTTCGCGGTGATTGGCGTTTCGATGATGGAGCCATCTGGCTTCGCCATCAGACCACGCATACCTGCCAGCTGACGAATCTGTGCCGCAGAACCACGCGCACCGGAGTCGGCCATCATGTAGATGCTGTTGAAGGAGACCTGCTGCTCTTCTACGCCGTCACGGTTAATCACGGTTTCGGTTTGCAGGTTATCCATCATCGCTTTGGATACACGATCGTTCGCCGCAGCCCAGATATCGATAACTTTGTTGTAACGTTCGCCTGCGGTTACCAGACCAGACTGGAACTGCTCCTGGATTTCAGCAACTTCAGCTTCCGCTTCAGAGATGATCTCGTGTTTCTTCTCTGGGATGACCATGTCATCGATACCAACAGATGCACCTGAACGCGCTGCATAAGCAAAGCCGGTGTACATTGTCTGGTCAGCGAAGATAACGGTCGGCTTCAGACCCAGAATGCGGTAACAGGTGTTCAGCATTTTGGAGATCGCTTTCTTGCCCAGCGCCTGGTTGACGATGGAGAAAGGCAGACCTTTCGGTACGATCATCCACAGAATGGCACGGCCAACGGTCGTGTCTTTCAGGCTGGTGTGCGCAACGAATTCGCCGTTTTCATCTTTTTCGTATTCGGTGATACGCACTTTAACGCGCGCATGCAGAGAGGCCAGGCCAGCGCGATAAATACGCTCAGCTTCTTTAGGGCCAGTCAGCACCATGCCTTCGCCTTTGGCGTTAACACAGTCACGGGTCATGTAGTACAGACCCAGTACAACGTCCTGAGAAGGAACGATGATAGGTTCACCGTTCGCTGGAGACAGGATGTTGTTGGTAGACATCATCAGCGCACGCGCTTCGAGCTGGGCTTCCAGCGTCAGCGGTACGTGAACAGCCATCTGGTCACCATCGAAGTCGGCGTTATAGGCCGCACAAACCAGCGGGTGCAGCTGGATAGCTTTACCTTCGATCAGTACCGGCTCAAAGGCCTGGATACCCAGACGGTGCAGAGTTGGTGCACGGTTCAGCAGTACCGGGTGTTCGCGGATAACTTCGTCCAGGATATCCCAAACGACAGCTTCTTCACGCTCAACCATTTTCTTCGCGGCTTTGATGGTGGTGGCCAGGCCACGCAGCTCCAGCTTGCCGTAGATGAACGGTTTGAACAGCTCCAGTGCCATTTTCTTCGGCAGACCGCACTGATGCAGACGCAGGTATGGACCTACGGTGATTACAGAACGACCGGAGTAGTCAACACGCTTACCGAGCAGGTTCTGACGGAAACGACCCTGCTTACCTTTGATCATGTCGGCCAAAGATTTCAGAGGACGTTTGTTAGAACCGGTGATCGCACGACCGCGACGACCGTTATCCAACAGGGCATCGACTGCTTCCTGAAGCATACGTTTTTCGTTGCGTACGATGATGTCCGGCGCAGCCAGATCCAGCAGACGTTTCAGACGGTTGTTACGGTTGATTACGCGACGGTACAGATCGTTCAGATCTGACGTTGCGAAACGACCACCATCCAGCGGAACCAGCGGACGCAGATCTGGCGGCAGAACCGGCAGAACGGTCAGAATCATCCACTCTGGTTTGTTACCAGACTGAACGAACGCTTCCAGCAGTTTGATACGCTTGGTCAGCTTTTTACGCTTGGTTTCGGAGTTGGTTTCGTTCAGCTCTTCGCGCAGAGTTTCACACTCTTGCTCCAGATCCATGCTCTTCAGCAGGGCCTGGATAGCTTCCGCACCCATCTTCGCGTCGAATTCGTCACCGAACTCTTCCAGCGCGTCCAGATACTGTTCTTCGGTCAGGATCTGGTTACGTTCCAGATTGGTCATCCCGCCTTCGATAACCACATAAGATTCGAAGTACAGAACACGTTCGATATCGCGCAGCGGCATATCCAGCAGCAGACCGATACGGGACGGCAGAGATTTCAGGAACCAGATGTGAGCGGTCGGAGACGCCAGCTCGATGTGGCCCATACGCTCACGGCGTACTTTGGTCTGGGTCACTTCAACGCCACACTTCTCACAGATCACACCACGGTGTTTCAGGCGCTTGTACTTACCGCACAGGCACTCGTAATCTTTTACTGGCCCGAAAATACGCGCACAGAAAAGGCCGTCACGCTCAGGTTTGAACGTACGGTAGTTAATGGTTTCCGGCTTTTTAACTTCACCGAAAGACCATGAACGGATCATGTCTGGCGAAGCCAGAGCAATTTTGATCGCATCAAACTCTTCGGTTTTAGTTTGCGCTTTCAGAAACTTTAATAAGTCTTTCACGGATTTGCTCCCGTCGGAGTTAGCACACTCTGCTGTCGGGCGTTAACCCGACAGCAGTGACCTGTTTGAGCGAGAATTACTCGTCTTCCAGTTCGATGTTGATACCCAGCGAACGAATCTCTTTCAACAGTACGTTGAAGGATTCTGGCATGCCCGGCTCCATCTGATGGTTGCCGTCTACGATGTTTTTATACATCTTAGTACGACCGTTCACGTCATCAGACTTAACGGTGAGCATTTCCTGCAAGGTGTATGCTGCGCCGTATGCTTCCAGCGCCCACACTTCCATCTCCCCGAAGCGCTGACCACCGAACTGAGCCTTACCACCCAGCGGCTGCTGAGTAACCAGGCTGTAAGAACCGGTAGAACGAGCGTGCATCTTGTCGTCGACCAGGTGGTTCAGTTTCAGCATGTACATGTAACCTACGGTTACCGGACGCTCGAACTGTTCACCGGTACGGCCGTCAAACAGCGTAATCTGACCAGACGTTGGCAGACCACCCAGTTGCAGCAGCTCTTTGATTTCAGCTTCTTTTGCACCGTCGAATACCGGCGTTGCAATTGGCATACCTTTGCGCAGGTTCTCTGCCAGACGCAGCACTTCTTCATCGCTGAAGGTGTTCAGGTCGACTTTCTGACGAACGTCGGTACCCAGATCATAGGCACGCTGGATGAACTCGCGCAGTTTCGCGACTTCCTGCTGCTGTTTCAGCATGGCGTTGATCTTATCGCCGATACCTTTCGCAGCCATACCCAGGTGGGTTTCCAGAATCTGACCGATGTTCATACGAGACGGTACGCCCAGTGGGTTCAGTACGATATCTACCGGCGTACCGTTAGCATCGTGCGGCATATCTTCGATCGGGTTGATCTTAGAGATAACACCCTTGTTACCGTGACGACCTGCCATCTTATCACCAGGCTGGATCTGACGTTTAACAGCCAGATACACCTTAACAATCTTCAGCACGCCTGGTGCCAGATCGTCGCCCTGAGTGATTTTACGGCGTTTCGCTTCGAGTTTTTTCTCGAACTCGTGTTTCAGTTCGTCATACTGCTCAGCCAGTTGTTCCAGCTGATTCTGTTTCTCTTCGTCGGTCAGGCCCAGTTCCAGCCAGCGATCGCGTGGCAGTTTGTCGAGCTTCTCAGCTTCAACGCCACCGGCAACCAGCACCGCATAGATACGGCTGAACAGACCTGCTTCGAGGATTTGCAGTTCTTCAGACAGGTCTTTCTTAGCCTGTTTGAGCTGCATCTCTTCGATTTCCAGCGCACGCTTATCTTTCTCAACGCCATCACGAGTGAAGACCTGAACGTCGATAACCGTACCGGAAACACCGTTTGGTACGCGCAGAGAAGAGTCTTTAACGTCAGACGCTTTCTCACCGAAGATAGCACGCAGCAGTTTCTCTTCTGGCGTCAGCTGGGTTTCACCTTTCGGCGTCACCTTACCTACCAGAATATCACCGCCGGTGACTTCCGCACCGATGTAAACAATACCGGATTCATCCAGTTTGGAGAGCGCAGCTTCACCCACGTTAGGGATGTCGGCAGTGATCTCTTCTGGCCCCAGCTTGGTGTCACGGGACACACATGCCAGTTCCTGAATGTGGATGGTGGTGAAACGATCTTCCTGAACCACACGCTCTGAGACGAGGATGGAGTCTTCGAAGTTGTAACCGTTCCACGGCATGAACGCTACGCGCATGTTCTGACCGAGCGCCAGTTCACCGAGGTCGGTGGACGGACCATCTGCCAGCACGTCGCCGCGCTCAACTGGCTCACCCAGAGACACACATGGCATCTGGTTGATACAGGTGTTCTGGTTAGAGCGGGTGTATTTGGTCAGGTTGTAGATGTCGATACCCGCTTCGCCCGGATACATCTCGTCTTCGTTAACTTTGATAACGATACGGGATGCGTCAACGTACTGAACGGTACCGCCACGCTTAGCAACTGCTGTAACACCGGAGTCAACGGCAACAGCACGTTCCATACCGGTACCAACCAGCGGCTTGTCAGCACGCAGAGTTGGAACGGCCTGACGTTGCATGTTCGCACCCATCAATGCACGGTTGGCGTCATCGTGTTCCAGGAACGGGATCAGGGACGCACCGACGGATACCACCTGCTGAGTGGATACGTCCATGTAGTCAACCTGGTCGCGGCTGAACAAGCTGGATTCGCCTTTGCTACGGCAGGTAACCAGATCTTCTACAAAGTGGCCTTCGTCATCCAGGTTGGAGTTCGCCTGAGCGATAACGTAGTTGCCTTCTTCGATAGCAGACAGGTAATGAATTTCGTCAGTAACAACACCGTCGGTCACTTTACGATACGGGGTCTCGAGGAAACCGTATTCGTTCGTCTGTGCGTACACGGACAGGGAGTTGATCAGACCGATGTTTGGACCTTCAGGCGTTTCGATTGGACATACGCGACCGTAGTGAGTCGGGTGTACGTCTCGAACTTCAAAGCCTGCGCGTTCACGGGTCAGACCGCCTGGGCCGAGTGCGGAGATACGACGTTTGTGCGTGATCTCAGACAGCGGGTTGTTCTGGTCCATGAACTGAGACAGCTGGCTGGAACCGAAGAACTCTTTCACTGCCGCAGAAATCGGCTTGGCGTTGATCATATCCTGAGGCATCAGGGTATCCAGATCGCCCAGAGACAGACGCTCTTTCACCGCACGCTCTACACGTACCAGGCCAACGCGGAACTGGTTTTCCGCCATTTCGCCTACGGAACGGATACGACGGTTGCCGAGGTGGTCGATATCGTCCACTTCGCCTTTACCGTTACGGATATCGATGAGCTTCTTCATCACTTCAATGATGTCGTCTTTGCTCAGGATACCGGAACCTTCGATTTCGTCGCGCAGCAGAGAACGGTTGAACTTCATACGACCAACCGCGGACAGATCGTAGCGGTCTTCGGAGAAGAACAGGTTCTCGAACAGGCTTTCAGCCGCTTCGCGAGTTGGTGGCTCACCAGGACGCATCATGCGGTAGATTTCGACCAGCGCGCTCAGACGATCGTTGGTTGGGTCGACGCGTACAGTCTCAGAGATGTACGGACCGTGGTCCAGATCGTTGGTGAACAGCGTTTCGATACGTTTGTGGCCAGCCTGGCTCAGCTTAGCCAGCAGATCCAGGCTCAGCTCCATGTTCGCCGGGCAGATCAGCTCGCCAGTTGATTCATCAACGTAATCTTTCGCGGCTACTTTTCCTGCAATGTATTCAACCGGAACTTCGATGTGTTTGATATCATCTTTTTCCAGCTGGCGGATGTGGCGCGCGGTGATACGGCGACCTTTTTCCACATACACTTTGCCGTCGGCTTCGATGTCGAACGACGCGGTCTCACCACGCAGACGTTCCGGCACCAACTCCATCTGCAACTTGTTGTCGCGGATTTCAAAGATCACTTTCTCAAAGAACAGGTCCAGGATCTGCTCAGTGGTATAGTTCAGTGCACGCAGAATGATGGTTGCAGGCAGCTTACGACGACGGTCGATACGGACAAACAGGTTGTCTTTTGGATCGAATTCGAAGTCCAGCCATGAACCACGGTAAGGAATGATGCGTGCGTTATACAGTACTTTACCGGAAGAGTGCGTTTTACCTTTATCGCTGTCGAAGAAGACGCCCGGGCTACGGTGCAGCTGGGAAACGATAACACGCTCAGTACCGTTGATAACGAAAGTACCGTTGTCCGTCATGAGTGGAATTTCACCCATGTAGACTTCTTGTTCTTTAATATCTTTTACGGTGCCTTCCGGCGCTTCGCGCTCGTAGATCACCAGACGCAGTTTTACGCGCAGCGGTGCGGAATAGGTCACGCCACGGATCTGACATTCCTGAACGTCAAACACCGGTTCGCCAAGGCGGTAGCTGACGTACTGCAGCTCGGAATTACCGCTGTAGCTCTGAATCGGGAACACGGAACGGAAGGCTGCTTCCAGGCCGTACTGCCCTTCAGGATCTTGCTCGATAAACTTCTGGAACGAGTCAAGCTGGATAGAAAGGAGATATGGAATGTCCAGAACTTGTGGACGTTTACCAAAATCCTTACGAATACGTTTTTTCTCGGTATAGGAGTAAACCATAGGGTTCCTCAGCTCGCTGACAAGTCGACCCATCTGTCCGACGAAGGGACAGTTTGTGCAACACCATTTTGTGGACCGGAAAATTGAATACTTTCCGCAATACCTGTTGCTATCACGCTTAAACCATTTCATTGCGATTTACACAGAGCGAGCACCCTGTCGCAGTATATTAAGTCGTCGATAGAAACAAGCATTGTCAGGACAACCAGCAGTCAAACAGTGTGAAATGCTGCTGATGCCTTACAGCGCAAAAAGGCTGGTGACTAAAAAGTCACCAGCCATCAGCCTAATTGCTTAGGCTGCAACCAGAAAAGTTGGCTTATTTAACTTCAACTTCAGCGCCAGCTTCTTCCAGAGATTTTTTCAGTGCTTCTGCGTCGTCTTTGCTCACGCCTTCTTTCAGCGCAGCTGGAGCAGATTCTACCAGGTCTTTAGCTTCTTTCAGACCCAGGCCAGTTGCGCCACGTACTGCTTTGATTACAGCAACTTTGTTCGCGCCAGCAGCTTTCAGAATTACGTCGAATTCAGTTTTTTCTTCAGCAGCTTCAGCCGGGCCCGCAGCTACAGCTACAGCAGCAGCAGCAGAAACACCGAATTTTTCTTCCATTGCAGAAACCAGCTCTACAACGTCCATTACGGACATAGCTGCTACTGCTTCAATGATTTGATCTTTAGTGATAGACATTTAAATTGTTCCTGAAAATCAGAATAAGTTTATACGTAAGCAAATGCTTTATAAAGATAACTGCGATTAAGCAGCTTCTTTCGCATCGCGTACAGCAGCCAGAGTGCGAACCAGTTTGCCAGCCGCAGCTTCTTTCATGGTTGCCATCAGGCGTGCAATTGCTTCTTCGTAGGTCGGCAGGGTTGCCAGGCGATCGATTTGCGATGCCGGGATCAACTCACCTTCAAAGGCTGCAGCTTTGACCTCAAATTTTGCATTCGCTTTCGCGAACTCTTTGAACAGACGAGCAGCAGCGCCCGGGTGTTCCATAGAGTATGCAATCAGGGTCGGACCAACAAACGTGTCTTTCAGGCACTCGAACTGAGTACCTTCAACTACGCGACGCAGCAGGGTGTTACGAACAACACGCATGTATACGCCAGCTTCACGACCTGCTTTACGCAGTTCAGTCATTTTGTCTACAGTAACGCCACGGGAATCCGCAACTACTGCAGACAGCGCGCCTTTGGCTACTTCGCTGACTTCAGCAACAATCGCTTGTTTGTCTTGAAGATTTAAAGCCATTAGCTTTGCTCCTGGATGTTTGCCGGAACTCATGTTCCGGAACTCACTTCACTCGACCCAACGGGAAGAGCGTCTTAATACGGTGAGCAGAAACAAGCCAGAGTATTTAAAATAATCTTAGCGTTCTGTCACCGTCTACGCAGGGGATTAAGTTTCTTGCGAAACACCTGCGGTCTTCGACGGAGGCCTGGATAGGCCAGGCTCCAACGAACAATTCTTTTAGCCGCTAACTTTTGTTAGCAAACGTGGGGGTAAGATTGTAGACAAAATCACCGCCCACGTAAAGGCATTAGTTTGCAGCAGCGCTCAGGCCAGCCTGGTCAACTGCAACACCTGCACCCATGGTGGTGGAGATGCTAACTTTCTTGATGTACACGCCTTTCGCCTGAGTTGGTTTTGCTTTTTTCAGCGCAACCAGCAGAGCTTCCAGGTTTTCTTTCAGTTTGTCAGCGTCAAAGTCCACTTTACCGATGGTGGTGTGGATGATGCCGTTTTTGTCGTTACGGTAACGAACCTGACCTGCTTTAGCGTTCTTAACTGCTTCAGCAACGTTAGGAGTTACAGTACCCACTTTCGGGTTTGGCATCAGGCCGCGTGGACCCAGAACCTGGCCCAGCTGGCCAACAACGCGCATTGCATCTGGAGAAGCAATAACAACGTCAAAGTTCATTTCGCCTTTCTTGATCTGATCAGCCAGATCTTCCATACCTACCAGTTCAGCGCCGGCAGCTTTAGCAGCTTCAGCGTTTGCACCCTGAGCAAATACAGCTACGCGTACGGAACGGCCAGTACCGTGTGGCAGTACAGTTGCGCCACGAACGTTCTGATCGGATTTACGAGCGTCGATGCCCAGGTTAACGGCAACGTCAACGCTTTCAACGAACTTAGCAGTTGCCAGTTCTTTCAGCAGAGCGATAGCTTCGTTGATGTCGTACTGTTTGGTCGCATCAACTTTGTCACGGATCACGGACATGCGCTTGGTCAGTTTAGCCATTTCTTAGTCCTCCACTACCAGGCCCATGGAACGTGCAGTACCTTCGATGGAGCGAGTCATCGCTTCAATGTCGGAACCAGTCATGTCGGCAGCTTTGGTCTGCGCGATTTCCTGCAACTGAGCGCGGGAAATTTTACCCACTTTGTCTTTGTTCGGCTTACCGGAACCAGACTTGATGCCCGCTGCTTTCTTCAGCAGAACTGCTGCTGGAGGGGTTTTGGTAACGAAAGTGAAAGAACGGTCAGCGTAAACAGTGATTACAACTGGGATTGGCAGACCTTTCTCCATGGATTCAGTTTTGGCGTTGAACGCTTTACAGAATTCCATGATGTTCACACCCTGCTGACCCAGAGCTGGACCAACTGGTGGACTTGGGTTCGCCATACCTGCTGCAACCTGCAGCTTGACGTAGGCTTGTACTTTCTTAGCCATTCTAAAATCCTCTGATTGGGTAATAACGCCTCGGAGAGGCTCCCCGTGAATAAAATTCGTTTTACGGGTCGGAACCCATAAAAACAAAAGGCGCGAAATTGTATTCCAATCTCGCGCCCTGTGCAACGATTAAATCGTCGCTTTTTTGATCGCTGCTTAGGCTTTTTCTACCTGAGCAAAGTCCAGCTCTACCGGGGTCGCACGACCAAAGATAGAAACGGAAACTTTCAGGCGAGACTTCTCGTAGTCCACTTCTTCGACGACGCCATTAAAGTCAGCAAACGGACCGTCGTTAACACGAACCATCTCACCCGGTTCAAACAGCGTTTTCGGACGCGGTTTATCACCCACCTGCTGGAGGCGGTTCATAATCGCATCAACTTCTTTGTCGCTGATTGGCGCCGGACGGTCAGATGTGCCGCCGATAAAGCCCATCACGCGTGGTACGCTGCGCACCAGGTGCCAGCTCGCGTCGTTCATCACCATCTGAACCAGCACGTAACCCGGGAAGAATTTACGTTCGCTTTTGCGACGTTGGCCGCCACGGATCTCAACCACTTCTTCGGTCGGAACCATAACTTCGCCAAATAACTCTTCCATATTGTGTAATTTGATATGCTCACGCAGCGACGTAGCTACGCGGCCTTCAAAACCGGAAAACGCCTGAACGACGTACCAGCGCTTTTTAGGGGCTTCAGACATCTCAGAACCTCAGGCCAGTGATAAAGGATACCAGGCGAACCAGAATACCATCCAGTCCCCACAGGATCAGTGACATTACAGCGGTTACCGCCGCTACAATCAGCGTGGTGTGCAATGTTTCCTGGCGAGTCGGCCAAATGACCTTGCGGACTTCGGTACGCGCTTCGCGGGCAAACGCAACGGTCGCTTTGCCTTTCGTCGTCAACAGCGCGACACCACCCGCCGCAGCAATCAGAATTACCACTGCAAGCGCGCGTAGCGGCAGCATCATGTCACGATAAAGATAGTTGCCGACAATCGCCACAATCAGCAGCACGGCTACAACTACCCATTTCATCGCTTCCAGGCCGCGCCCGCTCCCTTGAGCTTCGGTATTCGCACTCATAAACCAACCTGTCAGAAGTATTCTACAAACATTTTCACCCCGCGAGTGCGAGGCAAACCAATCGAAATGCTATTCGCTTTTCGTATTATACGCTCTCCGCAGAGCCTGTCTCAGCAATGATTATGACAAAATTAATCACTGATGAGCCAGGTTCTGATGTGAAAGCGTGCAAAAAGGGCATCAAATGATGCCCTTTTATTGCGCATTGCGTCAAATGTTATCAGCGATTAGCCGAGAACTTTAGCAACAACGCCCGCGCCAACGGTACGGCCGCCTTCACGGATTGCGAAACGCAGACCGTCGTCCATCGCGATTGGGTGGATCAGAGTCACAACCATCTTGATGTTGTCGCCTGGCATTACCATCTCTACGCCTTCTGGCAGTTCGATGGTACCGGTCACGTCAGTTGTACGGAAGTAGAACTGTGGACGGTAGCCTTTGAAGAACGGAGTATGACGGCCGCCTTCGTCTTTGGACAGAATGTACACTTCAGATTCGAACTTGGTGTGTGGCTTGATTGAGCCTGGCTTCGCCAGAACCTGACCACGTTCGATTTCTTCACGTTTGATACCACGCAGCAGAACACCAACGTTCTCACCAGCACGGCCTTCGTCCAGCAGTTTGCGGAACATTTCAACGCCAGTACAGGTAGACTTCGCAGTCTCTTTGATACCAACGATTTCAACTTCTTCACCAACTTTGATGATACCGCGCTCTACACGACCGGTAACAACGGTACCACGACCGGAGATGGAGAATACGTCTTCGATTGGCAGCAGGAATGGCTTGTCAATCGCACGCTCTGGTTCTGGGATGTAAGAATCCAGGAAGCCAGCCAGTTCGATGATTTTCGCTTCCCACTCTGCATCGCCTTCCAGCGCTTTCAGCGCGGAACCACGAACGATTGGAGTGTCGTCGCCTGGGAAATCGTACTGAGACAGCAGTTCACGAACTTCCATCTCTACCAGTTCCAGCAGCTCTTCGTCATCAACCATGTCGCACTTGTTCAGGAACACGATGATGTAAGGAACGCCTACCTGACGACCCAGCAGGATGTGCTCACGAGTCTGAGGCATAGGGCCGTCAGTCGCAGCAACAACCAGGATCGCGCCGTCCATCTGCGCAGCACCGGTGATCATGTTTTTAACATAGTCGGCGTGGCCTGGGCAGTCTACGTGTGCGTAGTGGCGAGTCGGGGTGTCATACTCAACGTGAGAAGTGTTGATGGTGATACCACGAGCTTTTTCTTCTGGTGCGTTATCGATCTGGTCGAAAGCACGAGCAGCACCGCCGTAGGTTTTAGCCAGTACGGTAGTGATTGCAGCGGTCAGCGTTGTTTTACCATGGTCAACGTGGCCGATAGTACCGACGTTAACGTGCGGTTTTGTACGTTCAAACTTTTCTTTAGACATCGATTGTCCCTCTAAGACACGGATAAATCGGTGATATCACCACATCAACCAGGCGAAAATGCCTGAACTGTTGAATACATTTACATTGAAACAGAGAGAAAGGGAGGGAGAAGTGAAGTGGTGCTGATACCCAGAGTCGAACTGGGGACCTCACCCTTACCAAGGGTGCGCTCTACCAACTGAGCCATATCAGCACGTATTGGAGCGGGCAGCGGGAATCGAACCCGCATCATCAGCTTGGAAGGCTGAGGTAATAGCCATTATACGATGCCCGCATCCTGAAACTCGGCTACCCAGTTCTTTCTGTAACAAAAAAAGAGATTTCTCTCTTTTCTGTTCGAGCTGGTCAATTTTTCCAACCAGCTCCGGCGGCGTTGACGCTGCCAGAAAGTGGTGGTGGGGGAAGGATTCGAACCTTCGAAGTCTGTGACGGCAGATTTACAGTCTGCTCCCTTTGGCCGCTCGGGAACCCCACCGGACTTGATGGTGCCGACTACCGGAATCGAACTGGTGACCTACTGATTACAAGTCAGTTGCTCTACCTACTGAGCTAAGTCGGCATCAAGTAGCGCGCATTCTATGGAGACCTGCGCAGTCATGCAACTAAAAAATTGCATAAAACGTTCTTTCGCTCACATTTTATTCGAAACCAGGGCTAACCGCTGTAAATTCATCCGCTCACGGTTAAAAATTCAACATGAACGCCTGATTTCGGCACGCTATAGCCCCACGTGATACCTGCCCGGTTAAGCATCGCTTTCCCATATTTTTTCTTATTATTCCTCTCATCTGGTGTTAACCTCCTGCCCATTGTCCAAAATTAACTATGTGATGAGCCCGCACCCGCCGTTTCGTGATGGTTCACAGAAGCATGCTTATGAGCAAAAAAGAGCAAACGTTAATGACGCCCTATCTTCAGTTTAACCGTAGCCAGTGGGCAGCCCTGCGTGACTCCGTCCCTATGACACTGACGGAAGGTGAAATCGCACGGCTAAAAGGGATAAACGAAGATCTCTCCCTGGAAGAGGTGGCAGAAATCTATCTCCCCCTCTCTCGCTTGCTTAACTTCTATATCAGCTCCAATTTGCGTCGTCAGGCCGTCCTGGAACAGTTTCTCGGCACGAACGGTCAACGTATTCCTTATATCATCAGTATTGCGGGCAGCGTGGCAGTGGGTAAAAGTACCACCGCGCGCGTGCTTCAGGCGCTGCTGAGCCGCTGGCCGGAACACCGCAGCGTGGAGCTGATCACCACAGACGGCTTCCTGCATCCCAACGAGGTGTTGAAAGAACGCGGCCTGATGAAAAAGAAGGGCTTCCCGCTCTCTTATGATATGCACCGCCTGGTAAAGTTTGTTTCAGATCTAAAATCGGGCGTACCTCACGTTACCGCGCCGGTTTACTCGCATCTGATCTACGACCGCATCCCGGATGGCGACAAAACGGTTGTGCAGCCCGACATCCTGATTCTGGAAGGCTTAAACGTCCTGCAAAGCGGGATGGATTACCCTCACGATCCGCATCATGTGTTTGTCTCTGACTTTGTCGATTTCTCAATCTATGTCGATGCGCCGGAAGATTTGCTGCAACGCTGGTATATCAACCGCTTCCTGAAGTTCCGCGAAGGGGCGTTCACCGACCCGGATTCCTACTTCCACAACTACGCCCAGCTCTCTGAAGAAGAGGCTATCAGCGTGGCGACCGGGCTGTGGAATGAGATCAACTACGTCAACCTCAAAGAGAACATCCTGCCGACGCGCGAACGCGCAAGCCTGATCCTCACCAAGAGTGAGAAACACGCCGTCGACCAGATTCGTTTACGGAAGTAGACCTCAGACGTAAAAAAACCGGCTTATCGCCGGTTTTTTTATTTATGCATGCGGCTTTTCGCCGTTTTCATCCTGATCGACCGCGAAGCAGGCCACCAGCTGTCCACCATAATCCTTTAGCTGTGGCTGCAACTGCGTACACGGACCGAAGCGGCGACGGCAGCGGGCGTTAAACGCACATCCCGGCGGCGGGTTAAGCGGGCTTGGCAACTCACCGGTCAGCTTAATGCGCTCCCGGCGGTCATCCGGGTTCAGCCGCGGCGTCGCAGACAGCAGTGCCTGGGTATACGGATGACGCGGGTTAGTAAAGATCTGATCTTTCGTCCCCTTCTCCACGCAGCGTCCCAGATACATCACCATCACCTCATCGGCAATGTGCTCGACCACGGACAGGTCATGGGAGATGAAGACGTACGACAGTCCCAGATCCTGCTGTAAATCCATCATCAGGTTAAGCACCTGCGCGCGAACGGACACGTCAAGCGCTGAGACCGGCTCATCGGCAATCACCACGTCCGGGTCAAGCATCAGCCCACGAGCGATGGCAATACGCTGACGCTGACCACCAGAGAACATATGCGGGTAGCGATCGTAATGCTCGGTTTTAAGCCCCACCTTCGCCATCATCGCCAGCGCTTTTTCACGACGCTGCTCTTTGCTCAGATTGCTGTTAATCAGCAGCGGTTCTTCCAGAATCTGCCCCACTTTTTTACGCGGGTTTAAAGAACCGTACGGGTTCTGGAACACAATCTGGATTTTCTGGCGACGCAGCTTCTGCGCCTGCGGATCGTGCTTGAGCAGATCCTGGCCCTGATAGTAAAGCTCGCCGCCGGTTGGCGTTTCAATCATCGTCAGCAGACGGCCCAGCGTGGATTTCCCACAGCCCGACTCCCCGACGACCGCCAGCGTTTTACCGCGTTCAAGGCTGAAGGAGACGCCGTCCAGCGCTTTTACCAGGCGCTCGGGGGCAAAAATCCCCTTCTTCACCGGGTAATGTTTTTTCAGGTCGATAGCCTGCAACAGCGGCTGTTGCGTGGTGGCCTGGTGCGTACTCATAGTGTTGGCCTCCCGGCATCATCGAGTGGGTAGTGGCATTTTGACTGCCGACCATCGGCCAGCAGATTCAGCTCTGGCTCCTCGGCGCGGCATTTATCCGTCGCATACGGGCAGCGCGGATTCAGCAGGCAGCCCTGCGGACGGTCATATTTACCCGGAACCACACCCGGCAGTGACGCCAGACGCGCTTTGTCCTGGGCAAACTCCGGCAGCGCACGCAGCAACGCCTGCGTATACGGATGACGCGGCGCGCGGAAGATATCGTGCGAACTTCCGGTCTCCACCACCTGACCCGCGTACATCACGATGATTTTGTGCGCCGCTTCCGCCACCAGCGCCAGATCGTGCGTAATCAGCACCAGCGCCATGTTCTCTTTCTGCTGCAGCTCCAGCAGCAGCTCGATGATCTGTGCCTGGATGGTCACGTCAAGCGCCGTCGTCGGTTCATCCGCAATCAGCAGCTTTGGCCGACAGGCAATCGCCATGGCGATCATCACGCGCTGGCTCATCCCGCCTGAAAGCTGGTGCGGGTAAACGTCCAGACGCGATGCTGGGTCAGGTATCCCCACCTGGTTCAGCAGATCGATAGCACGCTGGCGACGGGTTTTCTTATTCCCACCCTGATGCACCTTAATCGCTTCCATAATCTGGAAACCCACGGTGTAGCATGGGTTCAGGCTGGTCATGGGGTCCTGGAAGATCATCGCCACTTCCGCGCCCACCAGCTGGCGGCGCTGTTTTTCGGAAATACGCTTCAGATCCTGACCGTTGAACTCCAGATTTTCCGCCATCACGCGGCCGGGGTAGTCAATCAGCCCCATAATCGCCAGCGAACTCACTGACTTACCGGAGCCCGACTCTCCTACAATCCCGACCACTTCGCCCTGATTAACGCTGTAGCTGATACGGTCCACGGCGCGAAACGGTGTGCCTTCGTCGCCAAAGTGCACGGATAATTTATTTACATTTAATAACGCCATCTCGTGCCTCTTACTGCTTCAGTTTGGGATCAAGTGCATCACGCAGACCATCACCCATCAGGTTAAATGCCAGCACCGTCAGCAGAATCGCCAGACCCGGGAAGGTGACGACCCACCAGGCGCTTTGCGCGAACTGCAACACGTCGGAGAGCATGGTGCCCCACTCCGGTGTTGGCGGCTGCGCACCCATGCCAAGGAAGCCAAGAGCGGCCATATCAAGAATGGCGTTAGAGAAACCGAGCGACGCCTGAACAATCAGCGGCGCAAGGCAGTTTGGGAAGATATTGATAAACATCTGACGCATCGCACCGGCACCCGCCACGCGAGAGGCGGTAACGTAGTCGCGGTTCACTTCCACCAGCACCGCCGCACGGGTCAGACGCACATAGTGCGGTAGCGCAACAAACGTCAGCGCAAGCGCGGCGTTACCAATCGACGGACCGAAGATCGCCACCAGCACCAGCGCCAGCAGCAGGCTTGGCAATGCCAGCATAATGTCGACGACGCGCATGATGATGTTATCAACAATGCCGCCGAAGTAGCCTGCCACCAGGCCGAGTACGATCCCCATGATCAGCGACAGTACGACAACGAGGCAGCCAACCAGCAGCGACAGGCGTGCGCCGTACATCAGGCGCGAAAGCACATCGCGACCCACGTCGTCGGTGCCCAGCAGGTGCGCCAGGCTTCCGCCGTCCTGCCATGCAGGAGGTGCCAGCAGCGCATCGCGGAACTGATCAGCCGGGTTATACGGCGCAAGGACGTTCGCAAACACCGCAATCAGGATCATGATGGAAACATACACCAGCCCGACGACCGCGCCTTTGTTGCGCTTGAAGTAGTGCCAGAATTCCTGCATCGGCGTCATTGGCACCGGTGCGGTGACCACTTTATTTTGAGTAACTTGTGACATGATGGCCCCTTACTTCTTATGACGAATACGCGGGTTCACCACGCCGTACAGCAAATCGACCAGCAGGTTGACGAGAATAATCATCGTCGCGACCAGCAGTACACCGCCCTGCACAACCGGATAGTCACGGCGTTGCAGCGCATCAATCAGCCAGCGTCCAAGACCCGGCCAGGAGAAGATGGTTTCGGTCAGGATCGCCCCCGCCAGCAGCGTACCGACCTGCAAACCGATAACGGTTACCACCGGCAGCATAGCGTTTCGCAGGGCATGAATGATGATGACGCGCATACGGGTCAGGCCTTTAGCGCGGGCAGTACGAATATAATCCTCGCCCAGCACTTCCAGCATGGAGGAACGGGTCATACGCACGATCACCGCCAGAGGGATGGTGCCCAACACCATTGCAGGCAGGATCATGTGCGCAACCGCATCAATGAAGTTGCCCTCTTCGCCCCAGATCGCTGTATCAATCAGCATAAAGCCGGTTAACGGATTGGTGTCGTCAAGGAAAACCATATCGCTGACGCGTCCGGAGACCGGCGTCAGGTTCCACTGCACCGAGACCAGCATGATCAGCATCATGCCCCACCAGAAGATAGGCATGGAGTAGCCGGTCAGTGCCAGGCCAACAGCGGTGTGGTCAAAAATAGAGCCACGTTTAACGGCAGCCAGTACGCCAACGGGGATCCCTACCGCGGTCGCGAAGATCATGGCGCAGATACCGAGTTCCAGCGTCGCTTTAAAGCGAGGTACGAACTCGTCCCACACCGGAAGACGGCTTTTCAGTGAAATCCCTAAATCGCCGTGCAACACGCCCCAGATATAGTGGAGATACTGCTGCCACATCGGCTTATCAAGGCCGAGTTCAGCCAGCAGTTGCGCATGACGTTCAGGGGAGATACCACGCTCGCCCGCCATAATCATCACCGGATCACCCGGGATCATATGGACGAAGGCAAAAGTGAGAAGGGTGATACCGATAAACGTCGGGATAACCAGTCCCAGACGTCGGAGGATGAACTGCAACATAACCCGGATTCTCTCTGATGACGCACACTCAGTGGCGTGACGTCTGTATTGCTCACAAATGTAAATTCCCTCTCCCTGTGGGAGAGGGTTAGGGTGAGGGGGTGCATGCACGCCCCACACCCCTGCCCTCTCCCACAGGGAGAGGGAGAACACCCTACTTATTATTCAACAGACACGTTTTCGAAGTGGTGTTTGCCCAGTGGATCGACCACGTAGCCCTTCACTTCTTTACGCACTGGCTCGTACACGGTGGAGTGAGCAACAATCAGCGCCGGAGCCTGATCGTGCATGACAACCTGCGCTTGCTTATACAGTTCGATACGTTTGTTGTGATCGTCGGTCGCACGCGCCGGCTGGATCAGATCTTCAAACGGCTTGTAGCACCAGCGAGAATAGTTAGAACCGTCTTTCGCTGCCGCACAGCTGAACAGGGTCGCGAAGAAGTTGTCCGGATCCCCGTTGTCACCGGTCCAGCCCATCATGACCGCCTGGTGTTCACCCGCTTTGGCGCGCTTCAGGTACTCGCCCCACTCGTAGGTCACAATCTTGGCCTGTACGCCAATCTTCGCCCAGTCAGCCTGAACCATTTCCGCCATACGGCGTGCGTTCGGGTTGTAAGGACGCTGTACCGGCATCGCCCACAGCTCAACGGTAAAGCCTTTGTCCTGGCCCGCTTCTTTCAGCAGCGCTTTCGCTTTCTCAGGATCGTAGGTGTAGTCCTTAATGTCGTCGTTATAGCCCCACATGGTTGGTGGGATCAGGTTCTTGGCCGCAACGCCAGCGCCCTGGTAAACGGCTTTGATGATCGCTTCTTTGTTCACCGCGTAGGTCAGCGCCTGACGCACTTTCACGTCATCGAACGGTTTCTTCTCGGTGTTGAAGGAGAGATAACCCACGTTCAGGCCCGCCTGCTCCAGCAGGTTGATATTTTTGTCCTGCTTCATGCGCGCGATGTCAGCCGGGTTTGGATACGGCATCACCTGACATTCGTTTTTCTGCAATTTTGCGTAACGCACGGATGCGTCAGGCGTGATGGAGAAGACCAGACGGTCGATCTGCGGCTTGGTACCCCAGTAACCCGGGAAGGCTTTATACAGAATACGGGAATCTTTCTGGTACTGAAGCAGCTGGAACGGGCCGGTACCGATTGGGTTCAGGTCCACTTTTTCCGGAGTGCCGGCTTTCAGCATGTTGTCCGCATACTCTTTAGAGAGAATAGAGGCGAAGTCCATCGCCAGGTCAGCCAGGAATGGCGCTTCCGGACGCGTCAGCACAAACTGGACGGTTTTATCGTCCACTTTTTTCACTTCAGCGATCAGGTCTGGCAGACCCATCCCTTCGAAGTATTCATAGCTGCCGCCAGACACTTTATGGTACGGGTTCTGGGCATTTTTCTGACGGTCGAAGGAGAACACAACGTCGTCGGCGTTAAAGTCGCGCGTAGGTTTAAATTCTTTGCTGTCCTGCCACTTCACGCCCTGACGCAGGTGGAAGGTATAGGTTTTACCGTCTTCGCTGATATCCCACTTTTCAGCCAGGCCAGGAATCACTTCCGTGGTGCCGGTTTTAAATTCAACCAGACGGTTATAGATCGGTACAGAGCTTGCGTCGTAAGTCGTACCAGAGGTAAAGAGCTGTGGGTTAAAGCCTTCCGGAGAGCCTTCAGAACAGTAAACCAGGGTTTTTGCCTGTACGCTTGCTGCAACGGTCATGGCCACCAGGCTCAGACCAAGCTTCAGCATCCCTGACTTCTTCAAGGAAATACTCATTATTGTGCTCCAATGTGATGTTTTGCTTTGTTGTGTTACGCCGCCTGACCTTTATTTATTTTTTACCCGGTCCGGTCGGTGATGCCCGAAGGCGTTAAAAGGGATAGAGAATCCTTTCAGAAGAGCGTTTGAGTTGCAGCGCAGATCCTCCCTGAAATGCCCCTCGTGCCCTACAATCTGTCAACAGAATGTGAAAACGTCAATACAGGTGGCGGGGATTTACGTGGAGTGTGAGAAACCGCAAACAAAGATTAAAAAAACCCTGACCGTGAGTTTTCAGCAGAGAAATTTATGCTACTCGCCATGATGCAGCACAATTATCTTCATATTTCGCAACACTCAGTGATTAAGTTTTATTCAGAATGGGTAAATTTTCTTACAGGATGGTGATTATCTGAGCACTAAATACCGCGAACGTTAAAACGCACAGCGAAAAATGCTGAGGTTATCCATAAGCAACGCGAAAAAAGATCAAACTATATATAAAAAAATACAATGGATTATGTCACAAAACCGCAAGCAGGCAGGGGGAAGCAGGGCTAAGGGGTATTTTGAGGACTCGTGCGGGGTAACGCGTTAATGCAAAAAGGGCTAACCTTGCGGTTAGCCCTTTTTAGAATGTGGTCGGCGAGAGAGGATTCGAACCTCCGACCCACTGGTCCCAAACCAGTTGCGCTACCAAGCTGCGCTACTCGCCGAATGCGGAGCGCATCTTACTGCTGAGGTGCGCCCCCGTCAATCCCTTATTTTCAAAAAGCCATTCAACTGGCGATATTCTCGCCAGACCAGCTACTGCGCGGCTTTTGTGGTGTTATCAGGGAGTTTACACCAGTTGTTGTTTTCGTTAATCCCACCGTTCGGTGAGGTATAGCCGAGACAGCCCATAATGGTGTCGTACAGCTCAACGTGACGGCGCGGTACCTTGATCTCTGCCTGCTGTTTCAGATGGGCAAACATTTTGGCTTTGTCCGGATTTTCCAGGTACTTATCCGACATCCACATGATCATCGGCACGCGGAACTGCTCAGGCGGGGCCAGCTTACGCGGCGTACCGTGTAAATGCTCTTTCTCGTTGATGGACTCGCCGTGGTCGGCCGCGTAGATCACAATCGCTTTCTTATCGCGAAGCTGGTCGATCACCCGACTGAGGAAGGTATCCACATACAGAATCGAGTTATCATAGGCATTGATCAGCTCCTGCTTGCTACAGTTCTTGTTAATGCCGACGCACTCAGGCGTCCATTTGGCGAAATCGCGCGTGTAACGCTGATAGTAGCTGTAGTGTGACCCTTTGGTATGCAGAACAATAAGATGCTTACCCTGCGGATGGTTTTTCAGTGACTGTTCCATCTCAGAGAGCAGCAGCATGTCATCAACGTTCTTTCCGCGGTTACGCGGCTCGGCGCCAATCTGCTCGCGGTAGGCGATGTTATCCGCCATGGTGTTGGTGTAGAACCACATCTCACTTTGCATGGCGAACAGATCGGAGCTAAATCCAAGCTGCTTCAGAACAGCAAACACGTTTTGCTCTTTGAGAGTGCGCTGAGGATTATCACTCGCACCGCCCTCACGAACAAACATACAGCGCAACGAGAGCTTCGTGGCGGTATCGCAGGAGTAGCCGCGGTAAGCTACAAGATTCTTTTCCTGCGCCAGTTTGGGGGTGGTATCGCGGTCATAACCGAGGATACCCATATGATCCCAGCGCGTTGTTTCGCCGATAACGAAGACCACGTAAGTATCATCCAGCCCGTCAGCCGGGGCCTGGTAGGTGAACTTTTTGGTTGGGTTAATCAGCGATTTCACATCGCTGGATTCGTCCGCCTGAGCCCAGGCATAAAGACCTAACGCCGACAGCCAGTTAGACGGCAGATACGAGTTAGCCACCACGCCGCCGTAGCTTGGCATATCCACGCCTGTCGCTTTTTCGATCCGCTTTTGCTGTTTTTCCATCAGGCGAATAGGCGCCCATACCAGCAGACCCGCCAGAAGAACGACGGCGACGTTGCGGATGCGCTGTCCCCGGGTACGCAGCTGGCGTAACAGGGTGTAGCGGCAGGTGTTACTCCAGATAAAGAAGAGCGGGATCAGGCAGGTCAGAATCGTCCACAGGATGAACCCTTGACCCACCACCTCTTTCGAGAGGTCGATGTCCGTGGTCATCACCGAGGCCACAATACCGTAGCCAATGACCACATTCATGAATGTCATGTAATAGCTTGCGGCGGCGGAGATAATCACCACCAGCGAGGCCAGAACCTGCCATGTACGTCTGCCAAAAAGCGAGAGCAGACGTAGCAGGAAGAAGGTCGCCAGAATTGAGCCAAACACTTCAATCGCGGCAAAAATTCCATTTCTTACAGTGAGGTGTTCGAAATAACCTTCCACTCGTCTGAACAGCACCGCGCCATTCAGAAACAAACCGATATAGACAGCCAGCATCAGACACAATCTTTGCTGGGTAAGAGACCTAATATATTTCATGCAAACAACCCTGGGGGAAGGGGTATAAAGACCCGCCGAATCTCAGTGAGAAAGCTGACAGAGTAAGTAGATGCGAGAGAAACCGTTATCAGAAACGTCTACAAGCGCGATAAGTAGACCACAGCAGGAAAGAAAAGTGGCAGCAGAGAATGTGAATCGATGAAGATTTTTACAAAATAGCAAGTCCGGAAGCGATTTAGAAATAAATAAAAGAGGCCCTGCGGCCCCTTTTTATCGAATCATGCATGCGCTTCTTTATATACCTCGCGCTGCGGCTGACGAATCGTGGTGGACAGCGCCAGCGAAATAATCAGCAAGGCAAATATCACGCAGAATGTCACGTAGAAGCCACCAAACAGCGAGGCAATCAGTGAACCGCAAATACTGCCGATACCGAAGCCGAGATAAATCACGCCGTAGTTTTTCGCCAGGTTGTTCAGGCCGAAGAACTCGCTCACCAGCGACGGGAAGACGGTAATAGTGCCGCCAAAGTTAAAGGCTACGCAGGCTATCGCCGCAAAGAATGTCGCCTCGTTCAGCGGAGCGAACAGCAGTGCTGCCATACCCACCAGGGAGATCACCTGCCCCAGCGTAATCACGCGGATCCGGGCGATTTTGTCAGACAAGATACCCAGTACCAGACGACCCGAGAGGTTAGCGATGGAGATGACCGTTACGGCGTTCGCCGCCGTCGCCGCGTCCAGTTTTACCATTCCCTGCGCGATATCTTTCGCCACACCGATGACATACAGACCGCTCATGCAGGCCGTCAGGAACATCACCGCCAGCATCCAGTACTGCGGCTTACGCATGGACTGAGCGAGGGTGAAATCGTTCTCCACCACGCCGTTAACGGTTTTCACTTCCTGCTGCGGCGCATCTTTCATCAGCGTGGCGCCGAAGAGGATCATTACCAGCACAATCACGCCCCAGATCATAAAGGTTTTCTCAAGCCCAACCGAGGCCAGCAGATGCGCATCGATGAATTTGAAGCCGAGGCTGCCCAGGCCATATGAACCAATGGCAAATGCGGAGATAAGCCCTTTACGCTCCGGGAACCACTTCACGCAGTTAGACAGCGTCAGCAGATAACCTGCGCCGTCCGCCAGCCCCACCAGCACCCCGGCGCTCAGCCACAGCATCATCAGGTTGTTAGAATATGCCGTCAGGAAGAATCCCAAGCCCAGCAAGATCCCGGATGCCATGGTTACACGCTTCACGCCGAAACGTTCCTGAAGTTTGCCCGCCACGGAAGAGGAAATTGCTAACCCAAGACTCAGCAAGCCGAAGGAGAATGCCACCTGGCTTATCGGCGCGCCGAGCTTATCGGACAGGGCGCTGTTAAACAGGCTCCAGGTATAGACCGATCCCAGTGCGAACTGGGTAACGATGGTGCCGAATAGCGTCAGCCAACGCGTGCGGTTATAAGTTGATGTGTTCATGGCAGTGTCCTGCAAGATAAATTAAGGAATTTCGCTGAGGACAACGATAAACAAAACCTTTATAGCGTTGGGGAAAAACGGAATGAAATGCAGGAGAGAAGGAATGAAATGCCTGGGATCTGGAATGAATGACCTTGCCGGGGAATGAAGCGCTGTTCTGTTAGTGGGCACTATCGCTCCAGACCCCGTCATAATTGTATTAAATATGTTATCGTATCGTTTAAAAAAATAACAACCCTTAAAATTTGGCGCTCAATCCCAGCGTATATAAATATTCTTCTTCAGTTTGCTGGTTATAGCTGATCTTCGCCCAGGGGTGTAAATCACCATACTGCGTATCAACACGCCAACCCAATGAGTTCACGCTGGCATGCCAGAGGGGATCGGTAAGCGACTGCGTGGTGGTTGTATCCTCAAACGCATTCACCGTTACAGGGGGAGCGCCATCAGTGCGCCACGCCATGACGGGCCCGGTGGTGAAATGTCCCGCCACGGGAAAATTCCAGCCAACGCTCAGAACGGTTTCCGCATCCGAACCGGAGGGATCGTTCAGGGTAAACCCCGCAGCATTCTGCGTGCGGTTAATACGCTCCGCGAGAATATCTTCATAACGAGGTTGGTGATCGGCGTCCCATGTATAACGTTCCGTCGTATTACTTTGTGCATCTGAAACGATATATTCCTGTTGCCACGCAAAAGCGGTGTGACAAAAAAGCAGGCAGACTGAAACACCCACCAGGCCAGAAGCAGCATGGCGACCACTGATTTTTTTTATCATCATCAAAGCGACTCCAGAAAGAGCCGAGTTCGGCGATATATGTCATTGTTCGAAGAGGTATTAGGGCGTATAGCCCTGTATTAACTATTGTCTCTTTAGCAGACACGTCAAGCCGGGCAGATTGAAATTTTTGCGTTTACCGTATCAGGAAGGGAGATGACCTATGCAACGTTGCGGCTGGGTAAGCCAGGATCAGCTTTATATCGATTATCACGACAAGGAATGGGGCGTACCGGAAACCGACGGTAAAAAACTGTTTGAAATGATTTGCCTTGAAGGCCAGCAGGCCGGGCTGTCGTGGATCACCGTTCTGAAAAAGCGTGAGAACTATCGCAAAGCCTTCCACCAGTTCGATCCGGCTGCGGTTGCCGCCATGACCGACGACGACGTACAAAAGCTGGTTCTGGATACCGGTATCATCCGCCATCGCGGTAAAATTCAGGCCATTATTGGTAACGCGCGTGCTTATCTGGCGATGGAGCAAAATGGCGAACCCTTTTCAGCATTTGTCTGGTCGTTTGTGGATAACGAGCCGAAGGTGACGCAGGCCGCCACGCTTGCAGAGATCCCAACGTCGACCCCCGCCTCAGATGCCCTGTCGAAAGCGCTGAAAAAACGCGGCTTTAAGTTTGTGGGCACCACCATCTGTTACTCCTTTATGCAGGCCTGCGGGCTGGTCAATGACCACATTACGGGCTGCTTCTGCCATCCGGAGGGCCACCATGATCCGCAAATGGCAAAGTGAGAACACCGCGCCGCTTTTGAGTCTGTGGCTGGAGAGCACCACCGAGGCGCATCCGTTTATCGACGCAAGTTACTGGCAAGCGAATGAAGCGGTAGTGCGGGATGAATACCTTCCCGCCGCCGAGACCTGGGTCTGGGAAGAAAACGGTACCCTGTGCGGTTTTATCAGCGTCATGCAGTTCCAGTTCGTGGGGGCGCTGTTTGTCGCCCCGGCGTTCATCGGAAAGGGGATTGGGCGTGCGCTGCTGAACCACGTTCAGCAGCACTACCCGTATTTAACCCTGGAGGTGTACCAGAAAAACGTGCGGGCGGTGAATTTCTATCATGCTCAGGGTTTTCGCATCGAAGACAGCGCCTGGCAGGATGATACCCAACACCCGACGTGGATCATGAGCTGGCAGGCGGATCAAACGCCGTAAGGGTAAGCGCCGGCCCCTCATATTTCTCCACCCATGCCAGCGCCGTATTCCCCGCGCAGCCATTCCCCAGCTTCGAGCTGGGGAGATCTTTGGTCAGCACGTTTACGGCGCCGTTCTTACAAATACCGCCCTCGTCCAGCGCCAGATCCGGCCATGCGCCCTGATGAATGCAGAAAACGCCAGGGCGGATCCCGTCACTCACCACGGCGCCTGCCAGCACCTGCCCGCGCGCGTTCCAGACCCGAACGAGATCGCCGTCGTTAATCCCCCGCGCCTTTGCATCGTCGCTATTCAGCGCGATCGGCTCACGACCCGCCACCGCATACTGCTCGCGCAGAGCCGAATAGTTGAGCTGGCTGTGCAGACGATGGGCAGGATGGGCAGACAGCAGCTGAAGCTGCCCCGGCTGCGCATTGCCATGCCATTCGTCCGGCTCCAGCCACGCCGGATGCGGCGGACAGTCCGCGTAGCCAAAGCTGGCGATGCGTTCGCTGTAGATCACAATCTTCCCGCTTTCGGTTTTTAACGGGTGATTCTCCGGATCGCGACGGAAGTCAGCAAAGCGCACAAACCGCGCGTTCTGCTCGCTTTCTGGCATTTCGAAGAGTTGATTCGCCTCCCAGAACTCAGCAAATGGCGGCAGGGACACGCCCTGCGCAGCCCCGCGCTGGCTGGCAATCTGGTAAAATGTTTCCAGCCATTGCAGATCCGTTTTGCCCTCGGTGAAACGCTCCCGCCCGCCCGCTTCCCACATTTCACTCAGGTCGGCAAAGACGTCGAAATCATCCCGCGCTTCATCCCGGGGAGCCACGACGCGCTTCATCGGCACCATATGCTGGTTGCTGTAATCCCCCGTCATGGTGAGATCGTTACGCTCGAACGAGGTCGTGGCAGGCAAAACGATATCGGCATGTTTCGCTGACGCAGTCCAGAAGCACTCCGAGATCACCACCAGCTCCGGTTTCTGCCAGGCGCGGATTAGGCGGTTGGTATCCTGGTGATGGGTGAAGTTGGCCCCACCCGCCCACCAGATAAACTTAATATCCGGGAAATGGCGATCCTGACCGTTGTGCTGATAAAACCCGCCGGGGTTCTCCAGGGCTTCAACAATGCGTGCCACCGGAATTTTATCCACAGCGTCCACGCCACCCTGCACCGAGCCCTGCATGGACGCCAGCACCGCGGCTTTACGCGTCGGGTTGCCGCCGTTGGCAAAGTGATAGGAAAGGCCAAAACCGCCGCCGGGTGTGCCAATCTGCCCAAGCATCGCGGCGAGCGTCACCAACATCCAGTGCTTTTGCTCGCCAAACTGCTGGCGCTGCATCCCCCAGCCGGACATGAGCATCGTGACATGGCTATGGAATAACGCCGCCAGTTCGCGGATTTTAACGGCATTAACGCCGCAAATCGCCGCGGCCCACTCTGCGGTTTTGGCAATACCGTCGCTTTGTCCCGTCAGATAGTCGGCAAATTTATCGAACCCCGTGGTACAACGCGCCAGAAATTCCGTGTCGTGCCAGCCGTTCTCCACAAGGGTGTGGGCGATGCCCAGCATCATCGCCACGTCGGTGCCCATATGCGGCGCGATCCACTCGGCGCTGTCGCCGAAGAAATCCAGGGTTTCAGAGCGCATCGGATTGATACAGATGATGCGCTTGCCGCTTTTGCGCAGCGCATCGAAGTAGGAAACGCCCTGCTCGTCGGACGCATTCCAGGCAATTTTCAGGGTATTGAGCGGGTTGGCGCTCCACAGCACCACCACCTCTGTATGCTCCAGCACCAGCGGCCAGCTGGTCTGCTGTTGATAAACCTCATTCCCGCCCACGACATACGGCATGATCGCCTGCGCCGCGCCGGTCGAGTAATCACCCAGATGGCCGGTATATCCTCCGGCCAGGCTCATATAGCGTTGCAGCAGGGTTGCAGCCTTATGCAGCACGCCGTTTGAGCGCCAGCCATAGGAGCCGGCAAAAATGGACGACGGGCCATAGCTGTCGCGGATGCGTTTATGCTGCGTATGGATCAGCGCCAGCGCATCGTCCCAGCTCACGCGCACGAACTCATCCTGCCCGCGAATACCCTGCGGTTTATCCGGTGACGCCAGAAAGCCTTTACGCACCATCGGCCAGCGGACGCGGGTCTTGCTGTGTACCTGATCGCGAACGACGGTCTGTAAAGAGTTGAGATGGCGCGAAGGCAAAGCCCCGCGAGACGACAGCACAGTGTCGCCATCGGTTTCGACCAGCATCGGCCCCCAGTGGGCGGCGGTCAGAATGGTTTTTGTTGAGGTGCTCAAAGCGTGCGCTCCTGGTTGCGTGCAGGTGTTTCGGCCTTTCATTGAGGCAATTTATCGTTTGTGACAAATTTCAGAGTTATACACTGAATTTTCTCCGTATCCGGACGTCATAATCCACTGCCACGTCCGTCGTGGCAAAGAATAAAAAGGATTAAGGAAATAAGATGAAAAAACGCGTACTCGTTATTGCCGCTCTGGTGAGCGGCGCACTGGCTGTTTCAGGCTGCACAACCAACCCTTACACCGGTGAACGCGAAGCGGGCAAATCCGGCATTGGCGCGGGTATTGGTTCCCTGGTAGGCGCTGGCGTTGGCGTACTCTCCTCATCCAAGAAAGATCGCGGCAAAGGTGCGCTGATTGGCGCAGCGGCAGGCGCAGCCCTGGGCGGCGGCGTGGGTTATTACATGGATGTGCAGGAAGCAAAACTGCGTGACAAAATGAAAGGTACGGGCGTGAGCGTGACGCGCAGCGGTGACAACATCATCCTGAACATGCCAAACAACGTGACCTTTGACAGCAGCAGCGCGACGCTGAAACCCGCAGGCGCGAACACCCTGACCGGCGTGGCCGCAGTGCTGAAAGAGTACAATAAAACTGCCGTGAACGTGATTGGTTACACCGACAGCACCGGCAGCCAGGATCTGAACATGCGTCTGTCGCAGCAGCGCGCCGATTCCGTGGCCAGCTCGCTGATCACCCAGGGCGTAGAAGCGAACCGCATCCGCACCAGCGGCATGGGTCCGGCTAACCCGATCGCCAGCAACAGCACGGCGGAAGGCAAAGCGCAGAACCGCCGCGTTGAAATTACGTTGAGTCCTGTGCAGTAGGTAAAAGCAAAACGGCAACCCCGTTGCCGTTTTAGTATTTGCGCCCTCTCCTGTAGGAGAGGGTTGGGGTGAGGGCATCAGACCGCCACCCGGCAAATTGCTTGATTCGCCAGATTTTCCCGCTAAGGTATTCTCACTAAATTCAGGGAAATCAGCGATGATCAAACCAACCCGGGCCACCATCAGCGACGTGGCGAAAGCCGCCAAAACCGGTAAAACCAGCATTTCACGCTACCTCAACGGCGAGAAACACCTGCTGTCCGATGCGCTGCTGGCGCGAATCGAACAAGCCATTGCCGATCTCGACTACCGTCCCAGCCTGATGGCGCGCGGCCTCAAGCGGGGTCGCACCCGCCTGATTGGGCTTATCATCGCCGATATCACTAACCCCTACTCCGTTAACGTACTCAGCGGCATCGAAGCGGCGTGCCGGGAAAAAGGCTTTACCCCGCTGGTCTGTAACACCAATAACGAAGTTGATCAGGAGTTGCATTACCTCGATCTGCTGCGCAGCTATCAGGTGGAAGGGATCGTGGTCAATGCCGTCGGGATGCGCGAAGAGGGGCTAAATCGTCTGCAACAATCGTCTCTCCCGATGGTGCTTATTGACCGCAAAATCCCGGAATTTGCCTGCGATGTGGTCGGGCTGGATAACACCCAGGCGGCCACCACTGCCACCGAGCACCTGATTGAACAGGGTTTCGAAGCCATTCTGTTCCTGAGCGAACCGCTGGGTATGGTTAACACCCGCCGCGACCGCCTGGCTGCATTTCGCGCCACGCTGGCGCGTTATCCCGGTGTGATCGCCGAAAATTCTGAAATCCCCCTCCATGAAGCCGGACAGCTGGATAATACCCTGCGCCAGTTCCATACCCGCCATCGGGGAATGCGTAAGGCGGTGATCTCCGCTAACGGGGCGCTGACGCTTCAGGTTGCCCGCTCGCTTAAACGCATTGGCCTGCACTGGGGCAGCGACATCGGCTTGCTCGGCTTTGATGAACTGGAGTGGGCTGAACTTGCTGGCGTAGGCATTACCACCCTCAAACAACCCACCTGGCAGATCGGCTATGCCGCGGTTGAACAAGTGGTTCGCCGCATTGAAGGCACCCGCGACGCCGTACGCGAGCAGGTTTTTTCTGGCGAGCTGATCGTTCGCGGCTCTACTGCCCGTTAATTTCCCCTTCGTGACAGCGATCATAAATTCAGCATCCCGATCTTTTCTTTGGAACCGGTTCCATCTAGCGTAATACTATCGATTACGCTCTGGAGTCAGGAAATGAGCAGGAAAATTATGGTGGTCACCGCCGCGTATGGTGCGGATCAGGTGCGACAGGCAGGCGGTCAACGGGCAATGCTTCCCGTTATTGCCGGCGCAGGGGCTGATGGCGTTGAAATCCGCCGAGAGCTCTTCAGCCACGACGAGTTAATGGCCCTGCCTGCGCTGGGCGAGTCCATTGAACTGCTGGGTTTACTGGCGTGCTACTCCGCCCCGGCCCCCCTGTTTATGCCCGATGGAACCCTCAACCCGGATCTTCCACGCTACCTTAGCGAAGCCAGCGCACTGAACGCGCTGTGGCTTAAAGTCTCGCTGGGTCATTTCAGCGACAAACAACCGCTTGAAGCCCTGCGCGCACTGCTGGATGAAAGCGGCATGACGCTGGTGGTGGAAAACGACCAGACCGACTGCGGGCAGCTCGCGCCGATGCAGCGCTTCAAAGCCGCCTGCCGGGTAATGGCGCTGCCGGTCACACTGACGTTCGATATGGGCAACTGGCTGTGGGTTGGCGACTCCCCGGAAGAGGCTGCACGTCAGCTGGCTCCCGCCGTGAGCTATATTCATGTGAAGGCCGCAGTCCCGCATAAGGCGCAGTTCCGCGCCGTCGCGCCGGATCAGACCGATTCTCGCTGGCGGGATCTGCTTAATCAACTGCCTGCCGACGCGCCGCGCGGTATCGAATTTCCGCTCGAAGGGACGGATCTCACCGCCGTCACCCGCCATTACGTCAACCTGCTGCGCGAGGAGTAAACCATGCACAAGACGCTGGACGTTATCACTATCGGCGAGGCCATGGCGATGTTTGTCGCCACCGAAACGGGCGAGCTGAGCGCAGTGGAGCACTTTATCAAACGCGTGGCAGGCGCCGAATTGAATGTCGCTACCGGCCTTGCGCGGCTGGGGCTGAATGTCGGCTGGGTGAGCCGCGTGGGCAATGACAGCTTTGGCCATTTCGTTCTCGACTCGCTGAAAAAAGAGGGCATTGATGCCGCAGGCGTCACGCTCGACGGACGCTTCCCGACGGGCTTTCAGCTGAAATCTAAAGTTGAAAATGGAACCGATCCCATCGTGGAGTATTTCCGCAAAGGCTCAGCGGCAAGCCATCTCTCCGTGGATGATTATCACGCCGCGTATTTCTCCTCCGCGCGCCACCTGCACCTGAGCGGCGTGGCGGCGGCGCTCTCGGCCAGCTCGTACGATTTACTCGATCACGCGGCTTCGGCAATGAAAGCGCAGGGCAAAACGATCTCCTTTGATCCGAACCTGCGCCCGGTACTGTGGAAAAGCGAAGCAGAGATGGCTGAGAAACTCAACCGACTGGCGTTTCAGGCGGACTGGGTTCTGCCGGGCATAAAAGAGGGAATGATCCTCACTGGCGAAAGCACGCCCGAAGGCATTGCTGATTTTTACCTCAACAGAGGGGTAAAAGCCGTGGTGCTGAAAACCGGTGCCGACGGCGCATGGTTTAAAACTGCCGACGGTGAGCAAGGCGCTGTCGCTGCGGTAAAAGTCGACAACGTGATCGATACCGTGGGCGCGGGCGATGGGTTTGCCGTCGGGGTCATCAGCGCCCTGCTGGAGGGCAAACCGCTGTCGCAGGCCGTGGCGCGAGGCAACAAAATTGGTTCGCTGGCGATTCAGGTGCAGGGCGACAGCGAAGGATTACCAACACGAGCAGAGCTCGGCGTCTAAATTCCCTCTCCCCGTGAGAGAGGACCAGGGTGAGGGCAGCAATCCGCACCAGATAATTAAGCCACCGTGTACCCTACAGACAACGGCGGCAACAACCTCAACAACAGAGGCAAGCCTATGAACAGTTCGACCAATGCAGTAAAACGCTGGTGGTACATCATGCCAATCGTGTTTATCACGTACAGCCTGGCGTACCTGGATCGTGCCAACTTCAGTTTCGCATCCGCCGCCGGGATCAACGAAGACCTCGGGATCACCAAAGGGGTCTCGTCCCTGCTGGGCGCCCTCTTCTTCCTGGGGTATTTCTTCTTCCAGATCCCCGGCGCGATTTACGCTGAACGCCGCAGCGTGCGAAAGCTCATTTTCATCTGCCTGATCTTATGGGGTGCCTGTGCGTCGCTTACTGGCGTGGTGAATAACATTCCTGCTCTGGCGGCTATTCGCTTTATTCTCGGCGTGGTTGAGGCGGCCGTCATGCCAGCAATGCTGATTTACATCAGCAACTGGTTCACAAAATCGGAGCGTTCACGTGCTAATACGTTCCTGATACTCGGTAACCCGGTCACCGTGCTGTGGATGTCGGTGGTTTCCGGCTATCTGATCCAGTCCTTCGGCTGGCGCGAGATGTTCATCATCGAAGGCGTTCCCGCGATTATCTGGGCCTTCTGCTGGTGGGTGCTGGTGAAAGATAAGCCAGCCCAGGCGAAATGGCTTTCTGAAGACGAAAAAGCCGCACTCCAGGCGCAGCTGGATAAAGAGCAGCAAGGGCTTAAAGCGGTGCGTAACTACGGCGAAGCCTTCCGCTCCCGGAACGTTATTCTGCTGTGCGCACAGTATTTTACCTGGAGTATTGGCGTGTACGGCTTTGTGCTGTGGCTACCGTCGATTATCCGCAGCGGCGGTGAAAACCTTGGCATGGTGGAAGTGGGCTGGCTGTCATCGGTGCCTTACCTGGCTGCGACCATCGCGATGATTATCGTCTCCTGGGCATCGGACAAGCTGCAAAACCGTAAGCTGTTCGTCTGGCCACTGCTGCTGATCGCTGCTTTTGCCTTCATTGGCTCCTGGGCCGTAGGCGCAAACCACTTCTGGGCTTCGTATACGCTGCTGGTGATTGCGGGTGCGGCCATGTATGCCCCGTATGGTCCGTTCTTTGCCATCATCCCGGAAATGCTGCCGCGTAACGTCGCAGGGGGCGCGATGGCGTTGATCAACAGTATGGGTGCGCTGGGTTCGTTCTTTGGCTCGTGGTTTGTGGGTTATCTTAACGGTGCCACCGGCAGCCCGTCGGCCTCTTACATCTTTATGGGGGTGGCGCTTTTTGCCTCGGTATGGCTTACTCTGATTGTTAAGCCTGCTAATAATCAACAGCTACCCGTCGGCGCACGCCACGCCTGAATCCTTTTAAAATCAACGGAGATTAGCATGAAGCCGTCCGTCATTTTGTACAAAGCACTGCCTGAAGATCTGCAAAAACGCCTGGAGGAACACTTTACCGTTACCCGGGTAAAGAACCTCAGCCCGGAAACCGTGGCACAGCACGCCGACGCGTTTGCCAGCGCCGAGGGCCTGCTGGGTTCGAGCGAAAAGGTGGATGCAGCGCTGCTGGAGAAAATGCCGAAGCTTCGTGCTACCTCAACCGTTTCGGTGGGATACGACAATTTCGACGTGGATGCGCTAAACGCGCGCAACATCCTGCTGATGCACACGCCCCATGCCCTGACGGAAACCGTCGCCGACACGCTGATGGCGCTGGTGCTTAGCACCGCCCGTCGTGTAGTGGAAGTGGCCGAGCGCGTGAAAGCGGGCGAATGGACCAAAAGCATTGGCCCGGACTGGTTCGGCGTGGACGTTCATGGCAAAACGCTGGGGATTGTTGGGATGGGCCGTATCGGTCTGGCGCTGGCACAGCGCGCGCATTTTGGCTTCAACATGCCCATTCTGTATAACGCGCGCCGTCACCACAGTGAAGCTGAAGAACGTTTCAACGCCCTTTATTGCGAGCTTGATACGCTGTTGCGGGAAGCCGACTTTGTCTGCCTGATCCTGCCGCTGACGGATGAAACGCGTCATCTCATCGGCAAAGCGGCGTTTGAAAAGATGAAGAAATCGGCCATTTTCATCAACGCGGGTCGTGGTCCGGTGGTCGATGAGAAGGCGCTGATTGAGGCACTGCAAAACGGTGAGATCCACGCCGCTGGTCTGGACGTGTTTGAACAAGAGCCGCTGCCGGTGGATTCTCCGCTACTGACCATGCCGAACGTCGTCGCCCTGCCTCACATCGGCTCTGCAACTCATGAAACACGCTACAACATGGCGGCGACCGCCGTGGATAACCTGATTGCCGCGCTCGGCGGTAAAGTGGATAAGAACTGCGTTAACCCGCAGATACAACAGTAGAAACGAAAAAACCCGCCAGAAGGCGGGTTTTTGAATTTAGTGCTACTGGGCTGGAAGCTTACAGGCTTACAACGTTACCAGCTGCTGGGCCTTTAGCGCCGCTTTCGATGGTGAAGGAAACTTTCTGACCTTCATCCAGAGATTTGTAGCCATCGTTCTGGATAGCAGAGAAGTGTACGAACACGTCTTTAGAGCCATCGTCAGGAGTGATGAAGCCGAAACCTTTATCAGCGTTGAACCATTTTACCAGACCAGTCATTTTAGCAGACATAGAAATTACCTTATTAACAAATATATTGTGCCTTCCGGCTTGATGGATTGCGTTACAGATTTTTAAGCGATGAAGGAAGGGTCACTACGAAGGGTATCTATGGATAACAATCTGGACTGCTTTACTAAACTGCTTTAGGTCTGTGTAACAAACCGACGAACATAGTTATACCGATGTGGTAGATGAATGACAAGCGTTATTTTCATCAAGCATAAAAAAACCCCGCCGAAGCGGGGGTTTTTCTTATTCCGTAGCAGCGACCGCTGCGCTCCAGGCCTGGCTAAAGGCCTGATGCTGGGACGCGAGCGGACCGATCAGCGCGTTATACTGGCTCGCCTGCTGGGAGGTCGGGAACTGGATACCGTTAGAGACAAAGCTCACCTGCGTACCTTGTTCACTAATAAAGTCACCCACCTGGACCAACTGCTGAGTAAAGACCTGCGCCGCCGGGATCAGCGGTTGCAAAGCGTTTGACGGCTTGGTCACGACTTTCTCATACACCTGGTCATAGACCGGTTTAAGATCCTCGCCCTGCTTCAACGCGGAACGCGACGCATCAGCCTGCATTTTGGCATTTTGCAGCTGCTGGCTCAGTACCCCAAGCGCGCCATTTGACTGGCGTAGCGGTTCGCGCTGGGTCATATAATCCTGTGGAACACGGATGGCATTCACGCTATCCACTACCGGGCGAATACCGGAATCCATCGCCTGGCTTACCTGCTGAGAATAGCCATACAGAATGGCGTAATCCGACACGAATGGACCAAACTGTTTTTTCTGATCCGCAGTCAGCGTTGGTAAACGCTCGCCGCTACGCATCACTGTATTCTGTAGAAAATCGATAAACGCTTTGCGCTGATCGCCTTCTTTATCGAAACACCCACTCAGGCTAACAACCATCAATAACGCCGCAATAGGCGCAAACCAGCGAGAGCAGGACTTTCCTGTCGCCATTTTATTACTCCTTTCACCCAAAAAGCGCACACCGGCACACGCGTGCCCAACGCTGACAAGGATAGTCCAGGTCAGCCTTGCAAGATAGAGTTTTCATGCAAAACGGGTATTCCCTTTTTTGTACTGACTATTTACAAAAAAATACCTGTGAATCCCTACATATGACTAATCAGGTAATTAGCATAACTATCCATATAGCTGAAACGTGTAAAGCGATCGTTATCGCACAATTAATCACAGCCGTGACGATCCTGTGTCTGGTTTAGGGACTATTCTTAACAGGCTCTCTGATGTTCATGATCCCGATGTGTGATTTATGAGGAGTTCTCAATGGAATTAAAAGATCCTGAGTTTGAGCTGCTGAGCAGCCTGGAACAGATTATTTTTAAAGATGTACCGCCGACGGTTACCCTGAATCAAAAGTCCAATCCTTTTAGTGAATTTGAGCGTTTACGCAAAGGATCGGGCCTGAAAACAGATGAATTCGCAAGAGCGATGGGTGTCAGCGTAGCAATGGTGCTGGAGTGGGAGTCAAAACGTGAAAAACCTACCCCAGCCGAGCTAAAGCTGATGCGCCTGATCCAGGCAAACCCTGACCTTCGCAAGCAGTTAGCCTGATAAAGTTTGTTTGCCCCCGCCCTTGCGGGGGCTTGTGTTTACAGGGTTTCACATCGCCATCCCGTCTCTTCCCACACCAGTTCATGCGTCAGCTTCAGCCCTGCCAGAAAAGCTTCATCGTGCGACACCACCAGCAGCGCGCCGGGGTAATCGGCTAAGGCCGCTTCAATGGCCTGAACAGAGGCCAGATCAAGATGGTTGGTCGGCTCATCCAGAAGCAACAGCTGCGTTGCCGCTTCACGCCACAATACGCAGGCCAGCGCGGCCTTCAGGCGCTCGCCGCCACTCAGTTCGGCCAGTGGTAGTGTCACTTTCTCTGCGCCCAGTTGAAGCTGCGCTAAACGGGTACGCAGCGCCCCCTCTTCGAGCGGCGTATTGCCCAGGCTAAGGTGAGTCATCACCGACTGCGACAGATCCAGCCGGGAAAGATGCTGATCGAGATAAGCACACCTGACAGAGACCTTACAGATTCCCGTAACAGGGGCGGTTTCGCCCAATATCACTTTCAACAGCGTGGATTTTCCACAGCCGTTCGGCCCGCGTAGCGCCACGCGCATCGGGCCATCCATTCGCCAGTTTATCGGTGGGACAGGCACGTGCGGAAGCACCAGTTCTTCCAGCACCAGCACCTGTTTCCCTTCCGGGATTTCACTGCCCGGCAGGGTAAACATCACCGCATTATCCTCTTCAACCCGCTCGCGTGCCTGGTTGACCGCAGCGTTCAAAGCATGGTTTTGATCGCTATGCTGTTTTTTCCAGGAACCAATACGCTCTTTCGCCGCCCCTTTGTATTTGACCCGTTCAAACGAGGCGATGTTAAGGCTGTCGACCGTGCGAAGCGTTTTGGCTGAACGCCGCAGGCTGTCGTCATGCTCTTTATGCATACGGGCGCGGGTACGCTTGCGCTCGGTGGCAGCATGCTCCAGCGCGGCGCGGGCAGCCAGCTGTTCAGCATCACGCTGGGTTCGATAGTCAGCATAATTCCCACCGTAGCTGCGCAAGCCCAACGCGCTCAGTTCAAGGATTCGCGGTACCTGGGCCAGCAACTCACGGTCGTGAGAGGCCACCAGCACCCCGCCCTGATACCTGGAAAGCTGCTCGTAGAACCACTTGCGGCCTTGCCTGTCGAGGTGGTTGGTCGGTTCGTCCAGCAGCAGGTAGTCAGCATCCGCGGTGAATGCGCTGCACAGCAAGGCACGAATGCGCTCGCCACCGCTCAACTCTGCCGCGCGTTTACTCGGGTCAAAAGGGGGAAGTTTTGCAGCGATAAAAGCCTGGCTCAGCCGTTCAGCCAGATCCCAATAACCGTCGAGCGTGTCGAGATCGTCGGGTTCATAATGACCGCTGTCGATGCGCGTGCGCGCCGCAAAGATCGCGTCGTAACCAAGCAGTTCGGCAAGCGTGGTATCCGCAGAAATATCCTGCTGCTGCGCCACGTAGACGTGTGTACCAAAGCGTTCAATATGACCGCTGGCGGGTTCATCAACTCCTGCCAGCAACCGGAGAAGGCGTGTTTTACCGCTGCCGTTGCGGCCAACCAGCGCGCACACTGACGCATCCAGAGAAAGATTCAGTGGACCAAAAAGGATATCGCCCGTCGCAAACTGACAGGTGACCTGATGCAAAATAAAAGAGGGGGACTGCGCAAAATGAGCCATAAGCACTCCTGAATGAAATCAAAACATCCCCTGCCGACGCGATGCGTTGAGCAAGGATCGAAATTCATCAGTCGTGTTTGTTCATTTTTGGGGGGCGCTCCTGAGGGCGAAATTTAACGGGAACAAGAATAACGGCAATGCGCCGCCCATTTCAAGGTTAAATTTTCACCAGGCTATTGCCCGAGCATAAAAAACCCGCCGAAGCGGGTCTCTCAATCAGATAAACGCAAACGCATCGCCAAACAGACGATCTTCCCGCGCGTCACGCTCGTTGCAGAACAGGTCGCGGGCAATTTTTGCCATTTCAAAGCGACCGGCAATGTAGATATCGTGCCCGGCCAGCGTCCCGTGATCCTGCAATACCGCAGTCAGCACCGTACCGCTGCGCCCGCGCCAGCCCTCTTCCGGCTGCTCGACAACCGGCTCAATGCGCAGGTTTGGATGATTTACGCTCAGCGCCTCCAGCTCAGACAGATCGTAAAGGTGCTTCTCTTCACGGCCGCCCCAGTAGATGGTGATATCGCGATTTGGATTACGTGCCAGCGCCGTCAGCAGAATAGAGCGGACATAGGAGAAGCCCGTGCCACCGGCAATCAGGATCAGCGGACGGTCTTCGTCTTCACGCAGCCAGGCCTCGCCATGAGGAATATCGACCACGATTTCACGCTCTTTCAGGATGCGGTCCATCACGGCCATCGCGTACAGGTTAAGCTCAGACGCACCAATATGCAGCTCAATAAATTCCTTCTCTGCTGGCGTTGAGGCCATAGAGAAAGGACGCTTATCACGCTCGTCCATCACGACCATCAGGTACTGACCGGCACGGAATGAGAATGCCGCTTCAGGAACCAAACGGACGCGATATACGGTGTCGGTAATAGCATCTACCGACGTCACTTTACAGCTTAAGGTTGTCATTCGCTCTCTCTGTCGGGAAGTCTATAGGGCTAAACGGTCTTATTCTGCCTTACCGTTATTCATTATGGCCAGCTCGTCCCAGATCGCGTCAATTCGCGCGGTCACGGCAGGATCTTTTTCGATCGGGCGACCCCATTCACGGTCGGTTTCGCCAGGCCATTTGTTCGTGGCATCCAGTCCCATTTTTGAGCCAAGTCCGGAAACCGGCGAGGCAAAATCCAGGTAATCAATCGGCGTGTTTTCCACTAACACCGTATCACGCGCCGGATCCATACGCGTGGTGATGGCCCAGATAACGTCATTCCAGTCGCGGGCATTGACGTCATCATCGCAGACAATCACAAACTTGGTATACATAAACTGGCGCAGGAAAGACCATACGCCCATCATCACGCGCTTAGCGTGACCGGCATACTGCTTCTTCATCGTCACCACCGCCAGGCGATACGAACACCCTTCCGGCGGCAGATAAAAATCAACGATTTCCGGGAACTGCTTTTGCAGGATCGGCACGAACACTTCGTTCAGCGCCACGCCCAGTACCGCCGGTTCGTCGGGTGGACGGCCGGTATAGGTGGAGTGATAGATGGCATCTTCACGCTGGGTAATGTGGGTGACGGTGAACACCGGAAAGTTATCCACTTCGTTGTAATAGCCGGTGTGGTCGCCGTACGGCCCTTCGGGTGCCAGCTCGCCCTGTTCAATGTAACCTTCCAGCACAATCTCTGCGCTGGCCGGTACTTCCAGGTCATTGGAGATGCACTTCACCACTTCGGTTTTGGTGCCGCGCAGCAGCCCTGCAAAGGCATATTCAGACAGCGTATCAGGAACAGGCGTCACCGCGCCCAGGATGGTTGCCGGATCGGCACCCAGCGCGACGGAAACCGGGAAGCGTTCGCCCGGATGGGCCGCGCACCACTCCTGGAAATCCAGCGCCCCGCCGCGATGGGACAACCAGCGCATGATGAGCTTGTTTTTGCCAATCAGCTGCTGGCGGTAAATGCCGAGGTTTTGACGCTCTTTATGCGGCCCACGCGTCACGGTGAGGCCCCAGGTGATCAGCGGTGCGGCATCTTCAGGCCAGCACTGCATGATGGGAATATTGGTCAGATCCACCGCATCGCCTTCCAGCACTTTTTGCTGGCACGGCGCACCGCGCAGGCGTTTGGTGGGCATATTCAACACCTGCTTAAACTGCGGCAGTTTGTCGAACAGGTCGCGGAACCCTTTTGGCGGCTCCGGCTCTTTCAGAAAGGCCAGCAGTTTGCCCACTTCACGTAACGCCGTGACATCTTCCTGCCCCATCCCCAGCGCCACGCGGCGAGGTGTGCCAAACAGGTTGCACAGCACCGGCATGGTGTAGCCTTTTGGGTTTTCAAACAGCAACGCCGGGCCGCCCGCGCGCAGGGTGCGGTCAGCGATTTCTGTCATTTCCAGATACGGATCAACAGGAAGCGTAATGCGTTTGAGTTCGCCCTGCTTTTCCAGCAGCGCCAGGAAGTCGCGTAGATCGTGGTATTTCATGCAGTTAATCATGGCCTCTCTGTAAGCGCTTCATTATACGGCGTAAGACCGCGTGATGCTGTAATTTTGTTAAATTAGCGTGAACTTCCACGACTTACTCTCTTTTTCGCCATTATAATCACCTTAGCGATCCCGCCAGGGTTTTGGTATGCTTGCGCCCCGAACAATGGGAAGAGTGATTATGCAGGCCTGGTATTTACTGTATTGCAAACGCGGGCAACTTCAGCGCGCGCAGGAACATCTTGAACGTCAGTCTGTTAACTGCCTGACACCCGTGATCACGCTTGAAAAAATGCAGCGTGGAAGACGCACGACCGTCAGTGAGCCTCTGTTCCCGAATTACCTGTTCGTCGAATTCGACCCCGAAGTGATCCACACCACGACGATCAGTGCCACGCGCGGCGTCAGCCATTTTGTGCGTTTTGGCGCCCATCCGGCAAGAGTACCGTCATCGGTTATTCATCAGCTTTCTGTCTACCAGCAGCCTGAAGATATTACCGATCCGGAAACCCCTTATGCCGGCGACAGCGTGGTGATCACCGAAGGCGCCTTTGAAGGCTTACAGGCCATCTTCGCTGAGCCGGACGGTGAAGCGCGCTCCATGCTGCTGCTCAACCTGCTGAACAAAGAGGTGTTGCAGAGCGTGAAAAACACCGATTTCCGCAAAGTTTAGAACTGCACGCCGAACAGACGACGCACGTTATCATCGGTTTGTGCTGCCAGCCACTGCACATCTTCTCCCCGCCAGTGCGCCACTCGCTCAGCAATATGCCCCAGGTAGGCCGGTTCATTACGTCGTGATGGCGGTTTGGGCTGCATATCCCGGGGCAACAGATACGGCGCATCCGTTTCCAGCAGCAAACGATCTGCCGGGATAACGGGTAACAGCTCACGCAGTTCCAGCCCACGACGCTCATCGCAGACCCAGCCCGTGATACCCAAATAAAACCCGCGGTTCAGGCAATCCAGCGCTTCCTGACGGGAGCCCGTAAAGCAGTGCAACACCGCGCCCGGCAGTTTCTCCAGCCAGGGTTCCAGTAGCGCCATAAAACGTTCATGCGCATCGCGACAGTGCATAAACACCGGCATCTCCAGCTCTGCTGCCAGCGCGAGCTGGGCGGTAAATGCCTTCTCCTGCTCTTCAGGCGTCGAGAAGTTACGGTTGAAATCAAGCCCGCATTCGCCAATGGCAACCACTTCTGGCGTTTGTGCCAGACGATGAAGCGCCTCAGCGCTTTCATGCGTCCACTGGCTGCTGTCATGAGGATGCACGCCTGCGGTGGACCAGCAGTGTTGATAGCGTTGCGCCAGCTGCCGTGCCTGCTCACTCTCATGCAGATTCGTTCCCGTCAGTAGCAGCCCACCCACGCCGGCGGCAAAGGCGCGCGCCACCACCTCATCGTGGTCTTTCGCAAACTGGGAGCTAGTGAGGTTAAGCCCGATATCAAACATACGTATCCCCATATGACAACCGCCCTGACGGGCGGTTGGTTTTATTCTTTAGTGGTCTCTTCAGACGGCTCGTCTTCTTCGTCCCGGGTACGTCCCTTTCCGACGTAGAAACGAGCGAAGAACACGCCGACTTCAAACAGGCAGTACATCGGTATCGCCAGTAAGGTTTGCGAGAAGACGTCCGGTGGCGTTAACAGCATACCTACGACAAATGCCCCCACCAGGATGTACGGGCGCTTCTTACGCAGATCGTCAGGCGTGGTCACCCCCACCCAGCAGAGCAGGACAATTGCTACGGGCACCTCGAAGGCGACACCAAAGGCCATAAACAGCGCCATCACGAAGCTGAGGTAGCTGGCGATGTCCGTCGACACCTGTACCCCTTCCGGTGCGGTATGCGTCAGGAAGCCGAAGGCCAGCGGGAAGACAACGAAGTAGGCGAACGCCATGCCGATGTAAAACAGCAGCGAACTGGACACCAGCAGCGGAATAACCAGCTTGCGTTCATGCCTGTACAGCGCGGGCGCCACAAATGCCCAGACCTGATACAAAATGACCGGCGCAGAGGCAATCAACGATACCCAGAAGGTCAGCTTGATGGGGGTAAAGAACGGTGAAGCAACGTCCGTTGCAATCATCGTCGCGCCCAGCGGCATCTGTTTAATCAGCGGCGCGGAAACCACCTGATAGATATCGTTGGCGAAATAGACCAGACATAAAAAAATGAGGAAAACCGCAATAATGCAGTTTAACAGGCGCTTACGCAGCTCAATGAGGTGCGCAATCAGCGGTTGAGTATCATCTACTGCCATGTTTACGCTTTATCACTCGACGAGGGGGATGATTCGGAAACAGGCGCGGCGGGTTTTACCTCAGCCGTTTTGACCACGGGCTCTTCCGGCGGCACCTGCTTTTTCACTTCGGGCTCCTGCGGCGATTGCTCTGGCGAAGCGGCCTGATGCTCCGCGCTGGAAGGCGTCACACCCTCGCGCTGCTCTTCGCTGCCCTTCACCACCGGATTATGGATGGTGTTTGCTTCATCGCTCGCCTTCTCAGGATCGTTAATGCTGTATGAGCGCTTCATGGATTCAGCCGCTTCGCGTAACTCATCCATTGATGCTTTCAGCTCCGGCGTCAGGTTATCCATGCTCGCCTTTTCAACCTTTTTCAGGCTGTCCTGAAATTCCTGAAGCTTCAGCTCCTGTGCCAGCTCGTTCTGCACGGTAGTTGCCAGCGAGCGAAGTGCCCGCACCCAGCCCACGACGGTTTTCACCGCAACGGGTAAACGCTGCGGCCCCAACACAATCAGACCAATCACAAAGACCAGCAGTAACTCACCAAAACCAATGTCGAACACGAATTACACCTGCTCTTTATCGTGACGTTTAGCCTCTTCCTTTTTGGCTTCGTCCTGCTTATCGGCGATGGATTTAGCGGTAAAATCAGCATCCTGACTGGTTTTTTCCTGCTTATTCTCATCATCGCTCATGGCTTTCTTGAAGCCTTTGATTGACGCGCCCAGGTCGGAACCAATCGATCCGAGTTTTTTCGTGCCAAACAGCAGCACAACGATGACGGCAATGATCACTAACTGCCAGATACTGATACCACCCATGCGTGTTCCCCAGTGATAGATGATTAATTAGTCAGATCGCATTATACGTATGCAATCTCTCGATAGCGACGCTAATTCAGCGCGTTTTTCGCCAGCCAGCAAGCCAGACAACCACACCGGCAGCCATAATCCAGGCTGGCATCATTTCCCAGTCCGGACGATTGATCAACAGTAACGTGCCGCTTATCAGCAGCGTCGCGCCAATTCCGAAGAGATAGCGGGACTGCCCCTGACGCACGCGACTGGATTGAAGCTCGTGCGCGATTTTATCCATGCTGTGCTGAAGGTTCTTGCTCTGACGCAAACTGTCGTAAACCAGTTCAGGAATTTCAGGTATTTTTTCAATCCAGAACGGGCCTTTGTCTTTAAGCGAGCGAACCAGGGCTGGAATACCGACCTGATCCTTAATCCAGGATTCGAGGAACGGTTTCGCGGTTTTCCACAAGTCTAACTGAGGATAGAGCTGGCGGCCTACGCCCTCAACGTAAAGTAATGTTTTCTGAAGTAAAACTAATTGTGGCTGCACTTCCATATTGAAACGGCGTGCGGTGTTGAACAGGTTGAGCAGGACGTGTCCGAAAGAGATCTCCGAGAGCGGCTTTTCAAAAATCGGCTCACAGACGGTGCGGATCGCAAATTCAAACTCTTCCACGTTGGTATCTGGCGGAACCCAGCCTGAATCCACGTGCAGCTCGGCCACCTTACGGTAGTCGCGATTGAAGAAAGCGATAAAGTTCTCGGCGAGATAACGCTTATCCTCTTTATTCAGCGAGCCGACAATACCGCAGTCGATGCCGATGTATTTAGGATCTTCCGGGTGCTCATAGCTGACAAAAATGTTGCCCGGATGCATGTCAGCATGGAAGAAGCTGTCGCGGAAAACCTGAGTAAAGAAGACCTGCACGCCACGTTCGGCCAGCAACTTCATGTTGGTGCCCTGTTTTTCCAGCGCCGTCACGTCCGAGACCGGAATACCGTAGATACGTTCCATCACCATCATGTTCTGACTGCAATAGTCAGAATAGACTTCAGGAACATACAGCATCGGGCTGTCTTCAAAGTTTCGACGCAGCTGAATGGCGTTCGCCGATTCACGCAGCAGGTTAAGCTCATCAATCAGCGTTTTTTCGTATTCCCGTACCACTTCCAGCGGACGCAGACGGCGGCCATCCGGCAACAGACGCGGCACCCAGCGAGCCAGGCGATAAATCAGCTTCATGTCTGCTTTGATAACCGGCAGGATATCCGGACGAATCACTTTAATGACCACCTCTTTGCCATTTTCCTTCAGGCGCGCAGTATGAACCTGCGCAATAGAGGCAGAGGCCAGAGGCTGAATATCGAAATCATCAAACCAGGTCTCGATGGGGATATTGCCCATCGCTTCTTCGATTTGTTTCTTCGCTCTCTCTCCGTCAAACGGAGCGACGCGATCCTGCAATAGTGCGAGCTGATCGGCAATCTGCGGTGGAAAAAGGTCGCGACGTGTTGAGAGCATCTGCCCAAACTTGATCCAGACCGGTCCCAGCTCCTGCAACGCAAGACGCAGGCGTGCGCCCAGCTCCTGATCCTTATGGCGATTCGGCATCCAGAACAGCGTGCGACGCCAAAGCCGAAGCGGCAGAGTGATACGCATTCTGGGGATAAGCTCGTCGAGCCCGTAGCTCAAAAAGGTGCGAACGATAAAATAGAGGCGCCGAATTTCACCAGGCGTCATTTGCCCTCCAGTTTTTCCAGCCGTTTGGTTAACGCATCAACTGCGCGCTCAACTGCCGCGGTCTCTTCTGCAAACCAGGCGACTTCTAAAGGCCCCGGCGCCATACGCCACTCTTCGGTCAGCACCTCGGCAGCATAGCGCTGTTGACGGAGCAGACCTTTACGCAGGAAAGCGGAACCCGTGCGCAGCGTTTTGCTTATCCCTTCAGCCGCGATGTCGCCGATATAGGGCGCCAGCAGTTCCGCCGGGTCGAATTCAGCCTGATCGCTGAGTGCAACGAAGTTCTGTACCACCTGAATATCGCCTTCGACCTCCAGCTCACCGCTGCGAATAAGCGCCGTCATCTGCTGACGGTCACGCAGTTTTGGTAAGACGCTCATGTGCGTAATTACCGAGCAATCAGCTTCGCCTTCCCACTCCCCCAGAACGTCAAGCTGGCGTTCGCTGAAGACCAGCACAAGCGGCGTCGAGAACTCCTTTAACACGATGCGCAGCACCTTTCCGTTAAGCCGCTGACGTGCGGTTTTCAGCGCCGGAGCGCGATACAGAAAGGCATTCAGTACGTTCTCGATGCCTGCGGTGACTAAGGGTTTAATGGGCACAGGAAACCTCCACTCAGAACTTGTAACCACGATGCAGCGCGACGACACCCGCCGTCATATTGAAGTATTCCACGTTTTCAAACTCGGCATCCTGCATCATCGCTTTCAGCGTGTCCTGATCCGGGTGCATTCGGATGGATTCGGCCAGATAACGGTAACTTTCTGCATCGTTTGCCACCAGCTCGCCGATGCGCGGCAGAACGTGGAAGGAATAGGCATCGTAAGCTTTGCTCAGCGGGTCGATAATCGGTTTAGAAAACTCGAGAACCAGCAGTCGGCCGCCCGGCTTCAGCACGCGGTACATGGAGCGCAGCGCTTTATCTTTATCGGTCACGTTACGCAGACCGAAAGAGATGGTGATGCAGTCGAACGTATTATCCGGGAACGGCAGCGCTTCGGCGTTGGCCTGAACATATTCAACGTTGCCTACCACGCCGATGTTACGCAGCTTTTCGCGTCCCATTTTCAGCATGGAGTCGTTGATATCCGCCAGCACCACGCGGCCGGTTTCGCCAACCAGACGGGAGAATTTAGCGGTTAGATCCCCTGTGCCTCCGGCTAAATCCAGCACCGTTTGTCCACGGCGCACGCCGCTGCAATCAATAGTGAAGCGCTTCCACAAGCGATGAATGCCGAATGACATCAAATCATTCATCACATCGTACTTCGCCGCCACGGAATGAAATACGTGGGCCACCATGTCAGCTTTCTGCGCTTTGGCGACAGTCTGAAAGCCAAAGTGCGTTGTGTCTTGTGAATCGTCAACCATCTCAGAGCCTGCTAATCAGTCAAATGTTCGTGAAGTGTAACAGATTGGGCGCATTTGCCCTACGTTTCAACCACCGTGAAAGAAACGTGCCGGCTGCGCTTCGGGGGATAAACTCGCCGCTAAACCGTTGTCTTCATTGCGGCTATTTTGCTCACCGTCGCCTTCACGCAGACGAAACTCTTCGTCCTGAGCGGTAGCCTGCTCCACCAGTTCCGGATTAATCTCGCGTTTAACTTCCACCCCCAGGCTGCGAAACGCCTCCGCCTGCGCCAGCAAATTGCCACGCCCGGAGGAGAGTTTTTTCATCGCCTGGCGGTAGTTATCCTGCGCGCGATCCAGGCTTTGCCCCACCGAGGACATATCGTCCACAAACAGCCGCATTTTGTCGTACAGCTTGCTGGCGCGATCGGCAATCTGCTGCGCGTTACGGCTTTGGTGCTCATAGCGCCACAGGTTGGCAATGGTACGTAACGCCACCAGTAGCGTGGTGGGGCTGACCAGCATAATGTTATTTTTCAGCGCTTCGGTGATCAGTTCGGGCTGTCTGTCGAGCGCCAGCAGGAAGGCTGGCTCAACCGGAATGAACATCAGCACATAATCCAGCGATCGCAGCCCCGGCAACTGCTGATAATCTTTTCTGCCCAGCAGACGGATATGGTTACGCACGGAGGCGATGTGCTCCTGCAACGCTGTTTCGCGGGTGTAGTCATCTTCCGCGTTGAAGTAGCGCTCATAGGCCACCAGCGTCATTTTGGCGTCGATAACCACATCTTTGCCCTGTGGCAGACGAACAATGACATCCGGCTGCATCCGCGAGCGCGCATCGTTTTCAATGCTGACCTGCGTTTCGTATTCGTATCCTTCGCGCAGGCCAGAGGCCTCCAGCACGCGCGTCATGACCACTTCGCCCCAGTTTCCCTGCGCTTTGTTATCACCTTTCAGTGCGCGCGTCAGGTTAACCGCCTCCTGCGCCATCTGCGCATTCAGCTGCTGGAGATTACGAATTTCATGCGCCAGCGTGTGGCGCTCGCGGGCCTCCTGACCAAAGCTGTCCTGTACCTGACGTCGAAAGCCGTCCAACTGCTCACGCAGGGGCGTCAGCAGGCTGTTCAGGCTCTGACGGTTCTGCTCATCCACGCGGCGATTGCTGTGCTCAAAAATGCGGTTCGCGAGGTTCTCAAACTGCTCGCTAAGACGCTGCTCGCTGTTGATCATCTGACGGATTTTGTCTTCGGCGTGCAGTTGGGTGGACTCAAGGCGGGTGGTCACTTCCCGGAGATCGGCCTCCAGCGAGGTGTTAATGTCGCGCAGATTGCGCAGTTCGTTATTGAGCAGTTCACACTCATCGCGCCAGTGGTCACTCAGCGCAAGCTGTTGTTTCGTCGCGCTGAGTTCGGCGACGATCTCTTCGCGCTCTGCCAGCTGTTCGGCTTTCTGCTGCGCATGCTGGTAGCCGGAAATGAGCCAGCCAATCCCCACGCTCACCAGCGCAACTACCGCATAAACCAGGATTGAGATATCCACAATGCCCCCTGCATCCACGTCTAACCCGCACAAAATAGAATTGTGCTGTATGAACGTCCAGTTTGAAAGGGTTTTCCTGCGAGGCGTTACGCAAAAAGAAAAGGCCGAGCATGTCGGCCTTTTAGCACTGAAGAGAGAATTAGATCAGGCGGCGCGCCGCTTCAACCACGATTTTCACCGCATGGCTTTCAGTCTGCTTCATGGTTTCAGCGTTCGGGATCTCCTGTTGGGTACGGTTGACGATAACGCCCGCCACCATACCGGCACGCAGACCCTGGCTCGCGCACATGGTCAGCAGCGTCGCAGATTCCATTTCGTAGTTCATGACGCCCATCGACTGCCACTCTTCCATGGAGCCTTTGAAACGGCTCACCACGCGACCAGAGAAGGTGTCGTAACGCTCCTGGCCCGGGTAGAAGGTATCGGAAGAGGCAGTTACGCCCACGTGGGTGGTGGCGCCCACGGATTTCGCGGCTTCAACCAGCGCGGTGGTGCATTCGAAATCAGCCACTGCCGGGAATTCCATCGGTGCAAAGTGCAGGCTTGCCCCGTCCAGACGCACGGATGCGGTGGTAACCAGCACGTCGCCCACGTTGATGTGCGGCTGAATGGCGCCTGTGGTGCCGATGCGCAGGAAAGTACGAATGCCCAGCTGCGCCAGCTCTTCAACGGCGATAGAGGTAGACGGGCCACCAATACCGGTAGAGCACACGATCACCGCTTTACCGTCCAGCTCTGCGCGCCAGGTGGTGAATTCGCGATGCGCTGCCAGCTTAACCGGCTTATCCATCAGCGCGGCGATCTTTTCCACACGCTCTGGATCGCCAGGGACGATAGCAAGCGTAGCCCCTTGTAAATCGTTTTTAGTGAGGCCGAGATGAAAAACATCAGACTTAGACATAGGTGACTCCTCTGTGGGTCGGTTTGTCAGAAGAAGTAAAACGGTACTTTACAGAAGCAATGTGCATTATTTCGTGACACACCTCACCATGAATGAAAATGATTGCAGCTAATTTCCATAAAACAGTGATTCACATCACATTAACAAGTTATATCGCCGGGTGCTGCACAAAAGATAGACGCTATAAGGCACTGTGGGTTGTTAACCTGGTGTCTATATTTATCTTTGCGCTAATCCATTCATTGGTACGGAGAATGCCATGACTGAAAAAATCGGTTTTGCACCTGCTGCGGCCCCGCACGCTTCAACCATCGTCTCAACCCCTGAAGAAGCCATTACCGCAGGCGAGACCTCCATTCCCTCCCAGGGAGAGAACATGCCAGCGTACCACGCGCGGCCAAAATCTGCCGATGGCCCGCTGCCCATCGTGATCGTGGTGCAGGAAATATTTGGCGTTCATGAACATATTCGCGACCTCTGCCGCCGTCTGGCGCTGGAAGGTTACCTGGCCGTTGCGCCGGAACTCTATTTCCGTCAGGGCGATCCGAATGATTACAGCGACATCCCGACGCTGTTCAGCAACCTGGTCAGCAAAGTGCCGGACGCGCAGGTACTGGCCGATCTCGACCACGTTGCCAGTTGGGCGGCGCGCAACGGTGGCGACCCGCACCGTCTGATGGTGACCGGCTTCTGCTGGGGTGGACGCATTAGCTGGCTGTATGCCGCGCACAATCCGCAGTTGAAAGCGGCCGTGGCCTGGTACGGCAAACTGGTGGGCGAAAAGACGCTGAACTCGCCGAAACATCCGGTTGATATCGCCACCGATTTAAATGCCCCGGTGCTAGGGCTGTATGGCGGTCAGGATACCGGCATTCCGCTTGATACCGTCGAGACCATGCGCCACGCGCTGCGGGCGGCAAACGCGAAGGCCGAAATCGTGGTGTACCCGGATGCGGGACACGCGTTTAATGCCGATTATCGTCCGAGCTATCACGCGGAATCCGCGAAAGATGGCTGGCAGAGAATGCTGGCGTGGTTCAGCCAGTACGGCGGGAAGAAAGCGTAATACCAAAAGCCCGGTGGCGGCTACGCCAACCGGGCAATCCAGCCCCACTACGCCTGACGCAAATTCTGCGCCGCCTGCACCATGTTCGCCAGCGCCGCGCGGGTTTCAGGCCAGCCACGGGTTTTCAGGCCGCAATCCGGGTTTACCCACAGACGTTCCGCCGGGATGCGCTGGGCCGCTTTTTGCAGCAGCGATTCAATCCACTCCACGCTCGGCACGTTAGGGGAGTGAATGTCATACACGCCCGGCCCGATTTCGTTCGGGTAGTCGAACTCTTCGAACGACTCCAGCAGCTCCATGTCTGAACGCGAGGTCTCGATGGTGATCACATCGGCGTCGAGCGCGGCAATGGAGTCCATGATGTCGTTAAATTCGCAGTAACACATGTGGGTGTGGATCTGCGTGTCGTCCTTCGCGACGGCCGCGTTGAGGCGGAACGCCTCCACGCCCCACTGTAAGTAAGCATCCCAGTCGCTGCGACGCAGCGGCAACCCTTCACGCAGCGCCGGTTCGTCGATCTGAATGATGCCAATCCCCGCCGCTTCCAGATCCGCCACTTCATCACGCAGCGCCAGGGCGATCTGTTTGGCGATGGTTTCCCGGGATACATCTTCACGCGGGAACGACCAGCAGAGAATGGTCACCGGCCCCGTCAGCATGCCTTTTACCGGTTTGTCGGTCAGAGACTGGGCATACTTCGCCCACTCCACGGTGATCGCTTCCGGGCGGCTGACGTCGCCGATCACCACCGGCGGCTTCACGCAGCGGGAGCCGTAGCTTTGCACCCAGCCGTTCTGGGTAAAGACAAAGCCGTCCAGGTGTTCACCGAAGTATTCCACCATATCGTTACGCTCGGCCTCGCCGTGCACCAGCACGTCCAGACCCAGACGTTCCTGCTCGACGATCGCCTGTTTGATGTGTTCCGCAATGCCGGTGCGGTAGTGATTCGCATCCAGATTGCCCTTTTTGAAGTCCAGGCGCAGGCCGCGGATCTCGGTAGTCTGCGGGAAGGAGCCGATGGTTGTGGTCGGCCACGCGGGCAGGTTAAAGCGCGCACGCTGGGCTTCGGCGCGCACTTCATACGGGCTCTGGCGCTGGCTGTCCCGGGCGGTGATGGCCGCCAGACGTTTTTCCACCGCCGGGTTATGCACGCGCGTCGAGTGACGGCGCGCCTGGATCGGAGCGCTCCAGTGGGTAATCGCTGCCGTGTCGCCGCTGTTCAACGCGTCGCGCAGCAGAGCCAGCTCCTCACACTTTTGCAGGGCAAAGGCAAACCAGCTTTTCACCTCAGGGTCGAGTCGGGTCTCCACGCTCAGGTCGATCGGGCTGTGCAGCAGGGAACAGGAAGAGGCTACCCATAATTCACGTTTACCGACAATGTCCTTAATTTGTGCATATTTCTCGGTGAGATCGGCACGCCAGACGTTACGACCATTCACCAGACCGGCAGAGAGCAGCCACTCCGCAGGCAGACGCTTGTGCAACTCTGCCACATCGTCTTTGCCGTGAACGAGATCAACGTGCAGACCCTGAACCGGCAGCGCAGTAATGGTGTCGAGGTTAGGCGTTACGCCCTCGAAATAGGTGGTCAGCAGCAGCTTCACCTGGCCCGTGAGCGCGTCATACGCCGGTTTGAAGGCATCCAGCCACGCCTGCGGCAGCTCAAGCACCAGCGCCGGTTCATCGATTTGCACCCACTGAATACCGCGCTTACCCAGCTCAATCAGCACCTGCTTATAAACCGGCAGAATATCGTTCAGCAGGCTGAGGCGGTCGAACTGCTCACCTTTCACTTTGCCCAGCCACAGGTAGGTGACCGGCCCCAGCAGCACGGGTTTCACCTGGTGACCCAGCGCCAGCGCTTCGTCCACTTCATCCAGAAGCTGGGTCCAGGTCAGTTTGAACTGCTGGCCCTTAACGAACTCCGGCACCATATAGTGATAGTTGGTGTTAAACCACTTGGTCATTTCCGCCGCTGCCGCTGGCTCACCCGTTGGCGCGCGGCCACGGCCGATGCGGAACAGGGTATCGATATCCACCGATCCATCGTTGTTCTGATGACGAGCCGGCACGTTGCCAAGCAGCAGGCTGGTGGTCAGAACATGGTCGTACCAGGCGAAATCGCCCACCGGCAGCAGGTCTACGCCCGCCTGTTTTTGCTGATCCCAGTGACGCGCGCGCAGCTCGCGTCCCACCGCCAGCAGTTCTTCGCGGGTGGCGTTACCCGCCCAGTAGCTTTCTTGCGCTTTTTTCAGCTCGCGACGCAGACCAACGCGAGGGAAACCGAGAGTGTGAGTGCGGATTGTCATGGCATACCCCTTGTAGAAATTCGTTATTTAGACGTCCAGATGTTTACACTTCTATAATTGGCAGGTACTGTATATTCCTCAAGCGCAAAATGTTCATGCCGAAGTGAAGGACTTTCATGATCGAGATTAAACACCTGAAAACGCTACAAGCGTTGCGGAACTGCGGTTCTCTTGCGGCGGCAGCGGCCACGCTGCACCAGACTCAGTCTGCCCTTTCTCACCAGTTCAGCGATCTGGAACAACGCCTCGGCTTTCGTCTTTTTGTGCGTAAGAGCCAGCCTTTGCGCTTTACGCCGCAGGGCGAAATTTTGCTTCAGCTGGCGAACCAGGTGCTGCCGCAGATTGCCAGCGCGTTGCAGTCCTGCAACGAGCCGCAGCAGACCACCCTGCGCATCGCCATTGAGTGTCACAGCTGTATTCAGTGGCTGACCCCCGCGCTTGAGAACTTCCGCCAGAAGTGGCCGCAGGTGGAGATGGACTTCAAATCCGGCGTCACGTTTGATCCGCAGCCGTCGCTTCAGCAGGGTGAGCTGGATCTGGTGATGACCTCAGATATTCTGCCACGCAGCGGTCTGCACTATTCGCCAATGTTTGATTTTGAGGTGCGTCTGGTGCTGGCCCCGGACCATCCGCTGGCCGCCAAAACGCGTATCACGCCGGAAGATCTGGCAACGGAGACGCTGCTGATTTACCCGGTACAGCGCAGTCGTCTGGATATCTGGCGCCATTTCCTGCAACCCGCGGGCATCAGCCCACAGCTGAAAAGCGTGGATAACACGCTGCTGTTAATTCAGATGGTGGCGGCCAGAATGGGGATTGCGGCGCTGCCGCACTGGGTGGTCGAGACGGTTGAACGCCAGGGTCTGGTGGTTACCAAAACCCTGGGTGAAGGACTGTGGAGCCGGCTGTACGCCGCCGTGCGCGATGGCGAGCAACGTCAGCCAATTACGGAAGCGTTTATTCGCTCAGCGCGGAACCACGCGTGCGACCATCTTCCGTTTGTGCGGAGCGCGGAGCGACCCAGCGGCGATGTACCCACAGCGAAGCCAGGATCACCGTTCCCCCAATAAGGAAACTCGGCCAGTGCGGCTGCTCCTGCCAGATGGCGAGGTTCACCAGTAGCCCCGCCGGCACGTGCACGTTGTTCATGATCCCCAGCGTTCCGGCGTCTACCTGCGTAGCGCCGTAGTTCCACATAAAATAGCCCAGCCCCGACGCCACCACGCCCAGCCAGACCAGAACGCTCCACTGCACGGAGGTTGTCGGCAGCTTTTGCGGATTGCCGAGCATAAACCATGCCGCAATCGCGACAATCGCCGCGCCCATATAGAACCACGCAAACGCGTTATGCTGCGGCATCGGGCGGGTCTCCATCAGGCGTTTGTAACCCACCATCCCGATGGCAAAGCTGATATTAGCGAGCTGGACGAACATCAGCCCGGTCCAGAAGTGATCGCTTACCTTGTCATAGCGAATAATCGCCGCGCCAATGACTGCCAGCGCAGCGCTCAGCAGATATCCCCAGCGCAGGCGGCGCCTGCTGAGCAGGTCATAAATCAGCGTGATGTAGAGCGGCGTCAGCACGGTGAAGAGCAGAAATTCCGAGACGGACAGGTAAACGTAGGCCCGGAAGCTGAACAGGTACATGATGCCGAGCTGCATCGCGCCTACCAGCATGTACAGCAGAATAGTTTTTAGCGATTGCCCGCGGGTACGCAGGAACGGCAGGAACACCAGCGCCGCCAGCCCCACGCGCATCAGCACCGAAAAGTAGCTGTCGACCGATCCGGCAAGGTATTCGCCAATCAGACTAAAGGAGAAGGCCCACAGGATAGTCGTGATAATGAGTAGCGCCACAATGCTTGTCTCTCAAAAAGAAGGAGAGGCATTGTAGCGAACTCTTTAGTTGACATCTGAACAATAAACAATCAAATGAAGATTATTCAAGGAACAGTTTGCGCAGATACTTAGGTACCGCGTTGTCTGCGTTCGTGCCAATCACTTCCAGCTCCGGGTGCAGATCTTTCAGGCGCTGGTGCGCGTTCTGCATGATGCAGCCTTTACCCGCCATGGAGAGCATCTCGGCATCGTTCATGCCATCGCCAAAGGCGATACAGTCTTTCAGATCAAAACCCAGCCGTTTCGCGACCGCTTCCAGCGCGTGACCTTTGGACACCCCGCCCGCCATCACTTCCAGACAGGTCAGCGTGGAGAAGCTCACGTTCACGCGGTCGCCCCAGCGGGCGTTGATCGCCTGCTCCAGCGGCAGTAACTCCTCATGATTTACACAGGTGAAGAACACCTTACTGATCCCTTCCGGCTCCAGCAGACCCGGCTCGTACAGTGAGTACTGGAATACGGCTTCCTTGAAGAAGCGCATCTCTTCCGGGCGATGGCGGTTCATAAACCACTCGTCGTCGCGGTAAACGTTAGTCACGATATCCGGGTTGTAATGCACAATGCCGAACAAATCGGTGGCGATGTCACGATCGAGATTATGGGTAAAAATCAGGTTGCCGTCCGTGTCATGTACGCGCGCACCGTTAGAGGTGATCATGTACGACTTGATCTCCAGGTTATCGCGGATCTGCCCCACGTCCACGTGGTGGCGGCCAGTGGCGAACACGAAGTTCACGCCACGGGCAGTCAGGAGTTTTAGGGTCTCTTTCGCATAAGGCGACAGGGTGTGGTCGGGGGAAAGCAGCGTGCCATCTAAATCAGATGCAACAACCTGGTACATAGGGATTTCAACCTCTGGTGGAAAACAATAATCAGTTATGCCTGTTGAAAAATTCAACAATGGCGTTGAGCGCGACTGAGCGCATAGCGTCCTTTTCAAAAAGGATCTCATGGTACGCACCGTTGATGACCAGCGGTTTACCCCCTTCACAGGGATGGCCCGCAGCGGCGCGAAGTTCACAATAGCGGTCATGCATGCGGTTATCCACCACACGCTCTTCTTCCGCCTGGATCAGGAGCGTCGGCGTGTCATCATCGCCTACGCCTGCCAGCACCTGTTCACCGGCATGAATACCTTCCCGCACCCAGTGCCAGGTGGGGCCGCCGACCCGCAGACGCGGTTCATCGGCATAAAAACGCAGGTTGCGCCGATAACGCTGCCGACTGTGGGTTAACACGTTGATGGCAAACGGTAACGCCCGCCAGCGTCCTGTTCCGATGGCATAGCCTTCTCGAATGCGCTGATGGCCCTCAGCCCAGTCGAGAAGATGGCGCACCATCCAGTCAGGAAAACGTATCACAATGCCGTACATCGGCGCGGTCAGCGCAATGGCGTCGCACTGGTGCTTATGGCGCTGCAAAAACAACGTCGAGATCGCGCCCCCCATGGAGTGGGCAAGAATATAACGCTTGCGCCACGGCCCGGGCTGCACTTCCTGCTGCCAGAACGCGGCCAGATCGTCGACGTAATCGCTGAAGTTATCCACGTGGCCGCGATGGGTATCCGGCAACATCCGGCCGGAAAGCCCCTGCCCGCGATGGTCGATAATTAACACATCAAAGCCCAGATGGAACAGGTCATACGCCAGCTCGGCATATTTGATATAGCTTTCGATGCGCCCGGGGCAGACCACAATCACCCGGTCATTTTTTTCATCACGGAAACGAACGAAGCGTACCGGGATTTCCCCGACGCCCATAAACTCATCTTCCTCACGCTGGCGCCAGAAATCGGTCAGCGGCCCCATGGAGAAAGCAGCAAATGCGTTTTCTCGTGTTTCCCAGTCCTTTTTCTGCTGAAACATTGGGTTTCCACCCCCCGTAATTCAGGGAATATCGTTTTTTTCGTCACCGGTCACAAAATGACTCAACAATAGCGTATTGTGGCATAAAAACAGACGATCCGGGAGTTTCAAATGACCTTCGAGTGGTGGTTCGCCTACCTGCTGACATCCATCATCCTCAGCCTTTCACCTGGCTCGGGCGCAATCAACACCATGACCACCTCAATTAATCACGGCTATCGCGGCGCGGTGGCGTCAATCGCCGGTTTACAGACCGGGCTTGGCATTCATATTGTGCTGGTGGGGATTGGTCTGGGCACGCTGTTCTCCCGTTCGGTGCTGGCCTTCGAGGTGCTGAAATGGGCTGGCGCAGCGTATCTTATCTGGCTGGGCATTCAGCAGTGGCGCGCCGCTGGCTCGATTGATCTGCATACGCTCTCCCGGACGCAAACACGCGGCCACCTGTTTAAGCGCGCGGTGTTCGTTAACCTGACCAACCCGAAAAGCATCGTGTTCCTCGCCGCCCTGTTCCCGCAGTTTATCGTGCCGCATCAGCCACAGGTGATGCAGTACGTGGTGCTGGGCGCAACCACCATTATTGTCGATATCATTGTGATGATTGGTTACGCGACGCTGGCGCAGCGAATTGCGGCGTGGATCAAAGGGCCTAAGCAGATGAAGGCCCTGAACAAAGTCTTTGGTTCGCTGTTTATGCTGGTTGGCGCGCTGCTTGCGTCAGCGCGTCATGCTTAGCGAGAAATGATGAGATGAATGCCGAAGCCGGCGAACAACGCGCCGGCAAAGCCGTCGATCCACTTCGCGATGCGCTGGTAGCCGCGACGCATCGCCGGTAAGGCAAACAGGCTTGCCACAACGGTAAACCAGGCGAACGTTTCCACAACGATCAGCAGGAAGATCCCCCAGCGCGCGCCCGCGCCGACGTTATCCCCCACAAACAGCGAGAATACCGAGCCGAAGTAAATAATTGCTTTCGGGTTCGCCAGGTTGGTCAGTAGCCCTTTCACAAAGCTACGGCCGCCCGTTGCCAGCTCAACCTTTGGCTCTTCCGGCTTGCTCTCTTCTTTCTTCAGCGCTCCGCGCAGCATCTGGTAGCCCATCCAGCACAGGTACAGACCGCCGCCAACCATAATGATGTTATGCAGCCACGCCATTTTCGCCAGGATCAGGTTCAGACCGAGCAGCGCAACCGCCGCCCAGACCATGACGCCCATGGTAATACCGAGCACACCCATCATCGCCTCTTTGCGGGAGCGGCTGACGGCCGTTTGCGACACGAAGAAAAAATCAGGGCCTGGGCTCATCAGCGCAACGATGTGCACTAACGCCACGGTGAGAAATAGCATTAACATAATTAGCTCGCGGGGAAATAATACAGTGAGTCACCATCCTGGCACTTTTTCGCCCGGCTGACTACTCCTCATCATCACCATCAGCGTGGGAACGGATGAGCGCCATAAACTCTTTACCGAAGCGCTCCAGCTTGCGCGTGCCGACGCCGTTGACGCTGAGCATCTCGCTGGCGCTGAGCGGCATTTGCTCGGCCATCTCGATCAGCGTCGCGTCGTTGAACACCACGTATGGCGGGATGTTCTCTTCATCGGCAATAGCTTTACGCAGCTTACGCAGCTTGGCGAACAGCTTGCGATCGTAGTTACCGCCGTAGGATTTCTGCATCACGCGCGGCTTCAGGGCGACGACGCGCGGAACGGCGAGCTTCAGTTCAACCTCGCCACGCAGGACAGGTCGCGCCGCTTCGGTCAGCTGAAGCGCAGAATGCTGGGCAATATTTTGCGTGGCAAAGCCGAGGTGGATCAACTGGCGGATAATACTCACCCAGTGCTCATGGCTCTGGTCTTTCCCGATGCCGTAAACCGGTAGCTTGTCGTGACCCATATCGCGGATACGCTGGTTGTTAGCCCCGCGCAGCACTTCAACGACGTAGCCCATCCCAAAGCGCTGGTTCACGCGTCCGATAGTCGAGAGCGCTTTGCGCGCGTCCATCAGGCCATCGTACTGCTTCGGCGGGTCGAGGCAGATATCGCAGTTGCCGCACGGCGCCTGACGCCCTTCACCAAAGTAGTTGAGTAACACCAGACGGCGGCAGGTTTGCGCTTCGGCGAAGGCCCCCATCGCGTTAAGCTTGTGGCGTTCGATATCCTGCAACTGCCCCTGCGGTTTCTCTTCCAGACAGCGGCGCAGCCACGCCATATCCGCCGGGTCGTAAAACAGCATCGCTTCCGCAGGCAGACCATCACGCCCGGCGCGGCCGGTTTCCTGATAGTAGGATTCGATATTGCGCGGAATGTCGAAATGCACCACAAAGCGCACGTTGGGCTTGTTGATCCCCATCCCGAACGCCACCGTTGCGACCACGATTTGCAGGTCGTCGCGCTGGAATTTTTCCTGCACATCGGCGCGGATGTGGTTCTCTAACCCGGCATGGTATGCCGCCGCGCTAAAGCCGCGATTTTGCAGACGCGCAGCGGTGTCTTCCACCTTTGCGCGGCTGTTGCAGTAGATGATGCCGGACTTGCCGCGCTGCTCCTGCACGTAGCGCAGGAGCTGATCCAGCGGCTTGAACTTTTCCATCAGCATATAGCGGATGTTCGGGCGGTCGAAGCTGCTGACCTGAATATACGGGTCGTTCAGTCCCAGCAGGCGAACGATGTCCTGACGCGTGGTGTCGTCCGCCGTGGCGGTAAGCGCCATAAACGGCAGCTCGGGGAAGCGCTGACGAAGCTGGCCGAGGGCGGCGTATTCCGGGCGGAAATCGTGCCCCCACTGGGAGATACAGTGCGCTTCATCCACCGCCAGCAGCACCGGGTTCCAGTGCGCCAGGTGGTCGAGGAAGTTGTCCAGCATCAGGCGCTCTGGCGCGATATACAGCAGGCGAACCTGTCCGGTGCGGCACCCGGCCATCACCTCTTGCTGCTGCTCGCGAGTTTGCGTTGAGTTAAGACAGGCCGCCGCCACGCCGTTGGCGAGCAGCTGGTCGACCTGGTCTTTCATTAGGGAAATAAGGGGTGATACCACAACCGTCAGGCCATTAAGCACCAGCGCGGGCACCTGATAGCAGAGCGATTTACCGCCGCCGGTCGGCATGACCACCAGGCAATCGCGGCCTTCCAGCACGGTTTCAATGATGGTTTCCTGGCCAGGACGGAACTGCTGGTAGCCAAAGGTTTCATGCAAAACCTGTTTAGCCAGCGATTCCTGATTCAATACTTCCGCCTGCGCCACGTTAACCCCATATGCCAGAAATGAAACAGGCGCTATTTTCAGCGCCTGAGAGAGAAACTTCAACGTTTAACGCAAAAACATTCGAGCAGCTTAGAAAATATCGTTCAGCATGACGCCCACACCGACGCGGGTCTGGTTGAAGTTGTAGTCGATCAGCGATTCGCCATACCCGCTATACACCTGAGTATAGAGACGAACGTGTTTCGTTACCGGGTAGCTCAGGCCCAGCTCTGCACCGCCGTAGCCGGTATTCCAGTTGTACTGGCCTTTGGCACTCAGCACCGCGTCACCCAGCTGATAGCCCACTTTAAGCTGATAGTAGCCCATATATTTGGTGATATCCGGGTTGTCATCGGTGCTGCCTACTACGTACCACGGCTTCACTTCCACCATGAAATTGCCGTTCTGCGCCATCAGACGCGTATAGATGCGGTTCCAGCTGCGTGAGGTTGGGTCGGAACGACCGTTGGAATCGTGGTTATAGCCCACCTCCACGTCTCGCAGCGTCCAGCCTGCAAACTCATAATCGGTGGCGAAACCGAGGAACAGCTGCGGTTCATAGTTGGTTTCGCGGAACGGTGATGATTCCCCGCTGTTGGAGAGCTGCCACCATGACTTCTGCGTGTAGGACGCGCCAAGTACCGAGTTCGGCCCCAGGATGCCGCGCCAGAACGGGAAGGCGAGGCTGAGCTGGAACTTCACCTCATCTTTACGCGCATTATCAGACCAGTTATAGGAGCTTATCGCCTCTTTGTTGAGATCGCTGGTCTGGGTGTAGATCACGTAGTTTGTGTCATACGGGTACAGCGTGAACGGATTGTCATGCTCCTGAAGCATATTGGCGATGATGCTGCCCTTAACGGCAGGTTTATCATGCACCTCTTTGATCGTCGCTTCCTGCGCATATGCTGTGAGGGGCAGCGCAACCGCCGCCAGTAACCAACCCAGATACGTCCGCATCGGTGGTGTTCTCCTGAAATGGTGACATTTAATGAATAGTTTTGTCCGGGCATTCTACAGACTTCTGCGATAACTTCCGCTTCCTCGTTTCTTAAAGTGGCATTCCTTTATCCTGAAGCATAAAATCAACATTTTGTTAACAACAAGGATGCCACGTCAGATGTCAGCCACACTCACCGCCGAAGAAACCTTAAAGCTCGTGGGCGAGATTTTTGTGTACCACATGCCGTTCAACCGTGCACTGGGTCTTGAGCTGGAGCGATACGAAAAAGACTTCGCTCAGCTGAGTTTCAATAATCAGCCAATGATGGTCGGTAACTGGGCGCAAAGCATTTTGCACGGCGGGGTAATTGCCTCCGCGCTGGACGTGGCGGCCGGTCTGGTGTGCGTGGGCAGCACGCTGACGCGCCACGACACCATCAACGAAGATGAGTTACGCCAGCGCCTGTCGCGCATGGGCACCATCGATTTACGCGTCGACTACCTGCGCCCAGGACGCGGAAACCGCTTCACCTGTACCAGCAGCCTGCTGCGCGCCGGGAATAAAGTTGCCGTCGCCCGCGTTGAGCTGCATAACGAGGAGCAGGTTTATATCGCCAGCGCAACCGCCACTTATATGGTGGGTTGAGACGGCAAATTCGGGTAAAATTACTTCACTTTTTTGTAACGGATTTTCCCGATGGATGCTAAACAGACGCGGCAGGGCGTTTTACTCGCCCTTGCCGCTTATTTTATTTGGGGTATAGCACCGGCGTACTTCAAACTTATCGCCTATGTCCCGGCGGACGAGATCCTCACTCACCGCGTCATCTGGTCGTTTTTCTTCATGATTGCGCTGATGAGTATCAGCCGTCAGTGGTCAGGCGTCAAAACGCTGCTGAAAACCCCGAAGAAGGTCTTCCTGCTCGCCCTCTCTGCGGTGCTGATTGGCGGAAACTGGCTGCTGTTTATCTGGGCGGTGAATAACCATCACATGCTCGAAGCCAGCCTGGGCTACTTTATTAACCCGCTGGTCAATATTTTGCTGGGGATGATTTTCCTCGGCGAGCGCTTTCGCCGGATGCAGTGGGTGGCAGTGATTCTGGCCTTCTGCGGCGTGCTGGTACAGCTGTGGACCTTCGGCTCACTGCCGGTTATCGCCCTGGGGCTGGCGTTCAGCTTTGCCTTCTACGGCCTGGTGCGTAAAAAAATCGCCGTGGAAGCGCAGACGGGAATGCTGTTTGAAACCCTGTGGCTGCTGCCTGTCGCCGCGATCTACCTGTTCGGTATTGCCGACAGCGCCACCAGCCATATGGGCAGCAACCCATGGTCGCTGAACCTGATGCTGATGGCCGCGGGCGTGGTCACGACGATACCCCTGCTGTGCTTCACCGGCGCGGCAACGCGTCTGCGCCTCTCCACGTTGGGCTTCTTCCAGTACATTGGCCCGACGCTGATGTTCCTGCTGGCGGTGGTGTTTTACGGCGAGGTGCCGGGTGCGGATAAGATGGTGACGTTCGCCTTTATCTGGGTGGCGCTGGCCATCTTTGTTGCGGATGCGATTTATACCCAGCGCAGGGTGCGCAAAGGGCTGTGATGTTGCCCTCACCCTAACCCTCTCCCACAGGGAGAGGGAATTCGATCGTAGGGCGGGTAAGCGCAGCGCCACCCGCCAGATTTTTACAGCCAGTTCCGGCGTTTAAAATAGAGATACGGCGCCAGCCCGGCGAGGATCATAAAGATAATCGCCCCCGGGTAGCCAAAGCTCCACTTCAGTTCCGGCATAAACTCGAAGTTCATCCCGTAGCTGGAGGCTACCAGCGTCGGCGGCAGGAACACCACGGACACCACCGAGAAGATCTTGATGATGCGGTTCTGCTCGATGTTGATGAAGCCCATCGCCGCCTGCATCAGGAAGTTGACCTTCTGGAACAGGGATTCGTTGTGCGGCAGCAGGGATTCGATATCGCGTAAGATCTCACGCGCCTGCTCCAGCTGACCGCCCGGCAGACGCGCCTTGCGCACCAGGAAGTTCAGCGCGCGCTGGGTATCCATCAGACACAAACGCACCTTCCAGCCGATATCTTCCAGCTCAGCCAGCGTGGACAACGCTTCGTCGTACTCATCGCCCTGATGGCCTTCCATGATCACGCGGCTCAGCTTTTCCAGGTCGCTGTAGATGTTTTCGATTTCATCCGCCAGCTGTTCGATTTTGGTTTCGAACAGATCCAGCAGCAGCTCATAGGCGTTACCGTCCATCATCGCCTGGCTGCGGGCGCGCATACGGTAGAGACGAAACGCAGGCAGTTCGCGCTCGCGCAGGGTGAACAGGCGGCCATCGCGGATGGTAAACGCCACGGTGGAGTTCCCCGCGTGGTCTTCGGCATCCTCGAAAAAGAAGAAGGAGTGAATGTGCAGGCCGTCTTCGTCTTCAAAAAAACGGGCGGATGCTTCGATGTCTTCCAGTTCCGGGCGTGTCGCCAGGCTTTGCCCCAGTTCAGATTGTACGCGAAGGCGCTCATCGTCGTCCGGCTCGACCAGATCCACCCATACGGCATCAATGAGGGGCTGTGACTCTTCGGCTTCAAGCCGAGTCAGTCGGTTATTTTCGAGTTGAAATGCGCTCAACATGACCGGGACTCCCAATGCAAAAAATATCGGACAGTTCGGTGGGCACACAGAAACAAATTGGGTTTCAGACCATTAAACAGCCTGACTCAGCGCGACGGGAATGATGCAGTCGCTGACAACCACTAAGGCCATCAGCAAGAGGAGATAGCCTTAGGAGTTGTTCCTGGATGACAGGGAATTGAGCCAGTATCTACTGGGTGTGTCCAAGGCGAATGTCCTCTTAGCGTAATCGTGCGCGCATGTTACGCCAGCAATAACTGTGGCGTCAACACGCAACGGAACGCTGAAGGGCATTAATTGACCTTCAACGTATAAGGCTAGCAGATTATTACAAAATAGTGATACTTTTCTGAAAGTTACACACTTTCCAGCTTGGCATAGGCTGCCACCAGCCATTTGATCCCCTGCCCCTGGAACGCTACCTGCAAACGGCTGTGCTCGCCGCTGCCTTCCAGGTTGACGATGGTGCCTTCGCCAAACTTCGAGTGGCGCACGCGCTGGCCCAGCTTGTAACCGGTGTCGGTTTCAGAGATCGGCGAGCCCATACGCTGATGGCTGACCGGACGGCTGATGCTGGCGCGCAGGCGCACCTCTTCCACACACTCTTCCGGCAGTTCGCCGATAAAGCGCGACGGACGGTGATACACCTCTTTCCCGTACAGGCGGCGGGTTTCCGCGTAGGTCAGAGTCAGTTTCTGCATCGCACGGGTCACGCCCACGTAGGCCAGACGACGCTCCTCTTCCAGACGCCCGCCTTCATCCAGCGACATCTGGCTCGGGAACATCCCCTCTTCCATCCCGACGATGAACACCTGCGGGAACTCCAGACCTTTCGCGGAGTGCAGGGTCATCAGCTGAACCGCATCCTGCCAGGTATCGGCCTGCCCTTCACCCGCCTCCAGCGCGGCGTGAGAGAGGAATGCCTGCAACGGCATCAGGTCTTCGTCTTCTTCGTTGTAGCTGAACTGGCGCGTTGCCGTCACCAGTTCCTCTAAGTTCTCAATACGGGTCTGGCCCTTCTCGCCTTTTTCCTGCTCGTACATGGTGCGCAAGCCGGAATCTTTAATCACCCGGTCGGTCTGGACGTGCAGCGGCATGTCGGCCGTTTCCTGCGCCAGTGCGTCGATTAACTCCAGAAAGCGTTGCAATGCGCTGGCGGCGCGCCCGGCGAGGGCTTTTTCCTGTAACAGCTCGCGGCATGCCTGCCACAACGTGAGCTGACGATCGCGCGAGGCCTGACGCACCACGTCCAGCGTACGATCGCCGATGCCGCGCGTCGGTGTGTTCACCACGCGCTCAAATGCCGCATCGTCGTTACGGTTGGCAATCAGACGCAAGTACGAGAGCGCATCTTTGATCTCCTGACGTTCGAAGAAGCGCATACCTCCATAAATGCGGTACGGCATGCTCACCTGCAACAGCGCCTCTTCCAGCACGCGCGACTGGGCGTTGCTGCGATAGAGAATGGCACACTGCTCCAGCGCGCCGCCGTTCTCCTGCCAGGTTTTAATGCGGTTCACAACGAAACGGGCTTCGTCGAGCTCGTTGAAGGCGCAGTAAATCGAAATCGGTTCGCCGTCGACGCCATCGGTCCACAGCTTTTTACCCAGGCGCCCGTTGTTGTTCTCAATCAGGGCGTTGGCCGCGCTCAGAATGTTGCTGGTAGAACGGTAGTTCTGTTCCAGACGGATGGTTTGCGCGCCGGGGAAATCGTTGAGGAAGCGCTGGATGTTCTCCACCTGCGCGCCGCGCCAGCCGTAGATAGACTGGTCGTCATCGCCTACGATCATCACCTTGCCGGTATCCCCGGCCAGCAGGCGGATCCAGGCGTACTGGATGTTGTTGGTATCCTGGAATTCGTCCACCAGGATGTTGGTAAAGCGTTCACGGTAGTGTTGCAGGATATGCGGTTTGTTCAGCCACAGCTCGTGGGCACGCAGCAGCAGTTCGGCGAAATCCACCAGACCGGCGCGATCGCACGCTTCCTGATAGGCCTTGTAGACGTTCTGCCAGGTCTGCTCGACCGGGTTACCGAAGCTCTGAATATGATGCGGACGCAGCCCTTCGTCTTTCTGACCGTTGATGTACCACATCGCCTGACGCGGCGGCCACTGCTTCTCGTCGAGGTTCATCGCCTTGATCAGGCGTTTCAGCAGGCGCAGCTGATCTTCGCTGTCGAGGATCTGGAAATCCTGCGGCAGGTTAGCGTCCATATGGTGCGCGCGCAGCAGACGGTGCGCCAGGCCGTGGAAGGTGCCAACCCACATGCCGCCCTGGCTGGTGCCCATCAGCTGTGCGATACGGTGGCGCATCTCCGCCGCCGCCTTGTTGGTGAACGTCACGGCCATAATCGAGTACGGCGAGCAGTTCTCCACGCTCTGTAGCCAGGCGATACGGTGAACCAGCACGCGCGTCTTACCACTGCCCGCTCCAGCCAGTACCAGCAGGTTTGTACGCGAGGCGGCAACCGCGTCACGCTGTTTATCATTAAGGCTGTCGAGCAGGTAAGAAACGTCCATTGGCACCGTCACGTCATGGCGGGCAGGCAAATGTTTCCATTCGCCAAAACCCTGTTAATTTATACAGAACAATTGATGATTATATCAGCGTCGTGAGGGATGCCAACCGTGAAATTTCCACGTGCGGCAGAAGACGGCTATCCGGGGTAGTCATCAGATCGGCATTTTCCGGCTTGATCCAGCAGGCCTGCATGCCGCAGCGGATCGCCCCGGCGACGTCCGTGGTCAGGTCGTCGCCCACGTGCAGGATCTCACCGAGCGGCAAATCCAGTTTTTCCGCTGCCAGATGATACATATCGTTGAACGGCTTCGAGCGTCCGTGCGGGCCCGCGCGCAGAACGAACTGAAAATAGTTCCCCAGACCAAACAGTTCAGGCTGAGCGTTGCCGTTGGTGATGGCCACCAGCGGCCACTTTTCGGCGAGCTTCGCCAGCGTGTCGTGGGTCTCCTGCGGCACGTCGATCCGACTGCGCCATTTGGCGAAGTTTTCCATGGCCGCTTCGGCACCCGTGGCCGCGTCCTGCGCGCTCAGGCCGGCATTGAGCATCGCCTGCTCAACCGCACGGCGGCGCCATTCGGTCACGTCATGATAAATTTCCGGCTCGGTTTCCCGCAGGGACTGACGCAGCTTCTGGAAATCTTTGTTCTGCATTGTTTTCAGCGCAGGATGGTAGTTCTGCACAAACGCCAGCGACTCCTGCTCGGTACGCAGGATCACCGGACGATTGTCGTAAAGGGTGTCATCAAGATCAAACGTCAGGGCTGAGATCTGACCAAGTGGGCGGTAAAAACGCATTATTTCCCCCGTTTGGCGCGTGGATGCGCCGCGTCATACACCGAGGCAAGGTGTTGGAAGTCTAAGTGGGTATAGATTTGGGTGGTCGACAGATTCGCGTGACCAAGCAGCTCCTGTACCCCACGCAGGTCGCCGCTTGATTCCAGCATGTGCGTCGCAAAGGAGTGGCGCAGCTTGTGGGGGTGAACGTGGCTGTTCAGCCCCTGCTTAATGCCCCACTCCGCAAAGCGCTTCTGCACGTTACGCGCCGAGATCCGCTTGCCGAGTTTCGACAGGAACAGCGCATCTTCGTCGGCGCCAAACAGCCCGCGAAGGTCCAGCCAGTGCTCAATCCAGGAGACCGCATTGCGGCCGATCGGCAGGCGGCGCTCTTTGCTGCCCTTGCCCATCACCCACACCTCGCCGGATTCCAGATCGAGGTGCTTCAAGTCGAGGTTCACCAGCTCAGAGAGACGCAGGCCCGCGCCGTACATCACCTCCAGCATCGCGCGGTCGCGCACGGCCAGCGGATCGTTAAGATCGATATCCAGCAGGCGGTTTACGTCGTCAACGTCGATATTTTTCGGCAGATGACGCGGGGCTTTCGGCGTGGCGATCCCTTTCGCCGGGTTGGCTTTCAGACCGCCCTGACTGACCAGCCAGTCGAAGAAACTGCGCAGGGCAGAGAGTCGGAGCGCCAGGCTCGCCGGGCTTAAGTTTTTTTTACGGCTACGCACGACGAACCCGCGTACCGTGGCGGCGTCACATTGTTGCCAGCTTTTCAGGCCGATTTCATCGGCAATCTGCATGATGGCATCAAGCTGACGCTGATAGTTGAGCAGCGTAATAGGGCTGAGCTGGCGTTCTACGCCCAGATAGCGCAGAAAGCGGGTGACGTCAGTGGCGAGCAGTCCGTCCGTCATACGCGCTCAATCCAGCGCTCCAGCAACTCAGGCAACATCAGGGCGATCTCCTGCAACAGTTGCGTACCCTGCCCCTGTTCATAGTGATGCGCGTCGCGGCTGGTAAATAACATCACGCCCAGGTCACCATCGCGCCCCATCAGCGACATCGCCACCGAGCCGATAGCTTTGGCTTCCGGCAGCACCACCAGCAGTTCTGGCCCGTTGAGCGGCCCCAGATAATGGTGCTCATGGCCCAGACGCTGAATGCGCAGCGGCTCAAACGCCTGACGGCTCAGCGCCAGATGGGTAAACCCGGACGGCGCGCCAATGCGCCAGCGGTCAGGGAAGAGACGGATCGTCGCGCCTGCCAGCCCCAGCTCGCGCGCCCAGCGGTGGAAGCGGTTGAGGAACTCTTCGAGACTGTGTGCGGAAGCCAGACGCGCCTGAAGGTGCAGAAGACGGTAGAACAGGCTTTCGTTATTGCTGGCCTGCTCCATCAGCAGCGTCATGTTCTCTTCGAGCTGATTGATGTGGTTGCGCGAGCGCGCCATGTGCCATTCAACCAGCGACACGGTCTCGCGAACCGGATGCGGCACGCGCATCCGTTCGACGACGCGTGCATTGCGGATAAAAAACTCAGGATTGTGCAGCAGATAATCCACAACAGTGCTGTCGTCCAGCTCTGTTACAGGTTCCCGCAGTTCTTCCCCTGGTTGCTTCATAGATGGATAAACCCGTCATAAACATGTGTCGCCGGGCCAGTCATGTACAGTGGATGACCCGCTCCTTTCCAGGCGATATCAAGCCGACCGCCTGGTAATTCCACGCGAACCTCTTCTGCCAGTAACCCCTGTGAGATACCGACGGCCACCGCCGCACAGGCACCGCTTCCGCAGGCCTGGGTTTCGCCCGCGCCGCGCTCGTAAACCCGCAGGCGAATATGTTCACGCTTCACCACTTGCATGAAACCGATGTTCGCCCGCTCCGGGAAGCGCTCGTGGCTTTCCAGCACCGGGCCGAGCGTTTCAACCGCCGCGGTTTGCACATCATCCACCTGAATCACGCAGTGCGGGTTACCCATTGAGACGACGCCGCACAATACTGTCTGCTCGGCGGCACGCATGATATAGGTCTTTTCCGCTTTGTTGGCGCGAAACGGCACGGCAGAGGGTTCGAAGTTCGGCTCTCCCATGTTCACGCGCACCAGTTCGTCGTCGGTGACGCTGAGCACCATCCGGCCATTGGCGGTGCTGACGCGGATATCGCGCTTGTTGGTCAGCCCTTTCAGCCGAACAAAGCGGGCAAAACAGCGCGCGCCGTTGCCGCACTGGGAAACTTCGCTGCCGTCGGCGTTAAAAATGCGATAGTGAAAGTCCAGGTCAGGATCGTAAGGCGGCTCCACCACCAGCAGCTGGTCAAACCCCACGCCCACGTGTCGATCCGCCAGACGACGGATCAGTTCCGGGGAGAAAAAGACATTCTGCGTTACCGCGTCGACGACCATAAAGTCGTTGCCAAGGCCATGCATTTTAGAGAACTGCATCATTTGCTCCATTGCGCGGGTACAGAACGTAATTGTCAGAGATTGACCTGAGTCGGGCCGCCGTTATTGCCGCGATCGTTGGTATCTGGCGTAGATGACTCGATACCACTTTGCACCGGTTTTGTCGGCGGTGGTGCGTTTTTATCCTCTGGCGGGAAGTACAGTGGTCCCTTCAGTCCACAGCCGGTCAGGCTAAACAGAGTGACAAGAACGACAAGCGTTCGGAAGACGTTTTTCATGTAGAGGTTGCCCGTAAGTTCAAATCTGTTTCTATCATCGCAGGAGAAGACACAAAAGCAAGAGTTTGCCGCTTTCCTGCAACGGGAATTATTTAGCGTTATACTGCCGCCATCACGAAAAACAGGAATAAAACCATGAACGACAGTGAATTTCATCGCTTTGCCGATACCCTGTGGATGACCATCGAAGAGCGTATCGACGACTGGGACGGCGACAGCGATATCGATTGTGAAATCAACGGCGGGATCCTGACCTTAAGCTTCGAAAACGGCAGCAAGATTATTATTAACCGTCAGGAGCCGCTTCACCAGGTGTGGCTGGCGGCGAAACAGGGCGGATATCACTTTGATCTGAAAGGTGACGAGTGGGTCTGCGACCGCAGCGGCGAAACGTTCTGGGATCTGCTGGAGCAGGCGGCGACCGCGCAGGCGGGTGAGGACGTGAGTTTCAGGTAGTTTTGTTGCCCGGTGGCGGCTACGCCTTACCGGGCCTACAACGGCTCGGACCGTAGGCCGGGTAAGCGATAGCGCCACCCGGCGAAAAGCCTCAGGAAAAATACTGCTGCAACAGCGGCGCAGTTTCCTGGTTAGCGGGCGCCGCAGGGGTAATCGCCTGCGTACGGAACGGGATCACCTGCGCTCGCCCATCCACATTCACAATCTGGTAGAACTGCGGCAGGTTGAAGTTGATAAAGCTTGAGCCGTAGGTAAAGCGATCGTGCGAAGACGAATAGAAGCGGCTGACGTCGCGCACCAGCTCCTCTTTGCTGCCTTCACAGTGGTGATACACCTCGGCACGGTTGGTTTCATCCAGAATGTAGATGTTAAACCCAGCATTATCGCCCGACTCTTCGAAGAAGAACTGAATAATCCCTTCACTCGCAAAGCCATCCACCACTTGCGGCAGCTTAACGTGGTTGGTTTCCACCTGAACCGACAGGCCATGCAGTTTGTTGTGTGAAATCGCGCCGTAGAATTCAATGGCGTTCTCCAGCTTCTGCACCGACACGTTCAGGCGCTCAAAGAACAGGCCCCAGGTCTGGCCGGAGACGCGCAGCGCTTTAAAGCGCCCGGTTTCCTGACGGGTGCTGGAGAGACGCAGTTCGATGCACTCAGACACCAGCTGCTGCACGCGGGTACGAATCAGGCCGCGCAGGTGCTGGCTGTAGCAGAACACCTCCACGCTGTCCGGGGGTGCGGCGTCCTGGTGCATCTTGCCGAGGATCGTTTTCAGCGCCTCGATCATCGCCTGCTCGCCGTTAAAGTGTAAGGTACGCACTTCGTTCCACGAGTTGCGGTACAGCAGATCCACGCTACCCACCAGGCAGTTTTGCTGCTCGCCGAAGCTAAAGACGTCCAGCTTGCGGAAGTCAAAGTGAACTACCTGATTGCGGAAGGCCGCCGTCGGGTCGTATTCCAGGTTGACGATGATCGCCAGATGGCGGATCTCACACGGGCTGTAGAGCGCCTTTGGCGTCGGCGCAGGCAGACGCAGTGGGAAGTGGTGCGAGACATCCGCCACCATCTCCTGCAACTTGGCTAAATCGACCACCTCGTTACCCTTGATAAACAACCGGGTGCGTGAGGTGAGAAGGCCGTTAAACCAGGCCCAGGCCACCAGCTTGTTCAGATAGCGGTTATATTCCAGCGGCTGATGGCTGATGATCGAATCCATGCTTGGCGCACGGTTGTACAGATACCACCCGGTGCGGTTTGCGCGGCCCGGCGGCACGTAGATAAAGGTCAGATTCGGCTCAGACAGGTCAGGCGAAATCTGTGGGTTAACCAGCGTAACCTTGCCCGGCAACGCTTCAAACGCGGCGTACAGTTTACGGGTCAGCACCCCGATATCCTGTGGGCTGGCAGAAACGCTAAGGTTGTTACGGCGGGCAAAGCGGATCAGGTTGCGGTAGCTCTGCATCATCGCATCAAGCAGTTCGTTGTGCGCCTCGCGCACCTGATCGATCTTCCAGTTGGCGCGGTTGTCCAGCATGGCGAGACGCGCTTCGTCCCATCCCCACTCTTTGACTAACTGGCTGACGACTTCACGACGCCAGCCCACGCAGGCGCGTTCGCGGCTCAGTTTTTCACAAACTTTGAGATAGAAACATCGACGCACCAGGTCAAGACGCGTGGCGTCCTCAATGGCTGTCAGGTATTCGGTGACGCGTTCCAGCATCATGCAGTAGGCATCAAGCCCGTAGGAGACGATCTCCCCGTCGTGCAGACGCTGTTTAATATCTTTCGCCAGCAGGCGCGGCGTGGGGTATTCCCAGGAGTAAGCTTCCAGCAGCAGGGTTTTCAGCACCGCTTTGTATGGTGAATCAATGCTCTTATAAAGCTGCCAGAGGCTTGCGCCAAAGTACTCTTCGGCGGACAGGGAGCTCAGGCCGCCCAGATCCAGCCACTCGTTTGGCGTCAGAACGCCCTGCGAGTAAAGCGACATGACGTAGTCGTCATAATTCTCTTCTTCATCGCACGGCACCATATTCCACAGAATACGTTTCCCGGCCAGGCGAACGGCAGTACGGTAAAACTCATCCAGCAACAGGATGTGCTGAGTCGAGCCGCAGTCTTCACCACCCAGACTGCCGCTTTCGTTATGGCGGAAACGGTTTTCATCAATCAGGAAGAAGCTCACTTCCACGCCGAGCGACGCCGCCCAGCTCTCCAGCAGGCTGCATTTACGCTGCAACAGCTGGCGCTCTTCATTGTCGAGCCAGGACTGATGGCAGACCCAGATATCCAGGTCAGAAGAGCAGCTTTGCCCAACCGATGATGTGCTGCCCATGGAGTAAACCCCGGTAATCGGCAGCTCGCCTTTCGGCGAATCCTGCGGCGGCATACCACGGTAGAGTTCAAGTTCAGTCAGGTAATGCTGTTGGGTTTCATCAGGCGTGAAGAGGCAAATGCCCTGGGGAACGTTACCATCGAGGTAACCCGGCATTAGCGGATGGTGATAGTGCAACAATGTCGGCAGAAGACTGTATACCTGCTGGAAAGCAGGGCCCATGGCAGCAAGCGCGCGATCCACGCGCAATTGATTGATGGCATCCAGTCTCTGTTTCAGAGTCTCAATATAGAGGTACAAGACGTATCGCCTGATGTTTCCGGGTGTCGCATGCCAGTCAGAACAGAAAAAGCAGCGGACCCGCAGTATTTCAAAAAATAACCGTTACCCTTTTTTCGCCTTTTGCTTTTCTGGTGGTACAGACGAAAAAATGGTCTAAAACGTGATCAATTTAACACCTTGCCGGTTGACCGTAAAGAAAGATGCGCTACATACAAGTGTAGCACCGTTATGTACGTGTAAATTCCTGAATACGGCGATGGCTGACGAATACGCCGCCCTGTCCCTCTCACTCTTCATCAACCGTAAAACTGCCATCCGAGTGTCAACAATGTTAGGATGGTTAGCGATTGATAATGACGGTAACAAGCATGTTAGACAATGTTTTGAGAATTGCCACACGCCAAAGTCCTCTTGCACTCTGGCAGGCACATTATGTTAAGCAGCGCCTGGAAGCCTGCCACACCGGATTACGCGTTGAGCTGGTGCCAATGGTTACGCGTGGCGATGTCATACTGGATACGCCGCTGGCCAAAGTGGGCGGAAAAGGTCTGTTTGTCAAAGAGCTGGAGCTGGCATTGCTTGAGAACCGCGCCGATATCGCCGTGCATTCGATGAAGGATGTGCCCGTTGAGTTCCCGGAAGGGCTGGGGCTGGTGACCATCTGCGAGCGCGAGGATCCGCGCGATGCGTTTGTCTCTAATCGATATGACTCGCTCGATGCGTTGCCGGCAGGCAGCGTGGTCGGCACGTCAAGTTTACGCCGCCAGTGTCAGCTGGCTGAACGTCGCCCGGATCTGTTGATCCGTTCGCTGCGCGGGAACGTCGGCACACGCCTTGGCAAGCTGGATAACGGCGACTACGATGCCATTATTCTTGCGGTTGCGGGCCTGAAACGCCTGGAGCTGGAAGAACGCATTCGCGTGGCGTTGCCGCCGGAGCTGTCGCTGCCCGCCGTCGGCCAGGGCGCCGTCGGCATTGAGTGTCGTCTGGATGATGTGCGCACTCAGGCACTGCTGGCGCCGCTGAATCATGACGATACCGCCGTTCGCGTAAAAGCCGAGCGCGCGATGAATACACGCCTCGAAGGAGGCTGTCAGGTGCCAATTGGCAGCTATGCTGAATTAACTGACGGTGAACTGTGGCTGCGTGCGCTGGTTGGCGCGCCGGACGGCTCGTATATGGTTCGCGGTGAACGTCGCGGCAAACCGCAAGATGCCGAGGCGCTTGGCGTATCGCTGGCGGAAGAGCTGCTGAATAACGGCGCACGTGAAATTCTGGCCGAGGTCTATAACGGAGAGCCCCCTGCATGAGCATACTTGTCACCCGCCCTTCTCCCGCAGGAGAGCAGTTAGTGAGCCGTCTGCGCGCACTGGGGCAGGTGGCCTGGAGTTTTCCGCTGATTGAATTCTCCCCCGGTCGCGAGCTGCCTGAGCTCGCTGACCAGATGCGTCTCTTGCAGGAAGGCGATCTGCTCTTTGCGCTGTCGCAGCATGCCGTGGAGTTTGCCCATGCGCAGCTGCAACAACAGGGCGTTCGCTGGCCTCACGCCCCCCGCTATTTCGCCATCGGGCGCACTACGGCGCTGGCCTTACATACCGCGAGCGGAATCGATGTTCGTTACCCGTTAGATCGGGAAATCAGCGAAGTCTTGCTACAATTACCTGAATTACAAAACATTGCCGGAAAGCGCGCGCTTATTTTGCGCGGCAACGGTGGCCGCGAACTGCTGGGCGAGACGCTGCGCGAACGCGGCGCAGACGTGACGTTTGTGGAGTGCTATCAGCGCTGTGCAAAACACTATGATGGCGCGGAAGAAGCAATGCGCTGGCACGCCCGCGGTATTAATACGCTGGTGGTCACCAGCGGTGAAATGTTACAACAGCTTTGGTCGCTGATTCCGCTTTGGTATCGCGAAAACTGGTTACTCCGCTGTCGGCTTCTGGTCGTCAGTGAGCGTCTGGCGAACCACGCCCGGGAACTGGGCTGGCAGGATATTCGGATCGCTGAAAACGCCGACAACGATGCGCTGCTGCGCGCATTACAATAACTCTCAAATGGGAAGCCATAATGACGGAACACGAAAAATCCTCCGCCGTGGTTGAAGAGACCAGGGAGACTGTGGACACCACGTCACAGCCAGAGACGACAGACAAAACCGTTGAGAAGAAAAACGGCAGCAATAAAACCAGCCTCACGCTGAGCGTGATTGCCATCGCGATTGCGCTGGCCGCAGGCGTGGGTCTCTACGGACTGGTGAAGAAACAAGGCACCAACCAGACGGCCACCAGCGACGCGCTGGTTAACCAAATCACTGCCCTACAGAAAGCGCAGGAGACGCAAAAAGCTGAGCTGGAAGGTGTGATCAAACAGCAGGCTGCCGCCCTCGCCGACGCGAACAGCAAACGTGAAGAGTTGACCAAACAGCTGAGCGAAGTGCAGGAAAAAGTCGCCACAATTTCGGGAACAGATGCCAAAACCTGGCTACTTTCACAGGCCGATTTTCTGGTGAAACTAGCCGGGCGCAAGCTCTGGAGCGATCAGGATGTCACCACCGCCGCCGCGCTGCTGAAAAGCGCCGACGCAAGCCTGGCTGATATGAACGATCCGAGCCTCATCAACGCACGCCGCGCTATTACGGAAGATATCGCCAGCCTGTCCGCGGTTTCTCAGGTCGACTACGACGGTATCATCCTTAAGGTGAATCAGCTCTCGAACCAGATTGATAACCTTCAGCTGGCCGATAACAACGACGATGACTCTCCGATGGATTCCGACGGTACCGAGCTGTCCAGTTCCCTGAGCGAATGGCGTATCAACCTGCAAAAGAGCTGGCAGAACTTTATGGACAGCTTTATTACCATTCGCCGCCGCGATGAAACTGCCGTGCCGCTGCTGGCACCGAACCAGGACGTCTATCTACGCGAAAACATTCGTTCCCGCCTGCTGGTCGCGGCGCAGGCCGTGCCGCGTCACCAGGAAGAGACCTACAAACAGGCGCTGGATAACGTTTCAACCTGGGTACGTGCTTACTACGATACCAATGATGCAACCACGACCGCGTTCCTTGAGGATATCGACAAGCTGAGCCAGCAAAACATCACCATGAACGTACCGGACAAGCTGGAAAGCCAGCCGATTCTGGAGAAGATCATGCAGACGCGCGTGCGTAACTTGCTGGCCCAGCCGGGCGTTCCGGCAGAGCGTCCGGCTGAAGCACCTGCCGCCGCGCCAGCGCCTGAAAGCGCGCCGCAAGGAGAGTAATGATGCTAAAAGTCTTCTTACTCTTCATCCTGCTGATCGCCGGGATTGTACTGGGGCCGATGCTTGCGGGTCACCAGGGTTACGTATTGATCCAGACCGATAACTACAACATCGAAACCAGCGTAACAGGGCTGGTGATTATCCTGATCCTGGGTGTGGTCGTTCTGCTGGCAGTGGAGTGGCTCCTGCGTCGTATTTTCCGTACCGGCGTACATACGCGCGGCTGGTTCGTTGGCCGTAAGCGCCGTCGCGCCCGTAAGCAGACCGAGCAGGCATTGCTGAAGCTGGCCGAAGGCGACTATCAGCAGGTTGAAAAGCTGATGTCGAAAAATGCCGACCATGCAGAACAGCCGGTTGTTAACTATCTGCTGGCCGCTGAGGCGGCGCAACAGCGAGGCGATGAGGCCCGCGCCAATCAGCATCTTGAACGCGCGTCTGAGCTCTCTACTAAGGATCCGATTCCGGTTGAGATCACCCGCGTTCGTCTGCAACTGGCGCGCAATGAAAACCATGCCGCACGTCACGGCGTTGACCGTCTGCTGGAAATTACCCCTCGTCATCCGGAAGTGCTGCGTCTTGCTGAGCAGGCATATATTCGGACCGGTGCATGGGGCTCGCTGCTGGACATTATCCCTTCCATGGCGAAAGCCGACGTGGGTGATGATGAACATCGTGATGAACTTCAGCGTCTGGCCTGGATTGGCCTGATGGATCAGGCGCGCGCCGATCTCGGCAGCGACGGCCTGAAAACCTGGTGGAAAAACCAGAGCCGCAAAACGCGCCAGCAGGTTCCTCTTCAGGTTGCGATGGCAGAACATCTGATTGAGTGTGACGACCATGACACCGCGCAGGAGATCCTCCTCGACGGTCTCAAGCGACAGTATGATGACCGCCTGGTGATGGTCATCCCGCGTCTGAAAACCAACAATCCGGAACAAATTGAAAAAGCACTGCGCCAGCAGATCAAAACCGTGGGCGATCGTCCGCTGCTGTGGAGTACGCTGGGCCAGTCTCTGATGAAACACGGCGAGTGGCAGGAGGCGAGTCTCGCCTTCCGCGCCGCGCTGAAGCAACGCCCGGACGCATTTGATTACGCCTGGCTTGCTGATTCGCTGGACAAGCAACACAAGCCGGAAGAGGCCGCAGCTATGCGCCGTGATGGGCTGTTATTGACGTTGCAAAATAACGGAACGCAGCAGTAATTAACAGGAGGCCAGATGGCCTCCTTTTTTTATCTCATTTCTCCTGCTACATTCTTTTAACACTTACCTGCAAACGAACCCGCCAATGTAACGATGTCTTTTCCTTAACTTTTTTTTGCACACGCGCTTACCCGCGTGGAATAAACCGTTTCTGAAAGGATATCGTCATGAACTCGCTTTTATATGCGCTTTTCGAAGCGCTGCGGTGCCATCGCTGGCTCCGCCTGCTGGCCTGCGCCTTTATCTTTAGCTCCCTGGGTAATGGCTTAACTCAGGTTGTTGTTTTCGGATTATTGTTACAGTGGTCAGCCCCGTCAGCGCTGTTAACCCTCGCCTTCCTTTTTGCTACGGTGCCCGGTTTTATCGGCAGCCTGATTGGTGAAAAGCTGTGCCAGCGGTTTTCACCTCTCTACCTGTTGATGCTGACCGAATGGCTGGGCTTGCTCGCCCTGCTCTTTCCCCTTTCAGGCGCACATTACCACAGCATACCGGCGCTGCTTGCGGTGCAATCCACAGAAGCGTTGCTGAGCGGGATGAGCTGGCCTGCGTTAACGCTGCTGTTTAAACGCGGACTGCATGAGGCAGAACTGCCTGCGGCAACGTGTCTGGAAAATGTGATTTTTGCCTCCCAGGTTTTGTTAGGAACCGGGCTGGGTGTGGTGTTGTTCCAGCGCATCCCGGTCTTCGCCTTACTGGTCATCGACGCCGCCAGTTTTATGGGATCGCTGGTCATGCTGTTTCTCGCAGAACGCCAGTATGTAGCGCGTCCAGCACCGTTGCCTGTCGGGGACCCTCAACCTGTGGCATTGCGCTGGCAAACTCTGACCCTTCGACAAAAACGCAGTTTGCTGATTTTGCCTGCCCTTGCTGCCGTAGGCTCGCCTGCAATGGCGTTGCTGCCAGCACTGGCGCAGCAGATCAACCCCGAGAATGCCGCTGGGCTTGCGCTGCCCTTGCTTTTTGCCAGAAGCCTGGGACAGCTTTGTGGCCCCTTGCTGCTCAGAAAAGAGAGTCTGACGCGCTTTGCAGCAAGAACGCCTTTGCTACTTAGCTGTCTTGCTCTTTTTCTGGCAGCCTATGGGTTGCTTCCGTTTTTATCCGCATGGGTCGTGCTTGCGCTGGGGATGATCTTTATCGCGCATCTGGCGTCGAATATCGTTTTTGCGGCGGGTACGTTTGGGGTACTGAGTAATTTTCAGGCTATACAGATATCCGCTGCCAGCGGTAAGGCCTGGCGCTGGCAAACGTTGAGCGCTTCCCTTTTTACGGGCCTCGCCGCAATGACGGCGACGATAATGGGAGCGGCTCAGACGCTATATGCTGTCTCTGCTATCGCTCTGCTGTTAGTGGCGCTGGTCCTGGCCCATTATCGTGAATAAGGCATAAAAAAACGCCTGCTATAAAAGCAGGCGTTAAAACAGGTCTGTAAGACAACATATTTGGTGCTTCACTCAACGTTGTGTCCATGGTGTCTGATGAGGCCGAAGCGACATCTGTCAGTGGACGATAAGCACCGTAAACGGCTCTGCGTCATTCCTGAGTTTATGAGGCCTAAAGGCGAACATAAGAGATGGAATGAGCATCTACACGCATATTATTGCATGTAATGTGCCAGGTTTACACGCAGAACTTTTACATCGCGCAACATTTTAAGATAAAAGGAAATTATGTTGTTAAGAACCGCCTGAAGCCATACAACATCGCGCTAAAGTCGGTGATCTGTCGCCACAAGGAGACAGGTTAAGAGGTGAAATAATAAATACTTAAATATTAATGGTTTATATGTCGCTGAATCGCGACAAGGATATGGGGTGTTGTCGGGAAATGACTACAGGATAAAAAAACGCAGAAAACAAAAAACCCCGCCGAAGCGGGGTTCAAAATTGGTCGGCGAGAGAGGATTCGAACCTCCGACCCACTGGTCCCAAACCAGTTGCGCTACCAAGCTGCGCTACTCGCCGATGTACTGCTTTTTTGAATTTTTAGTTCAACTCATTAAAAGTCGTGGTGCGAGGGGGGGGACTTGAACCCCCACGTCCGTAAGAACACTAACACCTGAAGCTAGCGCGTCTACCAATTCCGCCACCTTCGCAATTCACAACTCTTTCAATAATGGGGTGGCTAATGGGATTCGAACCCACGACAACTGGAATCACAATCCAGGGCTCTACCAACTGAGCTATAGCCACCACTGTATTCTTTCACGCGGTTCTGACTACTTCTCAGACCACCGCAGCTCTAGCGCCGGGACTAAAATGGCGCGCCCGACAGGATTCGAACCTGAGACCTCTGCCTCCGGAGGGCAGCGCTCTATCCAGCTGAGCTACGGGCGCTTAGCGCCGTTGCGGGGCTGGATATTACGTACCTCCGTCCCCGCTGTCTAGTGCTTTTTTGAAAAAAATGCGCGTTTGGTTATGGTTTGCACATTTTGCCGCTTATTCCTCCACTTTATGGGCGGAGCCACGGCGACCCAGGCCAAAAAGTTTATATGCAGCTGTGACGGCAGCCAGGAAGATCATCCCGACAAACAGCGACATGCGGGTATCTTCATTAAAGTACATTCCAATTAATACGCAAATCAGGAACGCCATCGTCAAATAGTTCGCATACGGGAACAGAATGGAGCGGAACGGATGGCTGGCGATCGCTTTTTTGTGCGCCTGCCGGAAACGCAACTGGCTAATCAAAATGACAAACCACGGTACCATCCCCGGCAGCACGCTGGCGCTATAGACGTAAACAAACACGCGCTGCGGATTTGGGATGATGTAGTTCAGGCAAGAGCCAATCAGCAAAATCACAATCGACACGGCTACGCCCGCCACCGGTACACCTACGCGGGAGACTTTGCCCATCACAGCCGGCAGCTGTTTGTTTTGCGAGAGCGCGTAAAGCATACGCCCACAGCTGTACATTCCGCTGTTACAGCCGGAAAGCGCCGCCGTCAGTACCACAAAGTTGATAATGGCGGCTGCCGCCGTGATGCCAATCTTAGCGAAAGTTAAGACAAACGGGCTGCCGGTGGTGCCGATCTCGTTCCATGGGAAAATGGTCACGATAACGAAGATCGCGCCCACATAGAAAATCAGGATACGCCACAGCACCTTGCCTACCGCGCTACGCAGTGTCACCTGCGGGTTTTTCGCCTCACCGGCGGTAATGCCGATCAGCTCAACGCCCTGATAGGAGGCGACAACGATACAGAGCGCCGTCAGAAAGCCCTTCCAGCCACCCGCAAAAAAGCCGCCGTGCCCGGTCAGGTTACCGAAACCGATAGCGTGCCCGCCGTTACCGAAGCCAAAGAAGATGACACCCAGACCCACAACAATCATCACGATGATGGTGGTAACTTTGATCATCGCAAACCAGAACTCGATTTCACCGTAAAGACGAACGGCGGCAAGGTTCGCCAGCGCCACTAGCCCTACGGCAATAAGCGCAGGTATCCACTGGGCCATCTCCGGGAACCAGAACTGCACGTAGACCCCGATGGCGGTGATCTCCGAAATCCCGACGGCCATCCACATAAACCAGTACGACCAGGCCGTGAGATAACCAAAGAACGGGCTCATATACCGGTGGGCGTAAACGGCGAAAGAGCCCGTTACCGGCTCCAGGAACAGCATTTCGCCCATTGAGCGCATGATGAAGAAGACGAACAGTCCGGCAATAATATACGCCAGCAGGACGGAAGGCCCCGCCCATTTCAGCGTGCTTGCCGAGCCCATAAACAGGCCAACGCCGATAGTCCCGCCCAGCGCGATCAATTCAATATGTCGAGCTTCCAGCCCACGCTGAAGCTCCGGTTTTTTCTCTGCCATAATTCCTCGGTTGTGTTTGCTGTTTCCCGACTTATTGCCGGGTATTGTTTTTGAGGGGTACTGAAATACGGAGCGAATGGTTTCTTAAATTCTGGCAAATGGCAAACAATGCATTAAAAAAATGAATGCATTGCACAGAAATTCAGCAGCTTTGCAGGGGGCGTTGCAGCGCGAACAGCAGATCGCGCTGCATATTGATTACATTTTACCGGTGTAGTGCCAGGCGAGGTAGCGCAGAAGACGAATCTGTCGTTTGATTCGTGTCGGTTGAGAAAGCAGGCGGTAGAGCCACTCCAGCCCCAGGTTTTGCCAGACTTTGGGCGCACGCTTAACGTGGCCGGTAAAGACGTCGTAGGTGCCGCCGACGCCCATATAGAGCGCATCCGGGCTGACCAGACGGCAATCGCGCATTAGAATTTCCTGGCGCGGCGACCCCATGGCGACAGTGACAATTTTCGCCCCGCTGTCGCGCACGCGCTCATATAACGCCTGGCGATCTTCCGGCCTGAAATAGCCATCCTGACTGCCCACGATGTTAACATTCCACTGGTTACGCAGCTTTTGTTCGGTCTGCGCCAGCACCTCTGGCTTGCCGCCGATCAAAAATACCGGTGTGCCTTCAGCGCCTGCGCGTTCCATAAGCCGCTCCCAAAGGTCAGCTCCCGCCACGCGAGACACATTAGCGTCTGGAAACTTTTTACGAATTGAACGCACCACGCTAATACCGTCTGCGTATTTAAACTCCGCGGCTTCAATCAGGCTTTTCACTTCCGCATTATCTTCAACCGCCAGCATTTTTTCTGCGTTGATGGCCACCAGCGTGCCCGATTTCATCTGCCCGTCCGCGAACAGGAAATCCAGCGCGTGCTGCATGTCTCGCCAGCCAATCAGCTGTAGCCCGCGCAGCGCATAACGCGGGGCTGAAGTTGTATCCGTCATGATAATCCCTACTCAGACTTGCGACAGCGTTGTGCTGCCCTGTGGCTCACGTCTGTGCACAAGCCCTGCACTGTCAAACAACCAGTACAGCAGTTTTGCCAGCAGCAGACAGAGTCCGAAAACGACCATAAAGAACACCACGCGTGAGACGAATGAATCCAGCCCCTCGCGCGCCAGAACGATCATATTGAAAATGGCACCGAAACAGAAACTGTGCAAAACAGCGGCTTTGTAGCGGTTGGTCTCTTCGTTACCCAGCGTATATAGCCAGTCGAACCATTTTATTATCAACCCGACCGCGATCGCGCCCGGCAGGATAAACCACGTTCCGCCCATCACTACCAGCGAGCCAATCAGGGTTGGGGAAATCGCCAGGCCCGAATGGTTGTTCAGCACTTCCCAGGTAAAGTAGTTCGCCGTGTTCAGGACAATACCGGGACGGTCAGGCCACAGCCACGTCGGTATAAAGACATAGAAATCGCGAACAATCGGCGCCAGCCCCTGGAATTCGATTTTGTCGTAGTTTTGCAGCAGCAATGCCAGGTTTTCCCACGGCGAGAAGGTGTCGCGCGTCAGATACAGGAAGGTATAAAACGCTTCGTCGCCCGCCACGTTCAGTCCGTAGCGCTTCAGCGCCAGCCAGAACATCCCCACAATGCCAAAGACGCCTGCCGCCGCCAGCATCCACAGCGAGATCCAGCCGCGAATAATGCCGATAAACAGGAAAATCGCGAAGGCGATAATGATGTTGGCGCGGGTGCCGCCGACGATCATGTAGGTCAGAATGCCAAATGCGACGGTGCTGACCAGGAAGAACAGCCAGGCTTTGCTGTCCTGACGCAGGAAAAAGACCACCAGCATCGCCGGAATGAAGAAATAGAAGAAACGCTTGAGCGCGACACCAGAGACTTCGGCGGAGAAAATCTGGCTATAGGACTGTAACTTAAACAGTAAAAAGCCGTTATGCATGAAGAAGATCGCCACGCTGACGAGGGCGATGGTCATCAGCATAACCCACGTCAGATGGGTTTCTACCCGGTTCATGGTAAACAGCGGACGACGGGGTGCGGTGTCTTTCGCCGCGCGCAGGCGCGTTTTATAGGTGACGTAATACACCGCGTAGAAGCAGGTCGCAGAGAGCAGTGCCTGCAACAAGATTTCCGGCGGAGCGACGCCAACATCAAAGCGGAACACGAGGATGCTGGTCAGCGGGAAGCCAAAGAAAAAGGTCAGCAAAAACAGCAGCGAGAAGAAAACGTTGAAGTTAAAACGTACGCGCCGGAACTCAAACCAGGTGAGCGTGGCGATAAACAGCGTGCTCAGCAGCCAGACCACCAGCAAGCCGCTAAATTGCAACTGGCTCATGCGTTGTCTCCTGAAGCAATACGCAGCGCGTGGTGCCACGGCGTGAGGTAGTTCGGGCTGAAAAAGTCGATGCTATTTTTATCCACCAGCGTGAGCTGACGCTGCGCTTCCCGTACGACCTCGACATTAAGCGTGTCAGAGGTAAACAGCACCGGAATATGCTGTTCGGCCATGTCCTGCCAGAACGGGTTTTCGCGGTTGAGCACGCACGGTACGCCCGCCTGAATCAGCAGACACAGCGTACCAATCCCCTGCTGACGGGCAAAGATGAAATAGCCCAGATCGCATTTTCGCAGGAGCGCGAGATAGTCATCAAATTCCAGCTTATCGTTGAGAATGTGCAGATTTTCCGCGCTAAACAGCGCAAGCCCCTGCTGGCGAACGTCATTGATGTAGGCGTCGTTATTAGCGGGATAGCCCATCGGCACCACTACGTTCACCGTATCGCCAAACTGCTGATGTACCGCCCGCAGCGCCGCGACATGCTCGTTACTGCGATCGCCGGAATTTCCCACCAGGATGGTCAGTTTGCCCTCACGAATCGCGTCATTCGCCAGGGTGTTCAGCGCCGGATCCATACGGGTCGGAAAATAGAGCAGCTCCCCGCGAACCTTCGGGTGCTGTTTAGCAAAATAGTTGAGATCGCCACGGGTAGCAAAAACGCAGCCCACGCGCGCCTGGGCCAGACGACGCAGCGGATAGAAAAGACGGAATTTCCAGCCACGTGAGACTTCGTAGAGATCCGCTCCCCAGATATGCCAGCTGAACTGGGAAGGTTTTATCCCGCCGCTTAACAGCGCCAGCCACAGGCCAGTATTGAACTGTCCGTGGAAGAAGAAACGCTGGCTTCGGTCCGCTTTAGCTTTCGCGACAACGGCTTTGGTCAGCGCCGCTTTGTCTGGCCAGAAGGTGATGTGCAATGCCGGACACGCCGCGCTCAGACCGTTATCGCGTCCAACGACCATAAACTCGCGCGCATCGGGCGTGCCGGATGCCAGTTCATCATTGAAGAAACGTAGAACGGTCTGGTTGTGATGCGGGATATCCGATCCCAGTATGTGTATCAGTGCAGTCATGCGCGTTTACGCCAAAGTAAAAATACGCCGCAACAGGCAGCGAAATAAACGATATAAGTTGCCATATAGGCCTGAGCCGCCCCCAGCGCACCGTGGGTGGGGATCAGCCAGTGAGAAAATGCCGTCAGCAGCGCAAACTGGCCGATCTCTGCCAGGATATACAACCGCAGCGAAGCCTTCGCAATCACCAGATAGCCGAAAACGTATGCCCCCACTTTCAGCACATCGCCGACCAGTTGCCAGGCAAACAGATCGCGCATGGCGGTAAACTTCGCCGAAAACAGCAGCCAGATGGCGAAATCACGCAGTAACCAGACGGTAAAGCTGGCGATCGCAACCGCCGGCAATACAAAACGCAGGGAGCGAAAAATCTCGCGGGTAATATCCTGCCTGGAAGTCAGGCGCGATAAGGTTGGCAGTAAATAGACGCTAAAGGAAGCCGTAATAAATTGGAGGTAAGCATCTGAAATGCTGCTCACGCCCTGCCAGATCCCCACTTCATCCCAGCTGTAATGCGCTGCCAGCAGGTTTCGCATCATCACGTAGGCAACGGGAAGCGTTACCGAAGTGATGAGCGCCATCAGGGTAAACTTACCGAGCTGCCCCGCCAGCATCTTGTCCCACTGCGGTTTCAGGTAATTCAGCGGGACATTGCCTCTGCGCATCAGCATAAACGCTGCCGGAATGACAACGAGCGCAGGCACCAGCGCCAGCCCCAGCAGCGCGCCTTCATAGCCGCCCAGCCGATAGCAAAAGTAGTAGGCGATAACGCCGATGATGCTGCCGAGGATCAGCGCCAGCGCATTCCCGGCGGCATCACGGAAGCCTTTCATCAGCGCCAGCAGCAGGTTTGCCCAGGCGATCCCCATCTGAACGAGCGCCACCAGGCGCACCAGCCCCTGATAATGCGTGTGTCCGAACAGCCCCTGGCTGATGGGTGCCGCCGCCAGCAAAAAGACGACGGCCAGCAACGTAGAGAAGCCCAGCACCATAGCCGAGGAGGTGCCCACCACCGTGCGGAGCTTTTCGGCATCGTCATGATGCTGCGCGACGTATTTGGTGACGCCATTGAATATCCCGGCTCCCGCCAGCACGCCAAGCACCGTGACCAGCTGGCGGAAGTTCCCTGCCAGCCCAACGCCTGACGGACCAAATGAGACGGCCAGCAGCTTGACGACCAGTAACCCGGCGCCAATTTTTACTAGCGTGGACGCTGCCGTCCACACCGACGCTTTTGCCAGAGACATATCAGGCGAAATAACTCAGAAGCGAATTGATCACCGTACGCTGGTTCACCGGCGCGAGGTTGTAGAACAGGGGGAGGCGGAGCAGACGTTCGCTCTCTTTGGTGGTGTAGCGGTCTTCACCGGCAAACATCCCGAAGGCTTCGCCAGCCGGGCTGGAGTGCAGCGGAATATAGTGGAATACCGCCATAATTTCCGCCTCTTTCAGCCAGGCAATCAGCTTGCTGCGATCGTCGTTATCGCGCAGCTTGATGTAGAACATGTGAGCGTTGTGGATACAGTCTGCCGGAATAGTCGGCAGTTCAATACGTCCGGCTTTTGCCAGCGGCTCCAGCGCGTCGTAGTAGGTTTGCCACAGGGAGAGGCGTTGCAGATTGATTCGCTCTGCCGCTTCCAGCTGCGCCCAGAGATACGCGGCCTGCAAATCCGCCATCAGGTAGCTTGAGCCGATATCGCGCCAGGTGTACTTATCCACCTGACCGCGGAAGAACTGGCTGCGGTTGGTCCCTTTTTCACGGATCACTTCCGCACGCTCCACCAGGGCACGATCGTTAATCAGCGTCGCGCCGCCTTCGCCGCCTGCGGTGTAGTTTTTGGTTTCGTGGAAGCTAAAGCAGCCGATATGACCGATGGTGCCCAGCGCGCGCCCTTTGTAGGTGGACATCACGCCCTGCGCGGCGTCTTCCACCACAAACAGGTTGTGCTTTTTGGCGATGGCCATGATGGTGTCCATCTCACAGGCCACGCCCGCGTAATGCACCGGCACAATCGCCCGCGTTTTGTCAGTGATCGCCGCTTCAATCAGCGTTTCGTCGATGTTCATGGTATCCGGACGGATATCCACAAACACGATTTTCGCCCCGCGCAGGACAAACGCGTTCGCCGTGGAGACGAAGGTGTAGCTCGGCATGATCACTTCATCGCCAGGCTGGATATCCAGCAGCAGCGCCGCCATCTCGAGCGATGCGGTACAGGACGGCGTCAGCAGCACCTTGGCACTGTGAAAACGTTGCTCCATCCACTGCTGGCAGCGGCGGGTAAAACCGCCGTCGCCACAGAGCTTGCCGCTGCCCATAGCCGACTGCATGTAATCAAGTTCAGTGCCCACAACGGGAGGCGCGTTAAATGGAATCATCTTGTCACCTGTATAACCAGTAGGCGGTGGCGTCGATGCTGGCACCACTCGCAATATAACGTTTAAGCGCAGCGGTGTTGCCCATCTGGGTTGCGACCCGCAGCGTCGATACCTGTTGTTGCTCCGCCCAGTGCAGCGCCGCCTGCATGAGTTTCTCGCCCATGCCGCGCCCGGCTAACAGTCCGATGCGCGCCTCGTGCTCGGTGAGCCTGCGAAGCGAAACAAAACCCTGAATCTGTCCCCCGTCAGTACGGAACACCAGACATACGTGGTCAAACGTGCCTTTGACCGCATTCTCTATCCACTGAGCATAAAAGCGACCGCTGTCATCGGGCGCATACCAGGGCGCCCGGAAACGGCTCTGAGCGAAGGCCAGCGCCGCCATCTTGCGCAGCGTGGGGATATCCTGCTCCGTTGCAATTTCCGCGCCCGGTGAGGCGTAGCGAGCCACGGTAACAGAGAGATCAACCTCGCCCTCGACCAGCCGGAATCCGTGCTGCTGGAGGGCGTCCAGCAGATCGGCGCGGTCCGCCGGGATCTTAGCCTGTACGCGCTGCCAGGCGCTGAAGTCTGCATCCTGCAACGCAGGGGCATTGTCGCGCAGACGCACTATCGCTGAGGGACGCGCAAAAAATGCGCTTTCCCACTCAAGAGACTCCAGCACGCCGTTGAGGATACTCAACGCCACACGCCTTTGGTATCAACAACATACTGCTGACATACGGCATCACCGGAAACCGCTTTAAACGCATTGTGATCCACCAGCAGCACCAGCACATCCGCCGTCGCCAGCGCGTCATCCAGGGCGGTAAGGGTGCAGTGACCGGCAAGTTTTGCCGGCAACGCATGAATATTCGGCTCAACCACCAGCGTTTCACCGCTGTGCCAGGCAGCGATCATTTCGGCAATTTCCATCGCCGGGCTTTCGCGCAGATCGTCAATATTCGGTTTGAATGCCAGACCAAAGCAGGCAATTTTCAGCTCACTGGCGCGTTTGCCGCTGTCGGCCAGGCAATCCGCGACCGTGGCTTTGACCTGGTTGATAACCCAGTGCGGTTTATGGTCGTTTACTTCGCGCGCGGTGCGAATCAGGCGTGCCTGTTCCGGATTTTGCGCCACGATAAACCACGGATCGACCGCGATGCAGTGCCCACCCACGCCCGGCCCCGGCTGAAGGATGTTCACGCGGGGGTGACGGTTGGCAAGGCGAATAAGTTCCCAGACGTTAATCCCCTGATCGGCGCAAATCAACGACAGTTCATTCGCAAACGCGATGTTAACGTCGCGGAAACTGTTTTCGGTCAGTTTGCACATCTCGGCGGTGCGGGAGTTGGTCACCACACATTCGCCTTCAAGGAAAATTTTATACAGCTCGCTGGCGCGCGCGGAGCAGACTGGCGTCATGCCGCCAATCACGCGGTCATTTTTAATCAGTTCCACCATCACCTGGCCTGGCAGTACGCGCTCAGGGCAGTAGGCGATATTGATATCGGCCTGGTCGCCCACCTGCTGGGGGAAGCTAAGATCGGGACGCGCCTCGGCCAGCCACTGTGCCATCTGCTCGGTTGCCCCAACAGGTGAAGTGGACTCAAGGATAACCAGCGCCCCTTTCTTCAGCACAGGCGCAATGGATTTTGCCGCCGCCTCGACGTAAACCATGTCAGGCTCATGATCGCCTTTAAAGGGCGTTGGAACCGCAATCAGGTACGCATCGGCTTCTACCGGCGTGGTGCTGGCGCGCAGGAAGCCACCGTCCACCGCCTTTTTCACCACGCGATCGAGATCGGGCTCCACGATATGAATTTCGCCACGGTTGATGGTTTCCACCGCGTGCGCGTTGATATCTACGCCAACGACCTGCTTTTGACGAGAGGCAAAGGCCGCCGCAGTAGGCAGCCCGATATAGCCAAGACCAACAACAGAGATGGTAGTAAAACTCATAGCGTTACCCGATTGTGTTTAAGTGCGTGCAAAATACGACCACAAGCCTGCCCGTCACCGTACGGATTGTGGGCCCGGCTCATCGCCTGATACTCTTCATCGTCATGCAGTAAGCGCGTGACCTCTTCGACAATACGACGCGGATCCGTTCCCACCAGACGCACGGTACCGGCAGTAACCGCTTCCGGGCGTTCGGTGGTTTCACGCATCACCAGTACCGGCTTACCGAGGGAGGGCGCCTCTTCCTGAATGCCGCCAGAATCGGTCAGGATCAGCCAGGCGTGGTTCATCAGCCAGACAAATGGCAGATAGTCCTGCGGCTCGATCAGGAGCACGTTTTCCACGTGACCCAGGATACGGTTGACCGGTTCGCTGACGTTCGGGTTGAGGTGCACCGGATAGACAATCTGCACATCCTCGTTCTGCGCGGCGATTTCAGCCAGCGCGTGGCAGATTTGCTCAAAGCCACGGCCAAAGCTTTCGCGGCGGTGGCCCGTCACCAGAATCGTTTTCTTGCCGTTGTTCAGGAACGGATAGCGCGCAGCAAGTTCTGCCTGAAGCTCGCTGTTAGCCAGCACGCGGTCACGCACCCAAATCAGCGCATCAATGACCGTATTGCCGGTGACGAAGATCTTGCTGTCGCTGATATTTTCGCGCAGCAGGTTTTGGCGTGAGTTCTCGGTTGGCGCAAAATGGTACATCGCCAGGTGACCGGTGAGCGTACGGTTGGCCTCTTCCGGCCACGGGGAATAGAGATTGCCGGTACGCAGACCCGCTTCAATATGACCAACGGGGATACGCTGATAGAACGCGGCCAGGCTGGTTGCCACGGTAGTAGTGGTGTCGCCGTGCACCAGCACTACATCCGGCCTGAACGACTCCAGAATAGGCTTTAATTCTTGCAGAATACGGCAGGTTATTTCCGTCAGTCCCTGTCCCGGTTTCATTATATTGAGATCGTAATCCGGGACGATAGAAAAGAGGGTTAAGACCTGATCGAGCATCTCACGGTGCTGGGCAGTCACGCACACTTTCGCTTCAATATCAGGATCTCTGGCCAGCGCATGAACCAGAGGCGCCATCTTGATGGCCTCCGGCCTGGTGCCAAATACGGTTAGTACTTTCACATCGATTCTCTTCGATTAGACGATGAAGGTCACAGCCTTCATCGTAGACGGCGTTCTTAGTTTGTGCGGCGACGCAATAACGCTACGCCAGCGCCAGTCAGTGCGCCCACAATCCCCCACATGATCATCAGGAATGCGCGACGCGGACTATCGCGTTTTACAGGCTCTTCAGGCGTTCTTAAATAACGATAGGTCTGAAAACGCGGGTCCAGCGTTGGACCGACGTTGAGCGTATTGAGCATGGCGCGGTTTTGGTCGTAATCAAGGTCAAAGTCAGGGCCAACGGCCTGGATATTTTCCAGACGAGCCTGAAGCATTGGGCGACCAAGAAGGAACATTTCTGAATCCGGGAGTTCGTCCGCCGGAACATCCGTTTCGCTACGGGAAATATTGTGCTGTTCCGCAATCTTCAGCGCCTGCTCAAGATTATGCACGCGACGGGCGAAGATGGCCTTAGCGACCTCTTCCTGGCGTTTGACCTGCGCTTTCATCTGGATAGTGCGCGCAGCCCAGGCGCCTTTCAGCTCGTCATTCAAATGACTGGCCGCGCGCTGGCTGGCAAAAGCAACGTACTGACGCAACAGGTTATTGGCGTCCGGCGCCGTTTCCGCAATCAGCTTCACGCTGTCGCTAACGTTACGAAGCACATCGCCAGGCATAAACTGAATGTTATTAATCAGATCATCCAGCAGCGCGGCATCCGCTTTGCTGTTACCGACCATGCGCTGCTTGTAGTAGTCCGTCTGGGACCAGAAATCGCGACGTGTATCCCACGACGCCAGCTGCATCACAAACTCTTTGTAGGATTCATCCATCACCGAGGCCTGATCCGGGGTCGCCAGATTGGCCTTGATATCAAGATTACGCAGGAATTGCTGCTGGGAGTAGTAGCCTCCAAGCATATTCACCGTTGGTCGGTCTGTGATCGCCGTGGCGCTCCACTCTTGTTTTGCAAAGAAGGTGTAAGCAAGCGCTAACAGCGCGAACCCCAGGGCAATCCCTACAATCCACAGTTTGCCCTGCCATAACACGCGAAACAAACCACGAATATCCAGCTCGTTCTCAGTGCCCACTGATTTCGCTCCCGCCAACGGTTGAGTCATCATAGTCCCGGTTTTACTTAGTTAATGTTGTGTTTTTGCCACTGTTCCGACGCATCCTGCGTTTTAAACGTTTAATAAAACGCGCGACTTTCCATGCACGCTTGATGCAGTAACCGTACATGAAAAATGCTAGCAAGAATAATACCAACATTACCCATTCAGGAATGAAATGTGCGTATTCTGCGGCAACGCCAATCGCAGCCAGAATAGCAGCCGCAAGCGTAATCAACACAAATGCCTGACGAGACGTGAAGCCGGCGCGCATAATCAGGTGGTGAATATGCTGCCGATCGGGAGAAAACGGGCTCATTCCTTTACGCAGACGGCGGTACATAATAGCGACCATGTCCATCAGCGGGATGGCGATAATCCAGAGAGCCGTTACCGGGCTGATAGGGTGCGTTTTACCCTGCGTGGTTTCCAGCAGGACCCAGATAACCGTAAAGCCAATCAGGGTACTGCCCGCATCGCCCATAAAGACTTTATAGCGACGCCCTAACACACCCAGGTTCAGGCAGATGTATGGCAGGATGGCGGCAATCATAGCAAAGCACCACATTGACAGGCTGTACTGGCCGTCAAACCATAAGATGATGCCGATCGCGCCAAACGAAACAGAGGACAGCCCACCAAGCAGACCGTCTATACCGTCAACCATGTTAAAGGCGTTGATAGCCGCCCACACGGCAAACAGCGTCAGGAAGAAGCCGAATGGCCCAAGCACCAGCTCCCAGGGACCAAACACGTAGCCCAGGCTTCTGAGATAGAGTCCGCCTACCACCATCATAATGATGCCAATGGCCGCCTGTACCGTCGCGCGGAACTTCACGCTGATATCAAAACGATCATCAAGGGCGCCGACCAGTACCAGCACACCGGCACATGCCAGATAGAGTGCGGCATGGGGGATATAATAATCCGCGATCCCGAATGTGAAACAGATGCCTGCGTATACCGAAATGCCGCCCACCAGCGGAATAAGCCCCTGATGACGTTTACGGAAGTTCGGTTTGTCCACTAACCCAATTCTTTTGGCACTGTTGCAAATAGTCGGTGGTGATAAACTTATCATCCCCTTTTGCTGATGGAGCTGCACATGAACCCATTCAAAGGCCGGCATTTTCAGCGTGACATCATTCTGTGGGCCGTACGCTGGTACTGCAAATACGGCATCAGTTACCGTGAGCTGCAGGAGATGCTGGCTGAACGCGGAGTGAATGTCGATCACTCCACGATTTACCGCTGGGTTCAGCGTTATGCGCCTGAAATGGAAAAACGGCTGCGCTGGTACTGGCGTAACCCTTCCGATCTTTGCCCGTGGCACATGGATGAAACCTACGTGAAGGTCAATGGCCGCTGGGCGTATCTGTACCGGGCCGTCGACAGCCGGGGCCGCACTGTCGATTTTTATCTCTCCTCCCGTCGTAACAGCAAAGCTGCATACCGGTTTCTGGGTAAAATCCTCAACAACGTGAAGAAGTGGCAGATCCCGCGATTCATCAACACGGATAAAGCGCCCGCCTATGGTCGCGCGCTTGCTCTGCTCAAACGCGAAGGCCGGTGCCCGTCTGACGTTGAACACCGACAGATTAAGTACCGGAACAACGTGATTGAATGCGATCATGGCAAACTGAAACGGATAATCGGCGCCACGCTGGGATTTAAATCCATGAAGACGGCTTACGCCACCATCAAAGGTATTGAGGTGATGCGTGCACTACGCAAAGGCCAGGCCTCAGCATTTTATTATGGTGATCCCCTGGGCGAAATGCGCCTGGTAAGCAGAGTTTTTGAAATGTAAGGCCTTTGAATAAGACAAAAGGCTGCCTCATCGCTAACTTTGCAACAGTGCCCGTTTTTCCGATGTGCCGAAATGCCCGCTTACCAGGGTGTGCAGCTCATTCAGAATATAATCATACATCTGATAATGCGCTTTCCACGGCTCCTGTGTGGCATTGACATAAAACCCGGCACCCTGGCCGAGATCGTACTCTTTATCATCCGCCACCTGACTGCCGCGCGGACTGGTATCCGGCGCGACAATCACCAGGCCGTGTTCCGCTGCGTAACGCTGTGCCCCGGCTTTGGTGATAAAATTCTGCTCGTTGCAGGTCAGCCCGGAAAGCCAGTACAGCACAGGACATTTCTCTGTTTTTGCCTGCGGCGGCAGAAACACGGAAAAAGTCATCGGCGTGCCGGTCACCGCAGAGTGGTGACGCCAGACTTCCTGGCTGCCGCCGAAACAGACGTGATGTTCAATCCGTTCCATAGTATCTCCCTGAATACGTTATCAGTAATGAATGACTGTGCGGATGGATTTGCCGTCGTGCATCAAATCAAAAGCTTCATTGATTTTATCCAGTTCCATGGTGTGCGTGACAAACGGCGCCAGCTCGATTTTGCCGCTCATGGCATCTTCCACCATTCCCGGCAACTGGGTACGCCCTTTCACGCCGCCGAACGCCGTGCCTTTCCAGACCCGGCCGGTCACCAGCTGGAACGGACGGGTTGAAATCTCTTTTCCGGCACCCGCCACCCCGATAATTACCGACTGCCCCCAGCCACGGTGCGCACTTTCCAGCGCCGACCGCATCACATTGACATTGCCGATACATTCAAAGGTATGATCCACACCCCATTTGGTCATTTCGACCAGCACCTGCTGAACAGGTTTGTCATAATCATTGGGATTAATGCAGTCTGTGGCGCCGAACTGTTTTGCCAGCTCAAACTTGGATGGATTGGTATCGATGGCAAAGATGCGCCCCGCTTTTGCCTGACGTGCGCCCTGCACCACGGCCAGCCCGATACCGCCGAGGCCGAATACCGCCACAGAATCCCCTTCCTGTACCTTCGCGGTATTGTGTACCGCGCCGATCCCGGTGGTCACGCCGCAGCCGAGCAGGCAAACCTGCTCCGCATTGGCCTGCGGATTGATTTTCGCCAGTGATACTTCCGCCACAACGGTATATTCGCTGAATGTCGAGCAGCCCATATAGTGATAGAGCGGCTGACCGTTATACGAAAAACGGCTGGTGCCGTCCGGCATCACGCCTTTGCCCTGGGTTTCGCGGACGGCAACACAGAGGTTGGTTTTACCGGAGGTACAGAAATCACACTCGCCGCACTCGGCGGTGTACAGCGGGATCACATGGTCGCCCGGTTTCACACTGGTCACGCCCTCACCGACCTCAACCACCACCCCGGCACCTTCATGGCCGAGCACCACCGGGAACAGACCTTCCGGATCATCACCGGAAAGCGTGTAGGCATCGGTATGGCATACCCCGGTGTGACTGATTTTCACCAGCACTTCACCTTTCTTCGGCGGTGCCACATCAATTTCAACAATTTCAAGGGGTAAACCCGGCCCGAAGGCGACTGCTGCGCGTGATTTCATAACGGTTCCTCTGTGTCTGAGGCTTATCATGGCAGGCGATAAGCACGAATGCCGTCCACCATACCGCACAACAGCGCTGCCTGTATAGCGCCGGTCAGCAGGTGGCCGCCACCGGTGCCGGTTTTCTGATCAGCAGACAGATTGCCAGCAGCAGACCGTACAGTGCCGTGCCAATCAGCCACACCGTACCGTCCGCACTCTGCTGTGTCTGACTGAAAATAAAAGCAAACAGCAGCGGGCCCGCCACGCCGGTCAGATTGGTCAGGCTGACCAGCACACCCTGTAGTTTTCCCTGATTTGCCGCCGATGCCCCGGCAGAGATAATGCCCTGCAATGCAGGCAGTGCAATTCCGCCGCCTGCCAGCAGGATCAGGACCGGATACACCATCCATCCGGAAGTGATAGCAGACATCAGTAAAAACGCGGTGGCATCGGCAATAAATCCGGCGAAAATAATGGTTTTCTCACTCAGCCGTTTTGCCAGCGCCCCGGCAACCACCGCCTGAAACAGTGCATGCATCGCCCCGAGTCCCGCCAGTGAAAAACCGACCGCCGCGCTGTCCCAGGCAAAGCGGCTCTCCGTAAACAATACCCAGACAGTGGCCGGGATCTGCCCGATAAGCTGCGCGGTAAAAAAGACAAACAGCAACAGCGCCAGAGGTTTAAGCAGTGTGATAAAGCTGATACCTGCGCTTTCTTGTTTCTGCTCCGCCGGTTTTTCTTCTGTCTGTACCGCCGGTTTAAAGATAAAAAAGACCATCAGAAAGGTGCAGGCATTCAGTATTGCCGCAATGACAAACGGCAGATGCGGTGAGATATCCCCCGCCAGTCCGCCGATAGCCGGCCCGGCAATCAGCCCGGCACCAAAGGCCGCACCGAGACGGCCGAACCAGGCGGTACGCTCGCTGACCGCCGTGCTGTCCGCCACTACCGAAGCCGCAACCGCGCCGGTGGCACCAGTGATCCCGGAGATAATCCGCCCGAGATACAACATCCACAGCACATTGGACAGTGCCAGCAGTGTGTAATCAAACGCGGCACCCGCCAGGGATAACAGCAGCACCGGTCTGCGCCCCAGCTTATCTGACCATCTGCCCAGCAGCGGAGCAAAACAGACCTGCATCACCGCATACAGCGCCAGCAGAATGCCGTAATGGTTTGCCACATCCGCTTCCGGGAGATATTCCCGCAGCAGTGACGGTAATACCGGCATGATCAGACCAATTCCCATCGCGTCCAGCAGTGTAATCACCAGCGCGATGACAGCGGGTTTATTCATTTTTCAGATCCTGTGTTAATTCCCTATCATTGATAGAGTTGGAATATATCCCTATCAATGATAGAGTGTCAATCTGAAAATCGGAGGAGACGGTCATGGCACGGCTGAACAGAGAATCGGTTATTGATGCGGCACTGGAACTGCTGAATGAGACAGGGATTGACGGGCTGACGACCCGCAAGCTGGCGCAGAAGCTGGGAATAGAACAGCCGACACTTTACTGGCATGTGAAAAATAAACGGGCGTTACTGGATGCGCTGGCGGTGGAGATCCTGGCGCGTCATCATGATTATTCACTGCCTGCGGCGGGGGAATCCTGGCAGTCATTTCTGCGCAATAATGCAATGAGTTTCCGCCGGGCGCTGCTGCGTTACCGTGACGGGGCAAAAGTGCACCTCGGCACCCGCCCTGATGAAAAACAGTATGATACGGTGGAAACCCAGTTACGCTTTATGACAGAAAACGGCTTTTCACTGCGCGACGGGTTATATGCGATTTCAGCGGTCAGTCATTTTACCCTTGGTGCCGTACTGGAGCAGCAGGAGCATACTGCCGCCCTGACCGACCGCCCTGCAGCACCGGACGAAAACCTGCCGCCGCTATTGCGGGAAGCGCTGCAGATTATGGACAGTGATGATGGTGAGCAGGCCTTTCTGCATGGCCTGGAGAGCCTGATCCGGGGGTTTGAGGTGCAGCTTACGGCACTGTTGCAAATAGTCGGTGGTGATAAACTTATCATCCCCTTTTGCTGATGGAGCTGCACATGAACCCATTCAAAGGCCGGCATTTTCAGCGTGACATCATTCTGTGGGCCGTACGCTGGTACTGCAAATACGGCATCAGTTACCGTGAGCTGCAGGAGATGCTGGCTGAACGCGGAGTGAATGTCGATCACTCCACGATTTACCGCTGGGTTCAGCGTTATGCGCCTGAAATGGAAAAACGGCTGCGCTGGTACTGGCGTAACCCTTCCGATCTTTGCCCGTGGCACATGGATGAAACCTACGTGAAGGTCAATGGCCGCTGGGCGTATCTGTACCGGGCCGTCGACAGCCGGGGCCGCACTGTCGATTTTTATCTCTCCTCCCGTCGTAACAGCAAAGCTGCATACCGGTTTCTGGGTAAAATCCTCAACAACGTGAAGAAGTGGCAGATCCCGCGATTCATCAACACGGATAAAGCGCCCGCCTATGGTCGCGCGCTTGCTCTGCTCAAACGCGAAGGCCGGTGCCCGTCTGACGTTGAACACCGACAGATTAAGTACCGGAACAACGTGATTGAATGCGATCATGGCAAACTGAAACGGATAATCGGCGCCACGCTGGGATTTAAATCCATGAAGACGGCTTACGCCACCATCAAAGGTATTGAGGTGATGCGTGCACTACGCAAAGGCCAGGCCTCAGCATTTTATTATGGTGATCCCCTGGGCGAAATGCGCCTGGTAAGCAGAGTTTTTGAAATGTAAGGCCTTTGAATAAGACAAAAGGCTGCCTCATCGCTAACTTTGCAACAGTGCCATTCTTTTTGCTACCTTGCGCGCAATGAACAAAAAACAGGTTGTGAATAAAAAAATACTGATCAGCTCAGTTACTGCAGTGAGTAGATTCACAATGGATTGCTCTCAACAAATGTTAGTCCCGGAAGTATAACCATGAAGCCACTGCCTCAGAAGGATTAAAGATGGCTTCTCACAACTCCCTTTGTATGTTTTTCAATCAATTATTTCTTTGACTGTGCAAACATTCTTATTGTCGCACCGACAGGTCAAAATTGGGAGTGTGTGGTAATAGCGTATAGTCCATAAATAAAAAACGCCACGTAAAAACGTGGCGTTTACTGGGATTATTTGCGTTACGAGCGTTTCATCATGTCGAAGAAATCGTCGTTCGTTTTGGTCATCGCCAGTTTGTTGATGAGGAATTCCATTGCGTCGATTTCGCCCATTGGATGGATGATTTTGCGCAGGATCCACATTTTCTGAAGCTCTTCCTGAGTGGTAAGCAGCTCTTCTTTACGGGTACCGGAACGGTTGTAGTCGATCGCCGGGAAGACGCGTTTTTCTGCGATTTTACGAGAAAGGTGCAGTTCCATGTTGCCTGTACCTTTGAACTCTTCGTAGATAACTTCGTCCATTTTGGAGCCGGTATCGATCAGCGCCGTCGCGATAATGGTCAGGCTACCGCCCTCTTCCACGTTACGCGCCGCACCGAAGAAACGCTTCGGACGATGCAGGGCGTTGGCATCCACACCACCGGTCAGTACTTTACCGGAAGCCGGCACCACGGTGTTGTAGGCACGCGCCAGACGGGTGATGGAGTCGAGCAGGATGATCACATCTTTCTTGTGCTCAACCAGGCGTTTCGCCTTCTCGATAACCATTTCCGCAACCTGAACGTGGCGGGAAGCAGGCTCGTCGAAGGTAGACGCAACCACTTCCCCTTTCACCAGACGCTGCATCTCGGTCACTTCTTCCGGACGTTCGTCAATCAGCAGCACCATCAGCACACAGTCTGGGTGGTTGTAAGCAATGCTCTGCGCGATGTTTTGCAGCAGCATGGTTTTACCGGCTTTTGGCGGCGCCACAATCAGACCACGCTGGCCACGACCAATTGGCGATGCCAGATCCAGCACACGCGCGGTTAAATCTTCAGTAGACCCGTTACCACGCTCCATGCGCAGGCGAGAGTTCGCGTGCAGCGGCGTTAAGTTCTCGAACAGGATCTTATTGCGGGAGTTTTCCGGTTTGTCGTAGTTAACTTCGTTAACCTTCAACAGCGCAAAGTAGCGTTCACCCTCTTTTGGAGGACGAATCTTACCTGAAATGGTGTCACCAGTGCGGAGGTTGAAACGGCGGATTTGGCTAGGGGATACGTAGATGTCGTCAGGGCCGGCGAGGTAGGAGCTGTCTGCGGAGCGGAGGAAACCAAATCCGTCTTGCAGTATCTCCAGCACACCGTCGCCAAAGATATCTTCGCCACTCTTAGCGTGCTGCTTCAGGATGGCGAAAATGATGTCCTGCTTGCGCATACGAGCCTGGTTTTCCAGTCCCATATTTTCGCCGAGAGTGATCAGCTCAGAAACCGGCGTATTCTTTAATTCGGTAAGATTCATAATGGTGTGGGTTCTTAAACTCGGGGTGATTCTCGAACTTAATGTTGTGAATGGTATGGCAGGGTCATCCATGCCTGTTTAGCGGCCATCACCTCATGTCTGTTCGCTGTCTGGTCACAGGGAAAGAACGCAGAACTGAAACGACAAGACGGATTGAGTGACAAGCCCGGAATCTAGCAACTTCACGCACTGTTTATGTTAACAACGGGAAGTATCGGGTAAAACAAGATTCAAACAACAAGATATGTTTAAAACGTAGTCATAGCTAACTTAGCACGACTAAAGCCGGGCGTCCAGATCTCGCCGTTAATTAGGCGCTCTGGACGCTCAGCTGAGAAACCTTACGCCAGGTTAGCGTCCAGGAACTCTTTCAGTTGACCTTTGGACAGTGCGCCCACTTTGGTCGCTGCCACGTCACCGTTCTTGAACAGCAGCAGGGTCGGGATGCCACGGATACCGTATTTTGGCGCGGTGCCCGGGTTCTGGTCGATGTTCAGCTTGGCAACGGTCAGTTTGCCCTGATATTCGTCAGCGATTTCATCCAGAATCGGAGCGATCATTTTGCAAGGACCACACCATTCAGCCCAGAAATCAACGAGGATCAGCCCGTCAGCTTTAAGTACGTCCGTGTCAAAACTGTCGTCAGTCAGGTGAATAATTTTATCGCTCATATATAACTCCACAGGAATAAGCCTGGTACGTTGGTTTTGTCTCCACCAACGACGTGTTGATGTCGCATTAACCAACTAAAGGTTGACTTTATTTCACCGGATACGCTTTCGTAAAGCAATAGTAAGCTGATATTCTACCACACTATGAGCAAAACACATTTAACAGAACAGAAGTTTTCCGACTTCGCCCTGCACCCAAAGGTGATCGAAGCCCTTGAAACTAAAGGGTTTCATAACTGCACGCCCATTCAGGCTCTCGCCCTGCCGCTGACGCTGGCCGGTCGCGATGTTGCAGGGCAGGCGCAAACCGGTACTGGCAAAACGATGGCGTTTTTAACGTCAACGTTTCATTATTTACTTTCTCACCCAGCGATTGCAGACCGCAAAGTTAACCAGCCGCGCGCGCTAATTATGGCCCCGACGCGAGAACTGGCGGTACAGATCCACGCAGACGCTGAGCCCCTGGCGCAAGCCACCGGCCTGAAACTTGGCCTGGCCTACGGCGGCGACGGCTACGATAAACAGCTGAAAGTGCTGGAAAGCGGCGTCGATATCCTGATTGGGACCACCGGCCGTCTTATCGACTACGCCAAACAGAACCATATCAACCTCGGCGCAATCCAGGTCGTGGTGCTGGATGAAGCAGACCGCATGTACGATCTGGGCTTCATTAAAGACATCCGCTGGCTGTTCCGCCGTATGCCTGCGGCAAACCAGCGTCTGAACATGCTGTTTTCCGCAACCCTGTCATACCGCGTACGTGAACTCGCATTCGAGCAGATGAACAATGCGGAATATGTGGAAGTAGAACCGGAGCAGAAAACCGGGCACCGCATTAAAGAAGAGCTTTTTTATCCTTCTAATGAAGAGAAAATGCGCCTGTTGCAAACCCTGATCGAAGAAGAGTGGCCGGATCGCGCGATTATCTTCGCGAACACCAAACACCGCTGTGAAGATATCTGGGGACACCTGGCGGCAGATGGTCACCGTGTGGGTCTGCTGACCGGCGACGTGGCGCAGAAAAAACGCCTGCGCATTCTCGACGAATTTACTCGTGGCGACCTTGATATTCTGGTCGCGACCGACGTGGCGGCCCGTGGCCTGCACATTCCAGCCGTGACGCACGTCTTTAACTATGACCTGCCAGATGACTGTGAAGACTATGTACACCGTATCGGTCGTACTGGTCGTGCAGGCGCAAGCGGTCACTCCATCAGCCTTGCGTGTGAAGAGTATGCGCTGAACCTTCCGGCCATTGAGACCTACATCGGTCACTCTATTCCACAGAGCAAATACAATCCGGAAGCGCTGTTAAGCGAGTTGCCGCCACCTAAGCGCCTTACACGTCCACGCTCCGGCAATGGCCCGCGTCGTTCCGGCGGTGCACCGCGTAATCGTCGTCGTTCAGGTTAAGAAAATATGCTCAGCTCCACCTCGCTTTATGCGGCAATTGATCTCGGTTCGAATAGTTTTCATATGCTGGTTGTGCGCGAGGTGGCGGGAAGCATACAAACGCTGACGCGCATTAAGCGCAAGGTCCGCCTCGCGGCGGGCCTGAGCAGCGATAATCATCTCTCCCCGGAAGCCATGGAACGTGGCTGGCAGTGTCTGCGTCTGTTTGCAGAACGTTTACAGGATATCCCGCTCAGTCAAATTCGCGTTGTTGCCACGGCGACCCTTCGTCTGGCGGTTAACGCTGGCGATTTCATTGCCAGAGCACAGGAAATTCTGGGCTGTCCGGTGCAGGTCATCAGCGGTGAAGAAGAAGCGCGTCTGATTTATCAGGGTGTGGCGCATACGACCGGCGGCGACGATCGTCGTCTGGTGGTCGATATCGGTGGCGCCAGTACCGAACTGGTCACGGGCACAGGCGCGCAGGCGACGTCGCTCTTCAGCCTGTCAATGGGCTGTGTGACCTGGCTGGAACGCTACTTTACCGATCGAAACCTTGCCAAAGAGAATTTTGACGAGGCGGAAAACGCGGCGCGTGCGGTCCTGCGCCCGGTCATGGACGAACTGCGCTATCACGGCTGGAAAGTGTGTGTCGGCGCGTCCGGAACCGTGCAGGCGTTGCAGGAAATCATGATGGCACAGGGGATGGACGAGCGGATCACGCTTGCCAAACTCCAGCAGCTTAAACAGCGCGCCATCCAGTGTGGTCGTCTGGAAGAGCTTGAAATAGAAGGGCTGACGCTTGAACGCGCGCTGGTTTTCCCCAGTGGGCTCGCCATACTGATTGCCATTTTCACCGAGCTTAATATCCAGTGTATGACCCTGGCAGGCGGTGCGCTGCGTGAAGGTCTGGTCTACGGAATGCTGCACCAGTCGGTCGATCAGGACATCCGTAGCCGTACGCTGCGTAACGTTCAACGCCGCTTTATTGTGGATACCGACCAGGCGCAGAGAGTGAGTCAACTGGCGTCACAGTTTGCCGATCAGGTGAAAAAAAGCTGGGATATTGAACCGTTAAGCCGCGATCTGTTGCTAAGCGCCTGTGCGCTACATGAAATTGGTCTCAGCGTGGAGTACAAGCAGGCACCGCTGCACGCGGCCTGGCTGGTGCGTAATCTCGATTTGCCGGGTTATACGCCCGCCCAGAAGAAGCTGCTGGCCACCCTGCTGCTGAATCAGACTAACGCCGTCGATCTCTCTTCCCTTCACCAGCAGAACGCTGTGCCGCCGCGCGTGGCGGAGCATCTGTGTCGTCTGCTTCGGCTGGCGATCCTGTTTGCCAGTCGGCGTCGAGATGATTTGCTGCCAGCCATTACGCTGGCGGCAGACGAGGAGAAACTGACGCTGACGCTACCGGAAAACTGGCTTGAGGATCATCCCCTTGGGGCGGAACTGATTGAGCAGGAGTACCAGTGGCAGAGCTATGTGCACTGGGCGCTTGATGTGAAGTGACCCTTGAAGCGTGCCGGGTGGCGGCTTCGCCTTACCCGGCCTACAAATAGTTATCCCTTCTCTTTGGCTTTTGCCAGCATTGCGCGAATGTTTGCCACGTTTGCCTGCCCTTTATGCATACGCTCTTCAGCGGTAATGACTTTACGCTCCTGCTCCCAGATAAGATCGTCCTGAGGCAACTCCAGCAGAAAACGGCTCGGCTCCGGGCGCACCAGCTCACCATACTGACGGCGCTCTTTGCACAGCGTAAACGTCAGCTCTTTCTGCGCACGGGTGATCCCAACGTAGGCCAGACGGCGCTCTTCGTCGACGTTATCTTCATCAATGCTGCTCTGGTGCGGCAATAGGCCCTCTTCCATCCCCACCAGATAGACATAAGGGAACTCCAGCCCTTTCGAGGCATGTAACGTCATCAGCTGAACCTGATCGGCCTCTTCTTCGCTTTCCCCGCGCTCCATCATATCGCGCAGCGTGAAGCGGGTGACCACCTGCGTCAGGGTCATGGGCTCGTCAATCTCAGATCCTTCAAGCATTTCGGTCATCCAGCTGAAGAGCTGGTTAACGTTTTTCATGCGCATCTCTGCCGCTTTCGGGCTGGCGGAGGTTTCATACAACCAGGATTCGTAATCAATGCCGTGGATCAGATCGCGTACTGCCGCCACAGGCTCGCGCTCAGCCAGACGCTGCACCTCACCCAGCCAGTGGGTAAAGCGGGTTAAGGCCTCATAGCCGCGCCCGGTCAGGGTCTGGCTCAGCCCCATATCGAAGCTGGCGGTGAACAGGCTTTTGTTGCGGGTCATCGCCCATTCACCCAGCTTTTGCAGCGTCGCAGAGCCAATCTCGCGCTTCGGCGTATTTACAATGCGCAGGAAAGCGCTGTCGTCATCCGGGTTGGTCAGCACGCGCAGATAGGCCAGCAGATCCTTGATTTCCGGACGCGAAAAGAACGACGTACCGCCGGAGATTTTGTAGGGGATGCGGTTCTGCATCAGCATCTTTTCAAAGACGCGCGACTGGTGGTTACCGCGATAGAGGATCGCGTAATCCTTGTATTCAGTTTTGTTGACGAAGTGATGGGCAATCAGCTCGCCGGTTACGCGCTCCGCTTCGTGCTCTTCGTTATTGGCGCTGAGCACTTTCAGCTCGGTCCCGTAACCCAGTTCAGAGAACAGGCGCTTCTCAAAGACGTGCGGGTTGTTGGCAATCAGGATGTTCGCCGCCTTCAGGATACGCCCGGAAGAACGGTAGTTCTGCTCCAGTTTAATCACCTGCAACGCCGGGAAGTCTTTGCTCAGCAGCACCAGGTTTTGCGGACGTGCGCCACGCCAGGAGTAAATCGACTGATCGTCATCGCCTACAACGGTAAAACGCGCGCGCTGTCCTACCAGCAGCTTTACCAGCTCGTACTGGCTGGTGTTGGTATCCTGGTATTCATCCACCAGCAGGTAACGAATTTTGTTCTGCCAGCTCTCGCGCACCTCTTCATTCCGCTGAAGCAGCAGCGTCGGCAGCAGGATCAGATCGTCGAAATCCAGGACGTTACAGGCTTTCATATGCGCGTCGTACAGACCGTAGCAGTGGGCAAAGATGCGGTCGCGCTCGCCTTTGGCACTTGCCGCTGCCTGGGCCGGCGTCATCAGATCGTTTTTCCAGTTCGAGATCGTCGAGATCAGCTGTTGCAACAGCACTTTGTCATCTTCGATCAGCCCTTCCGTTAGCTCTTTAAGCAGCGCCACCTGGTCGGTGTCATCAAAGAGAGAAAAGTTGGACTTCATGCCCAGCGCCGCGTATTCGCGCTTGATAATATCCAGACCCAGCGTGTGGAAGGTGGAGATCATCAGCCCGCGCGCCTCTTTACGGCCCAGCGTCTGGCCGACGCGCTCTTTCATCTCACGCGCCGCTTTGTTGGTAAAGGTGACCGCCGCGATATGGCGCGCCTGGTATCCACAACCCCGAATTAAATGGGCGATTTTGTTGGTGATCACGCGTGTTTTACCGGATCCCGCTCCCGCCAGCACCAGGCAGGGTCCGGTGACGAATTCGACAGCTTGTTGTTGTCCGGGGTTTAAACGCATAAATGATCACTCAATCAAAGTCGGGAGAGGAGGAAAAACGCGTGGTAGTATACCGACCGTAAACTAGTCGACTCAAGGCACGATCATGGCAAAAACAGCAGCAGCACTGCATATCCTTGTTAAAGAAGAGAAACTGGCACAGGATCTGCTCGAACAGATTAAAAACGGCGCCGACTTCGGCAAACTGGCGAAGAAACACTCGATTTGCCCGTCAGGCAAACGCGGTGGTGACTTAGGCGAGTTCCGCCAGGGCCAGATGGTCCCGGCGTTTGATAAAGTGGTTTTCTCCTGCCCGGTGCTGGAGCCAACCGGCCCACTGCATACGCAGTTCGGCTATCACATTATCAAAGTGTTATACCGCAACTAATCAAAAGCCCGGTGCATTGACTCACCGGGCTTTTTTATTTGGCTGTTCCGGCGTTCAGATGCCGTCGCCGTATTCGAAGGTGTGGTGAATACCGTTGAAGTGCTGATCCATATCCATCGACGGCTTATCGCTGTCTGGCTTACCGACGATGCGCGCCGGGACGCCAGCGGCGGTGGTGTGCGGCGGTACAGGCTGGAGCACAACCGACCCCGCGCCAATCTTCGCGCCGCGTCCGACTTCAATATTGCCGAGGATTTTAGCACCCGCGCCAATCATCACCCCTTCACGAATTTTCGGATGGCGATCGCCGCTGGTTTTACCGGTACCGCCCAGCGTAACGGATTGCAGGATCGACACGTCATCTTCGATCACCGCCGTTTCACCGACAACAATGCCGGTGGCGTGGTCGAGCATGATCCCACGGCCAATTTTCGCCGCCGGATGAATATCGACCTGGAAGGTCACGGAAACCTGGTTTTGAAGAAAGATGGCCAGCGCGCGGCGTCCCTCATTCCATAACCAGTGGCCGATGCGGTACGCCTGTAAGGCGTGGAATCCTTTGAGATACAGTAGCGGCGTGGAGTATTTATCCACCGCCGGGTCACGCGTACGCACGGCCTGAATGTCGCAGGCGGCAGAAGCAATCATCTCCGGATCTGCGGCGTAGGCCTCTTCAACCACCTCGCGAATGGCAATAGCAGGCATGATAGGGGAAGCCAGTTTATTGGCGAGCATATAGCTCAGGGCGCTGCCGAGATTTTCGTGCTTAAGTAGCGTCGCGTGATAGAAACTGGCCAGCATGGGCTCACAGTCGGCCAAAGCTCGGGCTTCGGCTTTAATATTATTCCAGACGATATCCAGTTCTTCACACGGCATTGCTTGCTCCAGACGATAGTTAATGACCAGCCAGTTCTGCGCTGGCTGGGTCATTCAGGTGACGATACTTCCCGGCTAATTGCTGCTGCGCTCGTCCTTGCGCGCACGACCTAATAAGGTCAATGCTGCCTCGCGCGCATTTTTTCCGCAATACAATACCTGATAAATTTCCTCGGTTATTGGCATTTCGACACCGAAACGGTGCGCCAATTCGCGAACTTCTTTGGTATTGCGATAGCCTTCAACCACCTGACCAATCTTCTCCTGCGCGCTTTTTACATCGCTGCCCTGTCCGAGCATCATGCCAAAGCGGCGGTTACGCGACTGGTTATCGGTGCAGGTCAGCACCAGGTCGCCCAGCCCAGCCATTCCCATAAAAGTGGCCGGATCGGCACCCAGCGCTTCGCCCAGGCGGGACATTTCGGTCAGACCACGGGTGATCAACGCCGTACGCGCATTCGCGCCGAAACCGATGCCGTCAGACATCCCGGCCCCGATGGCAATGACGTTCTTCACCGCGCCGCCCAGCTGCACGCCGATAAAATCGGGGTTGCTGTACACGCGGAAGCTTTTGCCGCAGTGCAGCAGTTGCTGAAGATCGTCTGAAAATGCCTGGTCGGTGGACGCCAGCGAGATCGCCGTCGGCAAGCCCGCAGCCAGCTCTTTGGCAAAGGTCGGCCCCGAGATCACCGCCAGCGGGATCGCTGTTCCCAGCGCTTCGCGGGCAACGTCCTGCAACAGACGTCCGGTTTCCGCTTCCAGCCCCTTCGTCGCCCACACAATACGCGCATCCGCACGCATCAGCGGCTTAATCTGACGCAGGACTTCGCCAAACACGTGGCTTGGCACCACAATCAGAATATTGCGGCTGGCCGCCAGCGCGGTCGCGAGGTCGCTTTCCAGATAGAGAGAGTCAGGGAACGGAACGTCCGGGAGAAACGCCACGTTGCAGCGGTCGTGTTGCAACGTCGCGATATGTTTTGGATCGTGGCCCCACAGGACCACGTCGTGACCATTTCTTGCCAGCGTGATGGCAAGAGCGGTGCCGTAAGAGCCGGCACCGATCACAGTCGTTGACGCATTAACAGTGCTCATCAGGCATCCTGATGTTGTTCGGCACCTTCGCCAGCCTGCTGCTGTAGATAGTTCATGAACAGCGCATCAAAGTTTACTGGCGCGAGGTTCAGTTGCGGGAATGTACCGCGAGAAACCAGGCTGGTGATGCATTCACGCGCATACGGGAACAGGATGTTCGGGCAGTATGCACCCAGGCAATGCGCCATCTGGTTGCCTTCGATGCCGCCGATGGAGAAGATACCGCCCTGCTGAACTTCGCACAGGAACGCAGTTTCTTCGCCCAGAGAGGCGGTCACGGTGACACGCAGTACGACTTCATACACATCATCCGCCAGCTGGGTGGATGCGGTATCCAGATCAAGTTTAACCTCTGGCTGCCAGTCTTTCTGGAAAACGTGCGGCGCATTTGGCGCTTCGAAAGAGACATCCTTGGTGTAGATGCGCTGGATCTGGAAAGTCATCTCGGTGTTATTTTGTTCTGACATGGAAAAACCCTTTTTAATTGTCCTAAAGTCTCTAGCTCAGCAGCGGATCGAGTCCACCACGGGCGTCGAGCGCATACAAGTCATCACAGCCGCCAATGTGCTGCGCATCAATAAAAATCTGTGGAACCGTTGTGCGACCACTGCGTTGGATCATCTCTTCGCGTTTAATCGCGTCACCATCGATCGGCAGTTCCTTGAACGTTACGCCTTTGCTGGACAGCAGCGCTTTCGCTCGGTGGCAGAACGGGCACGTTGCTTTGGTGTAGATCTCAATATTGGCCATCACTTAACTCCTTATTTACCGCGCACTAAAGGAAGATTCTCCCCGCTCCAGCCGGAGATGCCTTCTTTCAGCACCGTTACGTTTTCAAAGCCTGCTTTATGCAGTGCGTTGGCAGATTCCTGCGCCTGCATGCCAGTGCCGTCAACAACAATAATCGGCTGGGCTTTATGCTTCTCCAGCTCACCAATGTTGTTCGCTTTAATTTCCGCTGGCAGCAGGTTGATAGCACCTGCAATATGGCCCTTGCGGAAATCGTCGCGCTGACGCAGATCGACAACCACGGCGTCCTCTTTGTTGATCAGACGTGTCGCTTCACCGCGGGTGATCACCTTAATTTTAGACGTCAGTCCCTTAAATGTGGTGAACAGTACAGCGACCAGCAGGCCAATCCACGCGATGCTCAGAACCGGGTGGCGGCTAACGAATTGCATAATTTCTTGCATGGGGGGTAACAACTCCCGACTAAGTGATTAAAAAAACCAGGACAGGAGTATACCTGTGCGCTGTGGCAAATACAGCCAGCGACATAAAGCTAATCTATTTTCTGCGGCATGCCACGTAAAAAAAGCCTCAAAATGGCCTGAGAACAGCCTTGCCCCCGCGCTTTCTTTGATCTTCTGCGGCTATTTTATCGATTCAGCTGTAGTAAAATTACGCAAATTTTTTGTCTCTTGAGCATGAGGTTGTCGCAATGTCGGTTTCTAAAAAACCTATGGTACTGGTGATTCTGGATGGCTATGGCTACCGTGAAGATCAACAGGATAACGCCATTTTCAACGCCAAAACCCCGGTTATGGATGCGCTATGGGCAAAACGTCCCCACACCCTGATTGATGCGTCTGGCCTGGAAGTGGGTCTGCCGGATCGTCAGATGGGCAACTCAGAAGTGGGTCACGTTAACCTGGGTGCGGGCCGTATCGTTTATCAGGACCTGACGCGCCTGGACGTTGAAATCAAAGAACGTACATTCTTTGTCAACCCAACGCTCACCGGAGCGGTTGATAAAGCCGTTGCCGCAGGCAAGGCCGTTCACATTATGGGTCTGCTCTCTGCGGGCGGTGTTCACAGCCACGAAGATCACATCATGGCGATGGTAGAACTGGCCGCTGAGCGCGGTGCGGAAAAAATCTATCTGCACGCCTTCCTGGATGGTCGCGATACGCCGCCACGCAGCGCAAAAGGTTCTCTTGAAGCGTTTGAAGACAAATTTGCCGCACTGGGCAAAGGCCGCGTGGCGTCCATCATTGGTCGTTACTATGCCATGGACCGCGACAACCGCTGGGACCGCGTTGAGCAAGCCTATGATCTGCTGACCCTGGCAAAAGGCGAGTTCCAGTTCCCGACCGCCGTTGAAGGCCTGGAAGCGGCTTACGCGCGTGATGAAAACGACGAATTTGTGAAGGCAACCGTGATCCGCGCTGAAGGCCAGGCCGATGCCGCCATGGAAGATGGCGATGCGCTGATCTTCATGAACTTCCGTGCCGATCGCGCGCGCGAAATCACCCGCGCCTTCGTCAACAGCGATTTCGACGGTTTCGCCCGTAAGAAAGTGGCGAAGATCGATTTCATCCAGTTGACCGAGTATGCAGCGGATATCAAAGCCCCATGCGCGTATCCACCCGCTTCCCTGGCAAACACCTTCGGCGAGTGGATGGCGAAAAATGACAAAACGCAGCTGCGCATCTCCGAAACTGAGAAGTATGCGCACGTGACATTCTTCTTTAACGGCGGCGTAGAAGAGCCGTTTAAAGGCGAAGACCGCATCCTGATTAACTCACCGAAAGTCGCCACTTACGATCTCCAGCCAGAAATGAGCTCTGCGGAGCTGACCGAAAAACTGGTGGCCGCGATCCAAAGCGGTAAATACGACACCATCATCTGTAACTATCCGAATGGCGATATGGTGGGCCACACCGGCGTGATGGAAGCAGCCGTTAAAGCGGTTGAAGCGCTGGACCACTGCGTTGAGCAGGTTGCGAAAGCGGTTGAATCCGTAGGCGGCCAACTGCTGATTACCGCTGACCACGGTAACGCAGAACAGATGCGTGACCCGGCAACCGGTCAGGCACATACCGCCCATACCAACCTGCCTGTTCCACTGATTTATGTGGGTGATAAATCAGTGAAAGCAGTGGAAGGCGGCAAGCTTTCCGACATCGCGCCAACCATGTTGTCGCTGATGGGTATGGAAATCCCTGAAGAGATGACTGGCAAGCCGCTGTTCATCGTGGAATAATCGCTCCCCATGAGGGGAAAGGCGATTTTTTCAATCACATGGGTCGTGAAGCCGCTTCGGTTATCAGTCAGACCTCTGCTTTGCGCCAGCGCACTCAGCGCTGGCGTATTGCTGTGCGCCGCATCCGCCCATGCGGATGACCGCGATCAGCTTAAATCCATTCAGGCCAATATCGCCGCCAAAGAGCGTGCGGTACGTCAGCAGCAACAGCAGCGCGCCACCCTGCTCGCCCAGCTTAAAAAGCAGGAAGAGGCCATTTCCGCCGCCGCGCGTAAGCTGCGTGAAACACAAAACACCCTTGCCCAGCTCAATAAGCAAATCGATGAAATGAACGCGTCGATTGCGAAACTGGAGCGTCAGCGCGATGCCCAGGAGCGGAACCTTGCTGCACAACTTGATGCTGCTTTCCGTCAGGGTGAACACACAGGCCTTCAGCTGATCCTCAGCGGTGAAGAGAGCCAGCGAGGTCAGCGTTTACAGGCCTATTTCGGCTATCTTAACCAGGCGCGTCAGGAGACCATTGCGCAGCTGAAACAGACGCGCGAAGAAGTCACCACGCAAAAAGCCGAGCTGGAAGAGAAGCAGAGCCAGCAGCAAACGCTGCTCTACGATCAGCAGGCGCAGCAGGAGAAGCTTGAGCAGGCGCGCAATGAGCGTAAGAAGACGCTCGCCGGGCTGGAGTCCTCTATCCAGGCAGGACAAAGCCAGCTGAGCGAAATGCGCGCCAACGAATCCAGACTGCGTAACAGCATTGCCCGGGCAGAAGCCGCGGCCAAAGCGCGCGCCGAAAAAGAAGCGCGCGAAGCGCAGGCGGTGCGTAACAAGCAGCAGGAAGCCTCCCGCAAAGGCACCACCTACAAACCGACTGAAAATGAACGTTCCCTGATGTCCCGTACCGGCGGCCTCGGCTCCCCGCGTGGTCAGGCTTACTGGCCCGTTCGCGGTACGATCCTGCATCGCTATGGCGAACAGTTGCAGGGTGAGCTACGTTGGAAGGGGATCGTTATCGGTGCGTCTGAAGGTAGCGAAGTGAAAGCCATCGCCGATGGCCGCGTGATCCTGGCCGACTGGCTACAGGGTTATGGGCTCGTGGTGGTGGTTGAACACGGTAAAGGCGACATGAGTCTTTACGGCTACAACCAGAGTGCGCTAGTCAGCGTTGGCACTCAGGTGCGCGCGGGTCAACCCATTGCCCTTGTGGGCAGCAGTGGCGGTCAGGGCCGCCCGTCACTCTATTTCGAAATTCGTCGTCAGGGTCAGGCGGTCAATCCACAGCCGTGGTTGGGAAGATAAGTTTTGCTTCAATTTCGTCGAATTGTTTTTTCCGTAGTCAGCGCACTGGCGCTGGCTGCACCGGTTTATGCAGGCAAACTCGCGATTGTGATTGATGACTTCGGTTATCGACCACACTATGAAAATCAGGTGCTGGCGATGCCGTCAGCCATCTCTGTCGCCGTCCTGCCTAATGCGCCTCACGCGCATGAAATGGCGACCAAAGCGCACAATGGCGGCCATCAGGTCCTTATCCATCTGCCGATGGCCCCCCTCAGCAAGCAGCCGCTGGAAAAAGATACCCTGCGCCCGGACATGAGCAGCGACGAGATCGATCGCATCATCCGCGATGCATACAATAAAGTGCCGTATGCCGTGGGTCTGAATAACCATATGGGCAGCGCGATGACCTCCAGCCTGTACGGTATGCTGAAAGTGATGCAGGCGCTGGAGCGTTACAACCTCTATTTCCTCGACAGCATGACCATCGGCAACAGCCAGGCGATGCGTGCCGCTCAGGGAACGGGCGTGAAAGTCATCAAGCGCAAAGTATTCCTGGATGACTCCCAGAACGAAGCGGATATCCGCGTCCAGTTCAACCGCGCGGTACAGCTGGCGCGCCGTAACGGTTCGGCGATTGCCATTGGGCATCCGCATCCATCTACCGTTCGCGTTTTGCAGCAAATGTTGCCGGGATTACCCGCCGATATCACGCTGGTGCGTCCGAGCGATCTGCTCAATGAACCCCAGGTGGATACTTCTCGTCCGGGTAGCGCGCAACCACCCGCAACGCAGCCGCGTAATCCATTCCGCGGCGTGAAGAACTGCACGCTGAAACAGCCGCCTGAACCGGTCTATGCAACCCGCTTCTTCACGGTGATTGGCGAAAGCATCAGCAGCAGTACGCTGGTTAAATACGTCCAGCAACAGTGGCAGGGTTGGGGAAAAAAAGCCTGATCGGCTAACGCCTATTCTGCCAGATAAGAGTCCGACTGCTCTTTTGCAACGGACTCTTTCTTTTCCCGATTCTGATACCAGGCCTTGAAATACTTCAAAAAACTGTACGCCGTGGCATAAAACCCTGTCACCACACCCACTTTGCCCTGACGCCAGGCACCACTAAACAGATACCATTTGAAAAATGCGCCGATAGCGCTGATCGCTCCGCGACCAAGAGAGGGACGTATCGTCTGATATTGAACCAGGCGAGTGGTATATCCGTTTAATTTATTGAAAAGTTCATGCAGTGAATAAAATGTATCATGTCTGACATAGCCAGGAATACGTTCAGAATGGAGAAAACCTTCGACCTGATCGTCTACTGGCCGGTTATTAAATCGCGACTGCGTACGGTTAAAAAGACGCACCGGATAATCCGGTGATGAGACGGGATAAATCGTTCGGACATTTTCTCCCAGAACAAACCAGTGACGACATATCCGCCACGCCATATCCGGTTCGGGTTCATCGCCCATTTTTAATTTTAAAATAGCATCAACGGTTTCTTGATCGAGTATTTCGTCGCTGTCCATGCACAGCACCCAGTCGTTGTGCGCATGGGATACGGCATGGTTCATCTGCTCGCCGTGCCAGCTATATTTTTTGAATATGGCCGACAATCCATAACTCTGGCAAATATATATCGTTGCGTCTGTACTTCCGGAATCAACTACAACGAATTCATCCGCTATTTTTAAAAGAGGAGGAATAACATCGTGCAACGTTCTTTCGGAGTTAAACGTTAATAAGCAGACCGTTATTTTAAACATTTTCTCACTCTCTCAATAACAACATAAATATTTTCGCTAATAGTATCTAATTGAGAAGAGGCGATTAAAGTCTTAAATCACACTTTTAAAATAAGCGTGTTTAAAACGTTTTCTTATAAAAAGACAAAGAAATACAAAAAATCTATTTTATTTCAACAAATTCTTTATAATGCGGTCAGATGAAGGGTAGCATACGGATTCAGACATGCCGCAAAAACGTAAAATCCTCCTCCTGGACACGGGCAAAGAATGGGGGGGAGGTACCAACAGTATGCTTGAGCTTCTGAAGCGAATCAACCGCGAAAAATTCGACATTACTTGTTGTTTTTACAGTGATTATAGTCGTGCTGAAGGTGAAACGATAGGCCAGGTGCTCAATAGCATTGGGATACCTCTACTCGTTATCCCTCAACGTAAGCAACCGGCATGGGCAAAACTCCTGAAAGAAGCGGGACGTGGTCTGCTGTTTTTCTCGCGTTCAGCGCGCAAAGCATTTACGCGGCATATCGATACCCTGTGGCGCATTCGCCCCAACGTCAGCAAGATCGAGACCATTTTCAGAGAAGGTGGTTTCGATACGCTGTATATGAACAACCAGCCAGGCTCTAACGAAGAAGGGTATCTGGCGGGCGCAAACCTGCATGCGCGGATAATCCAGCACTGCCGGATTGAACCGGTGCTGACCCCGCCGCTGGTGAAGCTGGTGAATGCCCATGCCACAAAAATCATCGCCGTCTCGCACGGCGTTGAACGTGTGCTACTTCAGCATGGCGTCCGGCCAGCGCTGTGTACCACGGTCAACAATGCCATCGACATCCACCAGCCCTTGCCCGACCGACGCGCGATGCGCCAGCGCCTGAACATTGATGATGACACGTTTGTGTTCGGCAGCGTTGGCTCGTTAATCCCTCGCAAGGCCAACCATCACACGCTGGAGGCGCTGGCCCAGTTCAACCAGAGGCACCCGCAGGCAAAATGGAAGATGGTGCTGGTCGGTGAAGGGGCTGAGCGCGGCGCGCTGACGGCACAGGCTGACGCGCTGGGGATTGCTGAACACGTGATTTTTACCGGTTTCCAGAACACGCCTTTTGACTACCTTGCTACCTTTGACGCGTTTATTCTGGCCTCGAAGAGCGAAGGTCTGCCGCGCGTCGTGCTGGAGGCAATGCTGCTGAACATCCCAGTGATTGGTTCAAAAGTGACCGGCACGGCAGAATTGATCGATCATGAGTCGACCGGCCTGCTGTTTCCGTGGAGCGACGTGTCGCAACTTGCTCAACATCTGGATAATATCTGGCAGGATCCTGCTCTGCGCGCCCGGCTCGCCGCTGCCGCACACCAGAATGTCTGCAACATGTATGCCATTGAAAGCTATGTTAACGGTGTCGAGGCCGTTCTTGGCGCGCAATAACCAAACGAGAAGAACATGTTTAAATTCCTGAATGCTCGCTACCGCCACATTACCGGGCGTCATAACATTCCCTACGCTTCCCTTCCGGTCACGCGCGATCTCGTTGCGGTTGATTCCATCGTGATCCCTTGTACGGGCGCGGATTTCGTCGAAGAGGCGTTATTATCAGCGACCTTTGCAGAGCGTTACGCCACCGACGTCAGCGAGATTGTTATCGTCAGCGATCAGCCTGAATCCGCTTTTGGCGAACTGCCGCCAAAAACCCGCGTTGTGACCCTCACGCCGCCAAAACGTGAAGAGGGGTACCGCTATAAGCAGATCTACCTCAGTCGTCTGGTGAAGCTTAATGCTCCGCTTCAGGCGCGCGGTGAAGGGGTGCTGATGATCGACTCCGATCTCAACCTGCTGAAGATGCCCCAGATCAACATGACCGATATGCACATCTACTCCAGCTTCCGTCAGGGCAAAATGATTGCCAAGCTGGACGGCGCCCCCGCAGAAAAAGTGCCGGCCTATTACAAAGAAACGGTGCGCCCGTATCTGGTCGATCACGTTAACGGCGCGTTTCTTGCGGCCACCAAAAAGACCTGGCGCCGTATCTGCCCGCTGTGGCTGACGCTGTTCCAGGATACCTGGGAGCTAATGGACGATACGCAGCCGCCGACCGATCAGCTGCCGCTCGCTGCGCTGCTGGACATGCTGGATGTAAAAACGGTTAACCTGGGCGACTGGATGAACTGGCCGGTCTCCAAGAAGATCGGCGGTCAGGAAGCCGTTGTGCCGAAAGAGGTGATTGGCGCGCACGGTGGTTTCCCGCTTTCCGAGTGGCAGAAGTATCTGGAATCGCCGGATAACAAACTGCTGTTCAAAGGTCAGGACTACACCCGCAAGGTGCGTTACCTGACGGACGAAGAGAAAAAGAATCAGTAAAATAAGGGGCCGCTGGCCCCTTTTTCATTATTTATCCCAGCTCAGGATCACTTTCCCTGACTGGCCGGAACGCATCGCGTCAAAGCCCTGCTGGAACTCATCGATGGAGAAACGGTGAGTGATAATCGGGGACAGATCCAGACCGGACTGGATCAGCGCGGCCATCTTGTACCAGGTCTCAAACATCTCGCGGCCATAGATGCCCTTAATGAATAGCCCCTTGAAGATGACTTTGTTCCAGTCGATGGACATATCTGACGGCGGAATACCCAGCATCGCGATACGACCACCGTGGTTCATGGTGTCGAGCATGGTGCGGAACGCGGGTGGCGCGCCGGACATCTCCAGACCCACGTCAAAGCCTTCGGTCATGCCCAGCTCTTCCATCACGTCGGTCAGGCTCTCTTTCGAGACATCCACCGCGCGGGTGACGCCCATTTTGCGCGCCAGCGACAGGCGGTATTCGTTCACGTCGGTGATCACCACGTTGCGCGCACCCACATGCTTCGCCACGGCTGCCGCCATAATACCGATGGGGCCTGCGCCGGAGACCAGCACGTCTTCCCCCACCAGGTCGAAGGAGAGCGCCGTATGTACCGCGTTGCCGAACGGGTCGAAGATGGAGGCCAGATCGTCAGAGATATTGTCCGGGATTTTGAACGCGTTAAACGCCGGGATCACCAGGTATTCCGCGAAGCAGCCCGGACGGTTCACGCCCACGCCGACGGTGTTGCGGCACAGGTGGGTACGCCCACCGCGACAGTTGCGGCAGTGACCACAGGTAATGTGGCCTTCACCGGAGACGCGGTCGCCAATGTTGAAGCCTTTCACTTCCTGGCCGATGCCGACTACTTCGCCGACATATTCGTGGCCGACTACCATTGGCACGGGAATAGTTTTTTGCGACCACTGGTCCCAGTTGTAGATGTGAACGTCAGTACCGCAGATGGCGGTTTTACGAATTTTGATCAGCAGATCGTTATGACCGACTTCCGGCTCCGGTACGTCGGTCATCCAAATCCCTTCTTCCGCTTTCAGTTTGGATAACGCTTTCATCACACGTCCTCAGGCAATTACGCCCAGCTGTTTGCCGATGCGGGTAAAGGCTTCCACCGCACGTTCAATTTGTTCAGGCGAGTGCGCCGCAGACATCTGGGTGCGGATACGCGCCTGACCTTTTGGTACCACCGGGAAGAAGAACCCGGTCACGTAAATCCCTTCTTTCTGAAGCTCACGAGCAAATTGCTGTGCGACAACCGCGTCACCCAGCATCACCGGAATGATCGCGTGGTCAGCACCGGCCAGGGTGAACCCTGCTGCGCTCATTTTTTCACGGAACAGGCGGGCGTTAGCCCACAGACGCTCGCGCAGTTCAGCTCCTGATTCCACCATCTCCAGCACTTTAATAGAGGCAGCCACAATCGCCGGCGCCAGGGAGTTGGAGAACAGGTACGGGCGGGAGCGCTGACGCAGCCACTCAACCACCTCTTTACGCGCAGCGGTATAACCGCCAGACGCGCCGCCGAGCGCTTTGCCCAGCGTACCGGTGATGATGTCCACGCGGCCCATTACGTCACAGTATTCGTGGGAGCCGCGACCGTTTTCGCCGACAAAGCCAACCGCGTGAGAGTCATCCACCATCACCAGCGCGTCGTATTTATCCGCCAGATCGCACACGCCCTTCAGGTTGGCGATCACGCCATCCATGGAGAACACGCCGTCGGTGGCGATCAGCACGTGGCGGGCACCGGCTTCACGGGCCTCTTTCAGGCGGGCTTCCAGCTCAACCATGTCGTTGTTGGCGTAGCGGAAACGCTTCGCTTTACACAGGCGAACACCGTCGATGATGGAGGCGTGGTTCAGGGCGTCGGAGATAATCGCATCTTCTGCGCCGAGCAGGGTTTCAAACAGACCGCCGTTGGCGTCGAAGCAGGATGAGTACAGAATCGCGTCTTCCATTCCGAGGAAGTTCGCCAGCTTTTGCTCAAGCTGCTTGTGGCTGTCCTGGGTACCGCAGATAAAGCGAACGGAGGCCATACCGAAACCGTGGGTGTCCATGCCGTTTTTCGCCGCGGCAATCAGCTCAGGGTGATTCGCAAGACCTAAGTAGTTGTTCGCGCAAAAGTTGATCACATGGCTGCCGTCGGCAACGGTGATGTCCGCCTGCTGGGCAGACGTGATAATACGCTCTTCTTTGAACAACCCTTCCGCACGTGCGGTCTCGAGGTCGCTGTTTAACTGTTTGTAAAAATCACCACGCATTGCAATTCTCCAGACTCGGCAAATTTTGGCACATATTACCCAAACCAATAGTTCATGACGAGATGACGCAGTATCTCTTCTCGTTTTTGCAGCATAAATCACGCGTACCCCTGCTGCATATCGGTGAATGGCTGAAGCCTGAGCATTGTGATGATATGATAAAGAGATTAGCGTTCGGGATATTCCCCGACTCATACTTCAAAGGTTACAGTTATGATCATCGTTACTGGCGGCGCGGGCTTTATCGGCAGCAATATTGTTAAGGCCCTCAATGACAAAGGCATCACCGACATTCTGGTGGTGGACAACCTGAAAGACGGCACCAAGTTCGTGAACCTGGTGGATCTGAACATCGCTGACTACATGGATAAAGAAGACTTCCTTATCCAGATTATGGCGGGTGAAGAGTTCGGCGAGATCGAAGCCATCTTCCACGAAGGTGCGTGCTCCTCCACCACCGAGTGGGACGGCAAGTACATGATGGATAACAACTATCAGTACTCCAAAGAGCTCCTGCACTACTGCCTGGAGCGTGAAATTCCGTTCCTGTATGCCTCTTCCGCGGCAACCTACGGTGGGCGCACTTCAGATTTCATCGAATCCCGCGAATATGAGCAGCCGCTGAACGTCTACGGTTACTCCAAATTCCTGTTTGATGAGTACGTGCGTCAGATCCTGCCAGAAGCGAACTCGCAAATTGTCGGCTTCCGCTACTTCAACGTCTACGGGCCGCGCGAAGGCCACAAAGGCAGCATGGCGAGCGTGGCGTTCCACCTGAACACCCAGTTAAATAACGGCGAAAGCCCGAAACTGTTCGAAGGCAGCGACGGCTTCAAGCGTGACTTCGTCTACGTGGGCGACGTGGCGGCAGTGAACCTGTGGTTCCTGGAAAATGGCGTGTCCGGCATTTTCAACCTGGGCACCGGCCGCGCGGAATCCTTCCAGGCGGTGGCAGACGCGACGCTGGCGTACCATAAGAAAGGCAGCATCGAGTACATTCCATTCCCGGATAAGCTGAAAGGCCGCTACCAGGCATTCACTCAGGCGGACCTGACTAACCTGCGCGCCGCAGGCTATGACAAGCCGTTCAAGACCGTTGCCGAAGGCGTAACGGAATATATGGCCTGGCTGAACCGCGACGCATAAGTATGAAAATTCTGGTGATCGGCCCGTCATGGGTGGGCGACATGATGATGTCGCAAAGTCTCTATCGCACGCTCAAGGCGCGTTATCCCCAGGCGATAATCGACGTGATGGCACCCGCATGGTGCCGTCCGCTGTTATCGCGTATGCCGGAAGTGAACGAGGCGATCCCGATGCCGCTCGGCCACGGGGCGCTGGAAATCGGTGAACGCCGCAAACTCGGCCACAGCCTGCGCGAGAAACGCTATGACCGCGCCTACGTGCTGCCTAACTCCTTCAAATCTGCCCTTGTGCCCTTCTTTGCGGGCATCCCGCATCGTACCGGCTGGCGCGGTGAAATGCGCTACGGCCTGCTGAACGATGCCCGTGTGCTGGATAAAGAGGCCTGGCCGCTGATGGTCGAGCGCTACGTGGCGCTGGCCTACGACAAAGGCGTGATGCGCAGCGCGAAAGATCTGCCGCAGCCGCTGCTGTGGCCGCAGCTCCAGGTAAGCGATGGGGAGAAATCCCACACCTGCAACGCATTTGGCATTTCGTCCGAACGCCCGATGATTGGGTTCTGCCCTGGCGCGGAGTTTGGTCCGGCAAAACGCTGGCCGCACTATCACTATGCAGAGCTGGCGAAACAGCTTATCGATGAAGGCTATCAGATTGTGCTGTTTGGCTCGGCGAAAGATCATGAGGCGGGCAATGAAATTCTCGCCACGCTCAGTACCGAGCAACAGGCCTGGTGCCGAAACCTGGCCGGGGAAACGCAGCTCGAGCAGGCGGTTATTTTGATTGCCGCCTGTAAAGCCGTGGTGACGAACGACTCCGGTTTAATGCACGTCGCCGCCGCGCTGGATCGTCCCCTGGTTGCGCTGTATGGCCCAAGCAGCCCGGACTTCACGCCGCCGCTGTCGCACAAGGCGCGCGTGATCCGTTTAATCACCGGCTACCACAAGGTGCGTAAAGGCGATGCCGCAGAAGGCTATCATCAGAGCCTGATCGACATCACGCCGCAGCGCGTCCTTGAAGAACTCAACGCATTGCTGTTGAGCGAAGAAGGATAACGGATGCGGGTATTGATCGTTAAAACCTCCTCAATGGGTGATGTTCTGCATACGCTGCCGTCGCTGACGGACGCCATGCGGGCCATTCCCGGCATCCGTTTTGACTGGGTGGTGGAAGAAGGCTTCGCGCAGATCCCCACCTGGCATGAAGCGGTTGATCGCGTGATCCCGGTGGCCATTCGCCGCTGGCGCAAAGCGTGGTTCTCCGCACCGATTAAAGCCGAACGCAAAGCCTTCCGCGAAGCGGTGCAGGCCCGGCGTTACGACGCGATCGTCGACGCCCAGGGGCTGGTGAAAAGCGCCGCGCTGGTCACGCGTCTGGCGCACGGCGTAAAGCACGGCATGGACTGGCAAACCGCCCGCGAACCGCTGGCGAGCCTGTTCTATAACCGTCGACACCATATTGCGAAACAACAGCACGCCGTGGAGCGCACCCGCGAGCTGTTCGCGAAAAGCCTGGGCTATGCAAAACCTGAAGCCCAGGGTGACTACGCTATTGCACAGCATTTTTTGCGCGAGACGGAGGAGCATGCCGAGCCGTATCTGGTGTTCCTGCATGCCACAACGCGCGACGATAAGCACTGGCCGGAAACGCACTGGCGAAGGCTGATTGAACTAATGCAACCTTGCGGTATCCATATTAAACTCCCGTGGGGCGCTGAACATGAGCGTCAGCGTGCGGAGCGTCTGGCAGCCGGTTTTTCCCATGTCGAGGTGTTACCCAAACTCACACTGGCGCAAGTTGCCGCACAGCTGGCGGGCGCAAACGCCGTCGTTTCTGTGGATACAGGGTTAAGCCATTTAACCGCCGCACTGGATCGACCTAATATCACGATTTTCGGCCCGACCGATCCGGGGTTGATCGGGGGTTACGGTAAAAACCAGCATCAGATGGTCAGCCCTACGCAACAAACGAAGGATATTAGCGCAGATGCTATTTTTTCATTTTTACAGGGCAGCCATCGGCTTTCCAACAGGGATATTTAACCCATGAGTTATGTATTTCTGCTGATTTTACTCTTTCCGGTGAAACTCATCCGGAAGCTGTTTCGAAAGGACACGGGCAAGAACCTTGTCATTCAAACAGCCAAAATCGGTGACTTTATTAATGCGACGCCTCTTCTGGCCTGGCTGCAAAAAAGCGATGTGTTGATCAGTCGCAGCGTTGGCGCGCTGGCGAAGCATGATGAGACTATCGAGCAGATCTATTTTATTGAGCAGCATAAGCGCAACCTGTGGCGTAAACTGTGCTTCGCGTGCAGGATCATGAACCGCTACGACAACGTCTACCTGCTACAGCCCAACAGCGTGAACCTCTTTTTTGCCGCCGTCTGCAATGCCAAAAACAAACAATTTTTAAGCATTTACACGCGCAGGTGGTATCACGGGATTTTCTATCTCGCGGCCAACGGTACCGTTGAGCATGGCAAAAAAACGCTTTCGGTGACGAACTACCTGAAACTGGCCGACCGCTCGCTCACATGGCAAGACTCTCCCAAGCACGCCACAAAGCCGCTCTTCAAGCCGACGACCTGGCCGGCTATTCTTGATAAACCTGACGTTATCCGCATCGGCATCAGTATTGCGGCAGGCAATAAAGCCAAAACCGTCCCTCCGGTTATCTGGAAGCGGATTGTTGATCAACTCGCTGATTTACCCTGCGAGTTTTATGTCTTCGGCGCGCCAAACGAACAGTCGTGGATGGATGATATCACCCGCCTTTACGGTGAAATCCCTAATTTTATTAATCTTATTGGCAAAATTTCGCTAGAAGAGCTTCCCTGGGCCATTTCAAAGATGGACTGCTATATCGCGTCTGACTCGGGGAATGTCTATATCGCAGACGCCGTCGGCGTGCCGGTGGTCCTGCTGTTTGGACCGTGTTGTCATTACGAACAGCGTCCGCTTGGCAATGTGATGCTGATCGGGAATGACGACAACATTTGTTCTTATGTGTTTGAAACGCGCTATTACTTCCCGCAAGAACGGGAAGCGCTATTCTCTGTCACTGACTCCGCGTTACACGATCTTCAGCAGTTTGTCCGTACATTACCCAAAGCCCGCTCACTGGCTAGCGCTACCGACGCTCAAGGAAACTAATTTTTATGGCTTTTTTAAGCGTCATTATTGCTGCGCATAACGCTGAAGCTACGCTGCACGCCACGCTTTCAAGCCTGCTGGCAGCAATCGGTCAGGACACTGAAGTCATTATTTTCAATGACAGTTCTGAGGATGCCACGCAGGCAATAATTGAAGAGTGGTCGCCGAAATTTCCTCAGATCATCACGCGCACCGTGAACTTTCGTAACGTAGGCCGGGTACGAAACAGCGCTGTCGCGCTGGCATCGGGAGAGTATATTACGATGCTCGACAGTGACGATTGCTTAAAGCCGGGCAGCCTCGGGGACGCAATAGCCTTCCTGAAAGCGCAACGTCCGGATATGTTACTGGCACGTTTGCTTGAGATTCGCGATCCCCGGAAAATGACTTCAGACTGGCAGGGATTTAATCCTGTGCCATTGCCACGAAATGAAGCAGTCGCTCGTTTCTTACGCCATAAAGACTTTCAGGCACATCTCATTGGCCAGTTTATTCATCGTAGCCTGTACGAGAGTAACCCTATTCCTCCGATGTTATGTTATGAGGATTTCGCTGTCTTCCCTGGAATGCTGATGCAATCGAACAAAATAGTCTATCAACGCCAGGGGCATTATTATTACATCAAGCGTCGCGACAGTTTGTCGAGCACTCTGGACGCCAGCAAAATTTCAACGCTTGTCGAATGCACGTTACAGATGGAAAGAACATTTCCGTCAAGCTACAAGCATCTCGTCAATTGCCACTGGTTTGATATTTACAGCAACCATCGGTCCTGTCTTACAGACCAACAATTGCAGCTCGTGAAACAACGCGTAAAGGCCATGTATACATTGTCTTTTTTCCTCTCCACCGATGTTCGTTTTAGCTATAAAAAAAGGGTTATTGAGGCATTATGGAAAAAATAAAACCACGGCTCTATCAACTGACGATCGCTTTGAGCCTCATCTCTTTGATACTGGCTTTAGTCAGTTCAGGGAAGCAAAGAGAGTTTTTCTATATTGCTATTTACGTCAGTATTATTGGCCTGGCTTTCGAATATAAAAAAATCACTCTGCGACCTTTTACTATAGCGCTGCCCATTCTGCTGATTGGATTACTTAACCTCGGCTGGTATTTACTCTATGAGTATCATAACGAGGGACTCAACCTTTACAGCGACTATCTCGGTGCCAGCAAAAAATTAATTTTAGCGAGTGTCCTGATTTTCTATATTGACCGCTTTAAGTTTTATATCGATAAGGACACCTTCAGGAAATTTTTCTTCTTCGCAACGGCCTTAGGGTTTGTGCTCGCCACAGGGTATGGCTTGTGGCAGGCCTCACAAGGTATGACTCGCGTTGAGATGGCAATTAACCGTGCCACCGTTTCAGCCTATGTTTATTCTGTCCTGTCACTGGCTTTCGTATACAGTCTTTACCTTCAACAGAACGTGAAGCTGTATGTTGTTGCGGGCTTCACTATATTAATCTCTTACTTCGTCATACTGTTGACGGGGACCCGTGCTGCGATGGGTTTATATCTGCTTCTGGCAATTGTGCTCACGCTTTATCATTTCAGAAAGATTCATCTTAAATCCGCCCTCATCTTTCTATGCATTGTTGCAGGCGTTGTAATCGTTAGCTACAAGCCATTGATTTCGCCGAAAATTAAACAAACCCAACGTGAGGTTGAACGTTATCAACAAGGTTTTGACCGCACGTCATTGGGCGCACGTTTTTCGATGTGGACTGTCGGGATCGAGAATGGTCTTGCGCATCCGTTAGGGCAATCGCTGGAACAGCGTGAAGCGTGGACGCGGCAGTATATTAAAGACGGACATCCGCACCTTGGCAGTGCACTCGAATACATCAAAGTTCATCTGCATAATGAATTTATTGAGAAATACTCTTTGCAGGGGATCCCCGGCGTAGCGGTAATGCTCTTTTTCTTCGTTTCGATGATTGCGTATGCCCTACGAAACAGAAACGCGCTGCTGCTAACGTCAATGCTTCTTTTGCTTTTGTATGGACTGACGGATGTCATACTGCTCAGTTCAGAAGCCTTAATCTTCTTTATGATTTTGTTTGCGTTAAGTACACCTTTCTCACAAACAAAGCAGCAATAACAAATATGCCCGCCTGGCGGGCATAACTATTTTTTGTACTGGTAAAACTCCGCAAGCGTCATCCCCACGGTCTTATCTGATAACCAGGTAAAGAGCTGCTCCAGATCCTGATACAGTCCCTCAATCGCGGCCTGGTCTTTAAAAGTAGGGCTGCCGCCAGGCATAAATTCCGACGAATGCAGCATGAACTCTACGTAGTCATTCCCCTGAGCCAGGCACTGCTGCGCAACCTTAATCATCTCCTGCGCGTTACCGCCGGACGGGCGTAACCAGTTAACTGACGGAGAACGGTATTTACCGCGCAGACGATCGTAACCCTGCTTCAGGGAATTCAGCCATGCCGGGTGTTTATACTGGATACTCATCGGCACTTCGAGGAGAGGGCTGTTTCCCGGCCGGGAAATGTCGTCTACGTCCAAAAAATAGGCGCGATCGGGAAAATGCTGGTAATTCGTTCCGCCATTACCCTGCGGGGCACCTTTCGCGTTGCGCCAGTTCACGCGCGGCGTAACGGAACAATCTACCTGATACCCCAGCTCAATCAGCAACCGGGCGTAACGGCTGTCGAATGCCCAGCGCCCGGCGCGATGGCTGAGCATTTTTGTCTGGAAAGTCTCTTCCAGTAAGCGGGTCATGAACAGCACTTTCTCACGCATGACCTCGTCTGAAAACTCAATCAGATAAGGCTGCCAGCGCCAGTCATCACCGGTCAGATCGTGCTCCGGAGGGCTATTCCAGGCATGGAGATGCATTCCCACCTCACCCTGGCCGCAGGCTATGACCTCTTTCGCGAACTCAATGAATACCGGTTCGACGGCCATCTCGTAGTTGGTCAGCCAGACGGGCTTAAAGCCGAAGCGTTCACAAAGCGCCTGAAACCGCGCCAGGTAGCGCGCGTTTTCCGTTTTGATCACCCGGTGGTTCTGCCAGAGATTATCCCCTTCGGTATCGATCGTGATGATAAACGCTGGTTTTTTCATAATAAGTCCGCAAGACAAAATAGTTAGCGCTATGTTACGCACGCCCGAAAGCAGGAGTAAACCCTTCCAGGGAAATTCCTGACATTATGGAGAAAGAGTGCAAGTCGTTACCAGGTCTATTAGAATTGCCAATAGTACAACGCCGATAAGATGATGATGAATAACTTACCTGACACGCCTGATTTGCGCATTTTACTGATCAAACTTCGCCATCATGGCGACATGTTACTCACCACCCCCGTCATCAATTCATTACGCCAGAAATGGCCTGAAGCCCAAATCGACGTGCTTCTCTATGAAGAGACGCGAGACATGCTCGCCGCGCATCCGGCAATCGGGACGATCTATGGTATCGATCGTAAATGGAAGCAGCTGGGGACGCTGAAGCACCTGCAAAAAGAGTGGCAGTTGCTTCGTGCTTTACGCGCTCAGCATTATCATCTGGTGATCAATCTTGCCGATCAGTGGCGCAGCGCGATTGTTACCCGCTTCACCGGCGCACCGGTTCGGCTCGGGTTCGCTTTTAACAAGCGCAAGAATGCCTTCTGGCGTTTTTGTCACAGTGAACTGGTCTCGGTCGCCAGCCATCAGTCGCTGCACACCGTTGAACAAAATCTCTCCATACTGTCAGCGCTGCCGGTAATGGCCAACCCTACCGTCACCATGGCTTACAGCGCGGATGACTGGCGCCATGCTCACCAAAAGCTGACACAAAAGGGCGTGGGAGACCGCTACATCGTTATTCAACCCACGTCACGCTGGTTCTTTAAGTGCTGGGACGAAGGCAAAATGGCGCAAACTATCGCCGCGTTGCAGCAGGACGGCCACACTATCGTCCTTACGGCGGGACCGGATAAGAAAGAGCTGGCGATGATTGACCGCATTCTTGCCGCCTCCCCGCAGACGGGTGTTGTATCGCTGGCAGGGCAGTTAACCCTGCGCCAGCTGGCCTCGCTAATCGATCACGCGATCCTGTTCATTGGCGTTGACTCCGTACCCATGCACATGGCCGCCGCCCTTCAGACGCCCTGCGTGGCGCTGTTTGGCCCGTCAAAATTGACGTTCTGGTCGCCATGGCAGGTTAACGGCGAGGTCATCTGGGCAGGTAACTACGGCCCGCTTCCCAACCCTGACGCCATTGATACAAAAACGACGGAACGTTATCTCGACGCCATCCCCGTTGATGCTGTCGTCTCCGCCGCAAGGAGATACCTGCAATGAAGCTTCATCGTCTGGCCATTGTGCGCCAAAAATATCGTCCGGATGGAGGAGCAGAACGTTTTGTCTCCAGGGCACTTACCGCGCTGAGCAATCAAAATCTTGAGCTCAACGTCATCACCCGCGAGTGGCAGGGCGAAAAGCAGGACGACTGGCATATTCATATTTGCGATCCACGAAAGTGGGGCCGCATCAGCCGTGAGCGCGGCTTTGCACACGCCGCACGCGCGCTGTGGCAGCAACAGCAGTTTGATATTGTCCAGAGCCACGAACGTATTCCGGGCTGCGATATTTACCGCGCCGGGGATGGTGTACATCGACGCTGGCTGCTACAGCGTACGCGTATTCTTCCCGCCTGGCGTGCGAAGCTGCTTATGCACGATCGTTATCACCGCTACGTGATGAACGCAGAACGTGAAATGTACCAGGCTCCCGAGTTGAAAGCCGTTATCTGTAATGCGGAGATGATCAAACGCGAAATCGTCGAAGACTTTGATATTGACGCAAAAAAGATACATGTGATTTATAATTCAATAGATTCCAGCCGCTTCGTTCCGGCAGAAGAGAGACAACGCGCTGTACTGCGTCAGCAATTTGGCTTACCCGCTGATGCCGTCATTTTCTGCTTCGTGGGTTCAGGGTTTGAACGCAAGGGGCTGGCAAGCGCTATTCGGGCTATAGCAGGAACATCGGCGTGGCTGGTTGTGGTCGGTCAGGATAAAGCGGAAAGCCGTTATCGCGACCTCGCCCGTTCATTAGGCTGTGAAAGGCAAATCCGTTTTCTGGGGATGCAAAAAGAGACGCTGCCATTTTATCAGCTTTCTGATGGTTTACTGCTGCCGACGCTGTATGATCCTTTCCCTAACGTCATACTTGAAGCAATGGCCTGTGGATTGCCCGTCATTACGTCAGAGAGTTGCGGTGGTTCAGAATTTATTGAGCAAGGCCAGAACGGGTTTTACTGTGATGCACTTGATATCCACACATTGAAGGAGGCCGTCATGTCCATCCCTTCACTGGAAAAAAATAATAATATGGGGCTTGCGGCGCGTGAACGCGTCAGAGAAGCAACCCCTGAAAAACTATCAAGTCAGCTTATTTCGCTTTATCAAAAATTACTGGATTAATAATGCGCATCCTAATGATTATTGATGGTTTACCCGGTGGAGGAGCCGAAAAAACGGTTCTCACCCTCTCCAGCGGACTGACAGAACTGGGGCATCAGGTCACCCTTTTCTCCTTACGGAAGGTGTGCGACTACGCCATTCCGGAAGGCATCGATTTTCAGATTGTGCAGGATACCTGTAAAAAACCCTGGCGGAAGCTGACCGAGATCCCGCGTCGCGCCCGTTTGCTGGATCGCGCCATCGAGAAGGCAGAACGCAGCGGTAAATTTGACGTCGTGTTCTCGCATCTGCATAAAACCGACCGTATCGTGGCGCACAGCCGCGTGCTGGATCGGGATAAGGTCTGGTTCTGCGTTCACGGGATGTTCTCCTTCTCCTATTTGCGCCATCGCAGCGGGCTTTCTCGCTGGTTTAAGCATTATAAAATTCGGCATACCTATGAAAACCGCAACGTGGTGGCGGTTTCCGGCGCCGTGCTGCACGACCTCTCTCAAGTACTCGCGATCCCCCTGCGGCGCAAAGCGGTTATCCATAACCCCTTTGATATCCCTGAAATTCAGCGTCTGGCGGAAGCGCCCTTTGAGATGCAGGGGCAGGATTACATTATCCACGTTGGCCGTTTTCATGAACACAAACGTCACGACCGGCTGCTGCGGGCGTTTGCGCTGAGCAAGATCGACGCATCGCTGGTGTTGATGGGCAAAGGTTCTGACGCGAAAATAAACCAGCTTAAACAGCTTGCCGCTAAGCTGGGAATTGAAAACAAGATCGTCTTCCGACCGTTCGAAACCAACCCCTACCCGTGGATCAAAGGGGCACGCCTTTTAGTGTTAAGTTCCGACTGCGAAGGTTTTGGTAATGTACTGGTAGAGTCCATTATCTGTCAGACCCCACCGGTGAGTACAAACTGCCCTGGCGGTCCTGCTGAGATCCTTACTGGCCCCCCTGGCGCGAGGTCTGACAGCGTTAACCGACGAATCACTGGCGAAAACACTGGCAGAATTGTATGCCTCTCCGCCAGTTGTTGATCGCGAAACGATCGCATCGTTCGGTATTAACGCCATTTGCCAGCAATACATTGCTTTGGTCGACAACCAAAAATAATCAGGTTTCATATGCAAAATTCAGCGCCTTTATTAAGCGTGGTGGTTGCCGTTTATAACGGTGAAGCTTTTCTCGATCAGTTCTTTACCTGCCTTGTAAATCAACACATCGACAGTATGGAAGTCATCATCGTGAATGACGGCTCCACTGACCGCTCGATGCAAATTGTCGAAAAATGGCGCGAAAAGCTGCCACAGATGCAGGTTATTGAACAACCTAATCAGGGCGTGTCCATCGCGCGTAATACCGGCCTGGCGGTTGCGACCGGGCAGTATCTCTCTTTCCCGGATATTGATGATGTCTTCAAACCCGGCATGTACCAGCGTCTGCTGGATATGGCCGTCAAGCAGAACCTGGATGTCGCCACCTGCAATGGCAACTACGTCTGGGAAAATAACAAAAAACCGTCTCGCCCTATCTTCCCTGAAGATAAGCTCGCCTCAACGGGCGTCATGAATGGTGCGGCATGGTTAAAAAAGGCGCTGGATTCACGTAAGTTCCTGCATGTGACCTGGCTGAATATCTATCGTCACGATTTTATTCGTCAGCACGGCTTCCGTTTCGAGCCTGGCCTGCGCCATCAGGATATTCCGTGGACGACTGAGGTGCTGCTTGCCGCGGAACGCGTTCAGTACACCAGCGAACGCTTTTACGACTACTACATTCACTCCGCCTCGGTATCGCACACCCCGGATAATGACGACACGCTGATTCGCTCTGCGCGCCATTACATGAAGATACTGAAGATGCTTGATGCCATTAACCAGCGCTACCCGGATAAAGTGAAAAATATCCCGGCCTGCCACTGGCAAATCGCCAAAGAGGGTCTGGGAATTATTCATACCTTCGACAACATGAAGGATGAGGCGAAGAAAGCAATGATAATCAAAGAGTTCTTCGACACCGGGATCTGGAAGCTCATCTGGAAAAGTGCCAAAAGCCCGCGTTTGCGCTGGCGCCTGGGCCGACGCTACTTCCGTTTAAAACGGTATCTGGCATAAGAGATAGCTTTAGCACGCTTAAATGCTTAGAATTTCCCGGCCGAAACTAAAAAAACGGATAATCGCTTGGAATTGTTGTATACCGCCCTGCTCTACATCATTCAGCCACTGGTTTGGCTGCGACTGTTGCTTCGTAGCCGTAAAGCGCCTGCGTACCGTAAACGCTGGGCCGAACGCTATGGCTACTGCCGCAATAAAGTGGCGCCGGACGGTATTCTGCTGCATTCCGTGTCAGTCGGGGAAACGCTGGCCGCCATTCCACTGGTGCGTGCCCTGCGCCACCGTTATCCGTCACTGCCCATCACCGTCACCACGATGACGCCAACCGGCTCAGAGCGCGTGATGTCTGCCTTCGGTAAAGACGTGCATCACGTCTACCTGCCGTACGATCTCCCCTGCGCCATGAACCGTTTCCTGAATACCGTGCGCCCTAAACTGGTGATCGTCATGGAAACCGAACTGTGGCCGAATATGATTTCCGCCCTGCATGCCCGTAAAATTCCTTTGGTTATCGCCAACGCGCGTCTGTCGGAACGCTCGGCTAAAGGGTACGGCAAGCTGGGTAAATTTATGCGTCGCCTGCTCAGCAAAATCACGCTGATCGCCGCGCAGAACGAAGAAGATGCCGCGCGCTTTATCGCCCTAGGTCTGAAGCGCAACCAGCTTGCGGTCACGGGTAGCCTGAAGTTCGATATTTCCGTCACCCCTGAACTCGCCGCCCGTGCGGTAACGCTGCGTCGTCAGTGGGCGCCGCGTCGCCAGGTCTGGATTGCCACCAGCACCCATGATGGCGAAGAAGCCATTATCCTTCAGGCTCACCGCCAGCTGCTGGAAAAATTCCCTGATTTACTGCTGATTCTGGTTCCTCGCCATCCGGAGCGTTTTAAAGATGCCCGCGAGATGGTGCAAAAAGGCGGTTTCAGCTTTACCCTGCGCAGCAGCGGCGAAATCCCCTCTGGCAGCACGCAGGTGGTGATTGGCGATACGATGGGCGAACTGATGCTGCTGTACGGCATTGCAGACCTCGCCTTTGTTGGAGGTAGCCTGGTGGAGCGAGGTGGTCATAACCCGCTGGAGCCGGCAGCCCACGCCATTCCCGTGCTGATGGGTCCACACACGTTTAACTTCAAAGATATCTGCGCGAAATTGCAGCAAGCCGATGGCTTAATCACCGTGACCGATGCGGACTCGGTGGTCAAAGAGGTCTCAACCCTTCTGACTGACGAAGATTACCGCCTGTGGTACGGTCGTCACGCCGTTGAAGTCCTGCATCAGAACCAGGGCGCACTGACCCGTCTGCTGCAACTTCTGCAACCTTATCTGCCGCAGCGGAGCCACTAATGTCAACGCGTCTGTCGGTCGTGATGATCGCCAAAAACGCCGCCGACCTGCTTCCGGATTGCCTGGCCTCTGTTGCCTGGGCTGACGAAATCGTCATTCTCGACTCCGGAAGTACGGACAATACGGCGGACGTTGCCCGTGCAGCCGGGGCAAAAGTCTTTACCGACACCGACTGGCAGGGCTACGGTATTCAGCGTCAGCGTGCGCAGGGTTACGCCACGGGCGATTACGTGTTGATGATCGATACCGATGAGCGCGTCACCCCGGAACTCCGACAGGCCATTCAAACGGTGCTTGCCGCGCCACAGCCTGGCGCGGTCTACAGTATCGCGCGTCGTAACTATTTCCTGGGCCGCTTTATGCGCCACAGCGGCTGGTACCCCGACCGCGTGATGCGCCTCTATGCCCGCGAGCGTTATCAGTACAACGATAACCTGGTCCATGAGTCTCTGGCCTGCGATAACGCTCAGGTCATCCCCCTGACGGGCGATCTGCTTCATCTGACCTGCCGCGATTTCGCCAGCTTCCAGCGTAAACAGCTGAACTATGCCACCGCCTGGGCACAGGAGCGGCATGCGCGCGGCAAGAAGGCCACGCTGACCGGCATCTTCACCCACACGCTGGGCGCGTTTCTGAAAACGCTGCTGCTGCGTGGCGGCGTGCTGGACGGCAAACAGGGCTGGTTACTGGCCGTAGTGAATGCCCAGTATACTTTTAACAAATACACCGAGCTGTGGGCGCTGAACCGCGGCTACTCAGAGAAAACGTGAGCCATGAGCACAAAAGCGATTTATCCGGGTACCTTCGATCCGATCACTAACGGTCATCTTGATATCATCACCCGTGCGGCGTGTATGTTCGACAAGGTGATTCTGGCCATTGCCGCCAGCCCGAGCAAAAAGCCGATGTTCGACCTGAACGAACGCGTGCAGCTTGCCACCGATGCGATTTCGCATCTGTCGAATGTTGAGGTCGTCGGATTCAGCGACTTGATGGCAAACTTTGCCCGTGACCGGCAGGCCAATATCCTGATCCGCGGTCTTCGCGCGGTAGCAGACTTCGAATATGAGATGCAGCTGGCACACATGAACCGCCATCTGATGCCGGAGCTGGAGAGCGTATTCCTGATGCCCTCCAAAGAGTGGTCCTTCATCTCTTCTTCGCTGGTGAAAGAGGTGGCGCGCCATCACGGGGACGTTACCCACTTCCTGCCGGTTAACGTCCACCAGGCGTTGATGGAAAAGCTAAAGTAACCCTACTTCTGGCACTGACGGCAGTAAAACGTGGCGCGCTGAGCGTGCTTCGTGGCAATAATCGGCGTCCCGCAGGCTCTGCACGGCTCACCCTTACGGCCATAAACCTGCAACTCCTGCGCAAAATAACCCGGCTTCCCGTCGCTTTGCAGGAAATCCTTCAGCGTCGTCCCGCCCTGCTCAATTGAGCGCAGCAGTACCGCTTTAATAACTCTGACCAGCAGCTCGCACTCCTGCGCCGACAGCGAGGAGGCCAGCCGATCGGGATGGATCCCGGCGGCAAACAACGATTCGCTGGCGTAGATATTCCCCACGCCCACCACCAGCTTGTTATCCATCAGCCAGGGTTTAATCGGGGTTTTCTTTTTCGCGCACTTCTCTTTGAGATAATCTGCGTTAAACGCCTCTGAGAGCGGCTCAGGTCCGAGATGCGCCAGCACGTTGTGTCCTTCCAGCTCTTTGGTCCACAGCCATGCGCCAAAGCGACGCGGGTCGGTGTAACGCAGCACTTTGCCGTTACTCATCACCAGATCAACGTGGTCGTGCTTTTCCGCAGGCAACTCTTCGGTAAGAATACGCAGGCTTCCCGACATGCCCAGATGGATAATGATCCAGCCGTCAGGCAGCTCCAGCAGCAGGTATTTCGCGCGGCGCTGCACGCTCAGGACGGGTTTGTCACTTAACGCGTGGATCTCATCGGACACCGGCCAGCGCAGACGCCCGTTGCGAACGACAGCATGAAGAATAGTCGCGCCAACCAGATGGGGCTCAATGCCGCGGCGGCTGGTCTCTACCTCAGGTAATTCAGGCATGGTTCCTCCGTTGAGATGCAGAATGCAAAAAACCCCGCAGTTGCGGGGTTTTTCAATACAAGGAGACTAAAATTATTTGATTTTAGCTTCTTTGTACAGTACGTGCTGGCGTACAACTGGATCGAATTTTTTCAGTTCCAGTTTTTCCGGCTTAGTACGTTTGTTCTTCGTGGTGGTGTAGAAGTGACCTGTACCAGCAGAAGAAACCAGCTTGATTTTCTCGCGAATACCTTTAGCCATGATTTATTTCCTCTTTAAGTACTTAGTACTTTTCGCCACGGGCACGCAGTTCGGACAGAACTGTATCGATGCCTTTCTTATCGATTACACGCATACCTTTAGCAGATACGCGCAGGGTGACAAAACGCTTCTCGCTCTCAACCCAGAAACGGTGAGAGTGCAGGTTCGGCAGGAAACGGCGTTTAGTCGCGTTCAGTGCGTGGGAACGGTTGTTACCGGTCACCGGACGCTTGCCAGTAACTTGGCAGACTCGGGACATGTCTATTCTCCAAAAATCAAATTAGCTCGAGCTTCGTATGGGGTATCGGCGCCTCGTCAGGCTTTACAGCCCGGTCATCGCATAGTTCTATTGAACTCTCGATTGCCAGGCCCAAATGCCAAACCCGAGATTCTCAAAGGTGGCGTAGTATACGCTGACTCGGCGGTGTGCTCAAGTCCCGAACAGACAAAGATCCCGATGGATCGCGAGAAAAGGCCTAAATCCAGCCACGTTCGGCAAAAGAAATGTACTCTCCGCGGCCAATTATCAGATGGTCCAGCACACGAATGTCCATGAATTGACAGCATTTGATAATACGTTCGGTAATTGCTTTGTCAGCTCTGCTTGGTTCTGCACAGCCAGAGGGGTGATTATGCGCGAGGATCACGCCGGCTGCATTCACTTTTATCGCTTCCCGCACAATTTCACGCGGATGCACCTCAACGTGGCTCAATGTTCCCGAAAAAAGGCGGGTATGTTTCAGTACCCGGTTTTTGTTGTCGAGAAAGATCACCATAAAGATCTCCCGCTCCAGATCGGAGAGCTGGCTTTGCAGAAATTCGCGGGTCATGTCGGGGGTGAGGATCGGGTCTTCTTCCTCCATACGCACGTTGTAAAATCGCCGGGCCAGCTCGGCAATGCCCCGCAACTGGGCATATTTCGCCACGCCAATGCCCTCAACGTGCGTAAACGCCTCCAGCTCAGCGGTCAGCAATCCATACAGTGAACCGAAATGGTCTATCAGTTCTTTCGCCAGCGTAAATACCGTTTTCCCCGGCGTGCCTGTGCGTAAAAAGAGCGCCAGCAGCTCGTCGTCCTTTAACAACGTGACGCCATGACGCAGCATTTTTTCACGCGGTAGCAGCAGTTCAGTCTCTTCCATGCCTGGCCTCCTTCTGTTTGCCATTATGCTGCCACAGGCAAATTCGGGGTTCGATGCTGGCATTTCGTTCTTGCGTAACGCCTCGCAAAGTGAATTAAGGACATCATCACCCCGTTTTAGGGATTGTGATAAAATGCCCGCTCTCTGGTGAAACCCAACAGGAAAGAATCATGATGAGCCTGGCCGGTAAAAAAATCGTTCTTGGCGTCAGCGGCGGTATTGCTGCCTATAAAACGCCAGACCTGGTGCGCCGTTTGCGCGAGCGCGGGGCCGACGTACGGGTCGCGATCACCGAAGGCGGCAAAGCCTTTATCACCCCACTGAGCCTGCAAGCCGTCTCGGGATACCCGGTATCCGACAGCCTTCTCGACCCGGCGGCCGAAGCCGCAATGGGCCACATTGAGCTGGGGAAATGGGCCGATCTGGTTATCCTTGCCCCCGCCACGGCAGATTTAATTGCCCGCCTGGCAGCCGGTATGGCGAACGATCTGGTAACGACCATTTGCCTCGCCACGCCTGCGCCCGTCGCGGTTGTGCCCGCAATGAACCAGCAGATGTACCGCAACGCCGCTACCCAGCACAATCTGGACACGCTGGCCTCGCGCGGCCTGCTGATTTGGGGACCGGACAGCGGCAGCCAGGCCTGCGGCGACGTGGGGCCAGGGCGTATGCTCGACCCATTAACGATTGTTGATATGGCCGCCGCCCATTTCTCGCCTGTCAACGATCTGCAACATCTCAACATCATGATTACCGCGGGCCCCACGCGCGAGCCGCTGGATCCGGTGCGTTACATCACCAACCACAGCTCCGGCAAAATGGGCTTTGCGATTGCTGCCGCGGCAGCCAAACGCGGCGCGAACGTCACGCTGGTGAGCGGCCCGGTGTCGCTTACCACCCCTGCGTTTGTGCAGCGTATTGATGTGACGACCGCGCTGGAAATGAACGCCGCCGTACAGGCACATGCTCAACAGCAGCATATTTTTATCGGCTGTGCGGCCGTCGCTGATTACCGCGCCGAAACTATTGCTGACGCCAAAATTAAAAAGCAAGGCGATGAATTAACAATAAAAATGGTGAAGAACCCGGATATCGTTGCCGGTGTCGCCGCACTGAAAACTCATCGTCCTTACGTTGTTGGGTTTGCCGCAGAAACGAATAATGTGGAAGAATATGCCCGGCAAAAACGTACCCGCAAAAACCTCGATTTAATTTGCGCGAACGACGTATCGCTGTCCACGCAAGGATTTAACAGCGACAGCAACGCATTGCACCTTTTCTGGCAGGATGGAGATAAAGTCTTACCGCTTGAGCGCAAAGAACTCCTGGGCCAACACTTACTGGACGAGATCGTTACCCGTTATGATGAAAAAAATCGACGTTAAGATTCTGGACCCGCGCGTTGGCGAGCAATTTCCGCTGCCAACGTATGCCACCTCCGGCTCTGCCGGTCTTGACCTGCGCGCCTGTCTCGATGACGCCGTAGAACTGGCGCCGGGTGCAACGACCCTGATCCCGACCGGGCTGGCGATTCACATTGCTGACCCGTCACTGGCAGCGGTGATCCTGCCGCGCTCTGGCCTGGGCCATAAGCATGGCGTCGTGCTGGGTAACCTGGTCGGCCTGATCGACTCTGACTATCAGGGTCAGCTGATGGTATCCGTATGGAACCGTGGCCAGGACAGCTTCACCATTGAGCCGGGCGAGCGTATCGCGCAGATGGTGTTTGTACCGGTGGTGCAGGCAGAATTTAACCTGGTGGCAGACTTCGACGCTACCGACCGTGGCGAAGGCGGCTTCGGCCATTCCGGGCGCAAATAACCGCCCGACAAACACGCATCTCACAGCGCCATAATGCAATAACAAACCGCAAACGTCAGTTTGCGGGTCGCTGTGTGGTTGCCAGCCTGACAAGTGCTTATTTTCAGGGGTATTTTGTAACATGGCAGAAAAACAAACCGCGAAAAGGAATCGTCGCGAAGAAATACTTCAATCTCTGGCTCTGATGCTTGAATCCAGCGACGGCAGTCAACGCATCACCACCGCAAAACTGGCGGCCTCTGTGGGCGTGTCAGAGGCGGCGCTGTATCGTCATTTCCCGAGCAAAACCCGGATGTTTGACAGCCTGATCGAGTTTATCGAAGACAGCCTGATCACGCGCATCAACCTGATTCTGAAGGATGAAAAAGACACCAGCACGCGTCTGCGTCTGATTGTGCTGCTGATTCTGGGCTTTGGTGAACGTAACCCGGGTCTGACCCGTATTCTGACCGGCCACGCGCTGATGTTTGAACAGGATCGTCTGCAAGGCCGTATAAACCAGCTTTTTGAGCGTATCGAAGCCCAGCTGCGTCAGGTTCTGCGCGAGAAGAAAATGCGGGAAGGCGAGGGATATAATACGGATGAGACCCTGCTGGCAAGCCAGATCCTGGCATTTTGCGAAGGGATGCTCTCCCGGTTTGTGCGCAGCGAGTTTAAATATCGACCAACGGACGATTTTGACGCCCGCTGGCCGTTAGTGGCTGCTCAGTTACAGTAACGCCATCGCCGGATGGCGGCTTCGCCTTATCCGGCCTACGAACGGGTAGGCCCGGTAAGCGCAGCGCCACCAGGCAATTGAATTATACGCCAAACTCTTCGCGGTATTGACGCACCGCCGCCAGATGATCAGCCATCTCAGGCTTCTCTTCCAGATACGCAATCAGGTCTTTCAGCGTGATAATCGACGTGACCTTGCAGCCATAATCGCACTCCACTTCCTGAATAGCAGAGATGTCGCCGCGCCCACGCTCCTGACGATCGAGCGAAATCAGCACGCCCGCAAGCGTTGCACCGTTAGCCTGGATTATCTCCATCGATTCACGGATCGCGGTACCTGCGGTGATCACGTCATCCACCAGCATCACACGGCCCTGCAACGCGCTGCCTACCAGATTGCCGCCTTCACCGTGGGTTTTGGCTTCTTTACGGTTAAAGCAGTACGGTACGTCGCGGTCATGGTGCTCCGCCAGCGCCACTGCCGTGGTGGTTGCGATTGGAATGCCTTTGTACGCGGGGCCAAACAGCAGGTCGAAATCAATCCCGGAATCCACCAGCGCTTCGGCATAGAAGCGGCCTAACAGTGCCAGGTCGCGCCCGGTATTAAACAGCCCGGCGTTGAAGAAATACGGGCTTTTACGCCCGGATTTCAGCGTGAACTCGCCAAACTTAAGTACCTGCTTGTTTAGCGCAAACTCAATAAACTGGCGCTGATACGATTTCATGGATTTGCTCCTTTGTCTTTTCAGTCTTACAGGCAAAAAAAAGGCGACTCATTGGTCGCCTTAAAATCAATTTTCTAACGCCGCTTTCTGCGTCGCTACAATAGATTCGATTCCCCCTCGGGCCAACGCCAGCAAGGTGAGCAGTTCTTCGTGGGTGAATGGCTCGCCTTCTGCCGTACCCTGCACTTCAATGATGCGACCATCTTCGGTCATCACCACGTTCATGTCGGTTTCTGCGGCAGAATCTTCAACGTATTCCAGATCGCAAAGCGCTTCGCCGTTAACGATACCAACGGAGACAGCAGCAACCATCCCTTTCATTGGGTTGGTTTTCAGCTTACCGGCGGCAACCAGCTTGTTCAGGGCGTCTGCCAGCGCCACACAGGCACCGGTAATAGAGGCCGTACGCGTGCCACCATCAGCCTGGATCACGTCGCAGTCCAGCGTGATGGTGAACTCACCCAACGTTTTCAGGTCAACCGCGGCGCGGAGCGCACGCGCGATCAGGCGCTGAATCTCCATAGTACGGCCGCCCTGCTTACCTTTTGCCGCTTCACGGGCATTACGGGTATGGGTTGCGCGCGGCAACATACCGTATTCGGCGGTGATCCACCCCTGGCCCTGACCTTTCAGGAAGCGAGGCACGCCCTCTTCAATGGACGCGGTGCAAAGCACCTTGGTGTCACCAAACTCAACCAGCACGGAGCCTTCAGCGTGTTTTGTATAGTTACGGGTCAGGGTGACGGGACGCACCTGGTTGGCGCTACGACCTGCTGGACGCATGATGGATTCTCCGGCTTGAAACGAATGTGGCTGCGCATTATACGGATAAAGGACGCTTATTCCTATCCTGAGAAGCCCCTGAAAGCTATAATCCCCCCATCTCTCCTTTAAAAACGGGAATGTCTATGATCCGCAGTATGACCGCCTACGCCCGGCGTGAAATCAAGGGTAGCTGGGGTAGCGCTACCTGGGAAATGCGCTCGGTAAACCAGCGCTATCTGGAAACGTATTTCCGTATGCCGGAACAGTTCCGCAGCCTGGAGCCTGTGGTGCGTGAGCGTATCCGTACGCGTTTGACCCGCGGGAAAGTGGAATGTAATTTGCGTTTTGAGCCCGATGCCAGTGCACAGGGCGAACTGATCCTGAACGAAAAGTTGGCAAAACAGCTGGTTAATGCGGCGAACTGGGTCAAAATGCAAAGCGATGAAGGCGAGATCAACCCGGTTGATATTCTGCGCTGGCCTGGCGTGATGGCCGCCGGAGAGCAGGATCTGGACGCGATTACCGCTGAGATCCTGGCTGCACTCGACGGCACGCTGGACGACTTTATCGTTGCCCGCGAAACCGAAGGCCAGGCGCTGAAAGCGATGATTGAGCAACGCCTTGAGGGCGTGAGCGCCGAAGTCGCTAAAGTGCGCGCTCATATGCCAGAAGTGCTGCAATGGCAGCGTGAGCGTCTTGTCGCCAAACTGGAAGAGGCGGAAGTCCAGCTGGAAAACAACCGTCTGGAACAAGAGCTGGTGCTGATGGCGCAGCGTGTGGACGTGGCTGAAGAGCTGGATCGTCTGGAAGCGCACGTTAAAGAGACCTACAACATTCTGAAGAAGAAAGAAGCGGTAGGCCGCCGTCTCGACTTTATGATGCAGGAGTTCAATCGCGAGTCGAACACGCTGGCGTCTAAGTCTATCAATGCAGAGGTAACCAATTCAGCGATTGAACTGAAGGTCCTGATTGAGCAGATGCGCGAGCAGATCCAGAATATCGAGTAATTCCTTTCAGGGTGGTATTGCCTCGCATACCACCCATTACTTTTTCTAATCCTTTCTTAGCCCTACTTCCTTTCTATCCCGCCTTATATCAAGCCTGCCTGGCATGCGTTGATAATTTTCTGTAGGGCAAACTCCCTCACCTTAGAAAATCTCAATCGTGATCTTCCGCACAAATCGCTAATCTCCTTCTCTTCATTCCGGAGGGTTTATGCTGCTTCACATTCTTTATCTTATTGGCATTACCGCAGAAGCCATGACCGGCGCGCTCGCTGCCGGACGTCGCCGTATGGACACCTTCGGCGTGATTATCATTGCCACAGCCACCGCGCTCGGCGGCGGGTCCGTACGCGATATCCTGCTTGGCCATTATCCGCTCGGCTGGGTAAAAAACCCTGAGTACGTCATTATCGTGGCAACGGCAGCCGTGCTAACCACGATTGTGGCCCCGGTGATGCCTCATCTGCGCCGCGTGTTCCTGGTGCTGGATGCGCTTGGGCTGATTGTTTTTTCCATCATTGGCGCACAAATCGCTCTCGATATGGGTGAAGGCCCGGTTATCGCCACCATTGCTGCCGTGATCACGGGCGTGTTTGGCGGGGTGCTGCGGGATATGTTCTGCAAACGTATCCCGCTGGTTTTCCAGAAGGAACTGTATGCCGGCATCTCCTTTGCCGCGGCAGTGCTTTATGTCGCCTTGCAGCACTATGTCACCAGCCACGATGTGGTGGTTATCTCCACCCTGCTGTTTGGCTTCACCGCGCGTATGCTGGCATTGCGCCTTAAGCTGGGCCTGCCCGTTTTTCATTACAAACACAATGCGCATTAATGTCAGAACGGGCAGGCGCCGGATAATCAGTTACTCGAGTAGTTGTAACCGTAGTGATGATAGCCGTAGCCGTAAGCGTTGCTTGCCCGCTTAACGACGCCGTTGAGAATCACCCCTTTGGTATTGACGCCACTCTGCTCCAGACGCTGTACACAGACCAGCATCTCCTTCACGCTGTTCATCCCGAAGCGGGCGACCAGCAGCGTGGTGCCTGCGCGACGGCCGACAACCGCCGCGTCGGTGACCGCCAGGATCGGTGGCGTATCGATAATCACCAGATCGTAGCGTTCATTCGCCCAGTCCAGCAGCTGCTGGAAACGCGTATGCATCAGAAGCTCCGCCGGATTAGGAGGGATCTGCCCGCGCACGATGGTATCGAACCCGCCTTTATCGAAGGTCTGAACGCCCTGGGTATACTCCGCCTTACCGGACAACATCTCCGACAAGCCGCAGGTATTGTCGAGCTTAAACAGATCATGGGCATACCCGCGACGCATATCCGCATCAATATAGAGCACTTTCTGGCCCGCCTGCGCCACGACGGCCGCCAGGGTACTGCTGACAAAGGTTTTACCGCTGTCAGGCGTGGCGCCAGAGATCATCAGTATATTGTTCGCTGACTCCATCATCGCGAAATGCAGGCTGGTGCGCAGGCCGCGAATCGCCTCCACGGAGAGATCGACCGGATTATCCGCCGCCAGGAAGGGGATATGTTTGGTCTTATGGCGCAGCCCTGGGGACATAAAGTCTTTTTTACGCAAACGCATCTTTTTAGCCAGCCATTCTGACAGCGGTACGGTGGCATAGACGTTAATCCCGTGCTCCTCCAGCTGCTCCGGCGTTTCAATGCCCATACGCAGCATACTGCGCGCCAGGATCCAGCCCGCAGAGACGAACAGACCCAGGAGAACCCCCAGAACGACGACCAGCGCTTTTTTCGGCTTGACTGGCTGCGGCCGGGTCACGGCCGGATCGATAATGCGGACGTTACCAATTGCGCTCGACCGGGCGATGCTCAGCTCCTGTTCGCGGTTAAGCAGCTGCTGGTAGATAACGCGTCCCGACTCCACATCACGGCTCAGGCGCAACACCTCCTGCTGGGTTGACGGCATGGACGATACCCGTTTATTCAGGCGGTTTTTTTCCTGCTCCAGCGTCTGGCGTTTCTCAATCAGCGCCCGGTAGGTGGGGTGATCTTTTTTGTAGAGCTGCGAAATTTCCGCTTCCCGGAAGGTCAGTTCATTGAGCTGATTGTCCGCATTCACAATCTGCTCCAGCACCGCTTTTGCCTCCAGGTTCAGGTCAACGGAGTCGTTTTGCTGGCGATAGCGGTTGAGCTTCTCCTCGGCCTGGTCCAGCTCGCTGCGCACCTGCGGAAGCTGCTGCTTCAAAAATTGCAGGCTTTTCGCATCCTGCGCCGCCTGGCGAGCCACGTTCTGTTGTAAATAGTTGTCGGCGATGCAGTTAAGCACGCGAGCCATCTCGTCGGGGTCTTCCCCCGTGATGGTCAGGCCAAGCATCCCGCTGTCCTTGCTGCGCTCGCTCACGGAAAAACGCAGCTGTAGCGCGTCAATGGCCTCCAGCTCACTCTGCTGTGTAATCGTAAATTGCGTACCCGGCTTCGCCTGGATATCGGCAATGGTAATGGCGATATTCGCCGCGCTCAGGGGTTGTCCCACAACGCCCTGTAACGTCACATTATCGCCTTCCAGCTGATAGTGGCCCTTCTCGCCGACGGTCAGCGTCAGCTTTTGCGCCCGGCCCGCAACAGGGGGAAGATTGAGCATACGGATATCGACGATGCCAGGCTGTTGCCCGGTGAGCCGCGCCCAGCCGCGTCCGACAAGGGGAAAATAGTTTTCACTTACCTGCGTGCGCAGGTTCAGGTCATCAATCGTTTTACCGAGGATCATGCGCGACTGGAGAAGCTGAAGCTCCGGTGCCGACTCCGGCGAGGAGTCAGGGATGAACTCGCTAAGGTTACTGAGTAGCGCGTTGCCCTGCTTCTGTTCCACCTGTATCAGCGCATCGGCCTGATAAACCGGTGTGGCAAAGAGCGCATAAAGCAGGGCCACCAGCGTGAACAGCGCGGTAAGGATGAGAATGAATTTTCGGTGGTCGAGCAGCTCACCCAACAGGCGCACAAGATCGATCTCGTTATTCGCGGCAGACGCATCATGGGCGTGAAGGTTATTTGTTGACATAAAACGTAACTATCCCGTGTGATTAACTGAGCCGTTTCGCCCATTCCAGACTGGCCTGCTCCAGCAGCCCATAAACATATTCAAATGCGTCCCGGTTTTTACGGTAGGGGTCCGGGATCTCTTTTCTGCCCGTCCAGTGACCAAAGAGCATCATTTTGCCGCGCGCCTCCGGTGCGATAGCCGTGACCTGCTCGATATGTTCCAGCTCCATCGCCAGAATCAGATCGTAGTCGCGCACCATGGCGGGGGTGAGCCTGCGCGCCACGTGGCCCTCAAGCAGAGTGCCGCGTTCGGCGGCGATCTCTGTCGCCTGTAAATCGGCGGTGCGCCCTTCCAGGCCACACGTTCCCGCTGAATCGACCCGGGCAGCGGGAAGCAGCCGGCGCAGCAGCCGTTCCCCAATGGGAGAGCGGCAGATATTGCCGGTACAGATCACCAGGATGGCGTTAAACGTTAGTTTGGCCATGTTCTGATATATCTCCCTGTTTCAGTCAGGTCATGTACGCCGGTAATGGTCGGCACAAGCTGAGAGATCACGCGGTTCCAGCGCACCAGCGGCGCGGTGGTGACATAGACGATGTCGTAAGGCTCAAGCTGAAATTCGGTGCTCAACACCATCGCGGTGGCATCCCGGGCGTTAAGCTGGTAGACGTTGGCGATTTTGCCGTTCTGCTTGCCCTGCAACGGACGAATCACAAAGATTCCGGTGGCGTCGGCCATATCCTGATTCACGCCCTGTGCATTACCCAGCGCTTCCGCCAGCGTCATGCCGCTACGGTCCATCTTCAGGGTGCTCTGTTTACCCACCTCGCCCATGACAAACACTTTCAGGTCGTCATTACGGGGAATGAAGAGAATATCGCCCGGATAGAGGAGTTTGTTCTGGGTGAGATCGCCGCGCTGCATCAGCGCGTAGAGCGAAATGTGCGTGTCCTGGCCGTTGTGGGTCAGCACCACATGGCGCCAGTCCGCCTCAGATGTCAGGCCGCCAGCCGCATTGATCGCATCCATTATCGTCAGCGGAATGTTGGTGATGGGCTGCTGGCCCGACTTAGCCACTTCGCCCGTCACGTAGGCTTTTTGCGAGCGGAATGCCGCGACGCTGACATCCACCTGCGGGCTCTCAATCACCGAATCCAGCCGGGCGGCGATCTCATCGCGCACCTGGGCCAGCGTTTTGCCGACGACGCGGATTTTGCCGATATAGGGGTAGAAGATCGTGCCATCGGCATTCACCCAGTTGCCCGTATCGCTGGCGCTGCGGTACTGACCTGCGGGGGTGGTCAGCTCCGGGTGGTCCCAGACGGTAACCATCAGCACGTCGCCGACGCCGATGCAATATTGGTAGTTCTGAAGCTGGCGATCCAGTTCAGGATTCGCGCGGGAGTCGACTTTGCCAGGCAGCAACTGCTCCACCAGCCCCGGCGTGAGGGGATAGACGTTGACCATCTTATTCAGATCGTAATTGCTGTCAGGCAGATCGATAATATCTTTGCCCTGGGTGCTAAGTCCCTGGCCCGGTACGATAGTACAACCGCTTAACGCCATCATAGCCAACGCCAGCACGGAAAATTTAACGTTTTTCATTCAGGAAAATCATCTGGTTAAGTAATGCCTGTTTCATCCGGTACTACTGCCCTACCGGGGTTTCGCGTTCTGACGTCATGTCATAGAGCTGATATTTACGGCCTAACATCTGGCCGCCATCACGCGTGAGAGGCGTCCACGAGACTACCGCCCGGTTGCGATTTGGGCCGATCGTCATCAGATCAAGCGGGATCGAGATGTAGAAGCCTTTGCTAAAGCCACCTTCGCCATAATCCTCTTTCGAGACGTTGGTCAGCGCCGCCCAGACGCCTACCGTCACGCCGCTGTCGAATCGCTTCGCGACGTCGAGGGTGGCGCCTTTATCCTTCGCCAGGTACTGCCCGACGCTCAGCTTCATTAGCACACTGTTGAGCTTCGCCGGGTTCCAGTAGGCGGTGATAAATCCGGTTGGCACGCTGTAGTCGGTGAAGCGCATCATGTCGTCCCAGTCGCGCTGCTTGACGTAATTCGCATCCACGCCCAGCGCCCAGTCGCTATCCAGCGGGCGCCAGAGCGCCTCTGCTCCCACGCCGCCGTACATGGTTTCGAGGTAGCCGCCATAAATCTGGGCATAGAAGCCGTTCCCCAGCGCATCGACATAGTTGGCTTGTAAGTTGTTGATGTAGACGTCATTGCTGACATAATCGCGAATATGGGTTCTGACGCGCGGCAGGCTGGAGTCAGCGGGAAGTAGCGAGGATTTGAACTTGTCGTAGTTGTTATAGAGGTTGGCGAACACGCCGCCGTCGAGCAGCAGACGATCGGTCAGCCAGTAGCTGGCGCTGGCCATCACCCCCACCTGGAACATATAGAAATCTTCCGGACCGCCCAGCGACTGCGCCAGCGTCGGTTTAACGCTGTAGCTGAAGCGATCGGCGCGAATACGGTAGCCACGCCCGAATGCTGTGGTATCCACAGGCTCGACGCGCTGCTGCCTGAGCGCCTCCTCCTGGCCGAGCGGCTGCCCCGCCAACTGTTTGCGCAGGCTGGCGACATCGGTTTGCGTCGTGACCAGCGGCAGATGATCACGCTGCTGGGTGATAGCGATCGTGTCGACCCCGTCGGGCAGGTTATTGATCAGAATACGGTTGGCACGATCCACCGCTTCGCGCGGATCGCGATAGCGATACTGTTCGCCGGTCATGTATAAGGTATTGCCGTGCTGAAGGATCTCCGGCGCATCGAAGCCTGCGTTGTACTTAAGCGCGGTGAGCTGGTTCGCCGCAGAGGTATAGTCCAGCGTCTCGCCTGCCGGTGCCGGTTGCCAGGCCGGTTTCGGGTTATCACGCAGCGCGGGGCGCAGGTCGTTAAAGTTGGTCCGCAGGGTGAAGCCAAACATCAGCGTATTGCCGCGCTCGTAGCTGAGGTTGAGATCGGCCCAGTCGGCAACGCGATAGACCGCCCCCACGTTAATATGGCTCGACTGCTTAATGGAGCCGGCAAAATCATCGGCATAATTGTTGCCGTCATACTCAAGCTTCAGGCGCAGGGGCTGCCAGGGCGTCTGATACTGGAGGCCGCCAAACAGAGACGCCGGACCACGAAACATATCGCTAAAGCTGATATCTCCGGCATCATGCGACTCGCCGCGGGTGCAATACTTATTGTTGTCATGGCAAAGCGGGTTACCCACGTTGTCGCTATTACCGGGATATCCCCAGGCTATTCCAAAGGTAAAATCGACCGGTCCGGCCATTTTACTGGCAACCAGATATTCACCATCGAACAGGCCGGTGCCTGCAATATCACGCTTGCCGAGCGCCACCTGCGGCAGGCTATAGTCCTCTTCCCACAGACGAACTTTAAAGTCGAACGACTTATCCTTGTAGCTTTGATCGCCGCTGAAATCCTCGTCGCTGCTGTATTTACGGGTGCGGACGTCGGTATAGCGAATTGTCCCTTCCAGCCACGGGAAGAGCACGACCGAAGAGGAGTAAAAACGGTACTGGTTGTTATCGCGGTAGTTGACGCTGAATTCCCCTTCCCGGCCAAAGCGCGCGTCGGGCATTTGCATCAGGCCGGTGCCGCCAAAATCGGACTGTGACGGTCCGGTCGGATCGGGCCAGGTACGCAGCTCCGCGTGGCAGGCAGAAGAGATCGCCAGAGCAAGGCCGCTCAGTAAAAAAAGTTTGTTCATCAGTCAGGTATCCGCCGCGTCAGGAGCGCAACGATTTGCTCATTCAGACCGGTAAAATCGTCCGGTACCGCCCGGGGATCAAACCCCACCCACAGAACAGCGCCCGGCTCTGCTTCAATATGGCGTGCGTTCCAGTACGCCACCGGCGCAACAACCGTACTGCCGTCAGGATCGATAACGGTTACGTTATTCCTGTCGGCGCCGGCCAGCCGCAACTGCCCCTGTAAGTAGTCCCGGATGCTTGCGCCCGGTCGCCAGGCCCGTTTCCCCGGCGTGACGACCGCCCCCATCAGCGTGACGGTACGGGGCGCAGGAGAGAGCCACAGATCGTAACGGCCCTCAAGGGAGCGATCGCCGCGGGCGTCGGTACGCACGGCATCTGGGTCGAGGCTGACAAACTGCCGCCCGACGATCCGCAGGGAGCGGATCTGTGCAGCGACAGCGCGAATGGTCGCGATCCGCTCGTCATCGGCGCGATTCTGCCAGGCTGAAAGCGACGCCAGCACCTGCTGTTGCGTCTGTTGCGCGCGCAGCGTGGCGGAAGGGGTTGCGATGACAGCCCCCTGCCACCAGACGTTGTTCAGCTGCGGCTGGGTGACCAGCCGGGAGAGCGTATCAGCCGGTTCAGCAGACCACGTTTTGCCCGGCTGATGCACGGTAACGACGCTTGCGCATAGGGCGGACAGGCTGAAGAGAGATAGCCCTACGCCAGGTAACCATTTTCTGAGTCTGTTCATGGGGCGGGCTTCAACATCGTCATGGCGACAGGGAATACGCCCGCGCCGAGCATCTGTTCGCTCTGGCGTACCTGGCCGGTAGCGGAATCAATCCAGAAGGTGTTATGCCAGCGACGATCGAGGCCGTCGGCCTGCACCGCCTCCTGCCAGACCTGACAACGTAGCGTGTTTCCGGCAAGGGTCAGGTTTTCCGTCCCGCTCAGGGAGAAGCGCGAGGTCAGGTGTGCGGAGCGATACCGCCCCTCTTCCTGCCAGCGCACATCACGCGACCACTGGCTGCCGTCGCGGAGCTGCGGCGTGTGGCGCAGCGGATCGTGCTCAAGATTGGTTACCTCAAGCAGGTTATAAGGAAGCTTGAGCGTGTGGATAAGGCGACCGTTATGCGTGACGATCATCGCATTATCCTGCGATAACCATTTACTGTTTCCCTGTTCGATGTATCCGAGAACCACCAGGATCCTCGGGCCATTATCCAGTCGCAGGTACATGGTTGAGTATGGGAGCGCCTGAATCTGCCCGTCCGTTACCGTCACATCCTGGCGCCCGTCCAGGCTGGCGTTAAAGGTCTCAATAATGCTCTGCTGGCTCGGCGTACACCCCTGGATCAGCAGAGTCATGATGAGCAGAATAAACAGTCTCACCAGAAATCCTTGATTAAATAACATTGAAATCAATTAAATACCCGGCTTTGATATCGACGCCGGGTCAAGTCGTTGCGCTGTTCAGCGCAAGGCTATATCGCCTTGCGCACCAGCCTTAGCGGGTAACTGTCGTCGTGGAAGTACCATTGCTTGAGTCATCGCCACTGTCGCTTGCCGCGACAACGGCTAACGTCGCTACGCCGGCAATCGCAGCGGTGGTGACAACAGCGGTTGTCCCAATCGCCCCTGCCGCCAGTCCCCCCGTAGTGCCAGCGGTAGTTCCCACCGTTGCTCCGGTTGTTGTTCCGGTTGTTGCTGCGCTGGTGCTACCTGCTTCGGTGGTAGCGCCTATAGCAGGCAAGGCAGTCGCCAGCGTGAGTGCCGTCAGCACTGTACAAAGCGTCCTTTTCATTTTTGGTCCTCATTCAAATGAAGGAAAATATGAGCACCTGGAAACCAGGTCCCGGTTAACGGGCATAAAGCCCGGGGCTGAATTCCGGCCCGACAGGGACGGAAAATCATCCATGTAAAAGCCCTGGGCTCTGAACACCAGCGCATATAAACCGCCAGGATATATTTCGGTACCCTTAATTGCTTCAATTGGAGTTCAGATAGTTAACTCCCTCACGGGGTGCAAAAAGAAAGGAAAACGCAGAAGTGATGCAAAATGCACCCCAGCGGTAACTACCTTAAAAATTTTGGATAAGATAATTCTTATAATAATTTGACGCAATGATTTCCGGCAGAATAAATATGACCAATTGTTAACCAGAAAAAACTCAAAATATTATTAATTAAAAATTTAACCAACTGATATTAAAAGAAAAACCACGTCAAGCACACAGACTACATCACCTATAACGCCTTCATTACCGACTAGTGTTCTCGATTAATAATGATTGAGATCAATTAAACCAACCTCTCGAGAAAAATAAAAACACAAGCAGAGCAAACCCTGAAATCAGGATCGGGAATAATATTTCCTCAAAATATATTTATCATGAATAATTCATTTATATTCATAATTATTGCGTATATAAACCGCGTCTCATAAATACGCTATTTCACGGCAGCGAAAATGTTTTCCTCCCTCGCCAGTCTGTTCAGGAGCGCACGCAGATTAAAATCCACCGATGTGCTCTGCGGCCAGCCACTTTGCCAGGGCATCAATCTGAGGCTGATGCAGCCAGTTTACGATCTGGCGGGCTTTCTCCTGCCCGACACCCGGTAGCATCCGCCACTCCGCTTCGCTTCGCTGAATCAGCGCCTGCCAGGTGCGATCCCCTGCCGCCTTGATCGTCGACCGGGCCAGTGGTATTCCCATCGCGGTGATCCAGCGGATAAAAGGACGCTCCCGCGCCAGGTTAAACTGATGCCACAGCGCAGCGCCATGCGATGCCGATATCCCCGGCGTCGCGGTGAGCTGCGTCTGCGTGAGCTGTAGCCAGGAGAAGAGGTGCTCAAACCGATGCCCCTGATAGAGGGTCCGCCATCCTGATTCGCCCATACCTTCGATATCTAACGCCTGCCTGGAACTTAGCCACGTCAGCCGGGCAAAAAATTGCTCCATGCACTCCGGGGAGGCATAGAAACAGGTTAAGCCGTTATAGCGCGATGAGGGCGGCTGTGGTTTACGGCGATCCACATTGCGCCACACCACGTTATCCAGCCGGGGAATACCTTGTCCCGCCAGGCTTACCAGCACCTGATCGCCGGGGGCAATATCCAGCCTCTGCCAGCGGTTAACTGACCCTAAGCTGACGCGCTGTACGCGTTTATCGTCGAGCATCAGCGGCTCAAGCTGCGCAATCGCGGTGATCCGCCCGGTACGGCCAACGGTAAAGTGAATCGCTTTGACTTCCGTCACCTGGGCCACAGGAAGGTATTTCCATGCGACGACCCAACTTCCTTCCCCCGGCAGCCACTCCTCGCCCGGCGGCTCTGCCGAGGCGCGGACCACGATGCCATCCGTGGCGAAGGGCAACGAAGCCTTAAACCAGGCCGTCCGCTGCGCTTCCACGTCAGCCGCGTTTTTAACCGGCAGGGTATAGCGCGCCGTCAGGGTAAAACCAGCCTCCGCCAGCGCGGAAAGGCGTGCTTTCATCACTTTTGGGCCGTTCGGCCAGGCCCAGATAAAAATGCCTGTCTGCTTCAGCGCTGCGCGATCGGTCGCGCGCATCATCGCCCCCGCTACCTTCGCACGCGCGTTCATCCCCCCCATCCGCTGCTGGATATGCCCCTCGCGCAGCAGAAAAAGTTCCCCCTGCAACACGCTGTTGGCAAGCGGCCCGGCCAGTGTTTGCGGAATAGCGGGGATCATTCGCGCCTGTGCCGTCCACTCTTCCCCCTGTAAGCCGTCGCCCCGGCTGATCGCCTGCGCCAGCTTGCCGTTTTTGTAGACCAGGGTGACCGCAACACCATCCACCTTTGGCTGTACCCAGAGATCCTGCTGCGTCGCCATTCAGCGGCTAAGCGCCTGCTTGCTTTCTACTTTATGCACGCCGGTATGGGCGAAGGGATGCTTCACCGTCCCGCTGGCGGCAGGGCGATCGTCGTGCAGCGGCTCATCGTGAAAACAGCGCTGCCACTGTTTTAAGCGGCCGTTAAGCCTGTCGTAAACGTCGTCGCTCACCTCGCTGCTGCCCTGCTTCCAGTAATCTTCATTCCAGCGGGTCAGCTGCGCCTTCAGGGCCGCGATCTCCTGCCCGGCTTTAGCCGGTGACCAGACCGGGCAGATAGCCATCGCCCCGCTGCTTAAGAAGATCATCAGTATGCTTATCCATTTCACCATTATTACCCCTCCCTGTTTTGCGAAGGGTATACCCTGCCCGGGAGCCGCAGACCAGCTGCAAAAATGCATTTTACGAGCGCGCTTCAGCGCATTGTTTTTGTTGCAGCAAAAGGAAGGTAAAAGCTGAAAACGGCACGCAAAATTTAATCATCCGGGGGAAAAAGTGTGACAAAGACTACGTCACACAGCGGCGACGTGTATAATAAGCCCGTATGTAGGACTTCTTCGTTAACACATACAAAAGACTCTCATGGCTCAAGGCACGCTTTATATTGTTTCTGCCCCTAGTGGCGCGGGTAAATCCAGCCTTATTCAGGCACTGTTAAAAACCCAACCGTTGTACGATACGCAGGTTTCTGTTTCTCACACCACGCGAGCACCGCGTCCGGGTGAAGTGCACGGTGAACATTATTTCTTTGTAAATCACGACGAATTCAGAGCGATGATTGGCAGAGACGCGTTTCTTGAACACGCAGAAGTATTCGGTAACTACTACGGTACTTCGCGTGAAACCATTGAGCAGGTTCTGGCGACCGGCGTGAACGTGTTCCTGGATATCGACTGGCAGGGCGCGCAGCAAATTCGTAAGAAAATGCCTGATTCGCGCAGTATCTTTATTTTACCGCCATCGAAAGATGAACTGGATCGCCGCCTGCGTGGTCGCGGCCAGGACAGCGAAGAAGTTATCGCGAAGCGTATGGCGCAGGCTGTTGCAGAAATGAGCCATTACGCGGAATATGATTACCTTATTGTGAATGATGATTTTGATGCCGCGCTGAGCGATCTCAAAACTATCCTTCGCGCAGAACGCCTGCGTATGAGCCGCCAGAAGCAGCGACATGACGCATTAATCACCAAACTGTTGGCAGACTGAACCCACTTTCAGTATCATGCCCAGTCATTTCTTCACCTGTGGAGCATTTTAAGTATGGCACGCGTAACTGTTCAGGACGCTGTAGAGAAAATTGGTAACCGTTTTGACCTGGTGCTGGTCGCCGCGCGTCGCGCTCGTCAGATGCAGGTAGGCGGTAAAGATCCGCTGGTACCGGAAGAAAACGATAAAACCACCGTTATTGCACTTCGCGAAATCGAAGAAGGTCTGATCAACAACCAGATCCTCGACGTGCGTGAGCGCCAGGAGCAGCAAGAGCAGGAAGCCGCTGAATTACAAGCTGTTACCGCTATTGCTGAAGGTCGTCGTTAATTAAACCTGCGGGTCGCCCTTGTATCTGTTTGAAAGCCTGAATCAACTGATTCAAACCTACCTGCCTGAAGACCAGATTAAGCGTCTTCAGCAGGCGTATCTCGTTGCACGTGACGCTCACGAGGGCCAGACACGTTCAAGCGGTGAACCCTATATCACGCACCCGGTAGCGGTGGCCTGTATTCTGGCCGAGATGAAACTCGACTACGAAACGCTGATGGCCGCCCTGCTGCATGACGTGATTGAAGATACCCCTGCCACCTACCAGGACATGGAACAGCTGTTTGGCAAAAGCGTTGCCGAGCTGGTGGAAGGGGTCTCTAAGCTTGATAAGCTGAAATTCCGCGATAAGAAAGAGGCGCAGGCCGAAAACTTCCGCAAGATGATCATGGCGATGGTGCAGGATATCCGCGTCATTCTCATCAAACTCGCTGACCGCACCCACAATATGCGCACGCTGGGCTCACTTCGCCCGGATAAACGTCGCCGCATCGCCCGTGAAACCCTCGAAATCTACAGTCCGCTGGCGCACCGTTTAGGTATTCATCACATTAAAACCGAGCTGGAAGAGCTGGGTTTTGAGGCGTTGTACCCGAACCGCTATCGCGTGATTAAAGAGGTGGTGAAAGCCGCTCGCGGTAACCGTAAAGAGATGATTCAAAAGATCCTCTCTGAAATCGAAGGGCGTTTGCAGGAAGCGGGCATTCCGTGCCGCGTGAGCGGTCGCGAAAAGCATTTGTACTCTATCTACTGCAAAATGGTGCTCAAAGAGCAGCGTTTTCACTCGATCATGGATATCTACGCGTTCCGCGTCATCGTCCACGACTCAGACACCTGTTATCGCGTGCTGGGGCAGATGCACAGCCTGTACAAGCCGCGTCCGGGGCGCGTCAAAGATTACATCGCCATTCCAAAAGCGAACGGATATCAGTCTTTGCACACCTCCATGATTGGCCCGCACGGTGTCCCTGTTGAGGTGCAGATTCGTACCGAAGATATGGATCAGATGGCGGAGATGGGTGTCGCGGCGCACTGGGCTTACAAAGAGCACGGCGGCGAAAGCAGCACCACCGCGCAAATCCGCGCCCAGCGCTGGATGCAGAGCCTGCTGGAGCTGCAACAGAGCGCAGGTAGCTCGTTTGAATTTATCGAGAGCGTTAAATCCGATCTCTTCCCGGATGAGATTTACGTTTTCACGCCGGAAGGGCGCATTGTCGAACTGCCTGCGGGCGCGACACCGGTCGACTTCGCTTACGCCGTGCATACCGATATCGGCCACGCCTGCGTAGGTGCCCGCGTCGACAGGCAGCCTTATCCGCTGTCGCAGCCGCTCTTCAGCGGACAGACGGTGGAGATCATTACCGCGCCGGGGGCACGTCCTAACGCCGCCTGGCTGAACTTTGTCGTGAGCTCAAAAGCGCGCGCAAAAATCCGCCAGCTGCTGAAAAACCTTAAGCGCGACGACTCCGTTAGCCTGGGGCGTCGTCTGCTCAATCACGCGCTGGGTGGCAGCCGCAAACTGGCAGAGATCCCGCCAGAAAACATTCAGCATGAGCTGGAGCGTATGAAGCTCGCCTCGCTGGATGACCTGCTGGCAGAGATTGGTCTCGGCAACGCCATGAGCGTGGTCGTGGCGAAGAATCTGCAACAAGGCGAAACGACAGCCGTTCCTGCCACCACGCAAAATCATGGTCACCTGCCGATCAAAGGCGCTGACGGTGTGCTCATCACCTTCGCCAAATGCTGCCGTCCTATCCCGGGCGACCCGATTATTGCGCACGTCAGCCCGGGTAAAGGGCTGGTGATCCACCACGAATCCTGCCGTAACATCCGTGGCTATCAGAAAGAGCCTGAGAAGTTCATGGCGGTCGAGTGGGATAAAGAGACGGCGCAGGAATTTATCACTGAAATCAAGGTGGATATGTTCAACCACCAGGGTGCACTGGCGAACCTGACGGCAGCGATTAACACGGCCTCGTCCAACATTCAAAGCCTGAATACGGAAGAAAAAGATGGCCGCGTTTACAGCGCCTTTATTCGCCTGACCGCCCGTGACCGCGTGCATCTGGCCAATATTATGCGCAAGATCCGCGTGATGCCGGATGTCATTAAAGTCACCCGTAACCGAAACTAGCATTATGAATTCAAAACGTTACGAGCGAATCTGCGAAATGCTCGCCAGGCGTCAGCCTGATCTGACGGTCTGCATGGAGCAGGTCCATAAACCTCATAACGTCTCTGCTATCGTCCGCACCGCAGATGCCGTCGGCGTGCATGAAGTCCACGCCGTCTGGCCTGGCGCACGTATGCGTACCATGGCCTCCACCGCCGCAGGCAGCAACAGCTGGGTATCAGTGAAAACTCACCAGACTATTGGTGAAGCGGTCTCGCACCTGAAAGGGCGTGGTATGCAGGTTCTGGCAACCAACCTCTCTGCTAAAGCCGTGGATTTCCGTGAGATCGACTACACCCGTCCGACCTGTATTTTAATGGGCCAGGAGAAAACGGGGATCACGCAGGAAGCACTGGATTTGGCCGATCGGGACATCATCATTCCGATGATTGGCATGGTCCAGTCACTCAACGTGTCGGTCGCCTCAGCGCTGATCCTGTATGAAGCGCAGCGCCAGCGTCAGAATGCCGGAATGTACGAGCGCAGCAACAGCTTGCTGCCGGAAGAGGAGCAGCAGCGCCTGCTGTTTGAAGGTGGCTATCCGGTGCTGGCTCGCGTTGCGAAGCAGAAGAAATTGCCTTACCCCCACGTCAACGCGCAGGGCGAAATTGAAGCCGATGCCGAGTGGTGGTCCACCATGCAGTACGCGGGATAAATCATGAAAGGCCGCCTGCTGGACGCTATACCGCTCAACAGCCTGACGGGCGTGGGCGCGGCACAAAGCAGTAAACTGGCGAAGATTGGCCTGCACACCGTGCAGGATCTCCTGCTCCACCTCCCCCTGCGTTACGAAGACCGTACTCAGCTTTATAAAATTGGCGATCTGCTGCCCGCTATTTACGCCACCGTTGAAGGGGAAGTGCTGAACTGCAACATCACCTTTGGCGGACGCAGGATGATGACCTGCCAGATCAGCGACGGCACCGGTATTCTTACCATGCGCTTTTTCAACTTCAATGCGGCAATGAAAAACAGCCTTGCCACTGGACGACGCGTACTTGCGTACGGTGAAGCCAAACGGGGCAAATACGGCGCGGAGATGATCCACCCGGAATACCGCGTGCAGGGCGATCTCAGCTCACCTGAGCTACAGGAGACGCTCACGCCGGTCTATCCAACCACTGAAGGCATTAAGCAGGCTACGCTGCGCAAGCTCACCGACCAGGCGCTGGAGCTGCTCGATACCTGCGCCATTAACGAGCTGCTGCCGCCGGAGCTGGCGCAGGGCATGATGAGCCTGCCAGAGGCGTTGCGCACCCTGCACCGCCCACCGCCAACGCTTCAGCTTGTTGATTTAGAGAGCGGTAAACACCCCGCCCAACGGCGTCTTATCCTTGAGGAATTACTGGCTCACAACCTGAGCATGCTGGCCCTGCGCGCAGGTGCGCAGCGTTTCCACGCGCAGCCATTAAGCCAGCGTGATGAGCTCAAAGATAAGCTGCTGGCCTCACTGCCGTTTAAACCCACCGGCGCCCAGGCGCGGGTGACCGCCGAGATCGAACGCGATATGGCGCTGGATGTGCCGATGATGCGCCTGGTGCAGGGCGATGTGGGTTCCGGTAAAACGCTGGTCGCCGCGCTGGCCGCTTTGCGCGCTATCGCCCACGGCAAGCAGGTGGCGCTGATGGCACCGACGGAACTGCTGGCCGAGCAGCACGCCAACAATTTCCGTAACTGGTTTGCCCCGCTGGGAATTGAAGTGGGCTGGCTGGCCGGGAAGCAGAAGGGCAAAGCGCGCCTTGCGCAGCAGGAGGCGATAGCCAGCGGGCAGGTGCAGATGATTGTCGGCACGCACGCCATTTTCCAGGAACAGGTGCAGTTTAACGGCCTGGCGCTGGTGATTATCGACGAACAGCACCGCTTTGGTGTTCATCAGCGTCTGGCGCTGTGGGAGAAAGGTCTGCAACAGGGCTTCCACCCGCATCAGCTGATCATGACCGCCACGCCGATTCCGCGCACCCTGGCGATGACGGCCTATGCCGATCTGGATACCTCCACCATCGACGAACTCCCCCCGGGTCGTACGCCGGTGACAACGGTCGCCATTCCGGACACGCGCCGCAGCGACATCATTGACCGCGTGCGCAACGCCTGCACCCACGAAGGACGTCAGGCTTACTGGGTCTGTACCCTGATTGAAGAGTCTGAGCTGCTGGAAGCGCAGGCTGCCGAAGCCACATGGGAAGAGTTAAAGCTCGCCCTGCCGGAGCTGAACGTCGGTCTGGTTCACGGGCGCATGAAGCCTGCCGAAAAGCAGGCGGTGATGCAGTCGTTCAAACAGGGTGAACTGCATTTACTCGTTGCGACCACGGTTATCGAAGTGGGCGTGGACGTGCCGAACTCCAGCCTGATGATTATTGAGAACCCGGAGCGCCTGGGCCTGGCGCAGCTCCACCAGCTACGAGGCCGCGTGGGCCGTGGCGCGATCGCCTCTCACTGCGTGCTGCTCTACAAAGCCCCGCTGTCGAAAACCGCGCAGATGCGTTTGCAGGTATTACGCGACAGCAATGACGGCTTCGTCATTGCGCAAAAAGATCTGGAGATCCGCGGCCCGGGTGAACTGCTGGGCACGCGTCAGACGGGTAACGCCGAATTTAAAGTGGCGGATTTGTTGCGCGATCAGGCCATGATCCCCGAAGTACAACGCCTTGCGCGTCATATTCATGAACGCTACCCCGAACAGGCGGCAGCGTTAATTGAACGCTGGATGCCGGAAACCGAGCGGTATTCCAACGCCTGACGATCAGCCAAACATCGGCAGCATCAGGTAGAGCTTAATGACCAGCGCGTTGACGATATCAATGAAGAATGCCCCCACCATCGGCACCACCAGAAACGCCATGTGCGACGGACCGAACCGTTCAGTGATCGCCTGCATGTTTGCGATGGCCGTTGGCGTTGCCCCCAGTCCAAACCCACAGTGACCCGCTGCCAGTACCGCCGCATCATAGTTTTTGCCCATCATGCGCCAGGTAACAAAGATGGCATACAGCGCCATAAACACGGCCTGTACCGCCAGGATCGCCACCATCGGCAGCGCCAGCGAGGCCAGTTCCCACAGCTTGAGGCTCATCAGCGCCATCGCCAGGAACAGCGACAGGCTGACGTTCCCCAGCACGGACACTGCGCGCTCAAAGACGCGGTAGAAGCCCATCTGCGCCAGACCGTTGCTCAGGATCACCCCGATAAACAGCACGCAGACAAAGGTTGGCAGTTCGAAAGCCGTTCCCGCCAGCCATTGCGCAACGATTTTGCCCACGGTGAGGCAGATAGCAATCATGGCGATGGTTTCAATCATCACCAGCGAGGTGATGCTGCGGCCAACGTCCGGTTTTTCAAACGCGGTCGGCACCATTTCATCGTCTGGCCTGCCTTCCGGCGTGGTGGAGTGTTTCACCAGATAGCGCGCCACCGGGCCGCCAATCAGCCCGCCAAGCACCAGGCCAAAGGTCGCGCAGGCCATCGCCACTTCCGTTGCGTTTTCAAAGCCATAGCGTTCGATGAACAGCTTGCTCCACGCCGCGCCAGTTCCGTGGCCACCTGACAGGGTAATCGACCCCGCCAACAGACCCATCAGCGGATCCAGCCCCAGCAATGACGCCATACCGATGCCGATGGCGTTTTGCATCAGAAGCAGGCCCACCACAACAATCAGAAACACGCCCAGCACCTTGCCACCCGAACGCAGGCTTGCGAGGTTAGCGTTCAGGCCGATAGTGGCAAAGAAGGCCAGCATCAACGGATCTTTCAGGGACATATCAAAATCGATTTCCCAGCCCATGCTTTTTTTCAGTACCAGCAGGGCCAGCGCCACCAGCAAACCACCGGCGACGGGTTCAGGAATGGTGTACTTTTTCAGAAAGGAAACACTGTGTACCAGCTTGCGACCAAGCAGAAGAACCAGCGTTGCGGCAACAAGGGTCGACAACGTATCGAGATGAATCATAAAAGGCTCCTGTTATGCGCGTATTCCATACACACGCGGCGTTATCCTGGGCCGGGTGATGCTCGTCATGAGCCGCCGGCGCGAAAAGTGTAATTTTTTTTTCCTGTTCGTTGTAGAAAAGCTGCTCACACCGGCAGATTTTCTCTCTTTTTTTTGCTGGCAATCGTTTGCTTTTACCAGGTGGTCAGCTAAAATGCCCGCTTTTCCACCGTGGGATTGCCGCCGATGTCTGTTAACACTCTGGAGTCTGCTGATGCGCAACCGATTGCGCAGAAGCAAAACAGCGAACTGATTTACCGCCTTGAAGATCGTCCCCCGCTGCCACAAACCCTGTTTGCCGCCTGCCAGCACCTGCTGGCGATGTTCGTTGCGGTCATTACGCCGGCTCTGCTGATTTGCCAGGCGCTAGGGTTACCGGCGCAGGATACGCAACACATCATCAGTATGTCTCTGTTCGCTTCCGGCGTGGCCTCCATCATTCAAATTAAAGCCTGGGGTCCGGTGGGTTCAGGTTTGCTGTCGATTCAGGGCACCAGCTTTAACTTTGTGGCTCCGCTGATCATGGGCGGTACGGCACTGAAAACCGGCGGCGCAGATGTCCCGACGATGATGGCGGCGCTTTTCGGCACCCTGATGCTGGCAAGCTGCACAGAGATGTTCATCTCCCGCGTTCTGCACCTGGCGCGCCGGGTGATTACCCCGCTGGTCTCCGGCGTGGTGGTGATGATTATCGGCCTGTCGCTGATTCAGGTGGGTCTGACCTCCATCGGGGGCGGCTACGCGGCAATGAGCGACCATACCTTCGGCGCGCCGAAAAACCTGCTGCTGGCAGGCGTGGTGCTGGCGATCATTATTCTGCTTAACCGTCAGCGTAACCCGTACCTGCGCGTGGCATCGCTGGTGATCGCCATGGCGGCCGGTTACCTGCTGGCGTGGGCGCTGGGTATGCTCCCGGAGAACACCACCCCAACCAACAGCGCGTTGATTACCGTGCCAACGCCGCTCTACTATGGCCTGGGCATTGACTGGAGTCTGCTCCTGCCGCTGATGCTGGTCTTTATGATTACCTCGCTGGAAACCATTGGCGATATCACCGCCACCTCCGACGTGTCCGAGCAGCCGGTCTCCGGCCCGCTGTACATGAAACGTCTTAAAGGCGGCGTGCTGGCGAACGGACTGAACTCGTTTGTCTCGGCGGTGTTCAACACCTTCCCGAACTCCTGCTTCGGCCAGAACAACGGCGTGATCCAGCTGACCGGCGTGGCCAGCCGCTACGTGGGCTTCGTGGTGGCGCTGATGCTGGTGGTCCTCGGCCTGTTCCCGGCGGTAAGCGGATTTGTACAGCACATTCCCGAGCCGGTGCTGGGCGGCGCGACGCTGGTCATGTTCGGTACCATCGCGGCCTCCGGCGTGCGTATCGTCTCCCGCGAGCCGCTGAACCGCCGCGCAATCATGATTATTGCGCTGTCTCTCGCCGTAGGGCTTGGCGTCTCCCAGCAGCCGATGATTTTGCAGTTTGCCCCGGACTGGGTGAAAAACCTGCTCTCTTCCGGCATCGCCGCGGGCGGTATTACCGCTATCGTGCTGAATCTCATTTTCCCGCCTGAAAAGAACTGATCCCCACACGGCAGGCTGTCAATGCCTGCCGTGACATCTCTTTACACCATTCCCGCCTTGAGCATTGCGCATAAATCGTGCATAACACCCTTATGTGCGTTTCGCGGGAAGGAAGACCATGAAATTTATTGGAAAGCTGCTTATCTATCTTCTGGTAGCCCTGCTCATTGTAGTGCTCGCCTTTTATTTTCTGCTCCAGACCCGCTGGGGCGCATCGCAGGTCAGCAGCTGGATCACGGTGAATACCGATTACGAGCTCAACTTTGACCTGATGGATCACCGCTTTTCATCCCCTTCTCACATCCTTCTGGAAAACGTTACCTTCGGACGAGATGGCAAACCGGCCACGCTGGTCGCTAAAAAAGTGGATATTGGCTTAAGCAGCCGCCAGATCACCGACCCGCTGCATATGGATGCCATCACCCTGTTCGATGGCACGCTGAATTTATCGCCGCAGACGGCGCCGCTGCCGTTCCAGGCCGACCGTCTGCAACTGAATAACATGGCCTTTAACAGCCCGAATACGGAGTGGGATCTCAGTGCGCAAAAGGTGACCGGCGGCGTCAGCCCGTGGCAGCCCGAGGCGGGGAACGTACTGGGGAAAAATGCGCAAATCCAGATGAGCGCCGGGTCGCTCACCCTCAACGGCATACCGGCCAACAACGTGCTGATTCAGGGACAACTCAACGGCAAAGAGGTGGCGCTGAATACCATCGGTGCCGATATGGCGCGCGGCTCGCTTACGGGCTCGGCTCTGCGTAATGCCGACGGTGGCTGGGTTATCAACACCCTGCGTCTGAATGAGATCCGCCTGCAAAGCGACAAATCGCTGCTGGATTTCTTCGCCCCTCTCTCCACCCTGCCTTCGTTACAGATTGGGCGGCTGGAAGTGACCGATGCCCGTCTACAGGGGCCAGACTGGGCGGTAACCGACCTCGATCTCAGCCTGCGTAACCTCACCCTGAGTAAAGGTGACTGGCAAAGCCAGGAGGGACGGTTATCCATGAACGCCAGCGAATTTATCTACGGCTCGCTGCATCTGTTTGACCCTATCCTGAACGCGGAATTCTCCCCGCAGGGCATTGCGCTGCGTCAGTTCACCTCCCGCTGGGAAGGGGGCATGGTGCGCACCTCCGGCAACTGGCTGCGCGAGGGTCAGGCGCTGGTGCTGGACGACGTTGCGATTGCCGGGCTGGAATATACGCTTCCGGAAAACTGGAAAACGCTGTGGATGGACCCGCTCCCGGCATGGCTGAACAGCGTGACGCTGAAAAAATTCGGCCTGAGCCGCAACCTGGTGATCGACATCGATCCGGCGTTCCCGTGGCAGATCACCTCCCTCGACGGTTATGGCGCTAATTTGCGGCTGGCGCAGGATCACAAGTGGGGCGTGTGGGGCGGTAACGCAACCCTCAACGGGGCGGCAGCGACCTTTAACCGCGTCGACGTGCGTCGCCCGTCGCTGGCGCTGAATGCCAACGCCGCAACGGTAAATATTACCGACCTGAGCGCCTTTACCGAGAAAGGGATCCTGGAAGCGACCGCCACCGTGTCACAGCTGCCACAGCGACAAACCACCGTGAGCCTGAACGGGCGCGGTGTACCACTCAACGTTTTGCAGCAGTGGGGCTGGCCAGTGCTGCCGATTGCGGGCGACGGCAATATTCAGCTCACCGCCAGCGGAAGCGTGCAGGCGAATGCGCCGCTGAAGCCGACGGTGAACGGGAAGCTGAGCGCGGTGAATATGGATAAACAGCAGGTGCAACAGACGATGACGGGTGGTGTGGTGTCGACGGTGGCTCCGGCACAGTAAATAGCCGGGTGGCGGCTTCGCCTTACCCGGCCTACGATCTCATGTAGGCCCGGTAAGCGAAGCGCCACCGGGCATTTTTACGGCTCAGAGGTGCACCACCACCTCATCCCCCTCCGCTTTCACCACCACACCCCACTCGCTGCCCGCATGTGAACCGCCTTTTACGCCGCCGACCTTCTGCACGTTGCGCAAGCACACCGACCAGTTTTGCGCATCTCCCGTGCCGGTAAAGGTCACGACGTCGCCCTGACGTGACGCCTTCAGCGTAAACAACACGGAACCGTCCGCCGCAGGCACTTCACTCACCGCCGTTGCGCCATCGCTCAGGTTGAAAAGCTGGAAGGCCGTCCCCTCGTGCCACGCATAGTCCGGCTTCTGGTTATTATTGCCGAGCGCCAGCAGCGTGTTGTCGCGCACATAGACCGGCAGGCTCATGAAATCGTGCTGCTGCTTATGCCAGCGGCTACCCTCGATTTCGTCGTTGTGCCACAGGTGCGTCCAGCGCCCTTCCGGCAGGTAAAACTGCACATCGCCCGCCTCGGAGAACACCGGCGCCACCATCATTGAATCCCCCAGCATGTACTGACGGTCAAGATAGTCACACGCCGGATCGTCCGGGAACTCCAGCATCATCGCCCGCAGCATCGGCGTGCCGAACTCACGCGCCAGAGCCGCCTGACGATACAGGTACGGCATCAGCTGGCATTTCAGCTGCGTGAAGTGGCGCACCACATCGCAGGACTCGTCATCGTACGCCCACGGCACGCGGTAGGATTTGCTGCCGTGCAGGCGGCTGTGGCTGGAGAACAGCCCGAACGCGCACCAGCGTTTGTAGACGTGCGCCGGAGCGGTGTTTTCGAACCCGCCGATATCGTGGCTCCAGAACCCGAAGCCGGACAGGCCAATCGACAGCCCGCCGCGCAGGCTTTCGGCCATCGATTCATAGTTGGCGTAGCAGTCGCCGCCCCAGTGTACCGGGAACTGTTGCGCACCCACGGACGCGGAGCGGGCAAACAGCACCGCCTCTTCTTCTCCCACCGTCTCTTTCAGCACGTTCCACACCAGCTCGTTATAGATGTAGGCGTAATGGTTGTGCATCTTCTGCGGATCGGATCCGTCGAACCACTGCACGTCCGTCGGGATACGCTCGCCGAAATCGGTCTTGAAGCAGTCGACGCCGATCTCCACCAGGCCTTTCAGTTTGTCCGCATACCACCTGCACGCGTCCGGGTTGGTGAAGTCGTAGATCGCCAGCCCCGGCTGCCATTTGTCCCACTGCCACAGGGAGCCGTCCGGGCGCTTCAGCAGGTAGCCCTTCTCTTTCAGCTCGCGGAAAATCGGGGATTTCTGGCCGATGTACGGGTTAATCCACACGCAGACCTTCATCCCTTTCTCTTTCAGGCGGCGGATCATGCCTTCCGGATCGGGGAAGGTCACCGGGTCCCACTCGAAGTCGCACCACTGGAAGGCCTTCATCCAGAAGCAGTCGAAGTGGAACACGTGCAGCGGCAGGTCGCGCTCGGCCATGCCGTCGATAAAGCTGTTTACCGTGGCTTCGTCGTAGTTGGTGGTGAACGAGGTGGTCAGCCACAGGCCGAACGACCACGCAGGCGGCAGCGCCGGACGGCCAGTGAAGCGGGTATAGCGGTTCAGCACTTCTTTCGGCGTCGGGCCGTCGATCACAAAGTACTCGAGATATTCCCCTTCCACGCTGAACTGCACTTTGGACACTTTCTCGGAGCCGACTTCAAACGAGACGTTTTCCGGGTGATTCACCAGCACGCCGTAGCCGCGGTTGGTCAGGTAGAACGGGATGTTTTTGTAGGACTGCTCGGTGCTGGTGCCCCCGTCGCGGTTCCAGGTTTCGACCGTCTGACCGTTGCGCACCAGGGCGGTGAAGCGCTCGCCCAGGCCGTAGACCGTTTCCCCCACGCCCAGATCCAGACGTTCAAACACATAGTTGCGATCGGTATTGCTGTCCTGTACGTAGCCGTTGTTTTTCAGCTGGCTGCCGGTAATGCGCTGGCCGTTGCGCAGGAAATCCAGAGCCCAGAACTCGCCTTTGGTAACGCGCACGCTGACGCTGCCGCTTTTCAGCTCGGCAAATTCGGCGTTGTTTTCAATCTCAACTTTTGCATCCTTCAGAACGTTCAGCGGATAGTGCGGGCCGTTGTTCAGCGTGCCCTGGAAGTGCTCGATGCGCACCCCCACAATCCCTTCCTGCGGAGCAAACAGGCGCACCGTGAACATCAACGTGTCGAGCTGCCAGGTGCGTTCGCGCACGTCACGCGGCGCCACATACACCACCAGGTCATTGCCCTGCTGCTCCACGTCGAATACCTGCACCGGACAGGTCACGTTCAGGCCCGGTTGAATAAGCCAGTTTCCATCACTGATTTTCATGCTCTCGTCCTCTTAGTTCTTTAATTCTTTGCTGACCGGCAGGTTTTCAAACTCCTGCTGATTACGGCGCGCGCCCTGTGCCAGCTCGCCCAGGATTTTGGTCAGGAAGGGGGTTTTCAGCGTGTAGTAGCGTTTGGCGATGATGGCGCTCAGCACGTAGCAGACCGCCGGGGCCAGGGTAAACAGGCCGATAATGATGCTGATGGTCGCGCTGTTCTGGGTTTTGGCCGCCGCGTCGTAGCCGCCGCCTGCCAGCATCCAGCCGATCATCGCCCCGCCCAGCGCCAGGCCGAGCTTCAGCACGAACAGCGTGCCCGCAAAGCTGATGCCGGTCAGACGTTTGCCGTTGGTCCATTCGCCGTAGTCGACGGTATCGGACATCATTACCCACTGAATCGGCGTCACCAGCTGGTGCAGCACGCCGATAACGAAGATGAAGCCGAACATCAGCACGGTGGCATGCATCGGCACGAAGAACATCGCCACGCTGACCACCGCCAGCGCGGCGTTGGTCCACCAGAAGATGCTCACCTTGCACTTCCAGTCGGTGAGCGGTTTCGCCAGCGCGGAGCCGATCAGGTTACCGACGCAGTAGGTGGTGAGGAAGGCGACGAACACCTCCGGCGAGCCCATGATCCAGGTGCAGTAGTACATCATCGCGCCGCCGCGCACGCAGACGGCGAGGATGTTGAGGATGGTGAGCACGCCGACGATACGCCACTGGTCGTTTTGCCAGATGTCGCGCAGATCTTCACGCATGGAGGTGGTGCTCGGCGGCACCTGGATGCGCTCTTTGGTGGTGAAGAAGCAGAACGCCAGCATCAGGAACGCGACCACCGACAGCACGGCGATCCCGCCCTGGAAGCCGAACGCTTTATCGTCGCCGCCAATCAGGTTCACCAGCGGCATCATCAGCACCGTAGAGAGCATGCCGCCCGCCGTCGCCAGCACAAAGCGCCAGGACTGGAGGGAGATACGCTGCGTCGGGTCGTTGGTGATCACGCCGCCCAGCGCGCAGTACGGGATGTTGACCACGGTATAGAGCAGGGTCAGCAGCGTGTAGGTGATGGCGGCGTAAACCATTTTGCCGTTGAGGCTCAGGTCCGGCGTGGTATACGCCAGCACGCAGACGATGCCGAACGGGATAGCGCCAAACAAAATCCATGGACGGAACTTGCCCCAGCGGCTGCGGGTGCGGTCGGCAATCAGCCCCATGCACGGGTCGGAGATCGCATCCAGCGCGCGGGCCAGCAGGAACATGGTGCCGACAAACCCGGCGGGAATACCAAAAATATCGGTGTAGAAAAACATCATATAAAGCATAACGTTATCAAAAATGATATGGCTGGCGGCGTCTCCCATGCCGTAGCCAATCTTCTCTTTTACTGACAGTACATCGCTCATATTTTTATCCTTCACGCTGTAGGGGGCGCTGAGACCGGTTACCGTTTTTTAAACCATTGTTTCAGGAGCGGGTATTGCGTTTTCTGGTTAAGAGATTACGTTTCTTGTTTTTTGTGATCGGGATAAAAGTTGATGAGCACGAAATGCTAACCTGAGGATTTTCTTAAGAATTAGCTGAAACAGGGGGATTCAGGTCAAAAGAGAGGTGAAAAAAGTGGTGTGGGGTATGTGGTAAATGCCTGAAAGTAGCTATAATGCGCCCCGCCTCCATGTAGCAATGCAGGCGCGGAAGATCGTCATCTCCGGTGAGGTGGCTGGACTTCAAATCCAGTTGGGGGCGCCAGCGTTCCCGGGCAGGTTCGACTCCTGTGATCTTCCGCCAAATATTTTACCTACTTCAACGTATCATTCGTTTTGAGTTTTTAATTAATATTTTTACAAGCTCATCTAATTCTTTTCTTAAAGCAGCAGATTTTTCATCGAAAACAATTATGTCTATGGGCGGATTATTATATTGCTGCTGTATCATGAGACTGCCGAGTAGATTGGCTATTAAAGTATTATCTGCAAATCTCATTTTTAAAAGCTTACGCATACCAGAAGCCAAAAGATCTATAACTTGCAAACCGTCATTTTTCATTGAATCCTCATAGCTAATGTCATCCCGTAATATTTTTTGGATGTTAAAAGCGCGGCTATTAGCTAAGGATGTTTTTTTCTCGATCAGATAATTAGGTATCTCTCCTTCATTATAAATAAACTCTCTCATATATTTATAGTTAAAACCATTCACTATACCTAAAGGGTTTTCAAGGGTATACATTTGCAACAAAGCTGGTGAAAATTTTTCAAATATCAACTCATACTTAGTTTTGTGAGACGGCTGTTTTTGATCTAAACGCCATTTGAATTTTTTTAACGTCTGTGGTTGTCGTTGTGCATAGTAATTTACAGATTGGGAGATTATTGTATGCACTAATCTTATTTGGCACATCAACTGAATATAAAGTGGGAGAGATACAGACAATAATTCTTTTGCCATCAAATGTTGAGCAAGTTTTCCCTCGTGATAACGCATCTGCTCAATACTATTTACTATGGTTTTCACATGCGTATCTTTATGATTTTCGATAAAGCTTTTATTATTATAATATGAGTCTGTTACAACACAAAAAAGACTACCGTTCAGCTGCGAAATTTCTTGAAGAAACAAAATATAGTTACTTTCACTAATGTTAACTAATTTTATCTCTTGTCTGCCCAAACCATTCCTTTTTTTTAAATTATTGAGGGCATTCCTATATTTCCTTTTTTCAGTTTCCGGACAAATATAAGCAGCAACTACACTCCAAGAATTTTCTAGTTCACTTTCAGGAGTAAATGAACCTGATTCATCAATTAATATTTCCATATTTACTACTCTCTTTGGCTAGATAATAATCTTAACCTACAAGCCTCCTTCACCCATTTACTAAAATTCCCTTTCCCCGCCGCCTTCTCGATCTGCTCCAAAAGCTCATCCTCGAAACGTATGTTCTTCATCGTGCTCTTAGTGCGGTCAAAATTTGGTTTCTTTTTCTCTTGCATGGTAGGTACCACTTCGGTTAATTTATTCGCACGTGGTACCTACCACATGGATTCGGAATTTTGACAACGCCCAGCAGTGTTGGAGCACTAAAGGGCGTCTAACCTCACCAACTATCAAGGAGTTGATTATGGCTGATTCGCATTCTACCCCAGACACCGACCAATCCGGAACCGAGCGTTCGTTAATTGTGGGATACCGCCCGAATGTTTTCGACAAATCTACACCAAAAATCATCCTTTCCGGCAAGTGGCTGCGCGCGGCGGGGTTTGATACCGGACAGCAGGTCACGGTAAAGGTCATGAAAGGATGCATCGTTCTGGTGGCGTATAACGAGCAGGAGCAAAGGATTCTGGACGATTACAAACGCACTAAAGCAAAGTTATGCCAGATCGAGAACACGCTGGCGAGCCTGCAATTATCATAACCGTTCCCGCTGTTATCAAGTTGGCTGCTGGGCATGCAGCCAACATAAAAAACAATATAGAATGCCAGATTTCTTCCATAACATCCAAAAAGCAATCGAACCCAACATGTAATGCTAACTTACAAGTTCAATATTTGATGACATTCATCATTTCAATACCTGATGCTATTTTTAATTAGCATTTATCTTACGATGGCAACGAAATCATAATTCAATGTTATAATTTTTGGAAATATATTTGAGAAACTTATACATCGCAAAGAGCAATTTTAAGTCCCACTTCCATATTTTATTTTCTTTTCTATTTTGAAATAAATGTCACAAATTAAATCCATAATGAAGCGTAGTTTCCCTCAGTCTATAAAAGGAGATTGAGATGGCTATACCTGTTTACTTATGGCTTGAGGACGATGCAGGCCGGAGAATTAAAGGCTCTGTCGATGTAAAAGATCGCGAAGGCTCAATAGAAGTTATTGAATTTATGCACTCAATCGAACAACCTATTGATAAGCACTCCGGAAAAATCACTTCAAAACGTATTAGTAGCACCTATGCATTCATGAAAGAGATTGATTCCTCATCCTCATATCTATACAAGGCCTTGAGCACTGGACAAACACTAACAAGAGCAGAATTTATATTTTACAGGATCAACTATAACGGGCTCGAAGAGGCTTACTTTAAGACAACTTTAGAAAATGCAAGAGTAGTTCAAATTGAACCACTCATGTTTGACATTAAACTACCGCAAAACGAACGCTATACACATTGTGAATATGTAGATCTAACATATGAAAAAATAACATGGCATTACATAGATGGAAACATCATTCATTCTGATACCTGGAAGGAACGCGCTTAAGGAGAAAGTATGTCCTGGGAATATAATGTAAAAGAGCACAAATTTTATCTTGATGGTGTTTATCAGTTCGATGCAGATTATGCAGGAGCAAGTGGTTACAAAAACGATCCATCTCAAGAATGTGTAAAAAACAGTGGGCCTCTACCTCGAGGGAAATACACAATTGGTTCCCCTCATAATTCTGCCCACACAGGAAAATATACCCTCAGCCTCACGCCCTACTCGACAAATGATATATGTGGCAGAGACTCATTTAAAATTCATGGCAAAAGCAGTTTGCACCCTGATGACTCTTCAGAGGGCTGCATTATTGCTCCTTTGAGTGCGAGAAGAAGCATCTGGAAAAGCAACGATACGGTGTTGATTGTCAAATGAAGCGTTTAATTTGTTCATTGCCATTACTCGTTGCAGTCAGTTCGCACGTCTCAGCATCTGAAATGACCGGCTTCGCAACACAGTATTACGATGAAGACGGCTCGCTGACGGAAATTTCAACCATAGTGCCCCTTTCCCCGACCATCACGATCGGCAAGAAAACGGTTCAGATGGAAGTTACTCATCTGTCTCAGATTTTCAGTACATACGTGGAGAAAGACAGCTCCGCGCACTGGATCTGCCTTCATGACGACGATGGCACCAATTATTGGTTCATTTCAGATAACGAAATGGGTGCAGGGCTGTTAACTGCGCTAGCCATATCCAGGGATGGCATCCATAAAGAGTGTGTGAATACAACGGAACGAGTCAGTGTCTCAGTCTCTGGCGTTCCATTGTTAAATGCCACTCACGGGGATTTAGTTGAATTGTTCGGCAAAAAAGCAATCGGCAACAGAAAAAAGATCCTGCTTTATCAGGAGACACCTGTACAGGATGGATTTGTTCAGAACAATACCGTCTCTTATTACTTTGATGGCGAAAAATTGCGCGGCGTAATTATCGGGCAAATAACCAGTAACTAGCTTGCAGGCTCCCTCTTTTACAGAAGAGGGCGTTAAGCCTGTCCACTCAACCGCATATGCAACAGCGGAAACGGATTCCCCTGCCCGTCCAGTGCCGAGCGCCCGACCTGCTCAAACCCCATATGACGATAAAACGCCACCCCCTGCGGATTCTGCTCGTTCACATCCACTTCATTTACGCCGAATTCTGCAATGGCATATTGCAGCAGCATTTTCCCGATACCCTTCCCCCGGCTCGCATCATCCACAAACAGCATTTCAATGCGATTTTTATCCACGCCCAAAAAGCCGTGAATAATACCCACGTCATCCCGGGCAATCACAACCCTGAGATTAGGCAAATATGCGTTGAGCAATAACGGACGCAGCGCCGCGATATCGCTTTCCTGCAAAAAGCGGTGCGTGGCGCGTACGGACGACTCCCAGACTGCGACGAGGCGTTCAAATTGCGAGGGGTGTGCGGCTTCTATTTTCATGGTGATATTCCGGTTGAGTAAAGTTTCAGGGCAGCAATGTAATGATATTCAGCTCTGCGACGTGCGCCACACCCCAGGCGTACAACCATACTCCGTCTGGAAATGACGAATAAAGTGCGCGCAGTCGCTGAATCCCATCCGCTGCGCAATATCCGTCACGCTTTGCTGCGAGTTCTTCAGCAGCCAGCAAGCATAGCGCAGCCTGGCGCTGCGGATAAATTCGCGGGCCGTTTTGCCGAATTCTGCGTGGAACAGGCGGTTGAGCTGGCGTTCACTCAATGCCACTTCTCGCGCAAGCCCGGCGGTGGTGAGCGGCCGGGTCAGGAACTGTTCAATCAGCATGACGGCGCGGCGCAACCGCGAGTCAGGGATAAGCGCAAGATTCGCCGGACGTGGGGTGGCAATTTCATGCGGAACGAGCGACAAACGCTGACAGGTGGTGCTGGCGATATCATCCCCGGCATGGGCGCGGATAAGCTCAGTTGCCAGCGTCAGGGTGGAAATACCGCCCGGGCAGGTCAGCACATCGCCATCGTCGATGAAATCATACCCTTGCTCAGCATAAACCAGCGGGAAAGCCTGCCGAAATGCATCAAGGTGGAAAGGATGGATGGACGCTCGTCGTTCATTCAGCAATCCTTCCTGTGCGAGGACAAAACTGCCGGTGCCAATGCCAATGAGCGGAACCCCGGCATGGTGGGCATGTGCCAGATACGCTTTATCCCCCTGATACCCTAAGTCCAGATACTGCAATTCACCGCCGATAACAGCAAGGTAGTTAAAACTGTCCGGCGGCGCATGGGTGGAATCCGGTCTCATGATAATCCCCGCATTGCTGATAATCGGGATATCAGGAAATTCACTTATCAGGCTGATTTTAAATGCTAATTTATCCTGAGCTTTCGCTGCATAACGCAGCGCCTCCAGCAATCCGGAGACGGCCAGGAGTGAATAACGGGGCCATAATATCAACCCAATATGCAGACACTTTTCCGGTACTGATTTCCCCCCATCGGAGGAGTCAAATACACTTTTCATTTACTTGCCAAATTTAAAATTAATTACATTATCGCAACATGATCTGTCGCACTTTATATTTCTAAGATAATCCTGATATTTTAAATCAAGCATAAATGAGAAGGGAGGAAAATATAATGTTTTTCTCGTTTATATCATTCTTTTTTTGAACCACGACACACATATGTCGGTAATGTTCCTAAGGTAAAGATATAGTTACCATTATGTTGTTCATTGATCCGCATATAAATACTCTTGCCCGGATAGACAAAAAATTGCGGTTCATATTTTTCCAGCCAGCTGTCGTCAACATTATCGTCCGGGAACGTCATATTTTTTTCTGACGTCAGCAAATAGAGATGATCTTGTCTCTCCACCCGAAAGGAAATTTTCCTGTCGATGGTTTTACCCGGATCGCTCTTTGCCCGGCCATTCATGCTCAGGGTGCCGAATTTCCCGTCGAAGGTGTAATTCAGCCAGACCGTCAGCGTCTCATCCGGATGGTGCTGGACCAGATTAGCCTGGCATGAAAAAGGCTGAACGTAAGTTCGGTGCCACAGGTAATAGCCCGTCAGCACGCCTGCCGTGACGAGGCCCGTCACGATGATATACAGCATCTGCCGAAAACGAGTCATGCTAGCTATCCTTCAGGAAATAATCAGATATACAGCGGTTCGGTTCTTTCATTGGCCGGTCGCAGCGAATAACCGACGCACGAGGAAGCAGAGCGTACCAGCTGATGTAAACCCAGGGATATTGCGCGCATTCAGCCTTGAATTGTTCCACATAGGTCAGCGCGGAAGCGCGTTCAGCGTGAGTCTGAATGTCGTTCGCAAGATAAACGCGACAGGCTCCGACGGATGCCGCAAAACGGTAATCCTCAACAAAACGGTTTTCTGTGGCGTTCATATATCCCGTCACGCCTGCCCCGGCCAGGACGATCAATAGCCCCATGACAACAGCCAGCCAGCGCGTGGGCTTCCTGGCAACGGGCGTTGCTGGCGCGGAGGATGCAGAGACCTCCTCGATCGCTGGCGCCTCCACACATTGTTCCTCTGCGGGTTGAGGCGCGACAGGTGAAGACTCTCTGACGGTTATTTGCGTGTCGCTTGCCAGCGTCAACCCAATCCGCGGAATGGTAACGATAGGGTCAGTTTCAAAACCAATCTTTTTGAGCCCTTTGCGCAGGATGGAGATGTTCTGGTAATAGGTATTGGAGGAGACAAGCATGCCGCGGCTTTGCCAGACAATATCAAGGAACTCTTGCTGAGTGACAATCGACCCCGCTCTGTCGATTAATAACAACAGGCATCGGCCTGCTGGCGAATTTAACACAACCACACGGTCAGGATTGTTGATATCACGTAACGTGCTGGCCGCAGGATGAAATTCGACGATATTATTTATAATGTAATGCTTATGCATAGGGGCAGTATGAATTCTCCGGTTAACAGATGTTGAACCTGGGTCACCGCATGTATGGGATGACATTCACGTCGGGATTAATGTGACTGATTAACGGCATGCTGTATATCTTCGCCATTGGCGAAAAATCTTAATTTATATTTCATCCCTTAAGCTTCACTGAACCTGCATAAGAACTCAACCCTTGTAGAATGCGGCTTGCAGAGCCACTTCATCCGCGATCATCCTCATTATGATGTTTTGTGAAGTGAATTTCCGCTCCACAGAAGTATCTGACTATCGGCAGCATCTCATTTATCAGAGCCTCACCTTTTGGCGCACTCCTCGCCTCTTGACATTGACAAATATCTACATAAAAAAACATTGTACGCCACGGACATGCGTGTCTGAAATATTCAGCACCCTTAAGCCTTAAGTTTTCTCAACCTGACCAATATCAATAACTTATATGGTTTTTGTATGCTTTTCAGCCACCTTTCTATCAGTTTTTATCGATGATAACATTCGTAAATTGTTATTCCCCGTCAGCAACTTCACACCCGCACTGACACCAGACGACAAACTCCTTACAAAACATTTATCAAAGCTAAATTTTCATTAAAAATAGCGGCTATCATAATTTACAGAAAGCGAAGCGGAATAAGACCAATCAGAGGGAAGCGTCGTAACCGGTCTCGATCTTAGTAATTAATACAATTTTAGATTAATTCAGATTACCTCTTTATTGGCCGACGTATAGTAGGCCTACACTATGCAATACGTCATTGCTTCGAGAATACTGGCGATAACCTTATAAATAATTCGCCTGATTACTATTATAAATCGAGGAATAACATGACGAACAATAGCCAAATAACACAGCATATAACTGTTGCACTGATGGGCGGCGATCATTATGCAAGAAACGGCATTAAAACGTTATTACGCAGCATCCGCCACGACCTTCACATCATTATCATCGAAGGAGGTTATCAGGAACTGGATAAGGCGCTGTCGTCGATTCGTGTCGATATCTTATTTATATCCGGCGCAGAGAAATACCATACAGGGTATGACTCACTGAAATATTTAAAAAAAATCAAAGCCACGCACCCTGAAGTGATGATCTGCCTGTACTCAACCTCTGCCCATTCCCTGTTATGGGTCCGGGAAGATATTGATGCCTATATCTCGCTACAGAACACGGTTTATCAGTGGCGGATAAAGCTAGCAAAAATGGTCGATAGCCATTATCGGCCCCAAAAGCAGCCAGCGGCGTTATCGCTAACGCCTGGAGAAAGGAGGGTATTAAAGGAACTCAGGAACGGACTGGATATACGTTACATCGCAGAACTGGAGAAACTTTCTTATCGCCGCGTGAGCGCCTTAAAAAGCTCAGCGATAAGGAAACTCGGGCTCAGGAATAAGACAGATTTGCTGGTCTTTTTAACCAGTTAGACCTGCCGCTTTCAGAGCAAATCTCGTAATAAAAAAACCAAGGAACTATGAAATGAAAGCACGCCTTACTTGCCATTCTCTGCTGGCATTAAGCATTGCCGCCCTGCTGCCAGCGGGCTCAGCACTGGCCGCCACCACCAGCGGCGGCACGGTTAACTTCAGCGGTAAAGTGGTGACCTCCGCCTGTGCCATCAGCGCCGGTAGCGCCAATATCGACGTCGACATGGGGGAAGTGCGTACCGCCACGCTGGCTGCCGCAGGCAGTGAAGCCAGTACCGCAAAAGCCTTCTCCATCACCCTGGAAGATTGCGAAATCGCCGATACCTCCGCGTCCACGGAAAATAACCCCATCGCCGCAACGACCGTGGCTATCACCTTCACCGGTACGCCGGACAGTACCGATGTCAATAGCCTGGCCGCGGGAGTAAACGGCGGCGCGGGCTCGGCGCAGCATGTCGCTATCCGTCTTTATGACGAACAGGGCAACGTCGTCAGGCTGGGTGAGCCGGCAGCAGCGATCCCCCTGCGTGCGGGGGCGAACACCCTGAACTTCAGCGCGAAATATTACTCCCCACTGGGCAACGCCACGGCGGGTGATGCCAGCGCGGTCGCCACCTACACCGTGACCTATTCGTAATCTTCAGGCCCGGTCTGCTGGCCGGGTCTGACTCAGCTTTCAGGAGACGCACAATGCGCGTAAACACATGGATTTGTCTGGCTGGCACGTTATGTTCATCCGCCGTGTACGCAGGCGGCGTGGGGTTAGGCGCAACGCGGCTGGTCTACGCAGGCGCGGCTACGCAGATGATGATGCAGGTAAGAAATACCCACCCTGATGCCACGTTCCTGATCCAGTCATGGATGGAAGACGAGAAAGGGAGCCGTACCAACGACTTCGTCATCACGCCGCCGCTGTACGTCATGAAGCCCGCCAGCGAAAGCGCGGTGAAAATCATGTTCAGCGGCAACGCCCTGCCATCCGATCGCGAGACGCTGTACTGGATGACGGTCAAAGCTATCCCACAGCAGGTTAAAAACGGTTCCGGCAATTCGCTGCAATTCGCCTCTGCCAACCGCATCAAGGTCTTTTATCGCCCGGAGCGGCTCAGGGAAGGTGCAGGGGAGGCATGGAAAAACCTTGCCGGCGCCTACCGCGCGGGCAAGGTCACGCTGACCAACCCAACGCCGTATTACCTCACCACCATTAACGTGAAAATTGATGGCAGGCCGGTATCGCCCGTCATGGTACCGCCGAAAGCCAGCGTGACGCTGGCAGACACCTTCAGCCATGCGAGCAGCATGAGCTACCAGACGATTAACGATTATGGGGCCTGGACGCCCGTCACCCGCACGTCATTGTCCCAATAATAAAAACAGTAAGGCGTGACCACATGAAAATTAAAATCCTGTGCGCCACGGCGATCGCCCTGGTGATTCGGCAAGCCGTGGCTGCCGAAAGCGAGCTGCAATTTAATCCTGCGTTTCTCAACGGCGAGCGCGCCAACAGCGCCGATCTCGCCTGGGTCAACGCCGGGAGCGCGTTGCCGCCGGGCGAGTACAATCTTAACGTGTATATCAACACCCAGTTCGCGTTCACAGGTAACGTCACGTTTCGCGTCGCTGAAAGCACCGCCGGTGAAGCCCTGCCGTGCCTTACGCCTGCACAATTCGCCGCACTTGGCATCGACAGCCGTCAGGCTAAAGGGGGTGAGCTGCCGCCTGCGCAGCGCTGCATTTTTTTAACCCAGTCATTCGCCGATACCCGGTTTGATTTTGACCAGAGGACGCTTACCCTCAACTTCACCGTACCGCAAAGCGCGATGCGCGCTCTGCCGCGCGGATACGTCAGCCCGGAGAGCTGGGAATCCGGCATCCCTGCCGCGTGGCTGAACTATGTGGTCAATGGCGCGAATAATGACTACCGGGGCGAGACGCGCACGCGGGAACAACAGCTGTTTGTGAGCCTGAACAGCGGCGCCAACCTGGGCGCATGGCGGCTGCGTGATTTCACCACGTGGACCAAAGAGAGTAACGAGCTCACCCACGTCCAGACCTGGCTACAGCGGGATATCCGCGCCCTGCGTGCCCAGGTTTACGCCGGTGAAACGTTCACCTCCTCGCAGGTGTTTGACGCCGTTGGCCTGCGTGGGATTGCCCTGAAGACCGATGACAATATGTTGCCCGCCAGCCTGAGCGGTTACGCGCCTGAAGTGCGCGGCATCGCGCGCAGCAATGCCACGGTGACGGTTCGCCAGAACGGTAACGTCATCTATCAAACCTCCGTTCCGCCGGGGGCGTTTGTGCTGAAAGATCTCTATCCGACCTCTTCCGGCGGCGACCTCGCGGTCACCATTCAGGAGAGCGACGGTAGCCAGACGCAATACACCCTGCCCTTTGCCAGTGTGCCGAATCTGGTGCGTAACGGTCAGGTCAAATATGCTCTGGGGGCGGGGAAATACCGTCCTGCGGGCAATCAGATCTCGCCCTCCTTCGCGCAGGGCGAGCTGTTCCTGGGCTGGCGATACGGCCTCACGTTTTATGGCGGGGCGCAGTTTTCCGATCGCTACACCGGCCTGGCCTTCGGGATCGGGCAGAATCTCGGCCACTTTGGCGCCTACTCCCTCGACCTCACCCATGCCCGCAGCCAGCTGGCTGATAACCAGCACTACACCGGGGATTCGGTGCGCCTGCGGTACAGCAAGCTGCTGAACGATATCGGGACGCGGGTCAATTTCTTCTCGCTGCGTTACTCAACGGCAGGGTTTTATACCCTCAGCGATACCACTTACAAAGGCATGGCGGGCGGAGCGCCAGAACAGACCGTGGAAGACGATGGCACCGTCACCACTCACTACGACACGGTTTACAACCTGCATATGTCGCGTAAGGCAAAAAATCAGCTGCTGTTGTCGCAGCCGATGGGCGAATACGGCGCGCTGTCGCTGTCCTGGGATCAACAAACCTACTGGAATACGTCAAAAACCACGCAAAGTTTGCAGTTCGCGTGGAACGCGACGTTTCGTAACCTGTCGCTTGGCATCAGCGCCCAGCGTAGCTCTGGCCTGTACGACAACAAGAAAGACAATATCCTCGCGTTGTCCCTGTCGGTGCCGCTGGGTAACCCGGCGCTGTCGACCCGTCTCCGTTTTACCGCTACCCATGCGGATCCCGCTGGCACCACCGCCAGTACCGGTGTCAGTGGTTATCTGCCGGGGCAGGAAAATCTTTTCTATAGCGTCAACCAGCGCTACAGCGCGCAGCAGCACTACGGCGGCGATGCCGCGCTGCAATACGAGGGCGCGTGGGGAGACTATAACCTGGGCTACAGCTACGCCGGTGACTCCCGCAACCTCAGCTACGGGATGAGCGGCGGAGCGGTGCTGCATGAGGATGGTCTGACGCTGAGCCAGCCGCTCGGGAACACCAATATTCTGGTGAAAGCCCCGGGCGCCAGCCATGTCGCCGTGCTCAACCACAAGGGCATCAAAACCGACAGCCGGGGCTATGCGGTGATCCCGTACGCCACGCCGTATCGCGTTAATCAGGTTGCGCTGGATGTCACCACCGTGGGCAATGACGTGGAACTTGAGAACGCCATCGCCAATAAAATCCCCAGCGACGGGGCACTGGTTCGCGCCACCCTCACCACGCGTCAGGGAGCAAAAGCGATGTTTATCGTACGTCACGCTAAAGACGTGCTCCCCTTCGGCACGCTGGTCTCGTCAGAGGATGACAAAGCCAGCGGTATCGTCGGCGACGGCGGCAGCGTGTATCTGACCGGCCTGTCAGCGCAGGGAACCTTGCATGCCGTATGGGGACGCGACAGCGCCCAGCGCTGCACGATCCGCTATGCGTTGAACCCGCAGAATTATCACGCCCGCACCGGGCTTTATTCCCAGGAGGCCATATGTCAGTAACCGTCCGTTTCCTCCCCCTGATCCTGCTGATGGTCATCACCGTCCCCGCGCGCGGCTATGACGTGCTGGTTTCCGTGACCGGCAACGTGATCGGCAATACCTGCATTGTCTCGGAAGATTCGAAGGAGCAAAACGTGCCGCTGGGCACCCTCGGCGTGAAGCAATTTAGCGAGGCGGGGGCGGTCAGCAATATCAAAACGCCCTTCACGCTCACCCTTGAAGCGTGCGGCCCCACCTTTGCTGGCGTGAAAATCCGCTTCAGCGGTACGCCGGATGACGAAAACCCGCAGCTTCTGAAAGTCGCTGACGGCGGCGCGACCGGCGTGGCAGTGCAGATTCTGGATAAAGACAGCGTACTTATCCCGCTGGACACCCAAACCGCTGCTTACGGCGCGGCGGGGGATGACAGCGTAAAAATGACCTTCTATGCGCGACTGGCCGCCACGGGTGCGCCGGTCAATGCCGGAGACGTTTCGGCAGTGGCGACCTGGACGACGGAGTATCAATAATGCGTTTACTGTTTTTAGCCCTGTTTTTCATGTCCTCTCAGGCGCTTGCCCTCTCCTGGACATCGGATATCACCCTTTCGCCAACGCCCATGTCGTGGTCCGGCCCGGCAGACTCCATCGTGCCTGGAAAGACGATCGGCTCTGAATGGAGCGCCTCTGCGAGCGTCTCGGAAGTGTTCTGGTGCGGCCTGGTATTTACCTGCTCCAAAGGGACGCTGGAGCCGAGCAGCAGTATAACCGCCACCGGCATCACGGTTATTCTTGATGGCGCAAATTACATGGTATTTGAAACGGGCGTGCCCGGCATCGGCTTCATTCTTGGGCTCAAAGATTATAACGGCACCACCTATGTGCCGATGCAGACGGGCATTACGCAGAGCTATCCGGCCGATGGGACTAACGGTTACGCCACCGCACTGGGCTGGTCGGCAAAAGTGACGTTTATCAAGACCGGCGTTCCGCTGAAATCCGGCGTATACCAGACCCCGACCATTAACGCGGCGATCCTGACGGCCTATAACAACGAAGTGAAAACCGCGCAGGTGATCATCAACCCCACCACCATCACGGTGACGGCAAGCGGCTGCACGGTAGGCACAAAAAGCGCCAACGTCGACCTGGGCACCATTGATGTTCACACGCTGCCCAGCGTAGGCAGCACCTCGCCGTCGGGGGAGTTTAACGTCAGCCTGACCTGCGATGAGAACGTGGCGGTTAACGCAGTGATGACCGATCAGACCACACCGTCAAATACCTCGTCGGTCGTGACGCTGACCGGGGACTCCACGGCCTCCGGCATTGGCGTGCAGTTTTTCTATAACGGTACCGGGCCGCTGATGATGGGGCCAGACAGCTCGGCCGCAGGCACGACGGGACAGTTTTTCATCCAGACCACCAGCGCAGCACAAACGCTGTCGCTGCCGTTCCAGGCGCAGTACATCCGAACCGGAGACCTGGTCCCCGGCTCGGCCAATGCCCTGGCAAGCATCACCTTTTCGTATCAGTAGGTTAGTGCTTCACCCACACCAGCTGATCGACCCGGAAGCCCAGACCGCGTGCGGTGTTCAGGTAGTCCTGTTTTACCGCATCCGGAATGGTCGGGGTGCGCGATAAAATCCACAGGTAGTCACGGTTCGGGCCGCTGACCAGCGCGTACTGGTACTTATCGTCCAGCTTGATCACGTTATAGCCGCCGTAGAACGGGCCGAAGAACGATACCTTCAGCGCAGCCGTAGTCGGTTCGCCGGTAAAGTACGCCTTTCCTTCGCTCTCATTCCATTTGTTCTTCACCGGATCATAGCCGCGGTTCAGTACGCTGATACCGCCATCGCTGCGCTTGCCGTACGTCGCGGTGACCTGTTCCAGACCGCGCTCAAAGCGGTTTTCCAGTCGGGCGACTTCATACCATTTGCCGAGATAGCGGCTGGCATCAAAGCCGGTAATGGGCTGCACGCCTTTCGGCGGCGTGGGAGATTTACAGGCAACCAGAGTCAGCGCAATGGCGACACCGGTAACTACAGGCCATAGCCTCATGAGAACTCCTTTCATTTACGCGGTTGGACGTTAAGTGTAGCGCACCCGTGCGGCGCTTCATCCCGTCGGAGAATATTCGTAGTATATTGAGACAACTCCTTCTCTTCGGATGCAGACATGGCTTACTCCATCGGCGAATTCGCCAGACTCAGCGGCATCACCGCCACCACGCTGCGGGCGTGGCAGCGACGCTATGGCTTGCTCAAACCCGAGCGTACGGACGGCGGTCACCGCCTGTACAGCGATGAGGACGTTCAGCAGGCGCTGAAAATCCTCGACTGGGTAAAAAAAGGCGTACCCATCGGTCAGGTTAAATCACTGCTGGAACGTCCTGTGCCGCGCCGCGCCAATAACTGGCAAACCCTACAACAGGCCATGATGCAAAAGTTGCAGGAGGGGAAAATTGAATCCCTGCGTCAGATGATTTACGACGCCGGACGCGAATACCCAAGGCCAGAGCTGGTCACTAACGTGCTGCGTCCGTTGCGCAGCCAGATATCGGCCAACGTCGCCGCCGCCATGACGCTGCGTGAGATCCTCGACGGCATCCTCATCGCCTATACCTCGTTTTGCCTTGAGGGCGATAAAAAAGCGCCGGGCGATAACGTTCTCATCAGCGGCTGGTACCTCAACGACCCGTGTGAAATCTGGCTCGAAGCGTTAACGCGCACCGGCCAGGGCCACCGCATCGACATCCTGCCGGTTCCCCCTGCCGCGCTGGCCCCGGAAATTTTCCCGGATCGCAAATGGCTGCTGGTCACCAGCGGCAAACTCACCGCCGCGCGGAAAAAGCAGGTTGCGCAGTGGCAGCAGCAGGTTTCCCTTGAGGTAATTATCCTCTGATTATTTTCTGCTGTGGCAATCTTCACGAAAAGTTGAATATTTTTTCGCGCAGCGAGTGCTAACGTTTTCCTGTCACCGACAACTCAACAGGAAAACACGATGAAAAAGACACTCCCTCTGATGATGCTGGCTGCAATGGCTTTCGCGCCTGCCGCATTCAGCGCCCCGGCAGGCACCCTGAGCGTCCACGTTCTGGACCAGCAAACCGGTATGCCGCCAGCAGATGTGACCGTTACGCTGGAGAAGCAGGAGCAGGACAAGTGGACCCCGATTGCCAGCGGTAAAACCGACCACGACGGGCGCATTAAATCGCTTTATCCGCAGGATCAGGATATGGCACCTGGCGTGTATAAAGTGACCTTCAAAACCGCCGATTACTTCCACGGCAAAAAGCTGGACTCCTTCTTCCCGGAAGTGCCGGTGCTGTTCACCGTCACCCGCACCAATGAAAAACTGCACATCCCGCTTCTGCTCAGCCAGTACGGTTACTCAACCTACAAGGGCAGCTGATTGCTCTTGATTTTAAAGACGATTAAAAAATAATCCCGCCAATACTTGGACAAACTCGCATTGTTGTGTAACTTTTAGATATGAGATCGGGAGGTGCACACCATGACAACAAAACCTGTGCTGGGTATTAGCGGATGTTTGACCGGTTCCGCCGTTCGCTTTGACGGCGGGCATAAGCGTATGGGCTTTGTGATGGATGAGCTGGCGCAGTGGGTCGCTTTCCGCCCGGTATGCCCTGAAATGGCTATCGGCCTGCCCACGCCTCGTCCGGCGCTGCGCCTGGTGATGACCACCGGCGGCGAGACAGAAATGCGGTTCAGCAAAGCGCCCCACGATGACGTCACGCAGAAGATGGCCGCATTTACGGCAGATTATCTGCCGAAAATCGGCGATCTGTCGGGGTTTATCGTTTGTGCAAAATCCCCCAGCTGCGGCATGGAGCGCGTGCGGCTGTACGACGAAAACGGCAACCGGGGCCGCAAGGAGGGTGTCGGGCTGTTCACCGCCGCCCTCCTTGAAACTTTCCCCTGGCTGCCCGTCGAAGAAGACGGTCGCCTGCACGATCCGGTACTGCGGGAAAACTTTGTTGAGCGCGTTTTTGCCCTCCACGAACTGAACGTAATGCGTAAAAATGGCCTGACGCGCCGTGCTCTGCTGGACTTTCACAGCCGCTATAAGCTTCAGCTTCTGGCGCACCATCAGGCAGGCTACCGTGAAATTGGCCCGTTCGTGGCATCACTGCACGAGTGGGACGATCTGGACGCGTTTTTCGTGGCCTATCGCGACAAACTGATGACCATCCTGAAAAAACCTGCTTCGCGGAAGAATCACACTAACGTGCTGATGCACATTCAGGGCTATTTCCGTAACCAGCTGAACAGCCGCCAGCGCGGAGAACTGCGTGATGTGATCCTGCATTACCGGGACGGACTGCTGCCGATCCTCGCGCCGCTGACGCTGCTTAAGCATTATCTGGCTGAATACCCTGACCGGTATCTGATGACGCAAAACTACTTTGATCCCTATCCTGATGATTTGGGTCTGCGTCTGGCCGTTACCTGATAAGAAAGAAGCGAAGGCCCCATTGACCCACAGAGGCCCAAAGCTGTACCCCGTTTAGACGACACCCTCACTGTCGTCTTTTTTTTTGCGCTCAGCGTAAAATACTGTAATTCTGTACAGGTTAAGCGTGCACAGCGGAGTAACCCGATGATCAAAAATCTGCATATTCAAAACTACCGCTCAATTCGCGATATGTCGCTTGAGCTGGAACAGCTCAATATCGTGTTCGGCCCCAACGGCACCGGAAAATCCAATATTTATAAAGCGATTTACCTGATGCACAGCGCGGCGCAGGGGCAATTCTCCCAGGCGCTGGCAAACGAGGGCGGCATTTTGAAAGTGTTCTGGGCGGGCAAAACCCGCAGCGACCAACTGCGGCGCATGAACCTGGCGGTGGAAACGGAAACCTATGAATATGAGCTTCAGGTCGGGTTCGTGGAAAAGCTGCCCTACCCCTCACAGTTTCAGCTCGATCCGGTGATCAAAGAGGAATCTATCTGGCTGAGCGGCCAGCACCGTCGTCCGTCGTCACAGCTGATGAAGCGTAAGAACCAGGCCGTATTCCTGAACAACGTACATCACGAAAAAGTGACCCACAGCGGTACGCTGTATGAGAACGAGTCGGTGTTCGGGCAGCTCGGCGAACCGCACCTCTACCCCGAAGTGTCGCAGATGCGCGAGTCCCTGCGTAACTGGCGCTTTTATCATGAGTTTTCCGTTTCATCCGGCTCGGCGATCCGCGCGCCGCAGGTGGGTTTCCGCTCCCCGGTGCTGGCCAGCGACGGCGCGAACCTGGCCGCCGCGTTTCAGACCATTGTCGAAATTGGCGACGAGCTGCTGCTGATGCGCATTCTCGACCAGGCCTTCCCCGGCTGCGTGTTTTACAGCGACAACACCGGCGGGCGCTTCCGCATGATGATGCAGCGCGAGGGGCTGAGCAGACCGCTGGAACCGGCAGAGTTCTCCGACGGCACGCTGCGTTTTTTATGCCTGGCGGTGGCGCTGTTAAGCCCGCGCCCTCCCGCATTTATCGCCCTCAACGAACCGGAAAACAGCCTGCATCCGCAGATGCTGCCCGCCCTGGCAAGCCTCATTGCCGAGGCCAGCCGCTATTCGCAGATCTGGCTCACCAGCCATTCGCCGGAGCTGGCGCATTTGATTGAGAAGCACCGATCGTTTTCGCTGTATCAGCTGTCGATGGCGGAGGGGGAGACACGGATGGAGCGGCTGGGGTAATGCACTTCTTTTATGCTGTCACCACTTTCAAGGTCGCCATCAACGACGAAGATGATTTCCGTCGGTATATACCTTCGGCGAATTCTGCGCTCGCGACAGATTATCCAATTTATTGTTGCCAGTTTCTGATGCCAGGATAATCTGTAAACGTTGGTTATCAGATGAGAAAATTAAAATGGATATTGTACTTTTCCCTGGTCAGAACGCCCGCGCATGGGCTGAAACAATGATAAATCTTGAAGCCCGCAAGCTCATCAATACTGCGAATATTGTCGGAGGGCAACATCTCAGCGACGGACTCGCACGGATTAAATTTATGGATGATATTCGGCAGTTTGTGATGCAACAATTTAGTGCTACCCGGGCAGCCAGAAGTGATGAGGAGTGCATGGAATGCCTGAAAAACATCCGGGCTGAGAACGAAAGTCTTCTTGAGCAAAGCAGAATGCTTCGCTCCCGTACAGCTCAGCTTTTTGCTCAGATTGAACTGGTTAAAGAAAATAACAAAGTCGTCGGTTACGTTATCTCATCGATTAAGGTTGTGCTTTCAGGGTTACAGATTGTTGCAGGTGTTGGTGCAATGATGACAATGAATCCAGTGGGTGCGCTTGCAGGAGCGATTCTGGTTATGGATGGTGCAAATGCCATTTCAAAAGAAATTAACAGAACGCTTCAACATCAACCAAACTCCGAAGGTATGCTGGCAGATGGCGTCATGGATATCGCTCAGTTTATGGGATTTAAACGTGAATCAGCACTTGGGGTATTCAATAGCGTAAGCCTGGCAGCAAGCGTCTATACGGTATTTGGCGCCATCCGGAAACCCGAATCATGGCGTCTGTTTCGTTATCTCCCGCTGGATTTCTACCGCAAAGTCGACGGAATGAATCGCGCAGCGCTCACTATGAAAATTGTCGGCTGGGGTGTCTCTGCAAAAGTCTCGTTTGATTTAATTTCTAATGCGTCTGGACAGAACTAATGTATTTCTTTCTGAAGCGCCAGGCTTTGTAGGTAATGATCGGGGGTTGAAAAAACCAGGCAATAATCAATACGATGAAAAGAGAAATGCCACCGGAAACAATATTATAATGTTCAGCGAAAAAAAGAAGCGCCAGGAAAATCAGGGCCACAGTCGCAGTAATACACAGAACCATGATAAATCGCTTACCTAACTCAAGCACTACCTCGAGCAGGGATGAACCATAACGGCTAATGTTTCGGTTCAGATACGCTAATTCTTTTACGGTGAAACCTGATTCAAGTAACTGCGTTTCAATATTGTTCATGCCACTACCTTTTCTTCTGGAAAGTAACGTGGATTATCTTAACCGGAAGAGAAGTGCTTGTAACCCGTCTGATGCATATCCATTGCCGCCAGCTTTAAAGGCAAAGAAGCCGCCCACGTCTTTTTATTCCATCGCGCCAGCATTATTTTTCGCTGCATACGGCTTAACGCGAAACGTCTTACGCCACTCCGCCGGACTGACACCAAAGCGCGCCTTAAACTGCTGCCGATACGTCACCGCTGATAAAAACCCCACCTGCTCAGCGACGCTTTCGATTGGCAGACTGCCGGACTCCAGCAGGATCTGGCTGCGCCGCAGGCGCTCGGCGGTAAGCCAGTCGGCAACGCTCATGCCCGTCGCCTTGATAAAATGGCGGGTCAGCGTGCGTCGGCTCATCGACACCACGTCCGCCAGCGAATCCAGGTTATGCGGTTCGGAAATGTGCTGCTGAAGGTAGTCAATGAGACAGTTAATCCGCCCGTCGCGGGTATCTTTCGGCACAGGTTGCGCAATAAACTGCGCCTGCCCGCCCTCGCGGTGCGGCGGGACGATCATCCGGCGGGCAATCTGATTGGCGACAACGCTGCCAAAGCGCTGGCGGATGATATACAAACAGCAGTCGAGCGCGGCGGCGGTACCTGCCGAGGTGATCACATTGCCGTCGTCCACGTAGAGCGCGTTGATGTCCAGTCGAACGTCCGGAAACAGCGTCTGAAACTGGTGTTCAAACTCCCAGTGGGTGGCGGCCCGTTTGCCGCTGAGTATGCCCGCATAGCCCAGTACAAACGAGCCCAGACACAGCCCAACAATTTCCGCCCCGTTGTCTCTGGCCTGAACCAGGCTGTCGAGCAGCGTCTGAGGCGGGCGCTCCAGCACGTGCTGCCAGTAGGGTACAACCACAATTTCAGCCGATGCGATTGCAGAAAAATCCTGCGTCGCATGCAGGGCAAAACCGTCTTTCGAGGTCAGGAATCCCGGTTTTTCAGCGCAGATCGTAACGTTAAAGCGCTTTTCCCCGGATACCGTATCGCCAAACAGAATGCAGGGGACGGAGTAGTGGAACGGGCTAAACCCGTCCACCGCGACAATAGCAACGTTAACAAGCGGCATCTGTCTCTCCTTTCCCCTTTAACACTCAGAATATAACGGTTTCGCCGTCCTGAGGAATGCTCACCGCGTCACTTATCTCGTTGGCGTCAACATACTCGCGCAGCGCGCGGCGGGTCAGCAGGCAGTGGTTGATAGCTTCCATATGGGTCGCCACGATTTTCGCCTGCGGCAGCAGGAAATGCACGTTAAGCAGATCTTCTTCCCCCATGATAATCGGCCCAAACCCAATGACATGAGCGTAACCGGCGTTGAGCACGACGATATCCGGCTGGTGCTTTTGCAGATCGGCCGCCACCGCATCGCGCCAGATGGTATCCCCTGCGATATAAAGCGTCTTCTCATCGGGATGACGGAACACCACGCCGCAGGCTTCCCCCAGAAACTCTGCCAGCTCCGGCACGGCGTAAGCGCGGTCAGTACCGTGCTGGCCGCCGTGGGTTTTCACTATCCGGATATCGCCGTATGTTGTTTCCCCGGTCATGATCGTCAGGTTGGTAAATCCCTGGCTGCGCAGCAGCGCGGCATCGCTATCATTTTGCACGTAGATCGGCTTGCCTTTGGCGATCAGCTCAACGGCGTACTGATCCCAGTGATCGGCATGGGTATGGGTGACGATCACCGCGTCAGCATCCAGAAGCGTTTGAACGTCAACGGGAAGCTCGACCATCGGGTTGCGAATATCAGCCCGCGCCGTGCCGGGAAAACCCGGATAAGTGCCTTTTGGCGCCAGCATTGGGTCGATTAAAAAGCGTTTTCCCGCGTAAGTGATCAGTTGGGTGGCATTGCGAATTTGCGTAATGTTCATGGGCTATCCTCCGGTTGGTATGAGAAGGAGAATAGCCCCAGGGTGCCGTTAAGAATGTGGGCCAAAGGGCGATGATCGATGAAATCGGGTCAATCGATAAACCGCTTGCGCACCCTTTCCAGCGGGGCAATCAGCAGATTGATAAGCGGCTTACGATCGATAACGATATCGGCGTTCACCGTCATCCCGCCCATCAGCATGCGCTTTTTCTTGTCCGGGTCGGTAAACCAGGAGGGGACGCGCACTTTAGCCAGGTAGTAGTTCTGCCCTTCCTGGAGCGGGATCAGCGCCGAATGGGCATCAATGTTTACCTCATAGAAATCGGACAGCGTCGCCTCCACCGAACCGTATTTGTCCACGGGCCAGGAGTCGAAGCGCAGCTTAACCTTATCGCCTTTCGCCACGCGCCCCACCCCCGTTGCCGGAACATACAGGTACCCCTCCATCGTCGCCGCGGTATTTTTACGGATCACCACCACCACCTCGCTATTTTGCGTAATGGCCCGGCCAGGCGGGAAGTTAATCGCCACCACGTAACCATCGGAAGGGGCCAGCATCGCCATGGTGGAACTTCCCCGGCTGGACAGGTTGCGATCGATTTCGCTGATGCGGTTTTTCACATACAGCTGCTCTTCGCTCAGAGAGTCAATTTGCGACTGGGTGCTGTCGGTCAGGCTGGTTTTGCGTGCCTCAAGCTCAAGAATAGTGCTCTCCTCCAGCGTCAGGTTGAGCTGCGCATTGAGCACATCATTGTGGCTTTTATCGAGATCCACTCTGGAGACATAGCCCTTCCCGGAGACGGATTTCCACGCCTCGTAGGTGTCGGTGCTGTTTTTTAACAGCGCGCGCAGCTTCTTCACCTTATCGCGGGAAACGGCGATCTGCTTGTCGGTGAGAGCCAGCTGCTGCGCCAGATTTTTGCGATACGACGCAATCGAGTCCTCAATGGCCTGAATGCGCTGCTCGCTGCGCTTCTTCTCCGCTTCCATCTGCTGGCGGTCAAACTGCACCACCGAGCCCTGCTTGCCGCCATAGTCCTGCGACACGGTGAACAGCGGATCGTTTTCCTTCACGTACTGGCCGGGCCGGACGGCAAAATCAACAAGGGTTCCGGACTCTCTGGCGCGCACCTCCACATCGCCCTGCGCCGGGATCAGCACCCCGCGTGCCAGCGTGGTTTCCGAAAAATTAAAGACAATCGCAAAGACCAGCAGGCAGAGAAAAAAGGCGATGAACAAGGTCAGCACGGCTTTCAGCCGTGGCGCGTTGATGTGATAGCTTTTTGAGAAGTGATGCGGGATCAGCGCCCGCCGCTGTCCGCTTCGGTTTTTTAATTTCACGATATGTCATCCATGATAAATCACTGAAAGATCATCCCATGCACTCCAGAGCGTGGGGGTTTTGCGCAGCGCGTTCAGCGTGTCGGCGGCGGCCTGACGGTAATCCTCCGGCGCATACGCCTGACTCTCCAGCCCAAACTCCGCCGCGTGCAGCGAACAGATCGGCAGCAGCGTTCGGACGCTGTAGCCATAGCGCGATAAAAACCGCGTTGAGACGTCCGTTAACCACGCCTTTTGATCCCCTGCCTGGGTGGAGAACAGCGGCGCATCCGGCAGGCGTTCGTCCATCAGCAGCACCGTCACCAGGCGGTGAGGGGCGAAAAACGAGCTGGCGCGTCGGCCTTCGTGCGCGGCCATCAGCTTATGCAGCGCAGGGTGACGGGTAATAAACTGAAAGCGCACATCGGCTGGCGCGGTGGCGAGCAGCGCATCCACGATCAGACCAAAGCCCGCCCAGCGCATGCCCAGTAGCAGGGTGCGAGATGAACTGTAAAATGCCTGCTCCCGCGTCCACTGCGCCACGTACCCGTGCAGATCAAAACTAACGTTGCGCGCCCAAAGCGCGGGCGGGAAGATCTGCTCCACGAAGTTAAACCCGCTCAGCTCATGCGCATTCTGATGCAGAAAATCAGCCGGAACATCGGCCTCCGGGCAACGCATAAACTGGCTGTAGTTTTGCGTGATCCGGTTTGCCAGCAGCGTGCGCCCGGCCTGGCGCGCGCAGAGTCGCGCATAGAGACGCGGCAAAAGCATCATTGCTCACTCTCCCGCAGGGTGCCGTTTTCCATGGTATAGAGACGCCCCTGACAGTCCACCACGTCCGGCGAGTGGGTGACAAACACCAGGCCAATCCCCAGGCTACGCAGGTTCGCCAGCACTTTCTGCGCGGTCGTTTTATCCAGATTCGCCGTCACTTCGTCACAGAGCAGAAGCTTAGGCTGGCTGTACAGGGCGCGCGCCAGAACCAGACGCTGCATCTCCCCGGCAGAGAAAAAGGTGTTCCCCGGCAGCATCTCCGTTTCGTAGCCGTGCGGCAGCCGGGCGACGACGTGATCCACCTCCGCCAGCCGACACGCGGCAATGACCTGCTCTTTATCCGGTGCGCTGTCAAAGCAGGCGATGTTGTCCAGAATCGAGCCGGTGAAGAGAATATCGTCCGCATGGACGATGCGGATGTGCTGACGCAGCGAGGAAAGATCGCACTCCTCAATGGGGATCTTATTGATCCGCAGCGTGCCAGACGATGCCAGCAGCATGCCGGAGATCAGACGCAGCAGCGTGGTTTTTCCCGACCCGCTCTGGCCCACAATCACCGCCTCTTCGCCCTGCTTCAGGGTCATGTTGATATGCTGTAGCGTGGCCTCCCGGCCAGGATAGGCAAATGAGACATCCTCAAATTGCAGACAGACCGGCGAGGTGACAATCCGCTTCCCAAACTGGCTGGTTTCAGAGGGAGCAAACAGCAGGTCGCCCACGCGATCCAGCGGCCCCTTGAGGGCATTTTTGTCCAGCAGCTTCTGCGCCACCTGCACCATGGCATCGGAAAAATAGCGCTTATAGCTGATATAGGCGTAAAGCATCCCGATGCTCATCTGCCCTTCCAGGATCAGCCACGCGCCAAAGCAGACCACCAGCAGCTGCTCGGCATTGATCACCAGCAGCGAAGCCACGTCAAAGCGGGCCAGTAGCCGCTCTTTACGCATCAGCCCGGCGATGTGTTCGCGCTGGGATTTGTCCATCACCGCATCCCGGGCCTGCTCCATGTTGTTCGCTTTGAGCGTTATGATCCCTTTCTGCGTCTCCACTAGCAGGGACTCATACTGGGCGGTGCGCTCGATGGAGCCATCCACCGCGCGTTGATAGGGGCCGATCAGCGAAAAGCGGATCAGGAAAAACACGCCCATCAGCAGCATTGTCAGCAGCGCAATTTTGACGTTATACAGCAGCATAAACAGCAGGCTGGTGACGGCGATCAGGCTGGAAAAGAGAATTTGCACGTAACCATTGCTGATGAACTCCGCGCAGGCGTGGAGCGATTTCTCAATAGCCAGCACGATGCCCGGCGGGCGCGAGCGGAACCAGCTGGTCTGGGTGCGCAGCATGTAGTGGCGCACGGACTGGCTTAAATCGTCATAGGCAATGTTACGCATCAGGATCTCAAGCAGCTGCTTGAGGAATTTACCGATGACTTCAAAGATAAAGACGATAGCGAAGATCGCGGTGAGCAGGATCACCAGATCGCTGTCGCTGCGGGAAATGGCCTCATCCATAATCAGCTGCACGTAGGTGGGGCTTGCCAGCATGGTGATGAGAGTAAAAATACAGAGCACAAACAGCAGCAGCTGGCGCTGGAACAGGCTCGGAGATTTATTGGCTAAACGGCCAAGCGTGAGCGTTTCATCCGGGGATTTCTTTTCGAAGCACGGCGTGGGCTTAAGCTCAAGCACATACCCGGAAAAGAGTTTTTCCGCCTCTTTCAGACGGTAACGACGCACGCCGCTGGCCGGGTCGTGAACGGTCACGCTGCGGCTGTCGATCTTCACGATGACCACGAAATGGTTGCCGCGCCAGAAGGCGATGAGCGGCAGCTCAGACGTTTCTATTTCAGTGATTTCGCCTTTAAGCACCCGGCCAGACATATTTTTATCGCTGGCAAGGGTCATCAATTCCGCCATTGAGGTTCCCGCATCGGCGGAAACGGAAATCTCCCGGCGCAGCTGGCTGACGGAGACATGGTGGTCGTAGTGCCCCAACACCATCGCCAGGCAGGCCAGTCCACATTCGGTAAATTCATGCTGGCGAATAACAGGGGTCTTACCCTGTTTTTTATACTGAAAGAGCGAAAACATAATGATCCGTGGCTGAAATAAAAAAATGGCCCGGCAATGCGGGCCATGCGTACAACGTGCTTCTCGCTTAGGCGCTGAAGAAACCGCCGATGAAGCCGCCCACCAGGCCGAATACGCCGCCGATGGTGCCGCCCAGCGCGCCTAACATCTGGCTGCCCGCGTTATAGCCCGCGCTTGCGCCCTGAATAGCGGCAGCAAACGGATCCCAACCACCGATGATGGCCTGTGCTTTTTTGAAATCGATAACTTGCATGATACTTTTCCTGTTAACGTGAATTAGTTGTAGCTACCAACCAGCGCGCCCAGGAAGCCCATTGCGCCACCCAGAACTCCGCCAACCACACCGCCAACCATGCCCATGATGCTGGCGCCAGTGTCGTAACCCAGCTGTGCACCTTTAACCAGACCAGCGAACGGGTTTAACGCGCCGCCAATAATGTCTTTCGCTTCTACGAATGAAATCGCTTTCATTTTTATCTCCTGTAGTGATGGATCTTTAGCATGATGCTAAAGGCTAATTTCCTTTTATGAAGGAAAGCGGTTGCTACGGGCAGGTGGTCAGCGGAATGATTTTATTGCCATAAATAATCATCCGCCTTGCAGCCTGCCCGGCATTATCTATTTCCAGCCGTTGCCCCGGTGGAATATATTTTGAATTGTTGTATTGCGTACTGCACCCGACCGAGGAAACATATTTAAAATAGGTATTCCCGGTATTACTCACCACCCCGTTGCTAAACGCATAATCAAAATGTCGTGTCCATGGTCGGACAATCAAAATAGCCTCAAGCGAGACCACCACATCCGACTGGATGCGCTGGCCTTTGCGCGTGATAACCTTTGCCTGGAGCGGCGTCTCGGTGAATTTTACGCGATAGTATCGCTCTTTGTTGTCATGCGGGCCGGTATAATAAAATTTAAAACCCGCGCGTTCACCGCTCCCCAGCGTTAATTGCTTAGGCGAATATATGACTTCGCCGTCTTTTATTTCGGTTTCTTTTCCCTTCTCTTTAGGAACGTCTACCTGAATAAGCGACACGGTATAATTCTGACGCTCGCTGGTATCGTTTTTTATCGGCTGAAAAACAACTTCTCTTTCGGGAAGAAAATCAATATTCAGACTTTCGATAATTAAAGCATTTGCCCCTGTGGAAATGAAGCAATTTATTGCAAAAATAGCCAGGAATTTTCCAGTCATGGTTGATTAATTCCAGGATGCGCTAACATCTATTCTTCCCTGCGCGGTCACTTCACCAAACCAGCTATTTCCGTCATAGGTGGTTTTCGATACCGGATTATCCATAACGAACTGGAGGATCAGCGGTGTTTTCCAGAGCCACATATCGGTCACGCCGGAACTCATTTTGTCCCACTCTTCCGCATGGGTGGCCGGCGCCGGGATCGACAGTACTTCGCCTTTACAGTTGTGCGCCATCAGCGTCTGGCTTTTCCCCACCAGCACGTTGCCCGGAATGGGAACCGTAAAGCCGTTGCCGCTAAAGGCGCAGTAGTCCACCCCATTCAGGCTTTGGGTAGGCCCGGTGACTTTTACCGTGACCGCAATCGCCGCATCTTTTTGCGCCCCGCTGTAGGTGATGGTGTAGGGGATCTCAATGGGCGCTTCGCCGATAATGCCTTTCCCTGAGCCGCCCAGACCGTCAGGATCGAGGGTGTAATCCGGGTTGTCTGGCACAATTTCCAGCCCGGGTTCGATCGGGTTAATCACCAGGCCGCCCCCTGGCTGGAAGCAGAAATCCGCCGCCAGCGAGCTGTTGCCGGGCGTCAGACACAGGCTGACGATATTGCCAATGTTGCTGCCGTCCCCCGCCTGCGCCACGCTCAGAATTAACGCTTTCGGCAAAAAGATTTTAAGGTACGCTTTGCCGCCGTTTTTCTGCGGCGCTGCAAGGAAGGTGTTCGCCAGGACACGCGTATCGCTCAGGATACCGCCGGAGATACTGTACCAGGTGTTTTCATCGAAGGTCAGCTCGGCGGCAAGCCCGGTGCCGCCGCTCATGTGCGATTGCAGCACGCTGTTGACGCGGGAAGAGGTGAGCGCCAGCCCTCCGTTGTAACCGGAGATATCTTCCCCAACAAATGTGTATTCGAGCAGGTCGCACAGGACGCCAGAGACCGTGTTACGGGTGTACTTGGTGCAGGTGGCCCCCGTTGATCCATCGACAATCGTCACCTCGCCGCTGATCGGGTCAATACCCAGGTTAAGCGCTCTGGAGTTGGTCATGGTCAGCGTGCCCACCTTGTGAAGCGTATTGGTGGTGGTCACTTTGTTGATGGAGCTGATTTGCGGCGTGGAGGTGATGGTCACTTCATCCCCTGGCGCGGCGTTGAGCAAATAGTTAAAGAACGGATCGCCCAGTACCCAGCGCCCGTATGACGTGCCGGGCTCCATCACCGGCGGCTTAACTACCATCGACGTGTCGGTATAGCTGGTCGTCGGGGTGTACCCCGTGTTGCCGCAGGACGAGGAACACGCCGTCCCTTTAAAGAACGGAGAAGCGCTGGAACCGGTCACCGAAAAGTCGATAGTTAACGCGCTGCCTGCCGGGCCGTTGAAGCTGTTGTCCGGGATGTAAGTGGCGATACCGTTATTCGTTTTCGCACTCAGGGTCGGCCACTCGCGCGAACCGTGTAAAAACGCGGTCGACGTGCTGTTCAGACTAAACAGCCCTGCGCTGTTTCCCGTACCGTTATTGTCCGGGTTATTAATGGCGAAATAGGGCAGCTCCTGCGCCTGGGCCGCCGCGCTCATCAGCAGTAAATTAAGAGCGAATATCTTTTTCATCGTCACGTTCCTGCGTTCCTTTTGCTTCCTGCCAGACGAAATCGCCTTTGTCGCAGGAGATGTCCCCAAGCCACAGCGCACCGCGGTTAGACTCGATGTCCAGGCGCACTTCGCAGACGCTGTCGTCCGGCGTGGCGATACTCAGGACAGGGTTGTTCTTATCAACGTCGATCACGAAGCGTCCGTCGTTTTCCGTCCGGGTCAGCCCGACGTGGTTTTTGATCTGCATGGCGCCAATCGGGGCCCCGTTTGCATCCACAAGACGACCAAACAGAGTGACGATTTTCTTCACCTGCGGCTTCATCACCACGGTATTGCCCGGATAAACCGTGATATGGCGACGCGCATTCGCGCCAATCTCATAGCTTTCCGTACCGGTTTCACTGTTCATCACTTCCAGGTCATAAGCCTGGTATGCCGGCAGCGACAGCCAGGTCTTATCCCCTTTGATGCGTTCTGCCCGGCCGTTAAGCTTCAGGGTCAGCGCTTCATCAGATTTGAGACCGGTACTGACAATCACCCCTGCGCTTTCGGTGCCTTTCCCGGCGGCGATGGCCTCTTTGGACCAGCCCACGCTGCCGTCACTGGTCAGCGTGGAGTTCCAGCCTTTACTCATGCCGCTCTGGACGCTGAGGATGTTGCTGTTCCACGGCGTGTCGAAGTTCACGCTGCCGCCGCCGCTTACGCTGCGATCCTGGCGGCTGTTAAAGGCTTTTGAGACGTTGGCAGTAGCCGATTTCAGGTAATCGCCTTCAAACTGGCGGCTGGCGCTGACGTTCAGCGCCGTGCCGGTATCGCGATTGTGGGAAACGCCAACCGACACGGTATTGCCGAGCGGTATAGCGAAATCGAGCATCACGTAACGATCTTTCTCTTCGTAATACCCGTCGTATTTGTTGCGCGACATTCCCACCCGCAGGCGCGCCGTACCGTAGCGACCGGCGTATAACCCCTGGGAGTAGTCCAGCTGATAGCGTTTATAGCGATAGAGGTCGTCCTCCTGGCGCATCAGGCTCAGGTTGCCCGCCGAGGGCAGACCGAACGACGGCAGGCTAAAGGAGGCGCCCCAGGTATTGCCCTTGCTCTCATAGATATCCAGGAACTTGCCACTGGAGAGCTGTTCATGGGAGTACCACACCGAGCCGATCTGCCACGGCAGGCTGAGATTCGCCCCATAGTTGGCGCGATAGGTTCCGTCGGAGGCGGCCATGGTCTGGGTATTCACCGAGAAATAGCCCGTCAGGTTCAGGGAGGCCCACAGCTCGCTGACGATGTGTTCCCGCAACATGTAGGTGGAGGCGTTCCAGTCGACCATCCCGCTGCGCTTGCTGAACGAGGCTCCCACCAGCGACATGGTGTCTTTATGTTTGGTGTCGTAATCGTAGTAGTAGGTGTTGTCCTGCTCGTTTTTGCGTTTCGCGTATTTTTTATAATTGACGACGGATTTATCGCGGCTATACATCCCGCCCCACATCTGCCAGCGCAGCGTTTCCGACACGTTGCTGGAGAACGGCTTATTTACGGTGTACATGTTACGCGACACGGTGCGGCTTCCGCTCACCACCTCAACTTCGATGCTGTAGATCCCGTAGGGCAGGCTGCTGGTGTCAATTTCATGGTTGCCGACGTCAAAGCGCTGAATGCCGATAAGCTGCCCGTCACGACGAATACGGGCCTCGCCCGCCGTGGGGAAATAGACCACCACCGGCGTCAGAGAGAGCGTGTTATCGCGTTTGCGGGAGTTGGCCTGGTTGCCCATGGAAACGCCGTAGACTTCACCGCCGGAAATCCCGCTGACGCTCGCCAGAGACTGCATCGCCCAGCCGTTCAGCATGCCTGCGGCGTAGCGCATCCCCTGATAGTCGCGCTCCCACATAACCGCATTCATCTGGGTATCGCTGCTGCTCTCGTTGACGTAGCCAGAGCCGTCGATCAGCACATGATCGACGCCCATTGAGATCCAGTTTCTCGCGTTCAGATAGCCCGACGACCAGCTGTCACCGTAGCCGCTCTCGGTGTGATACGCCCCGAGGTTGTAGGAGAACGTGCCGCTCAGGTCGTCAGACTCCGGCGCATCAATGTCCACCTCACGCGGGCGAATATTCACCCCGTAGTCGCTCTGCGACAGATTCAGCAACAGGCGCATTTTTTTCTGATCCAGCTCGAACGCGGACCCCGTACTTACCGGAATGCGCATCTGGTCATCAAACTGCTTATCGTTAATGCTCTGCAATAACGTTCTCATCTCTTTTGACAGACGAATGCCGTTATCAGACTCCTGGACCTGAACGTCCCTCAGCCCCAGCTTCAGATCTTTTGCAAAGAGCGTCACGTCACCGATACGAACATATTCACTCGCCGTGCCTTCGTGGTTCCCTTGTTGTGCTGAGTGTGGACGCGTATTCACCAGATAGACGGGAATTTTGATCCCCTGCTCCAGCAGTGCATAAAGCGAGTCGGGAAAACGGTAATTAGCGATAACCACGGAGCTTGAGGCTGCATGCGCAAGCGCGGGCAGCGTGCCGGATGCGCAAGCCATCATCACCGGCAACACTAATTTATTTTTCACCATGCATCCTTACTTAACAGGAATGAACTGTTTCAGGTCCCATATTCCGAGATGAAAATGGTTATCCGTAACGTTGATATCCTCGATAGCGCGCGAGGTCGCTGGCATCAGGTAGAAGTTTTTGCTACACGGCGTGCCGGGGGATTCCGGATTCGGCTTCAGGCAGGTCCCGGTCGCATTGACGCGAAACGAGGTGTTCCCTTTATTGGTTATTTTTCCCGCCACATAGACGAAATCAATCTTCTTATCCCGGGGCTGAACCACCAGAATGGTGCTCACCACCGCGCGCGTCATCCCGGTGCCGTTTTTTGGCGAACCGCTGTCCACCTCTTCGCTTACCCCTTCATCCGTGAAGGTAATGCGGTAGTAACGCTCTTTGTTATCGGCGTTCCCGTGATAGTAAAATTTGACGATATTGCTGGTACCGGCGGGCATCACCATGCGCGTGGGCGTCAGCAACAGTTCGTCCACTTTCTCCGGATTGATGACGATCCCTTCATCCATTGGGCTGCTGATCCGCTGTGCGCGAACAGAAACAATGCGCACGCTGTCTGCTTCGTTTTTTATTTCCTTGGCGGTGGAGTCAGCATCCGCAGAAATAATGGTGGTGACTTTTCCCACATTAATGGCCAGCGCGGAGGAAGAGATAAATAATAAAAATAAGAAGGCGGATTTGAGGTTAAACATGCTATTTCCCTAAACAGGGGCTTGCGCCCCTGGATCGATCAGGCCTTAGCCCCAGGTTGCGCGGAACGCAACAGACACGGTCCCTTCCCACAGGCTGTTGGTCAGGTCTTTGAACTCTTTCGCCGTACCGGCATTGTCCTGAGCGGAGTCAACGTAGAAGACGAATTTGTCCTGGCCGGTAATTTCGGTATCTGCCGTCGCGCCTGCGCTGGTGGTCAGGTTCCACAGGCCAGAAGAGACGCCGGTGTTAGAAGAGGAATCAACCAGCGTGGTCCATGCGGTTGATTTCGCCCCCACGGTGCCACCGATAGAGCCCAGGTCGTTACCGCCCCAACGCGCACCCACTTTCAGCTTGGTCGCTTCACCACCCACGCTGAACAGCGTGTTGTTTGAATCGTCGAGGATAGCTTCGAGTTTGAAGCTGGTCGCCGTAGAGTGATCGCCACGGATAGCCACATCAAACAGACCGGTGTCGGTGTTGAAAGATTTGGTGTTGGCGCTGTAAACAAAGTTCAGAGCACGCGTTGGCGTAACAACCAGATCGGATTCGCTGTCTTTGGTCGCGGTTGCCTGCCATGTGGCAGAAGCCGTCGTTTCTGCTGCATTAACTGCGCTCAGGGCAGAAACAGACAGCAGGGAGCCCAGAACGATAGCGTTCAGTTTGTTCATTTATTTAGTCCTTCAAAAAAGAATCCACGTGTATAAAAAGGGGAGCCCCTTTTTCGAGGCGGAGTATAGACAGCCGCAAAATAACGAGGCAATACAGAAAAATTCACTCGACGGAGAGCAACAATAAAAATATAAATAAATTTCTCGTATCTTATTGTTACGTATTGAGTAAATTACTCACTTTCCCGAGTAATAGATAAATATCGATTTTTTAATAAAGAGAAATATCAGGACGTCGGGACAGCCACACACATCATTACAGGCAACACCAGCCCCTTAATTAACCACGCATGTTTTTTTACGCTGGTAATATAGAAGAAGTTGATATTATCAAGTAACATTTCGTTTACAACGCCATCCGGCGCCGCATCATCTTCAGATTTATTCAGCTTTTTATCCTTAATATAAAAGATATTGCTTCCATCGACTTTTTCCACGCTGAGCGTGTAATTTCGGTCAATCAGGTAGCTTTTGCCCTCTTTCTTGAGCACGCCTTTATGAATAACCGTCACAACATCTTTGTTGTTAAACAGGAAAAGCGTGGTTAGCGACATATCGGTTGACTCACCCGTGGAATATGTTTTCCAGGAAATGGTATCTGACTGGCAGCCAAACCCCTCATCCTGCGTTCTGGTAAAATAGATCCATAACAACGCGATGACAGACAGCGCCAGTACGATACTGAACAGTACACTCATTTTAGTCCTTGACATATTTTAACTCCCGGTCAGGCTTCTGTAAGAAATGCAGTTCTTATAATCGTCGATACTGTCCTGCTGATAACAGATGGCCAGGAAATAATTTTCTATCTGCGACTTTTTAAACCTGGAATAGTAAGCATCTGCAACCTGATGTTGACAGTCGATATGTTGACTGGCGATGACCTCTTTTACGTGATTAAAGTAGTGCTGTCGCGGCTGATACATATTCTTATCGATCAGGTATACCGTACACCGGTCCACTTTACCGAGCAGATGCATATCAGAATCTTTCAGGCTCTCGGCATAGGAATCCCTTTGGTGCAACAGTAAAACAGCGGTGCCGATAACGGTAATCAGTAATAAGGTGCAGAGAGAAATAAAGAGTCTGTGCAGCGATATTAATTGTTTAGGCGGATCGGCATCTTTCTTATGCGCTAACGTATCGAATGATTCAGAAGCAGATTGTTCACTAAGCGTTGAAACAACCGGCGGCCTGACCGTGTGGTGTTCAATATGCGCGGCAAGGCTAAATCCCTTGCCACGTATCGTTTTTATCAGTAAAGGGTCGCATCCTAATGTACGAAATGCTTTTCTGATTTCACTTATGGCAACATTCAGACTCACCGAAGAACCAGAGAAACCATGATCCTCCCAGACCTTCTTTATCAGGTCGTCTCTGTCGAGAGTTTTACCATTATTGATGATAAGTTCATAAAGCAGACGACCCGCCTGGTTAGATAACTTAATGGATGACTCTTCCTCTCCATTAATCATGATCATACCGGTGTCGACTTCATAAAGCATTGTAAGATCAATGAGATACTTCATATTATTATTACGCCATTGTTAAAATTATGTGCATTTGCCAGGCAATAATAAGTCTAAAGTTTGTGTGGTCAAGTCGCGTGATATTAATTGAGAGATGAATTCATAAAGCTTCATTAATTAACAATTATTAAATCATTAATAAAAATATTTGAACCAACGCATTTAGGTTAAAACATTAAAAAAAACTAACACACAAGATTATAATCTTAAACTTTAGAAATTGTTGGAATAATGTTTTGTTATGTACTTTTTTAGTGCAACATAATATCGTCAAAGCATTCTCCCGAGTCGCCATGCGTCTAGCCGGTACATCAGGGACATGTGTAGCCGATTAACATTCATTTTAAATAACACAAATCTTCATGGAGTTTATCATGTTCAAATCGATCATGACCGTATCACTGCTGGCCGCCGCTATTGCCTCTACCAGCGCAGTGGCCGCAGACAATTCGGCGGGTGGTATTATTAACTTTACCGGCGCTATTACCGATACAACCTGTACCATTAACGGCGGTAAAAGCGCAGACTTTACCGTTGCGCTTTCCCCTATTTCGGTAAAAGATGCGGGCACCACGGTTGGCCTGATCACTAAGAATAAAAAATCTATTGCGCTGACTTTCTCAGGTTGTTCACCAGCAGCCGGAACGACCGGCACCCCGCTGAAAGTGTATTTCTCCAGCGCGGATAATATTTCCACTGACGGTAAATACCTGCTCAATAACAGCGTGAACGAAAGCGATGCCAGCGTGGCACGTAATGTCGGTTTTGCGCTAGTGGAGCCAGGTTCGTCTACGCCAATTACCCTGAACCAGCCTTACACCACAGATATTATGGGTACAGCGACCGCGCCAGATTCCGAGACGCTGACGCTGGATGTTTATTATTATAAAACGAACGCCGCTGCCGCCACCGTGGGCGAGTTAAGCTCCAACGTAACGTATACCATTTCCTACCTGTAATAATGATTATTCAGGCTCTGTTTTCGCAGAGCCTGTATTTAAGGTTGCAATCATGCGCAAGGCAATTTTGCTGGCAGGCTTACTGCTAAGCACCGGTCACTCATGGGCCAATATTGTCATTAATGGCACCCGTGTCCTTTATCCTGAAAATAACAAAGAGGTGATCGTCCAGTTAATGAATACGGGCGATGCGCCCGCTCTGGTGCAATCCTGGATAGATGACGGTGATATTAATTCCACGCCGGAAACAGCCAATGTGCCGTTTTTGCTGTCGCCGCCAGTGATAAAGGTTAACGAACATAATGGCCAACAGCTTCGTATTAAAAAGCTGCCGTCCAGCTTGCCTGCGGATCGCGAATCCGTCTTTTTCCTGAATGTTCTCGACATTCCGCCCAGACCTGAAAATCTGCAAAATCAGAATACCGTTCAGCTGGCGATTAAATCCCGTATCAAACTTTTTTACCGGCCCGCTGCGCTGAAAGGCACGCTGGATGACGCGGTGGCGAAACTGACGCTCGCCGCCGAAGGCGATCGCTTTCGCATTACAAATAACAGTCCGTTCCATATTACGGTCGCCAATATTTCGCTGGGTAAAACGAAATTGCTCCAGGAGTCCCCTATGGTTTCCCCGTTTGGGCAGCTGACGGTCGCCGCAAAAAATACGGTTAAGCGCGGACAGACCTTCCAGCTGATGTATGTGGACGATCTTGGCGCGTATAAAACCCGGACTTTCACCAGTCAGTGATCGGAAAGACTCACCATGAAAATGAAACAAAACAGACTCTGTCTGCTGGCAGTCTGCACGCTTCTGCTTTCGCATAAATCAGGGGCCGTCTCGTTTGATCCCTCCCTGCTTGCTGGCGCATCCGGTGAGTCCGATCTGTCTCGCTTTTCCGAAAACAACGCCATGCCTGCCGGCAGCCAGGAGATGGATATCTACGTAAACGGCAGCTGGAAGGGACGTTATACCGTCATCTACGGCGAGCAGCGTGACGACATCCGCATTGCCTGGAAAGATGCCCGGTCGCTTGGCATCAACACCACGTCCGTGCCTGCGCCCGCCATTGCGCACGGGCAGGTTCAGCTGCGCGATCTGGTTCAGGGCGGTGAAGTCAAAACCGATACCAGCACCCTGAGTCTGGCGCTTACCGTTCCGCAGGCGGCCGTGCTGCGTACTGAAGAAGGTTACATTGCCCCCCAGTTCTGGGACGAGGGGATACCGGCGCTGATGCTCTCGTGGAACACGACCTGGTACAACACCCGCGCGAAAGGCGCTGCGAAAGACACAAATGATGATTTTTATGCCGGGCTGGATTCCGGCGCCAACCTGTTCGGCTGGCAGTTTCGCGACAGCAGCGCCTGGCGGAAAACGGCCAGCGGAGAGAGTAGCTGGCAGAATAATACCCGCTACCTGCGCCGTCCCCTGGCCTCGCTGAAATCCAACCTGACGCTGGGTGACTTTTATATTCCTGGCGATCTGTTTGATTCCCTGCGCGTGCGCGGCGTGTCGCTGGCGTCGGACATGAAGATGCGCCCAAATTCACAGCAGGGTTTTTCACCGGTGGTTCACGGCGTGGCACGGACGAACGCCCTGGTGAAAGTTATCCAGAATGGCAACGTGATCTATCAGGAGAATGTGCCGCCGGGCCAGTTTACCCTCGACAGCATTCAGCCTACCGGCTCCGCGGGCGATTTGCTGGTGGTGGTGCGTGAAGCGGACGGTTCACAGCAGTCCTTCACGGTGCCGTTTTCCGCCGTACCCGGGATGCTAAAAGAAGGGGTGAGTCAGTACAGCGTGGTGGCGGGTAAAGTGCATAAGAACACGCTCGATGCCGAACCCGCATTCATGCAGGCCACGCTGCGCTACGGGTTTAATAACCTCATCACCGGGTATACCGGGACGATTATTAGCGATAACTACCAGGCCGGGCTTGTCGGTACCGGGTGGAACCTTCCCTTTGGCGCGGTCTCGTTTGATGTCACCCACGCCAAAACCACCCTACAGGATCGCACCAGCAGCGGTCAGAGTTATCGCGTGTCGTACAGCAAATTTATCGATACCACCGCCACCAACTTCACCCTGGCGGCCTATCGCTATTCCACTAAAGGCTATTACAGCTTCAGCGACGCGCTCTATTCGCGCGAAGGGTATCAGCGCCTGAGAGCGCAGTACGACGACTATGAAGATCGGTTTGGCGTTGCGCCCGACATGTCGCTAAGCACCTGGGACGCCATGCGCGCGGCGCAGCCCAAGAATACCTTTACGCTTAACCTTAATCAGCGCCTGCTCAATAACTGGGGCACGGTGTTTGTCTCCGGCACACAGCGCGATTACTGGAACTCACAGCAAACCACGCGCGAATACCAGATGGGCTATTCCAACGCCATCGGCCGCGCCAGCTATACCCTGTCGGCCAGCCGGGTACGGAACAGGGACAGTGAAGAAGAGACGCGCCTTTACCTCTCCCTCAGCCTGCCGTTCTCGCTGTTTGATAATAATGCGTGGATCACCTCCAGCCTGACGGCCAGCGATTCGCATTACGAGCAGAGCAATATCAGCATGAGCGGGAACGCGCTGGCGTCGAACCGACTGAGCTACACCCTCTCCGGCAGTAATGCGCGGGGGGGGAAAAATGCGGCAAGCGTTAACGCCGCGTACCGTTCGAACTTCGCGACACTCGGTGGCTCTTACAGCGAATCCTCCGACTACCGCCAGACAGGGCTCAGCGGACGCGGCAGCCTGGTGGCCTACCCGTGGCACGTTCTCGCCTCAAACGAAACCGGCACAACCATGACTATCGTCGATGCGCCAAAGGCGGAGGGGCTGATGGTGAACGGCGATGAAAGCATTATGACGAACCGCGATGGCGTGGCGCTGGTGCCTTACGCCACCCCGTATCGCAAAAACGCCATTACGTTAACTGAAACGGAAAACAGCGCTGGCGCGGAGGTGATCGGCAATATGGCTAACGTGGCTCCTTACGACGGGGCGGTGAGCTATATCCGCTTTGAAACCGACAAGCGCCAGTCATGGGTACTTCATGCGACGCGCGCCGACGGCAAACCGCTGCCCTTTGGCACCGAAGTGCTGGATGAACATGGTGAATCTGTCGGGTATGTCGGACAGGCCAGCGTACTGTATATCCGTGCTGAACAGCCGCCACGCGCGCTCAACGTGCATCTCCGCGGCGGAAAGTGCGAAATCTCCTCCCCGGCCTGGGGGCTGAACAGCCCCTCATCGGTTTGCCATTAATTACGGATTATCAAAATGTTACGATCATTCATGTTCCTGCTCCTCACCAGCGTTAGCGGGATGAGCTATGCCACCTGCTCCGGCAGCAGCATCGTTTATGGCACACCGATTACCATTGATTTATCGGATAAGCTGAGCCCGGCCACGCCCACATGGACCGGCAGCTTCACCACCCAGTACAGCGGCTCGTTCAACTGTACGACGGGTAATAGCGAATTTTCTTACACGCCGATCCTCTCGACCGACAGCAAATACGCGACCATCCTCGGATTCAGCAACAACAAGTATATGGTGCGGGCGGAGATCACCAATCCCCCGGCCAATAAAACCCTGTCTGCCAGCGGTAGCCATACGGCGTCTGAGCTGAATACACCGTTTACGGTTCGCTTCACCCTCGTTAACCAGAGCGGCACCACCCTGACGGGGGATACGGCGAACATGAGCGACGTTCTGTTCGTCAGCGACATGAGCGGGTTATCTATCTGGGAAATCATCACCTGGCCAATCAATCAGGTCATCAAGATAGCGCAGTGGTTATTCAGCGGGTTCAAGTGGCCTTACGACAACCGCGATATGTTTGGTCAGCCGATGATCATCAAATACGCGCCAAAACTGACTACCTGTTCCTTTGATAATGCGGGGCTGACCGTGGCGCTGCCGACGCTCGGCATTCCCCAGCTCAGTGCATCCTCACAGCCGGGGCTGACGCCTTTTTCACTGAACATGAGCTGTCAGAACGTCGGGGTTAATGGCAATTCCGATCGGGCAATTGAGATGTTTCTGTCCAGCACGCAGCTGCTTTCGACCGACAGCTCGGTGCTGATCGACAGCAGCAGTAGCGCGGCGCAGGGCGTGGGGCTCCGCCTGATAAAACGTGACGCCCCGCAAACGCCGGTGACCTTCTCTACCTCGACCACCAGCCGTGGCAACGCCACAATGATCTTCAGCGTGGCGGCTGGCGCGGCGCTGGACGAACATTTCACCCTTCCGATGGCGGCGTACTATTACGTGTGGGCACCCGCCCAGGTGAGCCAGGGTAAGATCAATACATCGGCTACGCTGAATATTATCTACCCCTGATGTGGACTATTCCTCCATCTTTCCAACCGTCTGCACATACTTAATCAGTTCGCTGTGGTTGGAAAGATTCAGCTTTTTCATCGCATTATGCTTCTGCGTCGCAATGGTACTGACCGAACGGTTTCGATGACGGGCAATCTCCGTCGTTGAAAATCCTTCCACAATAAGATGAAGCACCTCCCACTCTCTGGCCGAGAGGATGGAGCGCGCCCGGGAGCCGGACCGCATTACCCGCCTGAGCCACGAAGAGATCGACGGTTTTTGCCCGTCCGCCATGAGCAACGCGGGTAATTCCTTTTTCAGTTCAGTCAATTCATCCTGCTGACTGATGGTTAATTCAAATTTCATCTCCAGAACTTTTTTTAACAGCCCGTAAGGCAGCTCGGGCACCAACAGAACACGCCTGACGTGATGGGTTTTACATAAAGATGTAAAACGGCTGCTGACCTCCGCACTCCACTCTTTATGATTAAGCAGATAATTAAATTCAGTGAAGAAAACATCCACGCTATTATCCGCCACCGCCGCCAGCGCCTGTTCTGTGGAATCGACCTGAGTAATGTTCAGTACGTAATCGGGTAAAAGATCCTGGAGCGCCCGGAATATTATCTCTTTAAATATATTTATTTTATAAAACACCATTACCCTTACGATACGTTCAGTATTATTCATGTCTTTTCAAAATTCTCGTGACCGGAGGAAAATGATAATAGTTTATGTACTCACCACTCACAACCTCTTCGCGCCAGGATTTTATCCTTCTCAGGCCTAAAAATCTGAACAAGGACATTAAATTTATAGAAAAAATTCTATTTTATTCTGCACGCCGTTTCCTCTCGCAGATTAAGCCCTGTCGATAATCCTGCCACGATCACAACTTTTCTCACAGAAACAGCAATAACCCACTGATAAAACAGTGTATCAACTCCATTAATCAACTACCTGACACTTAATATCCACTCCTTTACAGAATAAAAACCTGTCATGAATATTATAAGAAGATTAAAACAATTACATATACCATTAAAACCATTTTTCAATTTTATCTTCTTCTAATAATTGGCATCAGCTTTACTCGCCGGTTTGTATTGGCTTACATTGATGCCATCGCATCGCGTTATTTAAAAAAGTGCTCGCTATTCTTTTAATAAGAGAGTGCGAACCGCCATTTTCTCTTATATGGACTGTTTACTCAGCGAAAGGAGAATGCCAATGCAAAATAAAAAAACAATTCACGTTGCCGTTGTTGACAGCTGCGAATTCACGATGATTGGCCTGCAATCGCTTGGAAAGCGTGAGCCTGATGAAAAACACGACGTTATTTTCCATGGGTTTACCCATATCGAAGAACTTGCTATGAGTGAACAACTCTTTGATATCATCATTTATGATCCGTTGAATACGCGTCATTTCCGGGTGACGACAAATGACGACATTCTCTGCATTAAACAGAAACAAGTGACGGCGAAGATCTATATCTATTCGTTATCCGCCGGCTATTTGAAATTCAAACATGTTGATGGGGTCATCAGCAAAAGAGTCTCCCTGGGGGATATCAAAGCGCTGTGGCAAATACTGATGAGCCAGACGCCGCAAGAGTCTGGCCGTTACAACGTAGGCATGACGACCCGCTTACGCACCCCGGCGAGGCTGTCCAGCGAGGAGGCCAGCGTATTGCGCGGCTATTCCTGTAATCTCAAAACCAAGCAAATCGCCCGTCAGCTGGGGTGTAACGTCAGGCTGGTTTACTTTTATAAGAACAACGCCATGAACAAGCTTAAAGCCGTGCGTGGCCCCTCGTTTTACCAGAGCATTCGCTGGATCCTGAATTAAGAATTTGACCGTGTGTCGTTTGCCTTTTGTTCCCGTGTCCGCGGGAACCTTTTTTTCATTTCCTGAAGGCTGTTCCATGTATACCGTTCTTCCCTCTCCCCTGTTGCAACGTATCTCAGGGCTGCGCTTCCAGCCGCTTGTCGATCTTCATTCGGGCCAGGTGTTCGCGCATGAAGTTCTCGTGGAGATCCATAACGTCAATCTTGAGGTGCTGTTTGCCTCGCTGCCCTCGCGCAGCGCGCTGCAAATCTTCTTCTGGCAGGCCAACACCCTGTTACAGATACCCGCCCGGGACGGTTACTGGCTAAACCTTCCGGCAGAACACCTTCTCGACGAACGCGCTATCCGGTTGTTGCTGGCGTTACGCCATCAGCAGCGGTTAACGATTGAAATTCAGGATCCCCTCACCATCACACGGCTGAGCGAGGCTGAGCAACGTCATCTTCATGCCACGCTTGTTCGGTTAAAAGAGGCGGGATGGCAAATCTGGCTGGACGATTTAACCCGGGAGTTGGCTGAGGCGTTCGCGCGGCTTGCGCTACCGCTGGATGGGGTAAAAATTGACCGTTCAGCACTGCGCGAGCGCGCGCCGCTTGCCCCGTTTGTACAGGAGGTCAGGGCAGGTATCGCGCAATCAATTCTTATAGAAGGCATCGAAAACTCGCGGGATCTGGCGCGCGCCCGCGCGTCCGGCGCACAGTCTGGTCAGGGTTTTCTGTGGCCCGAAAGCCGAACCGATGCCCGCGTAACGCTTTGACGGCCAGCGGAGCGCTGGCCTTTTTACCGGGGCTTACCAGCCCGGCACCGCGCCACCGTTAAAAATGGTCTCCGCCGCTTTCGCCACTTCCGGCGACTGATAGGACTGGATAAATTCCTTCACGTTTTCGGCGTCTTTGTTCTCTTCACGCGTGACCACAATATTCACGTAGGGTGAGTTTTTGTCTTCGATAAAGACGCTGTCGTGTACCGGGGAAAGCCCCGTTTGCTGGAGATAGGTGGTACTGATGATGGCCACATCCACTTTCGGATCGTCCAGCACGCGCGGCAGCTGCGCCCCTTCCAGCTCCATAATCTGTAAGTTTTTCGGGTTCGCGGTAATATCCAGCGCCGTTGGCAGCAGGCCAACATCCGGTTTAAGGGTAATCAGCTTCTCTTTTTGCAGCAGCAACAGCGCGCGACCAAGGTTGGTGGGATCGTTTGGAATCGCAATGGTTGCGCCGTCCTTAAGCTCAGACACCGATTTAATCTTTCGGGAGTAACCCGCCATCGGGAAGACGAAGGTATTGGCCACGGCGACCAGCTTGTAATTGTGCGCCTTGTTATCTTCTGCAAGGAAAGGGCGATGCTGGAAGACGTTGGCGTCCAGTTCGCCCTGGTTGGTGGCATCGTTGGGTAGCAGCGAGCCGCTAAAGCCCACCAGCTCAACATCCAGACCGTATTTCTCCTTTGCCACCTTTTTGGCGACTTCCGCCACGTCCTGCTCAGCGCCATTGATTACGCCGACTTTAATGTGTCTGGCATCATTGCCGCCCTGGTCACAGCCCGCGAGCAGCAGGCCAGTCAGGAGAAGCACACCCATTCGAAGTTTCACGAGACAGTTCCTTTTGAAAGACGTTTTGAAGACTATATCGACAACGAGACGGCAGGCTAAAAAACGAAAAGGAATCAGTAAGACGGTTAAGTTATATGCGGCCTGTTGCCGGGTGGCGCTGCGCTTACCCGGCCTACGTGACGGGGGAAGTGTAGGCCCGGTAAGCGTAGCGCCACCGGGCGATGGGCATCAGGCTACGGTAGTCCAGGCACAAGCAGAACCGCTTCCCTCACGCCTGCCGACGCAGCGGCGCTTCGCGCAAAAACCACGACAACACAAACGCCAGCACCATAATCCCCGCCGCCAGCATGAACACCGCATGGATCGCCGAGCCGAACGCATCCAGATAGTCCAGACGCAGGGCATCAGGCAGATGGTGTATGGCAACGGGATTAAGTTCGCGCGGCAGTTCCGCCCCTTCCGGCAGCCTGTCGATCAGACCTGATTGCAGAATATGGGTGAACACCGCGCCAAACAGCGCGACGCCAATCGCCCCGCCAATGGAGCGGAACAGCGTCACCCCAGACGTCGCGACGCCGTATTGATCGGCTGACACGCTGTTTTGCACCGCCAGCACCAGCACCTGCATCACCAGTCCCAGCCCCATGCCCAGCACGCCGGTAAACAGGTAAAGCTGCCAGGTTGGAGAGGTGATTGAAATGCGCGTCAGTAACATCATCCCCACCACGCCGAGCAGCGTGCCGAGGATCGGGAACAGACGATATTTCCCGGTACGGCTGATGATGCGCCCGCTGATGATGGAGGTGAGCAACAGCCCCCCCATCAGGGGGATGAGCTGCAAACCGGCCTGCGTCGGCGTGGCGTCTTTTACCACCTGTAAATAGAGCGGCAGGAAAGTGACGGAGCCAAACAGCGACATGCCGATAATAAAACCGATCAGGCTACAGAGCAGGAAGCTGCGGTCGCGGAAGAGCGACAGCGGGATAATCGGCTCCCACGCCAGCCGCTCTTCGTAGATAAACCCGGCGATCCCCGTCAGGCCGAAGGCCAGAATGCACCACAGCTGCGGGTCGCTCCATTGGCGGATCGTCCCCCCCTCGGTGGTAAACAGAATGATGCACAGCAACGCCATGCTGAGGTAAATCGCCCCCAGGTAATCAATCTCATGCTTGCTGCGCCGCGCGCTGCCGTGGAAAACCGCGCCAATCACCAGCAGCGCAAACAGCCCCAGCGGCAGGTTGATGTAGAAAATCCAGCGCCAGGATGCGTGCTGAACGATAAACCCGCCGATCAGCGGCCCTATCACCGTCGCCAGGCCAAACACGCCGCCAAACAGCCCCTGATAGCGACCCCGATCGGCAGGCGGGATCACGTCCGCCACGGCAGCCATGCTGATCACCATCAGACCCCCGCCCCCCAGCCCTTGCAGGGCGCGCATCAGCACCAACTGGGTCATGTTCTGCGCCAGACCGCACAGCGCGGACCCCACAAGGAACAGCACAATCGCGATTTGCAGAACGATTTTTCGGCCAAACAGATCGCCGAATTTGCCGTACAGCGGCACCACGATGGTCGAACTGAGGATATAGGCCGTTACCACCCACGAGAGTTTATCCAGCCCGCCCAGCTCACCCACGATGGTCGGCAGCGCGGTGGAAACAATGGTCTGATCCAGCGCCGAGAGCAGCATCACCAGCAGGAGTGCGCTGAACAGCAGCTTAATCGACGGCGCCTTTTTCGCAGGTTGAGTCATTACGTCGGACTCCATAAGACATCACTTGAAATTAATTAATCGTATAATTAATATTTGTGGAAGTGATGAATAAGATCAAGAGATACGGTGACCATGTCAGCACAAAAGGACAATTCTGAACCCCGCCGCCCCGGTCGGCCACGCGGCGGCAAGCGCGTTACCGCCAGCCGTGAACAGCTGCTGGATATCGCCCTGAATCTCTTTTCCCGCCAGGGGATCGCCAATACGTCGTTGAACGCTATTGCCCGCGAAGCAGGCGTGACGCCCGCCATGCTGCACTACTACTTCAACTCCAGAGAACAGTTACTGGATGCGATGATTGAGGAGCGCTTCCTGCCGTTACGCGAGCGGATCGGGGCGATTTTCGCCGACAACCGGGATTCGCCGGTGGATGCCCTGACGGAAATGGTCAGGGTGCTGGCCGAACTGGCGGAAAAGTATCGCTGGTTTGCCCCGCTGTGGATGCAGGAGGTGATTGGCGAGATGCCGGTACTGCGCACCCATTTGCAGGCACGCTTTGGCGATGAGAAATATCACACCACGCTGGCAACCATCAAAGGCTGGCAGCAGGAAGGAAAGCTGAATCCGGCGCTGGCCCCCGAACTGCTGTTCACTACGCTGCTGAGCCTGGTGCTGGTGCCGTTCTCCCGCATGCGCAATGACGAGAGGCTTAGCGCCCTCTCGCCGGAGATCGTGGTGCGCCACGTGTTAGCCGTGATAGGCACCGGGATCGGCGGTTAAAGATTTTTGGACAGATAGTGTCTCTGCATTCCCTGATAAGGGTAATCCTGCAAGGACATCTGCACCTGATAACCCTGTTTTTTATAGAACGGACGCGCCTGGAAGCTGACCGTATCCACCAGCGCGTGACGACAGCCTTTGCGACGGGCCTCCTCTTCAGCCGTTTTGATAAGCTGGCTTCCCACACCCGTACCCCGCACGCTGTCACTGACCCACAGATAGTCGATGTTCAGCCAGTCGCCTTTCCGTACGCCGATTAACCCGCCCAGCATGACGCCATTATCGTCTCGCATATATACGCCAATATCGCCACTAAACGTCGCCAGATCTAAATACTGCGCGTTATAGGCTCTTAGCCCCGTTAATAATTCTTCTTTTTCTTCAGCCGTGACTTTATCTGTAATGCTCAGGTGCATAAATCTCTCCTTATTTTCAGCGCAATCTGAATATCTCACAGCTTAACCTTCATAAAAACTCCTTATTTCCTCCATTGTTTAAACAAGGAAATATTCATTCAATATGTAAATAAAAAAAACCTTTCCAATAGGCTCCGAAAACGTATAATGAGAACGATCATTCTCATTTTTTACGGTAGCCGACGATGAGCACAAAGCTGGAAGAACGACAAAAACTACGGCAGGACGAAATCATCACCGCCGCGCGCCGCTGCTTTCGCGCCAGTGGATTTCACGCTGCCAGCATGTCGCAGATCGCCAGCGAAGCCAGGCTCAGCGTCGGACAAATCTATCGCTATTTCAGTAACAAAGACGCGATCATTGAAGAGATGATCCGGCGCATTATCGACTCACGTATTGAGGAGATGCAGGGCAAAACCCTGGTTGAAGGGATGCCGCAGGCGCTTGCCTGGCGCCAGACGCTTAACGAAGATGATGACGCGCTAATGCTCGAAATGTCCGCAGAGGCCACGCGCAATCCGCTGGTGGCAAACATGCTGATCGAAGCCGAAGCCCGCATGTTCGCCAACGCTTGTGAGCACCTTAAAAAGCAGTTCCCCCACCTGAGCGATGAGCATATTCGCTGCTGCGTGGAGATTACCGCTGTGATGATCGAAGGCACGATTTACCGTCGACTCACGCCTTTAAAAGTACCGTCAGAACAATTAGAGCCCATATACCAGAATATTTTAAATATGCTTTTCTCTGCGAAGTAATCGCATGTGAATAATTAGCGGAAATAATTAATTTCCCTTTTTTCATTTCTGGCTCTGCCAGAGATGCGGGATCGCTGTGCTTTTAATTAGCCCTCCTCCCTGTTAAGCGATTAACAGGGCAGGCTTCGTTCACCCTGGAAAAAGATTATGAAAACCATAACAACCTCCATCGCAGCATTACTCCTCCTGACAGGGTGCGATAATGCGCAAACATCTGCTCCTCAACGTCCTCTTCCGGAAGTGGGGATTGTCACACTCATGAGCCAGCCGGTGTCCGTCGTTAGCGAGCTGACCGGCCGCACCGCCGCCGCGATGAGCGCCGAAGTGCGCCCTCAGGTGGGCGGCATTATTCAGAAACGGCTCTTCACCGAAGGCGATACGGTCAAGGCCGGGCAGGCGCTGTATCAGATCGATCCTTCCAGCTACCGCGCCGCTTATAATGAAGCTGCCGCCGCACTGAAACAGGCGCAGGCGCTGGTGCAGGCCGACTGCCAGAAAGCCCGACGCTATGCGCAGCTGGTGAAGGACGACGGCGTATCACGTCAGGATGCGGAAGACGCGAAGTCCACCTGCGCGCAGGACAAGGCCAGCGTCGAGTCAAAGAAAGCCGCGCTGGAAAGCGCCCGCATTAACCTCAACTGGACCACCGTCACCGCGCCGATTGCCGGACGTATCGGCATCTCCTCTGTGACCCCCGGCGCGCTGGTGACCGCCCAGCAGGATACCGCGCTGGCCACCATTCGCGGGCTGGACAGTATGTACGTCGATTTAACCCGTTCCAGCGCCGATCTGCTGCGTTTACGCAAGCAAACCCTCGCCAGCAACAGCGATACGCTGAACGTGTCGTTGATTCTCGAAGACGGCAGCAGCTACAGCGAAAAAGGCCATCTGGCGTTAACCGAAGTGGCGGTGGATGAGTCTACCGGCTCAGTCACCCTGCGCGCCGTCTTCCCGAACCCGCAGCATCAGCTTCTGCCGGGCATGTTCGTCCGCGCCAGAGTGGATGAAGGCATCATGAATGACGCGATCCTCGCCCCGCAGCAGGGCATCACTCGCGACGCCAAAGGCACCGCCACCGCGCTGGTGGTGAACGCCAGCAACAAGGTCGAACAGCGTCAGCTGGAGACGGGTGACACTTACGGCGACAAATGGCTGGTGCTGAGCGGTTTGAAGGCTGGCGATAAGCTGATTGTGGAAGGCACCGACAAAGTCACCGCCGGGCAGGAAGTGAAAGCTGAAGAGATGAAGACCAACGGAGGAAACGCCTGATGTTTTCCCGTTTCTTCGTGCGTCGCCCGGTCTTTGCCTGGGTGATCGCCATTCTCATCATGCTCGCCGGAATGCTGGCGATCCGCACGCTGCCCGTTGCGCAGTACCCGGACGTGGCTCCGCCGTCGATCAAAATCTCCGCCACCTACACCGGCGCCTCCGCACAAACGCTGGAGAACAGCGTGACGCAGGTGATCGAGCAGCAGCTCACCGGGCTGGATAACCTGCTCTACTTCACCTCCACCAGCAGCTCGGACGGGTCGGTGAGCATTAACGTCACGTTTGAACAGGGAACCGATCCGGACACCGCTCAGGTACAGGTGCAGAATAAAGTCCAGCAGGCAGAATCGCGCCTGCCGACCGAGGTGCAGCAGTCCGGGATCACCGTCGAAAAATCCCAGAGCAACTTCCTGCTGATCATGGGCGTATATGACAAAACCGACACCGCCAGCAGCTCGGATATCGCCGACTGGCTGGTGAGTAATATGCAGGATCCGCTGGCGCGCGTGGATGGCGTCGGTAGCCTACAGGTGTTCGGTGCAGAATACGCGATGCGCATCTGGCTCGACCCGGCGAAGCTGGCGTCGTACTCGCTGATGCCCTCCGACGTGCAGAGCGCGATTGAAGCGCAGAACGTGCAGGTTTCCGCCGGTAAAATCGGCGCGCTGCCCTCGTCGAACGCCCAACAGCTGACCGCCACCGTCCGCGCTCAGTCGCGTCTGCAAACGGTCGATGAGTTCAAAAAGATCATCGTCAAGAGCCAGTCCAACGGTGCGGTGGTGCGCATCAGCGACGTCGCGCGCGTGGAGATGGGCAGCGAAGATTACACCGCCACCGCGAAGCTGAACGGCCACCCGGCGGCGGGTATGGCGGTGATGCTCTCACCGGGCGCCAACGCGCTTAACACCGCCACGGCGGTAAAAGATAAGATCGCCGAGTTCAAAAAGTCGATGCCGGAAGGCTACGACGTGGCCTACCCGAAAGACAGCACCGAGTTCATCAAGATCTCCGTTGAGGACGTGATTCAGACCCTGTTCGAAGCCATTATCCTCGTGGTGGTGGTGATGTACCTGTTCCTGCAAAACATCCGTGCGACGCTGATCCCGGCGCTGGCGGTGCCGGTGGTGCTGCTGGGCACCTTCGGCGTGCTGGCGCTGTTCGGTTACTCCATCAACACCCTGACGCTATTTGCGATGGTGCTGGCGATAGGGCTTTTGGTGGATGACGCCATCGTGGTGGTGGAAAACGTCGAGCGTATTATGCGCGACGAAGGGCTGCCCGCCCGGGAAGCGACCGAAAAATCGATGGGCGAAATTTCCGGCGCGCTGATCGCCATTGCGCTGGTGCTCTCTGCGGTATTCCTGCCGATGGCCTTCTTCGGCGGCTCTACCGGGGTCATTTACCGCCAGTTCTCGGTCACCATTATTTCGGCGATGTTCCTCTCCGTGGTGGTGGCGCTGACCCTGACGCCCGCGCTGTGCGGCTCGATCCTGAATCACACCGCTCCGCACAAAAAGGGCTTCTTCGGCGCGTTTAACCGCTTCTACAGTAAGACCGAGCACAGCTATCAGAACAAGGTGCTGCGCGCCCTGCGCCGTTCCGGTGGCATGCTGGTGATCTACGCCCTGCTCTGCGGCGCGATGGGGTTCGCCATGCTAAAACTGCCGGGCAGCTTCCTGCCAACCGAAGACCAGGGTGAAATCATGGTGCAGTACACCCTGCCTGCCGGCGCAACCGCGGTGCGTACCGCCGAGGTAAGCCGCCAGGTACGCGAGTGGTTCCTCACCAAAGAGAAAGCCAATACCGACGTGATCTTCACCATTGAAGGCTTCAGCTTCAGCGGCAGCGGCCAGAACGCCGGGATGGCGTTCGTCTCCCTGAAAAACTGGTCAGAGCGCAAAGGCGATGAGAATACCGCCCAGGCCATTGCCCTGCGCGCCACGCAGGAGCTGAGCACCATTCGGGATGCCACAATTTTCGCCATGACGCCCCCGGCGGTGGATGGTTTAGGCCAGAGCAACGGCTTTACCTTTGAGCTGATGGCCAGCGGCGGCACCGACCGCGACGCGCTGCTGAAACTGCGTAACCAGCTGATTGGCGAAGCCAACCAGGACAACTCGCTGCACGCCGTGCGCGCCAACGATCTGCCGCAGATGCCGCAGCTTCAGGTGGATATCGATAACAACAAAGCCGTGTCGCTGGGGCTGTCCCTGAGCGACGTCACCGACACCCTCTCCAGCGCCTGGGGCGGGACCTACGTGAACGACTTTATCGATCGCGGCCGCGTGAAAAAGGTCTACATCCAGGGCGACAGCGACTATCGCGCCGTGCCGTCGGATCTCAACAAGTGGTATGTGCGCGGCAGCGACAGCACCATGACACCGTTCTCCGCCTTCGCCACCACCCGCTGGGAGTACGGCCCGGAAAGCCTGGTGCGCTACAACGGCTCGGCGGCGTATGAGATTCAGGGCGAAAACGCCAGTGGCGCCAGCTCCGGCACGGCGATGAGCAAAATGGAGCAGTTGGCAAACAGCCTGCCGTCCGGCAGCACATGGGCGTGGAGCGGTTTGTCGTTGCAGGAAAAACTGGCGAGCGGCCAGGCGATGAGCCTTTATGCCCTCTCGATCCTGGTGGTGTTCCTGTGCCTGGCAGCGCTGTATGAGAGCTGGTCAGTACCGATTTCGGTCATCATGGTGATCCCGCTAGGGGTGCTGGGCGCGGCGGTTGCCGCCTCCCTGCGCGGCCTGAACAACGACGTCTATTTCCAGGTGGCGCTGCTGACCACCATCGGTCTGTCGTCGAAGAACGCCATTCTGATTGTCGAGTTTGCCGAAGCCAAAGTGGCCGAAGGCTACTCCCTGACGCGCGCCGCCCTGCGGGCCGCCCAGACGCGTCTGCGTCCGATCATCATGACCTCGCTGGCGTTTATCGCAGGCGTGACGCCGCTGGCGATTGCCACCGGCGCCGGGGCCAACAGCCGCGTGGCGATCGGTACCGGTATTATCGGCGGGACGCTGGCCGCGACGCTGCTGGCCATCTTCTTTGTTCCTTTATTCTTTGTACTGGTGAAACGTCTGTTCTCCGGTAAGCACGCAAACCGGAGGTCATAATGTTTCGTGTAACCGTATTAACGTTAGCGCTGCTGAGCGCGGGCTGTGTGTCATTAGATCCCACGTATCAGCGCCCGGACGCCCCCGTCCCGACGACGTTGCCGGGCGCCCATGGCGAAGCCAACGCCGTGGTGAGCCAGTGGCAGCAGGTGATGAATGATGCGCGGTTGAAAAGCGTGGTGACGATGGCGCTCAACAGCAACCGCGACGTGCAAAAAGCGATTGCGGATATCGACGCCGCCCGTGCCCAGTATGGCGAAACGCGCTCGTCCCTGTTCCCGACGGTGGACGCGGAACTGAGCCACACCCGCAGCCGCACGCTGGCGAGCGGTGTCGCGACAAGTGACGAAGCCAACGGCGCGGTCTCCAGCTTCGAACTGGATCTGTTTGGCCGCAACCAGAGCCTGTCGCGTGCCGCGCGTGAAACCTGGCTTGCCAGCGAATACACCGCGCAGAACACGCGCCTGACGATGGTCAGCGAGCTGACCACGGCCTGGGTGACGCTGGCGGCGGATAACAGCAATCTGGCGCTGGCGAAGTCCACCCTGGAGAGCGCCGCAAACTCACTCAAGATTGTGAAGCGCCAGCAGGAAGTAGGCGTGGCAGCGGCAACGGACGTCAGTGAAGCGATGGCGGTTTACCAGCAGGCGCGCGCCAGCGTGGCGAGCTACCAGACGCTGGTGATGCAGGACAAAAACGCTCTCAACCTGCTGGCGGGCGATACGGTGCCCGAGAACCTGCTACCCGGCACGCTGGAGAGCCTGAGCGACAACGCCATCACGCTGATCCCGGCGGGCGTTAGCTCCAGCGCGCTGCTGCGTCGTCCGGACATTCAGGAGGCGGAACACAACCTGCTGAGCGCCAACGCCAACATCGGCGCGGCGCGCGCCAACTTCTTCCCGACCATCTCGCTCACCGCCAGCGCGGGCGTCGGCAGCGATTCGCTGTCGTCCCTGTTCAGCCACGGGATGAAGGTCTGGTCGTTTGCACCTTCCATCACCCTGCCGCTGTTCAGCGGCGGCAACAATATGGCGCAGCTGCGCTATGCGGAAGCCGAGAAAAAAGGGTTAATTGCGACCTATGAGAAAACCATCCAGAGCGCGTTCAAGGACGTGGCCGACGCGCTGGCCCGGCGCGAAACGTTGAGTGAACAGCTTGATGCCCAGCGTGAATACGTGGCGGCGGAGCAAAAAACGCTGGATGTGGCGACGCGCAGTTACAAGGCTGGCGCGGGCGATTATCTGACGGTGCTCACCGCGCAGCGGTCGCTGTGGTCGGCGCAGGAATCACTGATTGCCTTGCAGCAAACCGACCTGGAAAACCGCATCACGCTGTGGCAATCGCTGGGCGGCGGGATTCAGTAACATCACTGCCGGGCGGCGCAACGTTGCCCGGCCATCAGAGTAAATACCTATGGCAAAAGTCTCTTTTTCTTTCGCGGCCATCCTTGGCCTGCTGACGGCGATCGGGCCGCTGTGTTCCGATTTTTATCTTCCGGCGCTGCCGGAGATCGCCACCCAGCTCAACACCTCCACAACGCTGACGCAGCTTTCTCTTACCTCGGCGCTGATTGGCCTGGGGCTGGGACAACTCTTTTTCGGCCCGCTAAGCGATCGCATCGGACGTAAAACGCCGCTGCTGTTCTCACTTTTGCTGTTTGTACTGGCTTCAGTGCTTTGCGCCAGCACGCAGAATATTTACGCCCTGATCGGCTGGCGATTTGTGCAGGGCGTTGCCGGGGCGGGCGGCTCCGTACTTGCCCGCTCCATCGCCCGCGATAACTATCATGGCACGATGCTAACGCAGTTTTTTGCCCTACTGATGACGGTCAACGGCATCGCGCCCGTGGTGTCCCCGGTACTCGGTGGCTATATCGCGTCGCATTTCGACTGGCGGATGCTGTTCTGGGTAATGGCAGGGGCGGGTCTGGCGCTGCTGATCGCCAGCCAGCTTTTTATCCGCGAGTCCCTCACAGAGAAACAGGGCAGGGGATCGCTGACGCAAACCGCCAGGACGGTACTTAAAAATCGTCGCTTTATGCGCTACTGCCTGATCCAGGCCTTCATGCTGGCGGGGCTGTTCGCCTATATCGGGGCATCCTCCTTTGTGATGCAAAACGAGTATGGCCTGAGCGCCATGCAGTTCAGCCTGCTGTTCGGTGTGAACGGTATCGGCCTGATCGTCTCAGCGCTGATTTTCTCCCGTCTGGCACGCCGCCATCTGGCGGAAAGATTGATGCGAACAGGCCTCGTTCTGGCGTTGTCCTGCGCGGGGCTGACATTGCTCTTTGCGTGGATGCAGCTTTCCGTTCCGGCACTGGTTGCACTCTTTTTCACCGTCGCATTTAACAGCGGGATCAGCACCATTGCGGGTTCAGAAGCGATGAGCGCAGTCGACACGAAGGAGTCCGGCACAGCGTCAGCCATTCTGGGCATGCTGATGTTTTTATTCGGCGGGATCGCAGCGCCTCTCGCGGGTATCGGCGGAGAAACGATGCTGAAAATGAGTCTCGCGGTGTTAGTAAGCTATGGCATTGCACTGGCGATCGGATCCCGCACGCAGAATGCGTAAATTCATACTTTTGGCTTGAATCGCGTTGATGAATGTAACGATATATTTCAGGGGAAGCATGTGACTTTCAAAGGAGGTTTCGATGAAATCTGCACACCTGGTTTGCCTGCTCGTTTGCCTGATTTTCGCTGCGTTTGTTCACGCGCAGGAGAAGAGCGCTCCGGAGAAAGAGGCCCAGATAAAACAGCAGGTCCTGAAAGATGTAAAGAAAACCTGTACCCCGCAGAAAAAGCAGAGCGATAAGGCCTGGCAGGCGATGATTTTGTCGTCTGAGGCCAATCAGCTGCTGATCAAAAACGCCATCACCGCCGTGAAGCGTGACAACCTGGACGCCTACTGGGATGCAGTCAGTCAGGTGGATTGTATGGAAGATTACTGAGGGTTGAGCGCCGGGTGGCGCCGCGCTTACCCGGCCTACATCACACGTTTAACGCTTCCGCACATCCGGAATAATCAAATCCCCGCGCAGAACGTAGGACCCGAGCATCTGCGTTTTCTCTGTCAGCCAGCTCACGATGCGCGCCGCCATGGCGTCCATGGAATACTCAATGGCCGGGATCACCGGAATACCCGGCAGATGCAGCGAACCGCCGAGGCTAAAGACCATGATGTCTTCCGGTACCGATTTATTAAACGCCTGTAACTGCGGGATCACCCGCTGGGCTTCCTGCTCATCCGCCACCAGCAGCGCGTTGAAGTTCAGCGTGGACGCGTTGTTGAGTAATTCCTGAAGCGCAACGGACGATGAAGTTGCGTCCATAAACACGAGGTTGCGATTAAAGGGCAGGAAGTTTTTCTCCAGCGCATGTTTGTAACCCAACAGCACCTGATCGGCAAAGCCGCTGCCGTGCGGGTGGATGAGCGCTATCTGGCGACGCCCCTGGCTGGTGAGATAGTTGCAGGCTGTTTCAGCCGCGAACGCGTGATCGAACTGAATGCTGTTGGCGTTATCGGCTTCCATACAGTCGACCAGAATCACGTTGTCCATGTCCACGTCCAGCGGGAAACGCGCGCCAATCACCAGAATGTCATCACATAAGCCGCAGGAGAGTTCTTCAAGGGCGTTCATCACTTCTGTTTTCGTGTGTGCGAAACGCAGCAGCAGATGTTTTTGATGCTGGCTGAGGTGTTTTTCCAGCGCGTACAGGTAACCGGTGGTCTGGTTAATGTTTTCCTGCGCGCAAATCACCCCAATGCAGCCCGTCGACTGGCTGAGCAGCGACTGGGCGATCACGTTGGGACGATAGTTCAGCTCGTCCACCGCTTTCAGAACAGCCTGGCGGCTGGCTTCTTTAACGCCACGCGACCCGCTCAACACCCGTGATACCGTGGCTTTGGACACCCCGGCCAGACGCGATACATCGTTGATTGTAGACATCTCTCTCCCCTGTCAGACGCAACTGGCGTCTGTAATTTCCATCACCGCTACGGCTCACATTATAGCCAGAACGGAGTATATCCGTTTCCGTTTTCCATGGAAACCGATTTTCCGTTTCCACTCAATTTGATGCCAAAACAGCCAAATTATGTGACCCACATCCGGTTAATTAGCCTCATAAGTATTGGATCTTGATGGTTGTCACACTTCTGTCTTTTATAAATGGAAACCGGTTTCCGTATCATGTCCAATCATCCTCGCAATAACTTTTTACATTTTGAGGATGGTTGTCGATGTTCAAGATTATGCTGTGCTGCTCTGCCGGGATGTCCACCAGCCTGCTGGTCAGCAAAATGATCGATGTAGCAAAAGAACGGGGCTTACCCGTGAAGATAGATGCGTATGGCGTATCCGAATTTGATACGCAGTTTCCGCACTATCAGGTGGTGCTTCTCGGACCGCAAGTGAAATACATGTTAAAGACACTCTCAGACAAGGCAGCGACGCAAGGCATTCCGGTGCAGCCCATCGACATGATGGATTACGGCATGCAGCGTGGCGATAAAGTACTGGACTATGCTCTGTCGCTTATCGAAGCGGCACACTAAAAGGTGTTCACATGAGTTCGTTATATCAATCTATGGTCGCGGTCATTGAGCAATCAATTACCCCGCTGGCCGCGAAGCTGGGTCAGCAAAAGTATGTGATTGCCATCCGCGACGGCTTTACCGCCGCGCTGCCGTTTATGATCATCGGCTCGTTTATGCTGGTGTTTATCTTCCCGCCGTTTTCGGCGGATACCACCAACAGCTTCGCCCGCGGCTGGCTGGATTTCTCCCAGACCTACCGAGAACAGCTGATGCTGCCGTTTAACCTCAGCATGGGCGTGATGACCTTCTTCATCTCGGTGGGGATTGGGGCGAGCCTGGGGCGTCAGTTTAACCTCGATCCGGTGATGTCCGGCCTGCTGGCCTTTATGGCCTTCCTGCTGGTCGCAGCACCCTATGCCGATGGCAAAATTTCGACCCAGTATCTCTCCGGCCAGGGCATCTTCACCGCGCTGATCGCCGCCATTTACTCAACCCGTGTGTACGCCTGGCTGAAGCAGAACAACGTCACCATCCGCCTGCCGAAGGAAGTGCCCACCGGCGTGGCGCGTTCGTTTGAGATCCTGATCCCGGTGATGGTGGTGATCGGAACGCTGCACCCGCTGAACCTGTTCATTGAAGCGCAGACCGGGATGATCATCCCGCAGGCGATTATGCACCTGCTGGAGCCGCTGGTGTCGGCGTCTGACTCCCTGCCCGCGATTCTGCTCTCCGTGCTGCTGTGCCAGATCTTCTGGTTCGCGGGTATCCACGGGTCGCTGATTGTCACCGGCATCATGAACCCGTTCTGGATGGCGAACCTCTCGGCAAACCAGGCGGCGCTGGCCGCAGGCGCGGCGCTGCCGCACGTTTATCTGCAGGGCTTCTGGGATCACTACCTGCTGATTGGCGGCGTCGGTTCCACCCTGCCGCTGGCCTTCCTGCTGCTGCGCAGCCGCGTTACCCATCTGCGCACCATCGGCAAAATGGGCGTTGTGCCAAGCTTCTTTAACATCAACGAACCGATTCTGTTCGGCGCGCCGATCATCATGAACCCGATGCTGTTTATCCCGTTCGTGTTCGTTCCGCTGGTCAACGCCTGCCTGGCGTACGGCGCAACTAAACTCGGCTGGCTGGCTCAGGTGGTTTCGTTAACCCCGTGGACCACGCCCGCGCCGATTGGCGCCTCGTGGGCGGCGAACTGGGCGCTGAGCCCGGTGGTGATGTGCCTCGTCTGCATGGTGATGTCGGCGCTGATGTACCTGCCGTTCCTGCGCGCCTATGAGCGTACGCTGATTAAAAACGAAGAGCAGAAAGCCCAGGCTGCAACCGTGGGTGCCGCTGAAGCCACAAGCAATTAAGTCAAAGAGGAAGGGTCATGAAATACGCATTTCCCGATAACTTCTGGTGGGGCAGCGCAAGCTCCGCTCTCCAGACGGAAGGGACACGAGAGGGTGAAACCACGTGGGACTACTGGTTTGCCCGCGAGCCGAACCGTTTTCACAACGGCGTGGGGCCGCAGCACACCTCCACGTTTTATCAGCACTGGAAAACGGACATTCAGCTGTTAAAACAGCTGAACCACAACAGCTTTCGTACCTCGATTAGCTGGGCGCGCCTGATCCCCGACGGTATCGGTGAAGTGAACCCGGACGCGGTCGATTTTTATAATCAGGTCATTGATGAGCTGAATGAACAGGGCATCACGCCGTTTATCACCCTGTTCCATTTCGACATGCCGATGGCGATGCAGGAAATTGGCGGCTGGGAAAACCGTGACGTAGTGGACGCGTACGCCCGCTATGCGCAGATATGCTTCGAGCTGTTCGGCGACCGCGTGCTGCACTGGTTTACCTTCAACGAGCCGATTGTTCCGGTGGAAGGCGGTTATCTGTACGACTTCCACTACCCCAACGTAGTGGATTTCCGCCGGGCGGCCACCGTGGCGTATCACACCGTGCTGGCCCATGCGAAGGCGGTGCAGGCCTACCGCGCCGGGCACTACGCGGGGGAGATCGGCATCGTGCTGAACCTGACGCCGTCTTACCCGCGCTCCCGGAACCCGGCAGACGTGAAGGCAGCGCACATTGCGGATTTAATGTTTAACCGCAGCTTCCTCGACCCGGTGCTGCGCGGGGAGTATCCGGCCGACCTGGTGGCATTGCTGAAATCTTACGATCAGCTGCCCGCCTGCAAGCCGGAAGACGGCTTCCTGATTGCGGAAGGGAAAATCGACCTGCTCGGCATTAACTACTATCAGCCGCGTCGCGTGAAGTGTCGCGACAGCGCGGTGAACCCGCAGGCGCCGTTTATGCCGGAGTGGTTCTTTGATAATTACGAGATGCCGGGCCGCAAGATGAATCCGTACCGCGGCTGGGAAATCTACGAGCCGGGTATTTACGATATTCTGGTTAACCTGCGCGACAATTACGGCAACCCCCGCTGCTTTATTTCTGAAAACGGCATGGGCGTCGAAAACGAGCAACGTTTTATTGAAAATGGCCAGATTAACGATCAATACCGCATTGATTTTATTTCTGAGCATTTATCGTGGCTGCACAAAGGTATTAGCGAAGGCTGCAATTGCCTTGGCTACCATATGTGGACGTTTATTGATAACTGGTCGTGGTGTAATGCGTATAAAAACCGCTACGGTTTTATTCAGCTCGATGTAGAGACGCAGCAGCGCACCATTAAAAAAAGCGGAGAGTGGTTTGCCGCCACCGCCTTAAATAATAGTTTTGATAAAGAGTAAAGATAATGATCGCACTAGAAGAAGCCGTAATGGAAATTATCGTCAACGCCGGGCAGTCCCGCAGCCTGTGCTTTGAAGCCCTGCACGCGGCGCGCCAGGGCAACCTTGACGAGGCCAAAAGCCTGCTGCGCGAAGCCGACGGCTACGCGCGCCAGGCGCACAAGATGCAGACCAAACTGATTGAGCAGGACGCGGGCGAAGCCCGCCAGCCGATGACATTAATTATGGTGCACGCGCAGGATCATTTAATGAATTCGCTATTAGCGCGTGAATTATCTGAAGAGATTATTCATTTATATCAGAGATAGTCTATGGCGAAATAATTTAATGTAATACCTCTGTACCTAAAACTAGAAATCCACTTGTTCTGATGATAGCGACATATTCTGTCAGATCGGAGCGGGATGGTTATTGTCTGAATAAAATTAAACTATATTGAGATAACCATGAATACGATTAAAAAACTTCCATTAACCATGGCGGTTATCGCCGCGCTTTGCCCAATTTCCGTCCTCGCTCAGGAATTCACTCAGGAGCAAATCGACGCCATTGTGGCGAAAGCGGTGGATAAAGCCCTGGCCGAGCGTCAGGCTAAAATGGATGCGGCGGTCGCGAAAAAAGCGGACGTGGTGACCGAGCCGCAGAGCGCGGCGCAATCCCCGGATATGGCGATCCCGTTCGGGGTTAAATTTACCGGCTACGCCCGCTACGGCGCGCACTTCCAGGCTGCCGATCAGAAATACGTGGCGGTGGACGGCTCCTACAACGGCGCGTCCGCCATTGGTCGTCTGGGTAACGAAGGCAACGGTGGCGAGTTCCAGCTCTCTAAAGCCTTCAAGGGCGAAAACGGCGCCATCTGGGACATCAACGTGATGATCGACCACTGGGGCGACGAAGTTAACCTCAAGAAAGCCTACGCCGGCGTGACCAACATTATGGCCTCCAACCCGAACGCCTACTTCTGGGCGGGTCGCGACTTCCACCAGCGTCCGCAGCAGGGCATCAACGATTACTTCTGGATGAACCACGACGGTCAGGGCGCCGGGGTGAAGAACTTCGATATCGGCGGCGTGCAGTTTGACGTCGCTGCCGTGGCGGCAGTGGAATCCTGTAGCCCGGAAGTGATGGAAGACGAAGCGAACCCGTCACGCATCACCTGTACCGGCGGGTCCGGCACGGGCGACAAAGGTAACTACGCGGCCACCTCTAAAATCCACGGCATGAAGCTCGGTCCGCTGGATCTGGAGCTGTACGCCAACTACGGCTTTGATTCAAAAGCGGTAGAGAGCGACGAGCGTCTTAACGCCTGGCAGGGCGGCGTGGTGCTGAGCCACACCAACGACAGCGGCGTGAACAAGGTGATCGCCCGCTACTCCGATAATTCGGACAACAGCGTGTTCAATAAAACCGAAGACCTGACCACGGTCTACGCCAGCTTCGAAGGGCTGTACAAATTCACCCAGGCGACGCAGGTGGAGTACATCCTCGCCTTCCACGATTACGACAATAGCCGCGATAAGACCGACAACCGCAAGAACTACAATGCCATCGTGCGCCCGATGCACTGGTGGAACGACGTTCACTCCACCTGGCTGGAAGCGGGCTGGCAGCACGTGGATTACGACAACGGCGGCGACAACAAGGGCTGGAAGCTGACCCTGTCGCAGAACATGTCTATCGCCATGGGGCCGGAGTTCCGCCCGATGCTGCGCTTCTACGTGACCGGCGGCAAGGTGGATAACGAACGCACCGCGCGCGTGAACAACACCAAAGATGAGACGCTGGACGACTTCAACGTCGGCGCGATGTGGGAGGCGTGGTTCTAAAGTAAAAGCAAAACGGCAACGAAAGTTGCCGTTTTTAGTGTTCGCTCCCTCTCCCCGTGGGAGAGGGTCGGGGTGAGGGCATCAGGCCGCACACAACCATGCTATGCTGTTGACCGAATTAACGACAACATAACAGGGGAGAACATGGGTTCCACACGCAAAGGGATGCTCAACGTCCTGATCGCCGCCGTTTTATGGGGCAGTTCCGGGGTTTGCGCGCAGTACATCATGGAGAAAAGCCACATTTCTTCGCCTTACCTGACCATGGTTCGTCTGCTGTTTACCGGCGTGATCCTGTTGACGCTCTCCTTCGTTCACGGCGACAAGATTTTCTCGGTCATCAAAAACCGCAAAGACGCCCTCAGCCTGCTGTTTTTCTCGCTGGTTGGCGCGCTCACCGTGCAGCTCACCTTCCTGCTGACGATTGAAAAATCCAACGCCGCTACGGCCACCGTGCTCCAGTTTCTGTCGCCGACCATTATCGTGGCATGGTTTGCGCTGGCGCGGAAAACGCGTCCCGGCATATTTGTCTTATCCGCGATTTTCACGTCGCTTGTGGGTACCTTCCTGCTGGTCACCCACGGCGACCCGACGTCGCTCTCCATCTCGCCTGCCGCGCTGTTCTTCGGTATCGCCTCAGCGTTTGCTGCGGCGTTTTACACCACCTATCCATCGACGCTGATTGCCCGCTACGGCACGCTGCCGATTGTCGGCTGGAGTATGTTGATTGCGGGATTAATGCTGACGCCGTTCTACGCCGGACGCGGCACCACCTTTGTGATCGACGGCGGCCTGCTGCTGGCGTTTTTCTACCTGGTGGTGATTGGCACCGCGCTGACGTTCAGCCTGTATCTGAAAGGCGCACAGATGATCGGCGGGCCGAAAGCGAGCATTCTGAGCTGCGCCGAACCGCTGAGCAGCGCGCTGCTGTCGGTGGTGTTGCTGGGGGTGGCATTCACCCTGCCGGACTGGCTGGGGACGCTGTTGATTGTGTCGTCGGTGGTGTTGATTTCGATGGATTCACGCAGAAGGGTTAAGGCATCGGCGTAGCCTGATGCCCTCACCCCAACCCTCTCCCACGGGAGAGGGAGAAAAGCACTACTTCGCCTTAACCTTCCCCGCCACCAGCAGCGCCGTCAGCAGCATCAGCGTGCCGGAAATCACCAGCGGTGACGTCAGCCCCAGATGGTCGAGCGCTACGCCGCCCACCGCCGCGCCGCAGGTGTTCGCCAGCTGGATCACCGCTACCTGAATCGACCCGGCTTTTTCCGCCTGATCGGCAAGCGAGCGGGTGATCCACGTCGACCAGCCCACCGGCACCAGCGCAAAGGCAAAGCCCCAGATAATCGCGATCGCCGAAGCCACCCACTTATCGCTACCCCACAACACCAGCACCGCGGCGCTGATCGCCAGCACCAGCGGGGCACCCGCCAGCGCCACCTTCAGGGAGCGCTTCAGGAACTGAGACGACAGTGAGGTGCCGACAAAACTGGCGATACCGAAGCTCAGGAGCACCAGCGTCAGGCCGTCCACGTCAAAGCCCGCCATGGTCATATACACCGGGCGGATATAGGTGAAGAAAGCAAACTGCCCGGCAAAGGCCATGAAAATGGCGGTCATCCCCGCCAGCACGCCCGGACGTTTCAGCAGCGCGAACATATTCTGTTTGTGGTGCGCCGCTTCCCCCGGCAGAGACGGTAGCGCTTTCCACACCCAAATAATGCACAGCACGCCCATCACTGCCGCCGCGTTAAAGACGTTACGCCAGCCGATAATCCCGCCGAGGAAGCTGCCCAGCGGCGCGGCAATCACCAGCGCAATAGAGACCGCGCCGAAGATAACGGACAGGGCCTTCGGCACGGTGCGCGCGGGCACCAGGCGCATGGTCAGCGAGGCCGACATCGCCCAGAAGCCGCCTAACCCCAGCCCCAGGCAGGCGCGACCCAGCAGCAGCAGGGTGAAGCTTTCAGCGAAAGAGACCAGCAGGCAGGAGAGCGTCAGCAGCACGCTGAACAGAATGACCACTTTACGACGGTCAATGGTGCCGATCGCCTGAGTGATAAACAGGCTGGCGAACATCGCCACAAACGCGGTGACGGTAACGGACTGCCCCGCCACGCCCTCGGAAATGCCCAGATCCTGCGCCATCGGCGTCAGCAGGCTCACCGGTAGAAACTCGACGGTGATCAGGCAGGCGACGCAGAACGCCACGGAGAAAACCGCCGACCAGTTGGGGCGCGACACCTCTTTGGTCTGCGGTCTGGTTGTGGGCTGGATATGTTCTGTCATGGCATCACCTGAAGATAAAAACGTGCGGAAAAGTCGCGCAGTTTATCATCAAAAGTGTGACGAATTTAACGTTTCGACAACTTTTCTTGCATCGCTGCATTCGCCAGCCCAACGATCCACTCCTGGTGCCCGTTGATCATCGGATTCGGCACGGTGCGAGCAAGTTCCTGTGCAGGAACGCCTTTCTGCGACTCCTGAGTCAGAATACGGACGCGGTTTCCCGGCAAGTCTTCAAACAGCCAGGCGTGGATCACATCCAGACGCGAGCTGGCATCGCCCTCCACCCAGCCGTGCCAGGCGATCCGTGCGGCTTCGCCGTCAACGGGCGGAACATACTCCGTGACCTGCGCCTCAACCGGGAAGCCAAAGGTCGTAAAGCGGAAGCGGGCGTTGGCGCTCAGTTCCGGACCGCTGCCGTCGTGAAAACGAATATCTTCGGCGTTGCTGTAGTAGTTCGGCCACAGGGTAGTGTCGTTAAGCTGCGCCCAAATCTCTTTTGCGCTCAGCCCGGCGACGATGATTTCGTTGGATGCAAAGTTATCGGTTGTGCCTGGCAGGTAGTCGTTTGGCCAGATAATGGCGGATTGTTTCATGGTTCACCTCAGCAGCGAGTGGATGAAGTGATGGTGCGCCTGCGGCAGATATAAATCTAATGACGATGCTTTATACTCTTCATCACGTTTCGTGATATCAGTGCAGATAAAACACGCCCTCTTCCGGGAGGAAAAGCTGGTTATAGCGCAGCTGGAAGGCGTCAAGCTCCTGCGGATCGGGCTCTATCTCGCGCATGAAGCCGAGCGCGAGGCGGATTTGCGCATCGGTGATCGGTGCGGCCAGGCGGGCTTTACGCAGCATGCGGTGCCAGGTATGCAGATTCTCTTCGCTCCCGTCGACGATGCAGACCTGCCAGATAAGCAGGACCTGGGCGGCGTTTTGCAGGTGCGCTTCGTCTGGGCGCTCAAGGTAGCGGATAAACTCATTGCCCGGCGTTTTACCGAACTGGTCGATCATCGATTCTACCGGCATCGGGGTGATACCCAGCCGTTCGCTCAAGCGTTTGATGGCGCGGCGGGAATCCGAGGTCAGGACACGAAACCCAACTACAAACACCACGGCAAGCGTTGCCAGCATTATCCAGACCATGCGTTCTCCTTAGACTAGCCGCCCATCATAGCGGGAAACGCAACGCGTCGACAGCGGGCAGCGCCATAATAGTGAACGGAAAAGAGGTAGCAAAACATCATGAAAGCGGATCTGCGCACGCTGGATCTAAACCTGCTGAAAACGCTTGACGCTCTGCTGGATGAACGCAGCGTCACCCGCGCGGCGGCGCGTCTTGCTCTGACCCAGCCCGCCGTGAGCGGCATGCTCAACCGCCTGCGGGACTACTTCGACGATCCGCTCTTTATCCGCGCCCCGCACGGCATGGTGCCAACCACGCGCGCGGAAGCGCTGGCCGCTCCGGTGAAGCGCATTCTCGCGGATATCGACGTGCTGCTTCAGCCCGTTGCCTTTGACCCAAATACCGCTCGCCTCACCTTCACTCTTGCCGCTACGGATTATGCACTTCGGGCGGTTGTTGTGCCGTTTATCGCCGCCCTTAAAACACAGGCGCCTGGCATACGCGTGCGCGTGGTGCCCGTTACCCCCGGTAGCCTTGTCAGCCAGCTCGAGCAGGGCGCTATTGACGTAGCGCTTATCACCCCCCACACCACGCCCGATGAGCTTCACAGCCGTGCGCTTTATGATGAACGGTACGTATGCATGATGCGCGCCGATCATCCAAACGCCGGAGAGCCAATGACGTTAGACCGATTTTGCGCCCTTGAGCATGTGCTGGTCTCTTACGAGGGAGACGGCTTTCGCGGGGTAACCGATAGCGCGCTGGAGAAAATTGGCCGGACGCGGCACGTGGGGCTCTCGGTGAGCCACTTTTTGGTTCTGCCGGACGTGCTGGCCCTCAGCGATATGATTGCCGTCGTGCCGTCACGCATCGCGGAAAATCAGACGGGGATGTTCATCTGCGAGACGCCAGTTCCAGTGCCAGGCTTTACCAAGAGCATGGCCTGGCACGGCAGAACGCACCGCAATCCCGCGCAGGCGTGGCTGCGCGGGCTGTTGCTGCAAACCAGTCAGCGGGCCTGAAGCCCCTTAAGCAGCGCCTCGTGGAAGCGCTCAGGATCCTGCATCTGCGGCGCGTGGCCCATGTCGTTAAATTCCACCAGCGTAGCGTGCGGGATGCGCTTCGCCGTCTCCTTTCCCAGCACCGCATAGTTGCCGAGCGTTTTGCGGATCTCAGGCGGGGCGAGATCTTTCCCGATGGCGGTGTTGTCCTTCGTGCCGATCATCAATAATACCGGCATCTTCAGCTCGTTAAATTCATAGACGACCGGCTGGGTATAAATCATGTCGTAGAGCAGCGCCGAGTTCCACGCCACGCGCGCTTTGCCTGGCCCGTTGTTTAACCCGGCAAGCATGGTGACCCAGCGCTCGTACTCCGGCTTCCACTCCCCGGCGTAGTAGGTGTTTTTCTCGTACTGACGAATGCCGTCGGCGCTGACTTTCAGCTCGCGCTGGTACCACTGGTCAACCGTGATATGCGGCACGCCGCGCGCTTTCCAGTCTTCAAGCCCTATTGGGTTCACCATCACCAGCTGCTGCACCTGCTGCGGCCACATCAGCGCGTAGCGGGTCGCCAGCATGCCGCCGGTCGAATGGCCGATGACCGTGACGCGATCGACGCCCAGCGTTTTCAGCAGCGCGTGGGTGTTATCCGCCAGCTGCTGGAAGGTGTACTGATAATGCTCCGGCTTGGTGGATTTGCAGAAGCCGATCTGGTCGGGTGCGATCACGCGATACCCGCTGGCTGAAAGCGCGCGGATCGTGCCGTCCCAGGTACCGGCGCAGAAGTTTTTGCCGTGCATCAGCACCACGGTGCGGCCGTTGGGTTTTTCCGGCTTCACGTCCAGGTAAGCCATATCCAGAGGCTGGTTCTGCGAGGTAAAGGTAAAGTGTTTTACCGGCCAGCCGTAGTCAAAACCTTCCAGCTTCTCGCCGTAGGTAGGTGCATTCGCGGCCATTGCGGGGGAGGCCAGCGCCATCAGCAGCGCCAGGCAGGACAATCGTCGGGTTAACATGCAAGCTCTCCGTTAGCAAAAGGGGCTAAGGCTGCACGAAAGGCGGCAGCAAAAACACTGTAGAGCATGGAGAAGGGTGAGTGTGTAAAGCGGGGTAAAGGTGTGGCGTACAAATAAAAAAGCCCGGCATCACACACCGGGCAAAGAAGTTACCTGCACACTCAGGCTACTTTTAATTTCTGCGCACGATTCTCACGGCGAATTTTACGTTCTTCCAGCACCGCGACCATCGCCATCAGGACGATACAGCCGATCGCTGCCGCATCCAGCGCCGCGAAGGTGCCCGCCCAGCCGGTGAGGCCGAAAATCGGCGTGCCGTCGGCGATCATCCCCAGGCCCAGCTTGGCGAAGCTGTCGCCGATCAGGTAGGCGAAGGTGCCTTTAATCCCATCGGCGGCGCCGATCGCTTTTTTCGGTACGAAGCCCACTGCCGCCACGCCGATCAGCAGCTGCGGACCGAACACCAGGAAGCCGAGCGCGAACAGGGATGCGAGGTAAACGTACTGGTTGCTGGCGTGCTGGTAGACGCCGAGGGTGGCGATAATCAACGCCAGCGCGATGCAGGCCACCAGCGCGCGACGGCCGTTGGCGAGGTCGGAGAGCCAGCCCCACAGCAGCGTGCCGACCAGCGCGCCCACTTCAAACAGGGTAAAGCCCTGAATCGCCACCTCTTTCGAGAGCTTCAACTCCTGGAAGGCATACACGGTGGACCACTGGTCGATACCGATACGCACCACGTACAGGAAGATGTTCGAGAAGCACAGCAGCCAAATCACTTTGTTTTTCAGCACGTACTCAACAAAGATCTGCCATTTGGTCATCTCGTTCTCTTCGGTCTCTTTGTCCTCTTCGCTGATCTCCTCGCCGAACAGCTCTTCGGCTTTGCCGAGGCCGTACGATTCCGGGGAGTCGCTGCCGTAGCGAAGGCCGATAAAGCCGACGATCAGGGCGATAATCGACGGGAAGATAAACATGCCGATCACATGGCCGTCGAACAGGTAGTTTGCGCCGAACAGCGCTACGCCAGCCGCGCCCGCCCCGCCGAGGTTGTGGGAGATGTTCCACATGCCGAGGTAGGAACCACGCTTGCGGCGCGGGGTCCATTTGGTAATGGTGGAGTAGCTGCACGACCCGCCGGTACTCTGGAAGAAACCGCTCAGGGCGTAGAAGGCGATCATCAGGAACAGGCTAACGGACCCCGCGCCCATGCTGGCGCTGAAGCCGAGCATACAGATGGCGGAGAGGATCAGCATAAACGGCAGGAATTGCTTGGTGTTTTTGCCGTCTGCATAGTACGAGACAACCGTTTTCCCCACGCCGTAGGTGATGGAAAAGCCCAGGCCAATCATCCCCAGTTGGGTCATGCTCAGCCCGTAGGTCGAGATCATGTCGTTCTGCGCGATGTTAAAGTTTTTGCGGATCAGATACATGGTCAGGTAGCCGATGAAGACCACCAGATAAGACTGCATGAACGGTTTGAACCACATCTTGCGCCGCACGTCGAGCGGCAGATCCAGGGTCGGCTTGCGCACCTGGTTTAAGAAGGCCAGCATGGTTGGTTTACTCCTGAGCTGATTTTTGCAGCATTGTAAAAACCAGCCAGGAGAGATGCCTGAGACAGCGTCCAGGTGAAACCGGGAAAATTTCTTAGTTTTGCGCGTCTCGGCAGCAAAAGGTGAGGCGCGTCACGCTTCGCGCGGTGCCTGCGCGTGCAAAAACGGCAGTAAAAGCAGGGCGGAGATGCCCGCCGCGATGGCGATCACCGCGAAGAACCCGCTCCAGTGCCAGATGTCGATCACCCGCGCCAGCGGCCAGCCGGAGAGCGATGCGCCAAGGTAGGCAAACAGCCCGACAAAGCCCGTCGCCGCGCCGGCCGCCTCTTTGTGGGAGCACTCCGCCGCCGCCATGCCGATCAGCATCTGCGGGCCAAAGACGAAAAATCCGATGGTGAAGAAGCACGCCGCCTGCATCACGTAGCTGGCGAACGGCATCAACCATAGTGAGCCGACGGAGAGCAAGATCCCGGCGGCAAAAATCAGGTTCATCGGGCCGCGGTTACCGTTGAACAGCTTGTCCGAGCCCCAGCCCGCCACCAGCGCGCCGATAAACCCGCCCAGCTCGAACATCGTCACCGCCGAGTTGGCGGTCACCAGATCCACGCCGAGCGTCTCGGACATGTACAGGTTGCCCCAGTCGTTGATGGCCGCGCGCACCACGTAGACCAGCACGTAGCAGAGCGACAGCAGCCAGATGTAGGGGTTTTTCAGCACGTATTTGGTGAGGATCTCCTGGCGGGACAGCCCGGCCCCTTCCTGCTGCTGGGCGATCTCCATCTCGTCGTGCCGCCAGTCGCCCACCGGTGGAAGGCCGACGGTTTGCGGCCTGTCGCGCAGGCGCCAGCAGAGGAACAGCCCGGCGACAATCGCCAGGCCACCGGCAATCATCATCCCCGCGCGCCAGCCGTAGTGCAGCGCCGCGGCACCCACCACCATCGGGATCAGCGCCCCGCCGACGTTATGCGCGGTGTTCCATATCGCCCACCAGCCGCCGCGCTCGTTGCGTGAGTACCAGGCGGTCAGCAGGCGGGCGCAGACCGGCGCGCCCCAGCCCTGGAAAAAGGCGTTCAGCGCCCACAGCAGGGCGAAGGCCCAGAGCGAGGTGGAGAAGCCAAACAGAATATTCACCACGCCGGTGGCGATCAGCCCGACGCCCATAAAATAACGCGCGTTGGAGCGATCGCTGACGATGCCGGAGAAGAACTTCGACAGGCCGTAGGTGATGTAAAACAGCGTCGCCAGCAGGCCGATGTCGGTGCGGGTCATCACGCCGCTCGCGAGGATCTCCGGCGCGGCGGCGTTGAAGCTTTTGCGGGTAAAGTAGAACAGCGCGTAGCCGAGCCAGATGGTAATCAGGATATGGCGACGCCAGTAGCGGTAGCGGGAGTCGATTTCCGCTTTGTTGCTTAGCGGGGCGGCGCTGGCGGGGGTTTTAAACATGATGCGTCCTTAACGGCAAACTGACGCTGACGCGCGTCCCGTGGGTGCAGGAGAGGCTCAGCGTGCCGCCAAGCGCCTTTACGCGCTCGCGCATGCCCGCCAGGCCAAAGCCCTGCTGGCCGGAGCCCGGCGGCAGGCCGCAGCCGTCGTCTTCAATTACCAGCATCAGGCGCTCGTCCTGCTGCCAGCCCTGGATCGTGACCGCGCTGGCACTGGCATGTTTGACGATATTGTTCAGCCCCTCCTGACAGACGCGGAACAGGGTTACGCGCTGGCCTTCGCTCAGCGCAGATTCGTTAATTCGCCAGTCGAGATGGCTGACAATGCCGCGGCTTTCCAGCTCCATCTCGCGCATCAGGGAGCGTACCGCCTGCTCCAGGGAGAGATCGTCAAGCTGGCGCGGGCGCAGCCGCCCTAACAGGCGACGAACGGAATCATAGACGCCCAGCGAAAGCTGTTCGATATGCGCCCCGCCCTGCTTCACGCCCGCGTTTTCTGCCGCCAGGCGCTGAACAATGCCCGCCTGGGTACGGATGGCGGTGATGGTCTGGCCGATGTCGTCGTGCAGCTCGCGGGCAACCTCTTGCCGCACGCTCTCTTCCGTCTCCAGCAGACGCTCCGCCAGACGGCGGTTGCGCGCCAGCTCGTTTTGCAGGGACTGGTTCAGCTCGCGCAGGCGCTGTATGCCCGCGCCGAGCAGCAACCCGGTCAGGCTCTGGGCCAGCAGGGAAAGCAGTAAATCTACAGGATGATCGTGCCAGGTCTGGCTGGCAATCAGCGCGATGGCGTTCATCAGCGTGGCGATCAATGCGCCCTGCCAGCCGTAGTGCCAGGCAAGGGCGATGATCGGCAGCGCCAGACAAAACGGCGTGAAGCGTGATAATTCAGCGGGGAGACCAAGCTGGAGCCACAGGCTCACCACAAACAGCAGCAGATACCAGATGAGATGCCGGGCGCGCCAGTTCACCGGCTGGGAGACCAGCGCCGGGCCGAGCGGCTGCCAGACAGTGCTTGTAAGATAATGCCAGATCACAAGGCAGGTCGGGGCCAGCGTCAGGCCGCCGGTAAGGGTCAGCAGCAGGGCGTTAAGCACCTCCTTTTCACCCACCCACGGCAGGGACTGCAACAGCGCGGCGGCAATTAGCGCCGCCCCCTGACGCAGCAGCGTGCGCCAGTCGCGCTGGTGACGGTAGCGGGAAATCAGGGCGACCGGGATAAGCGTGAGCAGGCTTCCGGTCATCAATAACGGCAGATGCGCCAGCGCCACTTCCTGCGCCAGCCAGATCAGCATCAGCCACTCTGCGCCCAGCAGCACCGGCCAGTAGCCGCGCGGGCATTGCAGCATCAGCCCCAGACGCAGGCCAAAGGGGAACAGCAGCACCGCCAGCTCCGGGCGTTCCACCAGATGCAGGCTGATACTCCACAGGCAGAACCACGCGGCGGAGAAGATAAAAAAGCTGGCGACAACGGCGATCAGCCGCGAAAAAAGGGAGTTCATTGCCAGCTGTCAAACATACGGCGCGCCAGCTCGACATCGTTACTGACGTTGAGTTTTTCCATCAGGTTGGCGCGATGAACGTGAACGGTCTTTGGCGACAATCCCAGCTCTACGGCAATCTCTTTCACCGACATGCCCTGGGCAAGTTTCTCTGCCACCTGACGCTCGCGTCTGGTGAGTGGATCCTGCCGTCCCGCCGCCAGCTTGATGGCGATATCCGGCGTCAGGTAGCAGCCGCCGGTGGAGACGGTGCGCACGGCGGCGATCAGCTCATCCGGGCTACAGCGTTTTGAGAGGAACCCGCGCGCCCCCGCGTTGAGCGCCTGCTCGACCAGCGCCGGGCTGTCGTGGACCGAGAGCATAATGGTCGCCATTCCTTTCGGCAGCTGGCTTAACAGCTCAAGCCCGGAGAGATCCGGCATTGAGATATCGCAGATACAGACCTGCACCCCGCGCCCCGGCAGGCCCGCCAGCGCCTCGCGACCGGAGCCAAACTCGGCCACGACCTGGAAATCCGGTTCGAGGTTGAGAAGCTGGGCAAAGCCAGAGCGGACGATAAGGTGGTCGTCAATAAGGGCGATGGTGGTCATGTGTGTTCCTGCGGTCTGAAAAAGCCGGATGGCGCTGCGCTTATCCGGCCTACAAGAGCGAAAGACGCTTACCTTAAGCGATCTATTCGAAGAACACCGCAATTTTGTTAAACATGGTGGGATCGGACTGGTTGCGCGCCACGTTGGTGACGTCTTCCAGCTTGTCGATCTGCGCTATCATCTGCTCCAGACGCTGGTCGTCGTTGACCAGTAGCCAGATGCGGCTGTGCTCGCTGCCCTGAATCGGCAGGCAGAGAATGCCTTCCACGTTAAATGCCCGGCGGGCAAACAGCCCGCAGACGTGGGTCATGACGCCAGGGTGGTTGCGGACGGTGAGTTCCAGAATGACGTTATCATGTTGTTTCTGCATGGCTTATTCTCCCACCATCTCAGTATTTGCCGCACCCGGCGGCACCATCGGATACACTTTTTGTTCAGGGTCGATACGCACGTGGATCAACGCCGGGCCAGGGCGAGAAATCGCATCCTGCAACGCCGCGTGGGCATCTTCTTCGGCGTTCAGATCGCAGGTGTGCAGGCCAAAACCAGCGGCAATCTGCATGAAGTTGATCATCCCCGGATAGGTCGCCGCAAACACGCCCTGCTTATAGAACAGGCTCTGCTGCTGGTGTACCAGACCCAGCGCCTCGTTGTTCATCAGAATGATTTTGACGTCTAACTGGTTTTCGGCCGCCGTCGCCATCTCCTGAATATTCATCATCAGGCTGCCGTCACCGGAGAAGCAGATCACCTTACGGTCCGGGTTGGCGAGCGCCGCGCCAACCGCTGCGGGCAGGCCGAAGCCCATGGTGCCAAGGCCGCCGGAGGTCAGCCACTGGCGCGGGCGGTTCAGCGGATACGCCTGGGCAGTCCACATCTGATGCTGGCCGACGTCGGTGGTGATAATCGCGCTGTCATCCACGCAGGCGGCAACAGCGTTGATAAGACCATAGTGGCTCAGCGGGTCGCCCTCGGTTGGGATAGCGCCCGGGAACTCGCGTTGCAGATCGGCCACCAGCTGGCGCCAGTCGGCGCGGTCGGTTGCCACCGTCTGCGGGATCAGCTGCGCCAGCACCTCGGCCACGTCGCCCTGGATCGCCACGTGCGGCTGCTTGATTTTACCCAGCTCGGCGCGGTCGATATCCACGTGAATGATTTTGGCGTTCGGGCAGAACTGCTCGGTTTTGCCAATCGCCCGGTCATCAAAACGCGCCCCCATAACTATCAGCAAATCCGCCTCTTGCAGGATGTAGTTGGTGCTGCGCGCGCCGTGCATGCCCAGCATCCCTAAAGATAATGGATGCGCTTTGGGCAGCATACCCAGCGCCATCAGGGTCATGGTGGTCGGCAGGTTGGCTTTTTCCGCAAACTGGCGGATTTCATCCGCGGCGTTGATCGCCCCGCCGCCCAGATACAGCACCGGGCGTTTGGCGGCGTTGATCATTGCCGCCGCATCGCGCACGCTCTCAGCGCTGAACTCCGGCGCGGGGGCACGCTCGCCCGGCTCCGGCAGAATGTCGATCTCGATCTCTGCGGTCTGGACATCCTTAGGAATGTCTATCCACACCGGGCCCGGGCGGCCAGACTGCGCAATGCGGAACGCATCGCTGATAACCTGAGGCAGCTCGCTGATATCGCGAACTAAATAGTTATGTTTGGTGATGGGGATAGAGATGCCGTAGGTATCGACCTCCTGGAACGCATCGGTGCCGATCATCGAGGACGGCACCTGGCCGGTAATGCAGATCAGCGGAATGGAGTCGAGACGCGCGTCGGCGATGGCGGTCACCAGGTTAGTGGCGCCCGGCCCGCTACAGGCCATACAGACCGCCGGTTTACCCTGGGTACGCGCCATGCCCTGGGCGATAAAGCCTGCGCCCTGCTCGTGGCGCGCCAGCACGTGGCGGATCTGTGTGCTTTGGCTTAACGCATCATACAGCGGCAGCACGGTCCCACCCGGGATGCCCGCAACGGTGGTGATGCCCTGTCGTTCCAGTAAATGAACAATCAGCTGCGCGCCTGTAAAACGCGTCTTGGTGGATGTTGTGCCCGAACTTGCCATGCTCCAGTCCTTTTCTTCTGAGCCAGCCTTCCGGGGAGGGTCCTAAACGAAAAACCCCGCCCGGTTTGCGCCGGCGGGGTTTTGGATTCGTGTGTTGATCCAGTCCCTACGGCGCATTGCCGACGACCACCACCACACGCACGACGACCACTGCGGCAGGTTGCGCAGTTTTTAGTAGGGTCGAAGTGAAGATGGATGAAGTCATTGGGGACCTGTGTTTGGAATCATTGATTGAATTTATACAAACACAGGTTTTCGGGCGTGACAATGGAAATATTTTCATCTGCGCAAAAATGCGTCAGGGATCACGTTTCGTTTGTTGGGTGGTGACACTCAATAAAGGGTTTTTACTCACTCAATAAATAACGCAGGTGATACCCCAAATCTGGCCGCCAGCTTTTTAATATGGTTCAGGGTAAGCTGTCTCTGACCATTCAGAACCCGTGAAACCATCGATTTACTACCAATTTCATCCTTAAAATCCGATATCGTCAGATTGTATTGATCCATCAAGGTTCTTAAAACTGCAATTCCGACGGGAACGGACTCCATCTCCTTGCGTAATGCGACTATCTCTGGCCGATTAGCTTCGTAACGGCTAATTCTGGCGCACACAATATCCAGCAAGGGGCTATTGGGCTCGTTCATAAGGAGATACTCAACCAGCTCAAGCGCATCCTTATAATCTTTCTCGCTCGGCTGTTCACCCAGTAAAGGAACGGCCGCAACAAGGGCGTGCGTAGCTTTCATTGCATCAGCGACGATCATCATTTCTTCCCCTTAGTGCGATGTTTCTCCGTAAAACGGTCATATTCCTTATGAGTAAAAACATGGCGCACATAAAACTTTTGGCTTTCAAAGAAGATGAGAGCCACTACTCTGAGATTGTTATTTGCAATATCAATAACATAATGCTTATCAAGATACTTGAAGTTATCCAGCGTTGGGAAAAGTTTTCTCAGTGCAGCGGGCGTCGGGCAGTGGCTCTTTTCAATAACTCGTCCTAAAAAGAGAAGCTCTTCTCTGTGTTGTGGGAACTGGCTTACCGCATCCAAAATTGCCTTCATTGAGATTAAATGCATCCTGCTTGCCTGCCGCGTCCATTGCCATTATGGCAACGATAACACCTGTTGCCAATAAGTCAACGAAGGGTACTATTTTCACTTCGTCAGAAAACAAAAAACCCCGCCTAAGCGAGGTTTTTATCAGGGTTTTGCGGTTGGTTGCCGCAGAACACACTGTGTTACGTCAACGCGAAAAGTATACGCGATCGAAGACGAACGCGCAATTCCGGCACGGATTTTGACGTTTTTGAGTATGGATCGCCTTCCAAAATTTGTCCATAAAATACTGTTCATACATACAGTATTTATCTATACTGAGGGTGTTCGCAGTGAGCGAGGGGGCCGCAGTTTACCGGCGCAACGAAGTCCTGGCTGAAACGGGTGGTGCCGTCAGTGCCTTAACCCCTGAAGTGAGCACACTGTGTTACGTCAATCCAGGTGCTGGCCACAGGCGGCGGAAAGGTACGCCAGCATCGTGCTCCTTTTAACCAAAAGGAGACGCGTATGAGCGTCGTGGATATGGTCATACTTGTCCTCAAACTCATTGTTGCTGTATTGCAACTGCTTGATGCTGTCCTGAAATACGTTCGGTGATTCAGGTTCAAGTCGCACCTGAGAGGGGCGGGCAACCGCCCCTCTTTAATAACGAGGGAATGCTATGTCGCGTCTGTTAATTGAGCCTGTTACGCCTGATGAACCGGGCTATATCGCCCTGAAGGCGGAGAGTATCGCGTTGAATTTCAATATGCTGCGCAGGCTGGAAGAGAACTGGCAGCGGGGTGAAAACCGCTTTAACGCGCCGGGTGAAAAGCTGCTGGGGGCGTTTCTTAACGGCAGGCTGGTGGGCGTGTGCGGCCTCAACCGCGATCCGTTCAGCCAGCAGCCGCGCGCCGGACGTATTCGTCATCTCTACGTCAGCGAAAAGTGCCGTGGGCAGGGCATTGGCAAACAACTTTTGACCGTGGTGATGGCGGATGCCAGCATCTGGTTTGATTTTCTTAATACCCATGCGCCGGAAACCGCGTACGGATTTTACCATCGGGCGGGCTTCAGGCTGGTGTCAGACGAACCCCGGGTGACGCACCGCCTTTTTTGCGCAGTGTAAGCGGCTGGCAGCATCGACGGGTGAATGTTACAGTTGGATGACATTTCACCAACCGATACGCCATGACCATCACCGTTTTCTGCATTTTACTGTTCGCCGCACTGCTGCATGCCAGCTGGAACGCCATCGTTAAAGCCGGAACGGATAAACTCTACTCGGCGATCGGAGTCAGCGGTTCAGCCGCGCTTATTGCCCTGATTTTACTGCCCTTCTCTCCTCAGCCAACTGCCGCAAGCTGGCCATATTTGTTCGTCTCCTGTGCGTTACAGGTGGTGTATACGGTACTGGTGGCAAAAACTTATCAGGTCTCCGACATGAGCCAGACCTACCCCCTTATGCGCGGGACGGCCCCTCTGCTGGTGGCGCTGATCAGCGTAATGGTGCTCGGGGATCATCTCTCCTGGCTTGCGTGGTCCGGCATCGGGGTCATTTGTCTGTCGATTCTGGCGATGGCGATGAACGGCCGCATGCAGTCACGCAAGGGGATCTGGCTGGCGCTGCTGAACGCCTGTTTTATCGCCGGGTATACCCTGGTGGACGGCACCGGTGTGCGACTCTCGGACACTGCGCTGGGCTACACGCTCTGGACCTTCTTCATGAATGGTTTCTGTCTGCTGAGCTGGGCAATGGTGGCGCGGCGTCGCGAAGCGTCCAGCTACCTGCGCCTGCACTGGAAAAAAGGGCTGCTCGGCGGCGTCGGGACGATGGGATCTTACGGTCTGGCACTCTGGGCGATGACCCAGGCACCGCTGGCTGTGGTCGCCGCACTGCGTGAAACCTCTATTCTCTTCGGCGCATTAATCGCATTTGTGCTTTTAAAAGAGAAGGTTGCCGGCCTGCGCATCGCGGCGGCACTGGGTATTGCTGCCGGTGCGATCCTGCTGCGCCTGGCGTAATTCGCTGGCAACATTAGTTGCCGATCTTGTTTACAAATCATGCCTTCACGTCTTCTGTCATTCATCACAGTAATGCTTAAATTGTCATCTCTCTGTGGTAGATTCCTCGCGCATTTATGGGAATGCATAGTCACTTATTCTTCATTTATCTCTTTTGGCAAAAGTATTCAGCGACATGAAAAAGCAACGGAACGTGAACTTATTGTTGATGCTGGTGTTACTGGTGGCCGTCGGGCAGATGGCGCAAACCATCTACATTCCGGCGATTGCCGATATGGCAAAAGATCTGAGCGTCCGCGAAGGTGCAGTCCAGAGCGTGATGGCAGCCTATCTGCTAACCTATGGCGTTTCACAGCTGGTTTATGGTCCCCTGTCCGATCGCGTCGGGCGTCGTCCGGTCATTCTGGTGGGCATGAGCATTTTCATGGTAGCGACGATGATCGCCATTACCACTCACAGCCTGACCGTCCTGATTGCCGCCAGCGCCCTTCAGGGTGTGGGCACCGGCGTCGGCGGGGTTATGGCGCGTACCCTGCCGCGTGATATGTACCAGGGCACACAGCTTCGCCACGCCAACAGTCTGTTAAATATGGGTATTCTGGTCAGCCCGCTGCTGGCCCCGCTGATTGGGGGTCTGCTGGACACCGTCTGGTCCTGGCGCGCCTGTTATGCCTTCCTGCTGGTGCTGTGCATTATTGTCACCTTCAGCATGGGGCGCTGGATGCCGGAAACCCGCCCAAAAGACGCGCCGCGCACGAAGCTCATCGCCAGCTACAAAACGCTGTTCGGTAATGGGTCCTTTACCTGTTATCTGTTGATGCTAATCGGCGGACTGGCGGGCATTGCGGTGTTTGAAGCCTGTTCCGGCGTGCTGCTGGGCGCGGGCCTTGGCCTGAGCAGTATGGTGGTGAGTATTCTGTTTATTCTGCCGATCCCGGCGGCGTTCTTCGGCGCATGGTTCGCCGGACGTCCGAACAAGCGTTTCTCCACCCTGATGTGGCAGTCGGTGATCAGCTGTCTGCTGGCCGGGCTGATGATGTGGATCCCGGGGCTGTTTGACGTGATGTCGGTCTGGACGTTGCTCATCCCGGCAGCGCTGTTCTTCTTCGGCGCGGGCATGCTGTTTCCCCTCGCCACCAGCGGCGCGATGGAGCCGTTCCCGTTCCTCGCAGGCACGGCAGGCGCGCTGGTGGGCGGTTTGCAGAACATCGGTTCCGGCGCGCTGGCCTGGCTTTCGGCTATGATGCCGCAGACCGGGCAGGCGAGTTTAGGCTTGCTGATGACCCTGATGGGGCTGCTGATTTTGCTGTGCTGGCTGCCGCTGGCGTCGCGTGTCTCGCATCACGAACAGCCGGTTTAACCGCATGATGGCCCGGCTTCTCGCCGGGCTTTTCACAGACGGGCGCAATCATCGCCTGCAATAGCCGCTCTGGGGCAGGCCGCCACGCCCCCTCTTCCCCGTCATAAAACTGAACATCGGCGTTTATCGCATACGGGATGTTGGCATGTTGCAGCTCGCACGCCATAAACGTGGCAAACGCCATCTGCGAGGCGGTTGGCGTCAGGCTTTTCGATTCGCCCCCCCCCCAGCCGCCAACCCAGCTCACATGCCCGGTTTTTTGTTGCCAGTGCAGCGCGGCGTTGATTCGGTTACGGATAGCCGCTTTCTCAGCCGCAGTTCCGGACGTCCACGGGTATTTACCGTTCGTTTTCAGCGGACCCCAGGGGAAAATATGCCACTCCGCCAGCAGGTAATTCTGGCTGTGCGCGGGTAGCTTCAGGCTGGATAAATCCTCCGGCGCGGCGCGCAGACGAGGGGCGATAAAAATCATGCGGCTGGCATCAATGGCGTGAATGTCTTTGATCGCTTTCTCATACACCCGGTTGAGCGAAGCAACGTTGTGGTTGAGCTTGTCCGCCGGTTCGTAGATCAGGTCAAAGCCCAGCAACGGCGAGCGCTGACCAAAATAGTGCGCCACGGCAATCCACCAGTTAATCACCTCTTTTTCGGTATCCGCTTTCGGGTCGTTTTTATATTCATCGGCCTGATAAGCGATGATGGGGATGACGCCGTATTGCTCGCAGGCCTCCACCAGCTTACGCAGGTGAATCAGCCGCGCTTCCGTCGGTTCGCCCGCCACCCGAATACGGACATGGTGTATGCCTTTCGCCTGAAAATCACGGACCACCAGCGGGTCGAATTCGCGGATACCGCGCTCGGTGCGTGCCCAGTCCACATCCATCCCGACGCCCAGCTGCTGCGCATAACGGGCAGCCGTCAGCGGCGGCTCAGCGGCAGTCGCCCAGCCGGAAGAGAGTAAGATCGCAGTGGCAATAAAAGGCTTTAACACGGTTTACCCTGGAAAAATCAAAAGCATTACCTGTATTTAGCACGCTTTTTCACATTTGGTGTAGAGCGAAAGCGTAATAATTCTTCAACCCGCCAGCTCTCTTAGCCAGCCGATAAAGGCGTCAATTTTCGGCCACTGACGGCCGGGAAGCGTTGAGACGTAATAATGCTGATGGCACTTGAGGGTTTCCCCATCAAAGGGTGCGATCAACTCCCCCCGTTCGAGACGTTTTTGCACCAGCCGCTTTCTCCCCATCGCCACCCCGACATTACTCATGGCCGCGATAATGGCTAAATCAGAACGATCGAAGCCAATACCCGATGATAACGGCATATTCACCGCGTAATGCTGCGCCCAGCTCAGCCACTCATCCGTACCGGAATCATTGCTCCAGGCCTGACGGTCATGCAGTAACGTGCAGTGGCTGAGGTTATGGGGGTTTTTCAGCAGTTCATGCTCCCGGGCATACGCCGGCGAGCAGACGGGCAAAATCTCTTCATCCATCAAAAAGTGATGAGAAAGGTGGTTTGGCGGCGTATCGTCGAAATAGAGCGCCAGATCGATGCCGGTTCGCTGCATGTTGACGTAATCATTACCAGTCAGAATAGTAAGTGAAATCGACGGGTAGCGGCGGGTAAAATCCCCCAGCATCGGCACCAGCCAGCACTGGGCGATCGACGGCCGGGAGTACACCGTTAGCGTACCTGACAGCGCCTGGTTTTTAATGTCCAGGATCTCCTGATTCAGGGTGTCGAGGGACGATTTCAGCGTCCAGTAAACGCGCTTGCCTTCCTGCGTCAGCTCCACTTTACGGTGTGAGCGGACAAACAGCTGAATGCCCAGCTCCTCTTCCAGCAGGTTAATGCGGTGGCTCACCGCGCTGGGGCTGAGCAACAGCTCCGCCGCCGCCAGGGCGAAGGACTCATGCCGGGCAGCCACTTCAAAGGTGTACATTTTCGACAGCTGCCAGCCGTTTAACAGCCGGTTTCTGCCTTCATTCGCATCGGTCATCACAATTCCCACACGTAATTTCTGCGTTCAGCATACCGCTCAAGAATGAATTTATGTGAACCAACGGCAAAATAAGTGCGCTTTTTAGAGTCCAGTCACTCAGTTGATCCAATCTGGCTCATCTGAACGCCAATTTATATCGTTTGTCAGCCCAAGCCGTTTTTTCGTCCAATATCCCCAGATGACATAAGGGTGAGGTGAGATATGGGATCTCAGGTCTGGGTTGTGGCAACGCTGCTTGTCAGCATCGTGTTGATTGTTTTAACCATCGTAAAACTGAAGTTTCACCCGTTCCTCGCGCTGCTGCTGGCAAGCTTTTTCGTTGGCGCGATGATGGGAATGAGTCCGCTGGATATGGTTAACGCCTTTGAGAGCGGGATTGGCGGTACGCTGGGCTTCCTGGCGGCGGTTATCGGTCTTGGCACTATTCTCGGCAAAATGATGGAAGTCTCCGGCGCGGCAGAGCGCATCGGGATTACGTTGCAGCGCTGCCGCTGGCTGTCGGCGGACGTGATTATGGTCCTGGTCGGCCTGATCTGCGGCATTACGCTGTTTGTTGAAGTGGGCGTGGTACTGCTGATCCCGCTGGCGTTTTCCATCGCCAAAAAGACCAACACGTCGCTACTCAAGCTGGCCATTCCGCTCTGTACCGCACTAATGGCAGTGCACTGCGTGGTGCCTCCGCATCCGGCCGCACTATTTGTCACCAACAAATTAGGGGCGGACGTCGGGACGGTGATTGTCTACGGTCTGATGGTGGGCCTGATGGCGTCTCTGGTTGGTGGCCCGCTGTTCCTGAAGCTGCTCGGCAACCATCTGCCCTATAAGCCGGTTCCGGCGGAATTTTCAGACCTGAAGGTGCGGGAAGAGCACACTCTGCCGTCGCTGGGCGCCACGCTGTTCACCGTGCTGCTGCCGATTGCCCTGATGCTGGTGAAAACCATTGCCGAGCTGAACATGGCAAAAGAAGGCTCGCTGTATACCCTGCTGGAGTTTATCGGCAACCCCATCACCGCGATGTTTATCGCCGTGTTTGTCGCCTATTACCTGCTGGGGATCCGCCAGCACATGGGCATGGGCGCAATGCTGACCCATACGGAGCACGGCTTTGGCTCTATCGCCAACATTTTGCTGATTATCGGTGCGGGCGGGGCGTTCAACGCCATCCTTAAAACCAGTGGTCTGGCGGAGACGCTGGCGCATATTCTCTCGAACCTGCATATGCACCCTATCCTTCTCGCCTGGCTGGTGGCACTGGTGCTGCACGCCGCCGTGGGTTCGGCAACGGTAGCGATGATGGGTGCCACGGCGATAGTGGCGCCGATGCTGCCGCTCTACCCGAACGTAAGCCCGGAGATCATCACCATTGCCATCGGGTCCGGCGCTATTGGCTGCACGATCGTGACCGACTCTCTCTTCTGGCTGGTGAAGCAGTATTGCGGCGCGACCCTGAATGAGACCTTCAAATACTATACGACGGCGACGTTTATCGCCTCGGTGCTTGCACTTGGCGGCACATTCCTGCTTTCTTTCATTATCTGAGCGCGAAGAGACGTATTATGGAAAACGCAACTATCACTACTTTAACCGCACAGTTTCCTCTGGTTGAGGATCTGATTGCCCTGAAAGAAACCACCTGGCTTAACCCGCGCACCACGACGCTGGCGGAAGGATTGCCGTATGTCGGGCTGACGAAAGCCGACGTAGACGACGCGCACGCGCGCCTGAAACGCTTCGCGCCGTATCTGGCGAAAGCGTTCCCGGAAACGGCGGCAACGGGCGGGATTATCGAATCCGACCTGGTCGCGATCCCGGCGATGCAGGCGCGGCTGGAGAAAGAATTTGCGAAGCCTGTTACAGGCACGCTGCTGCTGAAAAAAGACAGCCATCTGCCGATTTCCGGCTCGATCAAAGCGCGCGGCGGCATCTATGAGGTGCTGACCCATGCGGAGAAACTGGCGCTGGAAGCCGGGTTGCTGAGCGTTGAAGACGACTACAGCGTTCTGCTGGAGCCGCGCTTTAAGGACTTCTTCAGCCAGTACAGCATCGCGGTGGGCTCAACCGGCAACCTGGGGATGTCCATCGGCATTATGAGCGCACGCATTGGCTTTAAGGTGACCGTGCATATGTCCGCCGACGCCCGCGAGTGGAAGAAAGCCAAACTGCGCAGCCACGGCGTGATCGTCGTTGAATATGAGCAGGATTACGGCGTGGCGGTGGAGCAGGGACGCAAAGCGGCGGAAAGCGATCCGAACTGCTTCTTTATTGACGATGAGAATTCACGCACGCTGTTCCTGGGCTATGCGGTTGCTGGCGAGCGCCTGAAGGCGCAGTTTATCGAACAGGGCCGCGTGGTGGATGCCGATCATCCTCTGTACGTCTATCTGCCGTGCGGCGTCGGCGGCGGCCCCGGCGGCGTGGCTTTTGGCCTGAAGCTGGCCTTTGGCGATAACGTCCACTGCTTCTTTGCGGAGCCAACGCACTCACCGTGCATGCTGCTGGGCGTTTATACCGGGCTGCACGATGAAATCGCCGTGCAGGACCTGGGTATTGATAACGTGACGGCGGCGGACGGTCTGGCGGTAGGACGTGCCTCCGGCTTCGTGGGCCGCGCGATGGAGCGCCTGCTCGACGGGTTCTATACCCTCTCCGATCAAAGCATGTACGACATGCTCGGCTGGCTGGCGCAGGAGGAAAGGATTCGCCTGGAGCCGTCGGCGCTGGCGGGGATGGCCGGGTCGCTGCGCGTCGATGCCGATGAGAACGTTACCCACCTGGTGTGGGCGACCGGCGGCGGCATGGTGCCGGAAGACGAGATGGCGAAATATTTAGCGAAAGGGAAGTAATTATGCCGGGTGGCGGCTGCGCCTTACCCGGCCTACAGGTGCAAAATTTGTTGAATGTGGGTTACCGCAAACAGCAGTGACAACGACAGCACGGCCAGGGCGATGAGGAACTTATCCCGCACCGCTTTCGGCTGCGCAAAGTCGTTCTGCGACACGTCCATCAGGTTACGGCTGCGGGTGTAGCGCCATAAAATGATGGCTACCAGCGCCAGCACAACAATGGAGATCCAGAATGGCGCCCCCGTGCGGTGCCAGTTGTGCTTAATGGCAAGAGCGATCAGCGCGCCATACCCCAGCAGCGTGCGCAGCCAGGCCAGCGAGGTTCGCTCTGGCTGAAGGCCGGGGTCCGCTTCCCGCCGCGCTTTGCGGCTATCCGGCATACAGCACCAGTAACATCACTACGCCCGCAACCATCAGCAAAATCGTACTAATAATGAGCAAGCCGCGCGTGTAGGGGAGATCCTGCTTCAGACGCATCGCCTTTTCATTTCTCAGCCAGCGCAGATAGCCATAAATCGCCAGCACGCCGGCAATCAGGCACAGTAGCAGGGCCAGCACTTCGCGAATCAACGGGGTGGCAAAATCGGGGGCGAGCTGATCAAGGCCGACGCCTGCGGCCAGAAAGCCCAGGGCGGTGCGGATCCATGCTAAGAACGTGCGTTCGTTAGCCAGTGAGAAGCGGTAGTCCGGTGCTTCACCGAGGCGGGAAATGTTCATGAAAGTTCCTTGTCGTGCTGCATGCAGGCTTCAGCATAGCGTAATTCAGCCAGGACAAGGAGACCGGCATCAGGCGATGCCGGTCAGAAAGATTAGTGCAGCTCTGGCCAGTAATCCTTATTCGCTTCAATCAGATCGTCCAGAATCGCCTTCGCCACCGATGCGCTCGGTACGGTTTTCGACAGGGTAATCGCCTGCCAGAGTTTCTGATACGAGCGCTGCTCCCAGGCGTCCACCACCAGTTTTTCCACCGCCACCTGCTGGCTCATGAGTCCTTTCTGGAAGTGCGGAATATCACCCACGGTCAGCGGCTCCGGTCCGTTGTGGCCGACCAGACAAGGGATTTCTACCATCGCGTCAGCGTCAAAGTTATGGATAGCCCCATTGTTAGGCACAATCAGCAGCATGCGTTCCTGGGTGTTAAAGGCAATCGCGGTCGCCAGATCGACGATGTACGACGCATGTTCGTCAATTTCCAGTTCACCGGCAGAAGAATGACCGGCTTCGATAATCGCCCGACATGAACTGAATACATGCTTCTCACGGTGATCCATCACTTCATTGGCGCGGGTACGCTCCGGATTGGAATGGGCGACCACATAGTCCGGGAACAGGTAATACTTCAGGTAGGTGTTCGGCATGGTGTCCGGATCCAGCGCCTGTACGTCTTTGGCCTTGGCGAAGGTATCGTTCCAGCTCGCTTCAGTATGCACATCTTCCGAAGGCGGAACATAACCGTTTTTCGCCACGTATTCGCGCAGCTTCGGCATCAGATCGTTGCCGTTCTGATCTTCAATCGACGTCCACCAGCCGAAGTGGTTCAGACCGTAGTAGCGCACGCGCATCTCTTTGCGGTCTTTCAGGCCGACGATTTGCGCCATACGCCCTTCAATGCCGATCGGCATATCGCAGATGTTGAGGATTTTCGCGTTCGGACGCAGGCGGCGCGTGGCTTCCGCGACAATCGCCGCCGGGTTGGAGTAGTTCAACATCCACGCGTTCGGGGAGTACTGCTCCATGTAATCCACCAGCTCCAGCACGCCGCCGATGGAGCGCATGCCGTAGGAGATGCCGCCCGGCCCGCACGTTTCCTGGCCCAGCACGCCGTGGCGCAGCGGGATTTTTTCATCTTTTTCACGCATGGGATATTTGCCAACGCGAATATGCGCCATCACGAAATCCACATCGGTAAATGCCGCTTCAGGATCGGTGGTGTAACTAAATTCAATCTCCGGCGCCTGCTCCTTAAGGATGATTTTACACGCCTCGGCGATGATCTCCTGACGTGCTCCGTCATTGTCATAGAACTTCAGCGCACGCAGCGGGAAACGGTCACGGTTGGCTAACAGCATCAGGACGATACCAGGCGTGAATGTACTGCCGCCGCCTGCAATAACAACTGAGAATTTTTTCATGATATAGCCTCTGTCAGAGTGGTTTGTTCGTTTGTTAAAGGGGTTTTCATCAGCGATTCCAGCTGGTCGCGCACCTGAGGAACGTGCAGACCGACAATCACCTGTATGCCGTTGCCGCGCCGCACCACACCGTGTGCGCCCAGGGCTTTGAATACGTCATCGCTTTGGGTTTTCGTCATATCCACCAGGGCGATACGCAGGCGGGTGGCGCAGTTATTGATACTTTCGATATTCGCTGCGCCGCCGAGCGCCTGTAAGAACCCAGCGGCCTGTCCGACCTGCTGGCTGGCTGCCGCCGGGGCGGTGGTTTGCCCACGAGCGGCCTTATAGTCGGCCTTGCTGTAGAGCTTGATTTCGCTCTCTTCCCGGCCCGGCGTTTTGAGATTCAGACGTTCGATAAGCGTTCTGAAGACCACGAAGTAGATCCCGGTGAAGCAGAGGCCGATGCCAATCTGGGTGAATACCGTCGAGGCGTGGTTATGGAACATCGGGATCCAGTTTTGCGGCAGGAACTGGTCCAGCAGACCGCCGCCCATGTTCCCCACCACCCCGAAGATATACATCACCGTCGCCATCGTTGCGGCCAGCACGGCGTGGATGGCAAACAGCAACGGCGAGATAAACAGGAAGGTGAACTCCAGCGGTTCGGTAATGCCCACCAGCACGGCGGTAAGCGTGGCCGGAATCAGCAGACCTGCCACTTTGACGCGGTTCTCCGGTGACGCGGTATACCAGATAGCCAACGCAATACCGACTGAGCCAAACACCTTAGAGTTGCCGTGCAGCGCGAATCCGCCCTCCGGGAACAGCGTTTTAAGCGGCACAGTGCTCTGGCTGAATTCCTGAAGGTGCTGTGCCCAGTAGACCTGAATGCCGCCTTCTACCGCAGCCGGGCCGAAGATAAACGGACCGTAGACAAAGTGGTGTAATCCGGTTGGGATCAGAATGCGTTCCAGGAAGGTATAAACCCATACGCCCAGCGCGCCAGCGGTACGTAGAAAGGCCTGCAACGACTCAATGCCCATCTGCACTTTCGGCCAGCCCAGCAGCGTCAGCCAGGCGCAGGGGATCATCACGAAGAACGCGAGGATAACGACAAACGAGGTGCCCTGGAAAATCCCCAGAAAGACCGGCAACGGCTTGTCGAAAAATCGGTTGTGGATGGCGGTGACGAGCCCGGAAATGATAATCGCCCCGATGATGCTGGTATCAAGCGTTTTGATTCCGGCAATCATCGCCAGCCCGCTGCCGGCAGTGGGTTCAGCAGAGAAGTCGACGCCAAAGAAGTGACCCCAGGTCATCCCCATCGCATTGATAAAATAGTTCCAGGTCAGGAAGCTAATCAGCACCGCCAGACAGGCGCGGCCCTGCGCCTGCTTTGCCAGGCCAATCGGTAAGCCGACAGCAAAAATCAGCGGCATATTACGGAACACCGCCCAGCCGCCCTCTTCGATGATGTGAACAATTTGCGCGAACAGATTATCAGGCGCGGTTAAGGCCTCACCGACAAACAGCGGATTGCGAAGCATGATGGCGATCCCAACCACGATCCCGGCAAAGGGAAACAGCAAAACCGGGGTGAACATGGCGCCGCCAAAACGTTGTATTTGACTGAGCATTTTTAAATCCTCATGAAACAACCTGTAGGGGATAGAGGCCTTTATGGTTTTTTACTGGCCTGAGGTGAGCATAAGAAGTTACTGATGCGGGAACATGGCGTGCCGCTGCGATTCGTGATCGCATTCATGGTTTTAATTTGACCAATCAGGTCTACTTTTTAAACCAAACATGGACAAGTTAAGACGTATTCCACGCCATGATGTGCGCAGAGAGGTCTACTGGTGATCTACAAATCAATTGCCGATCGGCTACGGCTGCGGCTGAATTCTTCGGACTACAACATTGGCAGTCCGTTACCCGGAGAAAAAGCGCTGGCAAAGGAGTTTGGCGTAGCCCGGATGACCGTCCGCAAAGCGCTGGATCTGCTGGTAAGCTGGGGGCTGGTTGAACGTCGACACGGTAGCGGGACGTTCGTGGCGCGCAAAGACGTTCATCATGAAACGACTAACCTGACTGGGCTGGTGGAGGTATTGCGCCAGCAGGGGAAAGAAGTGCAAAGCAAGGTGTTGCAGTTTGAAGTGATGCCCGCGCCGCCCGCCATCGCCAGCCAGCTGCGGATTCAGGTTGATGAGCGGATCTATTTTTCAAGGCGGGTGCGTTACGTGGACGGAAAACCGCTGATGCTGGAGGACAGCTTTATGCCGGTGAAGCTGTTCCGCAATCTTTCCCTGGCGCATCTCGAAGGGTCTAAGTTTGATTACATCGAGAAGGAGTGTGGGATCACCATCAGCGGCAACTACGAGAGCCTGACGCCGGTGCTGGCTGATAAACAGCTGGCCGGTTATATGAATGTGCCGGAACAGACGCCGCTGCTGCGCATCACTTCCCTTTCCTACAGCGACAGCGGCGAGTTCCTCAATTATTCCGTGATGTTCCGGAACACAAGCGATTACCAGGTGGACTACCATCTGCGGCGTATCCACCCGGAAGACTTATTAGCCCATCCCCCAGAATAGCACCGCCAGTAGCTGCGGGGTGATGATGCGCAGAAACATCACCAGCGGATAAACCGTGGCGTAGGATAACGCCGCCGCGCCGCTGGTGGCGTGCAGGTTATTGGCGAACGCCAGCGCGGGCGGATCGGTCATGGAACCGGCCAGCATGCCGCACAGCGTGAGATAGTTCATTTTAGCGAACATACGCGCCAATAATCCGACAGTTATCAGTGGGATAGCGGTAATAAATATGCCGTATCCTACCCAGCTCATCCCTTCGCCGTTCACCAGAGTATCGACAAAATCGCCGCCGGATTTCAGCCCCACCACCGCCAGAAACAGCACGATGCCCAACTCCCGCAGCGCCAGGTTAGCGCTCGGCGGCATAAACCAGTAGAGCTTACCGATGGAGCCGATACGCCCGAGGATCAGCGCCATAATGAGCGGCCCGCCTGCCAGACCCAACTTCAGTGCTACCGGGAAGCCGGGCACGTACAGGGGGATGGAGCCAAGCATGACGCCAAGCCCGACGCCGATAAAGACCGGCAGCATCTGCACCTGCTGGAGTTTTTGCTGGGCGTTGCCCACCATGTCTGCTACGGCATCAATAGATGAAGGACGCCCGACGAGGTTGAGAATATCACCGAATTGCAGGCTGGCATCCTGGCTGGCCACCAGCTCGACACCGGCGCGGTTAAGCCGGGAGATCACCACGTCATAACGCTCTTTAACCTGCAAATCGCGTATTTTCTTGCCCAGAACCTTCTCATTGGTCACTACCACGCGCTCCACGCGCATGTCCGTTCCACGGGTTGAGAGTGAGGTATCCACCTCCTGACCGATCACCAGCCGGGCATTGTTTAAATCCGCCGGTTGCCCTACCAGATGCAGGAGATCGCCGTGCTGAATAAGGGTATCCGGTGAAGGCACCATCAGCGTGTCATCACGTTTCAGGCGGGAACAGATAATGGTCGCGCTGTTCAGAATGGGAACATCCTGAATCGCCATATTGTTCAGATTAGGGTTTTCGACGCGAATGTTGATGGTTTTAATGAGCGCATGGCCGTTGGTAAGCGTGCTTTCATGCTCCTTCGCCTCCTGTCCAACGTTAACGCGGAACAGCACGCGCACCAGCCACATCGAGAGCAAAATACCGCAAATGCCAAACGGATAGGCCATGGCGTAGCTCATCCCCATCTGATCGACGACATCAGCAGGGATACCCAGATCGCGCAGAATTTGCTGGCCCGCCCCGAGCGCGGGCGTATTCGTGACGGCGCCGGAGAAGATGCCCAGCACAACGGGCAGCGGAATCGCGAAGAGTTTATGCAGAATGGCGGTAACCAGCCCACCCATCACGACGATGCCGAAGGCAAAGAGATTAAGGCGTAAACCGGAGACGCGCAGGGAAGCGAAGAAGCCCGGCCCCACCTGAATACCGATGGTATACACAAAGAGGATCAGGCCGAACTCCTGGATGAAATGCAGCATATCGGCGCTGAGCACCCACCCAAGCTGGTCGGCAAAATGGCCGACAAAAATCCCGCCGAACAGCACCCCGCCAATCCCAAACCCGACGCCGCGGATTTTGATATTCCCCAGCCATAGCCCCACTACCGCGACAAGGGCCAACACGCTGACGGTTAACGCGATATCACTCATGTTCCACATCCTGTGTATAACCTTAGTTATGATAAGGATTCTCTCAGAACTGGCGGCGGTTGTATGGGCGATGGCGCACATAAAAGCCGAAGGTAAACGCAAAACGGTCACCCGAAGGTGACCGTTTTTAGTGTTTGCACCCTCTCCCACAGGGAGAGGGTCGGGGTGAGGGCACCAGCCCGCACACGATTAGCTATTCAACGCCGGGCGTTCGCTAATGGCGATGCGCTGAGGCGCAATGGCTTCCGGCACGTTACGGGTGAGGTCAATGTTCAGCAGCCCGTTAGTGAACGTCGCGCCAGAAACTTCCATATGGTCTGCCAGGGTAAAGCTCAGGCTAAACGGCTGAGTGACAAGCCCCTGATGCAGCCATTTGGTCTCGGTGTCTGGTTTTTCCGGTGACCCTTTCACGGTCAGGCGCGCACCCTCAAGCTGGATGTCGAGATCTTCCTGGCGGAACCCGGCCAGCGCAAGCGTGATGCGGTAGTGGTTATCATCGCTTTTTTCGATGTTGTACGGCGGAAAGGTCTGCTGTTCGGTTGCGCTTTGCAGCGCGTTAGCCAGTTTGTCAAAACCGATCCACTGACGCAGCAGGGGGGAAAAATCATAGTTACGCATACTAAATCTCCTTCTGAGAAGCGAGTTCGGCACAGTTTAATTTTGTGCACAGTTGTACCTGCAAACCCTTGCGGATTCGCATATGCTCCCTTTACGGCAAGCAATTTCAGGTGGGCCGCAGCCGCGACCCGCTTAATTAATTGATTTCGATACGACGCGGTTTTTTCTCTTCCGGAATCACACGTTCCAGTTCGATAAACAGCAGGCCGTTCACCAGGTTCGCGCCCTTGACGTGGATGTTCTCAGCCAGCTGGAACTTGCGTTCAAAGTTACGCTCTGCGATACCCTGGTAGAGGTAGGTTCGTTCTTTCTGCTCGCCCGCATGGGAGCCTTTCACCACCAGCAGATTGTCCTGCGCGGTGATCTCCAGTTCGCTCTCTGCGAAACCGGCAACAGCAATCGCAATGCGATAGTGGTTTTCGTCAACCAGTTCAACGTTGTAAGGAGGATAGCCGTTGCTCTGGCTCTGGTTGTTTTCTAAGTGGTTGAACAGACGATCAAAACCAATGGCAGAACGGTATAGCGGAGAGAGATCGAAATTACGCATAGATAAATGCTCCTGAAATCAGCGAGAAAATGTAGCCTTCCACCATGGACAGGCTTCTGCTTCCCCGAACACCCATCAGGCGTGTCCGTTATCGGGTTACATTCTTAAAATGGGTATGGATACGGCCTTTTCAAGCCTGTTGATGTGAGATTTTTTTGCACTTTGCTGGTTGTCGCATAGACTCAGGGGCACAGCACAAAGGGTTAAATTGCGATGGCGACCACAGTGCGGGAGTTTGGAGCTATCCATTTTGGACGCGCCTCGCTATAACCCTGAGTTGCAGGTCAATGCCGTGCTACTAATGATGACTGAGTGATGATGAGAAATGTTCTGATTAAGCTGGCGACGTTCAGCGGGGTTGTTTTACTTTGCGGGTGTTCGAGCGTGATGTCGCACACCGGCGGTAAAGAAGGAACATATCCGGGGACGCGCGCCAGTGCCGCAATGATCTCTGATGATGAGACAAACTGGGGTACCAAATCTCTGGCGATTCTTGATATGCCGTTTACGGCGGTTGCCGATACGCTTTTGCTGCCGTGGGATATGTTCCGCACCGACAGCTCAGTGCGTTCGCGCGTTGAGAAAAGCGAGCAGGAGACGCTGGCAACCAACTCCGTCATCCCGCCCGCAGCGATGCCTCCACGCTAATTCTGTGCGGTTTCCGTTAGCCACAGCTGGCGGAAACCGTCCTTCGCTTCCATCCATGCAATAAATCGTCCGTCCGGGGAAAACACCACAGCGTCAGCAGACGGCGGATTGCCATGATCGGAGGTCAAAAACGTCACCTCACCGGTCTGCGCATCGCAGCAGGCAATGCGGCTTTCGAGCACAAACCCAAGTGTGCGGCCAGAAGGATGCCAGTTAAAAGCCGACTGGATATCACTTTCACTGTGGGTCAGCTGGCGCGGCTCGCCGACCTCAGGGGAGATAAGCCACAGCTGCACAACGCCGTTATCGTCCCGCATTAAAAACGCAACCTGCGTCCCCTGTGGATTGCTGCGCACCCAGTGGCGCGGCACGTTCACCAGCCCCGGATACGCCTTCTGATGGGTGAAGGTAAGGCGGCGTTGCATGACGCCCGCAGGCGGCGCGGGCATTGTATCCGGCGTTCCCTGCAACGGCGCATCGCCCGCTCGTTTCCAGCCCTGCTCGTCTTTGGGAAGATCGACAATAAACAGTTCGGGCACTTTCTCGCCTTTCGCAGACACCGTATCGCCGATAAACGCCAGCCTGTCGTTGCCCACCCAGCCCTCTTCATAGGCGCGGTTGATCTCATCGCTGCCCGGTTTCGGGTTCGGCGTTGTACGGCTTACCAGTACGCTCCAGAAGGTGCCGGCATATTCCCGCGGATGGTTCCCCTGTGGGTTTACTGGGCCAAAAGGCGCCGCCACCCCGACGTTACGCAAATCCAGCTGCGGATCGCGCGCGTGCAGCACATGGTCGTTATAGGTAAAGCTGACGAACTGCCCGTTCGGGCTAAAAACGTGAACGTGGGTGCCGCCACGCAGCGCACCTGCCGTGTAAGGCGCGGTGATATCCATCGCATCAAGATTGCTCACCTGACCATTGTGCGCAATCACCCCCTGACGATGGTGAAAATCATACTGCCAGTCTGCATCCGGGTTTTTCGGGCCGTGGATAAAAACATATTTGTCCTGCGCCGGATGAACGGTTACCACGCCAACATGCGCGCCGTCAGTCGCACGGTAGATCGCCTCAACCTCGCCCGTACTAACATTGACCCGCTCAATGGTTTCACCGGTAAACGACGCGCCGGACGGGCGGACATCATAGACAAGCCACTGGCTGTCTGGCGTCCAGGTGTTGATGTTGGTGAGCTGGTGGTTGCGGGAAGCGAAGGTGATTTGTTTCATGAAAATACCCTGATGCGCGGTTATCGCATCAGGGTAAAACATCCGAAGGGATTAGCCTACTCGTTTCACGTCGCCGACCAGCAGGATATAGGAGAGCGCCCCGATCAGCGCCACGGCAGAGATATACACCAGCGCCGGACCAAAGCCGTAGTCCTGCGCCAGGTAACCGATGACCAGCGGCACGGTGATCCCGCCCAGGCCGCCAACGAAGTTAAACACGCCGCCGGTCAGGCCAATCAGACGCATCGGCGCCAGCGACGACACCAGCGACCAGGTGATGGAGGCAAAACCGTTCCCGAAGAACGCTACCGCCATCAAGGTCATGATCCACACCGGATCGTTGGTGTAGTTCGCTCCCATGATGCAGGTAGAGATCAGCAGGCCGCAGATAATCGGCGTTTTACGCGCAACGCCCAGTGAGAAGCCTTTTTTCACCAGTTTGTCCGCCAGCCAGCCCGAGAGCAGGACGCCGAAAAACGCCGCAAGGAAGGGTACGGTGGTCATAAAGCCCGCCTTCAGCGCGGTAATCCCTTTTTCCTGGGTCAGATAGTTCGGGAACCAGGTGAGGAAGAACCACAGCGTGGAAGTCACCGCGAACTGACCCAGATAAACGCCCACCAGCTTACGGTGGAAGACCAGCTTCCAGTCCGCTCTGGTCAGCGGCTGGCGCGCCTCTTTTTTCACGGGCGCATCGCCGTCCACCAGGCCACCGCCGTCGCGGATGTAGTCCAGTTCGGCTTTGGTGATGCTTTTGGTCAGGCGCGGCGGCTGATAAACCTTAAACCAGATTAACGACCAGATAATGCCGATCCCGCCGGTGACGATGAACACCCAGTGCCAGCTCAGTAGCTCCTGGATCCAGATTAACAGCGGCGTCAGAAATGCCAGGCCAACAAACTGCCCGGAGGTGTAAAAACCAACAGCGGAAGCGCGTTCGTGTTCCGGGAACCAGCTGGTCACCATGCGGTTGTTGGTCGGAAACGCGGGCGCTTCAAACACCCCGGTGATGGCGCGCAGGCCAATCAGTGACATCAGCCCGGTGGCGAAGCCCTGGAACAGGGTCGCCATGGACCAGCCAAAAATAGCGATAAAGTAGGTCAGACGCGACCCCACGCGGTCAAGGAACCAGCCGCCCGGGATCTGGCAGAGCGTATACAGCCAGGCAAACGCCGAGAAGACGTAGCCCATTTCCGCTTTGGTGATGCCAAACTCTTCCTGAATATGAGCCGATGCCACGGCAAGGTTGGCGCGGTCGACATAACAGATGACCACGGTAATAAAGATCATGATCAGCGTCAGGTAACGACGACGCCCGGTTTTTGCAGCAGTAACTGGAATATCCATCGCAATCTGTCTCCAGATTTTGGGCATAGCGAAGCCGCTCACCATGCCCTGTAATTTACAGAGGGTGTATTTGGTTTTTTTAATTAAAAACGTAAACGGAATACGCTAAATAATTCGTGCTGGGGGAAGGCGGCAAGTTTTCGCATCCCCGGGAGCATACAAAAGTATGTGACCGGGGTAAGAAAACGCAGCCAACGCATCACCAGCGCGAAGTATGACGCGCATTTACCACTCGGCTACGGAACCGTCTTCATGACGCCACAGTGGGTTACGCCAGTCCGGCGCACTTTTACTCAGCTCAATGACTTTGGCTTCGTCGATCTCCACGCCAAGGCCCGGCTTCGTTAACGGTTTAAAGAAACCGCCTTCCATGCTGAAGTCTTCCTTGTTTTTCACAAAGTCGAGCAGCTCCGCGCCCTTGTTATAGTGAATGCCCATGCTTTGTTCCTGGAACACCGCATTGCGCGAGACGAAGTCGACGTGCAGACAGGCCGCAAGCGCAATTGGCCCAAGCGGACAGTGCGGGGCCAGCGCCACATCGTAGGCTTCTGCCATTCCGGCAATTTTGTAGCATTCGGTGATGCCACCCGCGTGGGAGAGGTCCGGTTGCAGGATCGCAATGCCGCCCGCTTCCAGCACGCGTTTGAACTCGAAGCGCGAGAACATACGCTCACCCGCGGCGATAGGAATATGGGTCTGTTCAGCCAGTTTTGGATAGTATTCCGCCTGCTCGGCCAGCACCGGCTCTTCGATAAACAGCGGGCGATACGGCTCCAGCTCTTTAATCAGCACTTTGGCCATTGGCGCGCTAACGCGGCCGTGGAAATCCAGGCCAAACTCAATCTCGTTGCCGAAAGCCTCGCGGATTTGCGCCACGGTATTCACCGCCCGGTCTACCGCGCGCGAGTTGTCGATAACGCCCATCTCTTCGCAGCCGTTGAGTTTGAAGGTGTCAAAACCGATGTTGCGCAGTTGCCGGATACCGTCGATCACTTCCGCAGGGCGGTCACCGCCCACCCAGCTGTAGGCTTTGATTTTGTCGCGCGCCAGGCCGCCCATTAATTGCCAGACCGGGGCATTCAGCACTTTGCCTTTGATATCCCACAGCGCCTGATCAATACCGGCGATGGCGCTCATCAGGATCGGACCGCCACGGTAAAATCCCGCCCGGTACATGACCTGCCACAGGTCGTTGATGCGCGCCGGATCCTGGCCAATCAGGTATTCGCCCAGCTCGTGAACCGCGGCTTCAACGGTGCGCGCACGGCCTTCAATCACCGGCTCGCCCCAGCCAACCACGCCTTCGTCGGTTTCGATTTTCAGGAACATCCAACGCGGAGGTAAACGGTACGTGGTGAGTTTGGTTATTTTCATTGCACTGCCTCTCGATACGCTTTCACAAATGCTGCCGCCTGCTGTGCGGTACGCTCAACGGGCTGTCCGGCACGATAGAGATCGCTGCCCAGCCCGGCGCCCACACAGCCCGCTTTTATCCACTGCACCAGGTTTTCCGGCGTGACGCCGCCCACGGCAAAGACCGGCACGCTGGCGGGTAAGACCGCTTTCAGCGCTTTGATGTAATCCGGACCAAAGGCCGACGACGGGAAAATTTTGAGAGACTGTGCGCCTGCATCGAGGGCGGCAAAGGCTTCTGTAGCCGTGGCGCAACCCGGGCAAACGGTCATGCCGTACTCCACCGCCCGGCGGATCACCTCGGGGTTGATATTCGGTGTGACGATAAGCCTGCAGCCCATCTTCGCCAGTTCATCCACCTGCTCCGGCTGTAATACGGTACCAGCGCCAATCAGCGCCTTATCACCAAACGCCTTCACAATTGCCGGAATGCTTTTTTCCCACTCCGGGGAGTTGAGCGGGATTTCCACCGCGTCGAACCCGGCGTCGATCACCGCGCCAACGTGCGCTAAGGCCTCACCGGGCGTGATACCGCGCAAAATCGCGATCAGGGGAAGTTCAGTTTGCCACTGCATGAGCGATGCTCCTTATGCCTGCCTGAAATGCCGTGTCGCCTTCCACCGCAGCAACATCCCGTCCGATAGCGTGGAACGCCTGGCGGTAACGAGACGTCAGCGATGAACCCGCGACGAGCGTGATGGCCTGCTGCCCGGCGAACGCGTCGCTCAGGGTGGCGACCTCTGCGCCAATCAGCAGGCCGGACAGAAATTCGCTGACCTGTTCGCGCGGAAGATTTCCCAGCACGTGCGAGGCGCGAACCTCAAAAAGTTGCGGCAAAACGGCAGGGGATGCGATCCCGCGCTCCAGCCCGGCGGCAAACGCTTCCGGCGAAGGGGTCTGCTCCGGCAAACCGGCCCCCACCAGCGAGTGCTTAAGCAGCAAGTGGTGCAATTCGCCGGTCATTACGGTGCGAAAGTCATGAATTTGCTCAGCATCCGCCTGGACCCATTTGCAGTGCGTCCCGGGCATGACGTAGACAGAAGAAGGAGAAAGCGTGCGCGCCCCGAGCAGTTGCGTCTCTTCACCGCGCATCACGTTATGGTTATCGTCGCGAGAGACGCATAAACCGGGGATAATCCAGACATTGTCGCCAACGGACGTTAACTGCTCGCCAACGGCAGTGAAATGCACCGGAACCGACAGATAAGGCGCAACCTTCCAGCCTACGTTACTGCCGACCATTCCGGCCATCACCACTGGCGTAGTACCGTCGCGCCAGTTTTGTGTCACCTCTGCTAACACCGCTGCTGGGGATTTACCGTTCAGGCGCGTCACACCTGCTTCTGATTGCCTGCTTTCCAGGCACTGCTCACCCTGGTAGAGCCAGGCGCGCAGATTGGTCGATCCCCAGTCAATTGCGATGTAGCGTGATGTCATGTGATTTCCTTCAACCTTCGTGTCGAGCTGGCGATCATGGTCAGCGCCGCCTGCTCTGCCGCATCGCCGTCCTGATGCCGTATCGCATCGAACAGCGCTTTATGTTCCTGAAGCGTTTTCGGCATGTTGGCCTCATCACCCATCCAGGTACGTTCAAATACTGCTCGCTGTAGCGAGCTGATCGCCACGCTAAGCTGCTGTAACACCGGGTTATGCACCGACTGCAATACCGCCTCGTGGTAGCGAATGTCCGCCTCGTTGAACGCCTCCCGATTCTGGTTATTGGCGATCATGTCGTTTAAAGCCGACTCAATCTGTGCCAGGTCACCTGACGTTGCGCGCTCAGCCGCCCAGCGGGCAATGGCCGGTTCCACCAGATTTCGGACTTCGCTCATCGCGCCGATAAGCCGTGGGTCGTAGTCGTTTTCCAGTACCCATTGCAGAACATCGGTATCGAGGTAGTTCCACTGGTTACGCGGCGCCACAAACGCGCCGCGATAGCGCTTCATTTCAATCAGCCGCTTCGCCATCAGCGAGCGGAACACCTCCCGGATGATGTTGCGCGAGGTTTCAAACTCCTCGCACAGTTCCGCCTCTGCTGGCAGCGGCGAACCGGGAACGTATTTGCCACCCACAATCTGAGTGCCCAGCGTGATGACAATGCGATCGGTTTTATTGAGTGTCATGGAGAGTCCTTGTGCTCTGTAAGTCCATCACTACTTTACCGCGACCGCTGAATTTCGCCTCACTTTTGCAGTACAAACGTGAGGCCTTTCGTCTTTGCCGTGGTGACAATGTAGTACAATCAATTAATGTTGTACTACAATCCAGATCACAAAAAGAACAATCCGATAAATTCAGGGCCAAAAAAAGCCCCGGTAGATAACCGAGGCTGATGATTACAGACAGCTGCTAGGAGAGGACAAATTTCTCGATCGCCCAGGCAACGCCGTCTTCCAGGTTAGATTTGGTCACGAAGTTCGCCACTTCTTTTACCGACGGGATGGCGTTATCCATCGCCACGCCCATGCCTGCATATTCGATCATCGCAATATCGTTTTCCTGGTCGCCCAGCGCCATGATCTCCTCAGGCTTGATGCCCAGCGCATCGGCAAGCGATTTGACGCCCGTGCCTTTATTGACGCGTTTATCGAGGATTTCGAGGAAGTACGGCGCACTTTTCAGTACGGTGTATTTCTCTTTTACCTCAGCCGGAATGCGTGAAATGGCTTTGTCGAGAACCGCAGGTTCATCAATCATCATCACTTTCAGGAACTGTGTCGCCGGATCCATTTTCTCCGCTTCACAGAACACCAGTGGAATGGTTGCAACGTAGGACTCGTGCACCGTGTAGTAGCTGATATCGCGGTTGGCGGTGTAAAGCGTATTGCGATCTAGCGCGTGGAAGTGAGAGCCCACGTCGCGGGAGAGTTTTTCCAGGAACCGGTAGTCATCATAGCTCAGTGCCGTTTGCGCCACCGTGCTGCCATCGGCTGCCTTTTGCACCAGCGCGCCGTTATAGGTGATGCAGTAATCACCAGGCTGGTTCATGTGCAGCTCTTTCAGGTAACTGTGCACCCCGGCATACGGGCGTCCGGTGGTGAGCACCACGTTCACGCCTTTTTCGCGTGCGGCGGCGATCGCATTTTTAACGGCAGGAGAGATAGTGTGGTCTGGCAGCAGCAGCGTGCCGTCCATATCGATTGCAATGAGTTTGATGGCCATGGGGTCCCCGGGATAAATGAGTGCTACCTCATGCTAACGCGATTAAGCACACAAAAATAGAGCTACCTTGCGCAACAAAAAGCCCCTTTTACGTTTATCCCGGGAACGGGAACTCACTCGCGGGTGAGAACGATTTTGCCAAACGCACCGCGATCCAGATGCTCAAGCGCCTGTTCCAGCTCGTCAAAGCGGTAGCGATGCTCAATCACCGGTTTTAACTCCGTGACATCAACAGCACGGACAAAATCTTCCAGCGCCCGGCGGTGTCCAACCCCAATCCCCTGAATGACGGGGGATTTCAGCAACAGCTCGCTTGCAGGCAGAGAAATTTCTGTCCCGGCCAGCACGCCAATGACCGATATCCGCCCATGAACGGCAACGGCGCGCAGGGAATGTCTCAGGTTCTCCCCACCCACGGTTTCGATAATATGGTCGATGCCGCGATCCTGCGTCAGTGCCAGCGTATTTTCAGCCCAGTCGCCTTTCAGTCGGTTGATGCCCTGGCTGGCCCCCAGCTTTTTGGCCCGCGCCAGTTTTTCATCACTTCCCGAGGAGACAAACACCTCTGCGCCGTGCGCTTTTGCTATCTGCAAAGCGAATAGCGCCACACCGCCCGTCCCTTGTACCAGCACCGATTGCCCGGCGCGTAAATGACCGCGCTCCACCAGCGCGAACCATGCGGTAAGCCCCGCGCAAGGAAGCGTACTGGCCTCAGCGTCATCCAGGCTTTCCGGGGACGCCACCAGCGCGTTTTCACTCACAATCACATATTCGGCCAGCATGCCCTGGAAGTATCCACCGGACGTTTTATAGGGCAAATCGCGCGCGTCTGCCTGCGGCTTGCCGTCGATCCATTCCGGGAAGAAGGTTGAGATGACGCGTGCGCCGGGTTTGAAACGCGTAACGCCTTCACCGATGCTGTCCACCACGCCTGCCATGTCAGATGCTGGGGTAAACGGGAAGGAAAGCGGAATCGGCATCGTGCCTTCAATCACCATTTTATCCCGGTAGTTGAGCGCAACGGCATTAACCCGTACGCGGACCTCTCCCGGGCCTGGCTGTGGAACAGGCTCCTGAATGAGCCTGAGGCTTTCACGACCAAGGGCATCCATTGACCAGCGTTGCATTGTTGCTGTCATTTTTTTCTCCTGTCATCAGATGATTTTCAGTTCTGACAGTCTACCGTTGACTCAGCGTCACCAGTGGCGATAAGTTTTCCCTTCATTGATGACCAAATTGATACAATTCATCCATGACCGATACGCTGAAAGATATTCCCGTTTTCGTTGCCTCCGTTGAGGCAGGAAGTTTTGCCCAGGCCGCCGTCCGTCTGCATTTGTCGCGCTCGGCGGTAGGAAAAAGCATTGCTCGTCTTGAAGAGAGGCTGGGGGTTCGTCTGTTTCATCGGACCACCCGCAGCCAGAGGCTGACCGATAACGGCGCGCTTTTTTATGAACGCTGCCTGCGCGCGCTGGAAGAGATCCGTGGCGCTGAATCGCAGCTTGAAACCGGAAAACATCAGGTCAGCGGTCGGCTGCGTGTTGCCATGCCGGTGCTGTTTGGTCGCCAGTGTATCGCCCCGCTGCTAATAGAGCTGGCGCAGGAGCATCCCGGGCTTGAGCTTGAAATGTCCTTTAGCGACCGCATCGTGGATCTTGTGGAAGAAGGGTTTGATATGGCGGTGCGCAATGGCACCCTGGCTGACAGCGCCGTGCTGGTCGCCAGAAGGCTGGGAGTGCACCGAATGGTTCTGTGTGCCGCGCCGGATTATCTGCTTAAGAATGGCCAGCCGCAAAGCGTTGATGATTTACGCCAGTATACGGCCATTAACTACACGCGTGCGGGCAGAGTCTTACCCTGGCAGCTGATGGATTACGATGGCACGTCGCGCACGTTTATTCCCCGCTCATCCCTCAATATGGATGATTTGCAGGCGATCTGCGACGCGGCGCTGGCCGGCCACGGTATTGCATGGTTACCCTGCTGGATGGTCATCAAAGAAATTCATCAGGGAAATCTTGTCCCGCTCTTTAAGCAGGCCCCGGATGTACGCTTCGACGTTCATGCCGTCTGGCAGCAGACGCCACACCTGCCGCTAAGGGTAAGAATTGCCATAGATATGCTGGTCAAACGTTTACCGGCAGTGATGTCGCTGGAGTTTCCTGCGTCCATAAAAAAGCCGCGCTAAAGCGCGGCCAGTTATGTTGTCGTGAAGCGACGATTAAATATCGATATTCGCCGCCTTCAGGGCGTTCTCTTCGATGAAGGCGCGACGTGGTTCAACCGCATCGCCCATCAGGGTCGTGAACAGCTGATCCGCTGCAATCGCGTCTTTAACGGTAACGCGCAGCATGCGGCGGCTTTCCGGATCCATGGTGGTTTCCCACAGCTGATCCGGGTTCATTTCGCCCAGGCCTTTATAACGCTGAATAGAGAGGCCGCGACGGGACTCTTTCACCAGCCACTCCAGCGCCTGTTCGAAGCTGGCTACCGGTTGACGACGCTCGCCACGTTCGATGAACGCGTCGTCTTCGATCAGACCGCGCAGCTTCTCGCCCAGGGTGCAGATACGGCGGTATTCCGGACCGGTCACAAACTCGTGCTCCAGCGGGTAGTCGGTATCGACGCCGTGGGTACGCACGCGAACAATCGGCTCGAACTGCTGCTCAGCGTTCTGCTGAACGTCGAACTTCCACTGGCTGCCGTGCTGCTCTTTCTCGTTCAGCTCGCTCACCAGGGTGTTCACCCAGCGGGTGACGGTCTGCTCGTTGCTCAGATCGGCTTCGGTCAGGGTCGGCTGATAAATCAGCTCTTTCAGCAGCGCTTTCGGATAGCGACGCTCCATACGGCCAATCATTTTCTGCGTGGCGTTGAACTCGGAAACCAGACGCTCCAGCGGCTCACCGGCCAGCGCTGGCGCGCTGGAGTTTGCGTGCAGGGTCGCACCATCAAGGGCGATCGCGATTTGGTACTGATCCATCGCGTCGTCATCTTTAATGTACTGTTCCTGCTTGCCTTTCTTCACTTTGTACAGCGGCGGCTGGGCAATGTAGACGTGGCCGCGCTCAACGATTTCCGGCATCTGACGATAGAAGAAGGTCAACAGCAGCGTACGAATGTGCGAGCCGTCGACGTCCGCATCGGTCATGATGATGATGCTGTGATAACGCAGTTTGTCCGGGTTGTACTCGTCGCGACCAATGCCGCAGCCGAGCGCGGTGATGAGCGTCGCCACTTCCTGAGAAGAGAGCATCTTGTCGAAGCGCGCTTTCTCAACGTTGAGGATTTTACCCTTCAGCGGCAGAATCGCCTGGTTCTTGCGGTTACGGCCCTGCTTTGCAGAACCGCCCGCGGAGTCCCCTTCCACAAGGTACAGTTCAGACAGCGCCGGGTCGCGTTCCTGACAGTCAGCCAGTTTGCCCGGCAGGCCTGCCAGGTCCAGCGCGCCTTTACGACGGGTCATTTCACGCGCTTTACGCGCCGCTTCACGGGCACGCGCCGCATCGATAATTTTACCCACCACGATTTTCGCGTCGGACGGGTTTTCCAGCAGGTATTCGCTCAGCAGTTCGTTCATCTGCTGTTCAACCGCCGATTTCACCTCAGAAGAGACCAGCTTGTCTTTGGTCTGTGAGGAGAACTTCGGATCCGGCACCTTCACGGAGACCACGGCAATCAGGCCTTCACGGGCATCGTCACCGGTGGCGCTGACTTTCGCTTTTTTGCTGTAGCCTTCTTTGTCCATGTAAGCGTTCAGGGTACGGGTCATCGCCGCGCGGAAGCCCGCAAGGTGCGTACCGCCGTCGCGCTGTGGAATGTTGTTGGTGAAGCAGTAAATGTTTTCCTGGAAACCGTCGTTCCACTGCAAGGCCACTTCCACGCCGATACCGTCTTTTTCAGTAGAGAAGTAGAAGATATTCGGGTGAATTGGCGTTTTGTTCTTGTTCAGATACTCAACGAACGCCTTGATACCACCTTCGTAATGGAAGTGGTCTTCTTTGTTGTCGCGTTTGTCGCGCAGACGAATCGACACGCCGGAGTTCAGGAACGACAGTTCACGCAGGCGTTTCGCCAGAATGTCGTACTCGAATTCGGTGACGTTGGTGAAGGTTTCAAGGCTCGGCCAGAAACGCACCATGGTACCGGTTTTCTCGGTATCGCCCGTGACGGCCAGCGGCGCTTCAGGCACGCCGTGCTGGTAGATCTGACGGTGAATTTTGCCTTCGCGCTGGATAACCAGCTCCAGCTTCTGCGACAGGGCGTTTACTACGGATACACCTACGCCGTGCAGACCGCCGGAAACTTTATAGGAGTTATCATCGAACTTACCGCCTGCGTGCAGAACGGTCATGATGACTTCCGCCGCGGAGACGCCCTCTTCCGGGTGAATACCGGTTGGGATGCCACGGCCGTCATCGGTGACGGAGACGGAGTTATCCGCATGGATCGTGACCACGATGTCTTTACAGTGACCCGCGAGCGCTTCGTCGATAGCGTTATCTACCACCTCGAATACCATGTGGTGCAGACCGGTGCCGTCATCCGTGTCGCCGATATACATACCCGGGCGCTTACGCACCGCATCCAGCCCTTTCAGGACTTTGATACTGGAGGAGTCATAAGAATTCGACATCAACGTTTCTCGCTCATTTCAACTTGGGTTAATCCGTTATTTTACCCTTTTCCACGGTAAACATCTTCGAATTTTCGTCCGACATGTCCATAACGTGTTCAGCGCTAATGGCGCTGACGAAAACCTGCGACTGCGTGGCTTTTAAGCGGCTGGCAAGCAGCCCGCGCCGCGCGTCGTCAAGTTCCGAGGCAAAATCATCTATCAGGTACAGGCAGCGTCGCCCGCTTTCGCGGGTGAGGAACTCCCCCTGTGCCAGGCGCAACGCACACATCAGGAGCTTGAGCTGCCCGCGCGACAGCGTGTCTTCCACCGGCGCACCGTCGGCACGAATGCGGAAATCCGCCTTGTGCGGGCCGTGCGCGGTGTAGGTCAACATGCGATCGCGCTCGAAGCTTCTCTCTAACACCTCGGCATAGTCCGTCTCTTTTTCCCAGCCACGCTGGAAAGAGAAGGTGAGAGAGAACTCGGGTAAAAACTGTTTGCAGGTGTCGGCCATGTCTTCGGCGATACCTGCGCTGTATTCGGCACGCCAGCGGCTGATTTGTTCCGCTAGAGGGATGAGTTCCATGTCCCACGGACGCAGCTGGGCGTAGCGCGTGACCTGGCGCAATGCGGCGTTACGCTGTTTAAGCAGACGCTTCAGGTTGCTCCAGGCGTTAAAGAAACCGGCTTCATTGTGAAAGCATCCCCAGTCGAGGAACGCTCTTCTGTATTTGGGGCCGCCGTTGAGTAAAGTAAACCCCTCGGGCGTAATCAGCTGCATCGGCATCAGCAGCGCCAGCTCCGCCACCTTGTGGCCATCGGTGCCGTCGATGCGCACCTTGCTGTCACCCTGCTTATCTTTGGTCAGGCCGATGGCGGTCTCTCGCTCCTCTCCCTGCAAACGCCCGTGCAGAACAAAAGAATCCTGCTCGTGGCGAATCACGCGACCAATCTGCAAACTGCGAAACGCCCGGCCGTGGCCGAGCGTATAGATGGCTTCCAGCACGCTGGTTTTGCCGCTGCCGTTCGCGCCAACCAGGAAGTTAAAGCCAGGGGATAAAGCGAGATCCGCGCTTTCGATATTGCGAAAGTCGCGGATCAACAGACGGGTGAGCGACATTACAGTCTCATTGGCATAACAACATAAGCAGCCGACTGTGATGCGGCATCTTCAATCTGTACGCTCGAAACGGAGTCAGTCAGCAGGATGCGAACGTTCTCGCATTTCAGTGCATTCAGCACATCCAGCACGTAGCTGACGTTGAAGCCGATTTCCATCTCAGCCCCGGCGTAGGTGACGTCCAGAATCTCTTCTGCCTCTTCCTGCTCCGGGTTGTTGGCGGTGATTTTGATCTGGTTTTCACTCACGTACAGACGTACGCCGCGGAATTTCTCGTTCGAGAGAATAGCGGCACGCGCAAACGCCTGCTTGAGGATGTCGCAACCCGCCTCCAGCGTTTTGTCCGGATTCTTCGGCAATACGCGGCGATAATCCGGGAAACGACCGTCTACCAGCTTCGATGTGAAGACAAAATCGCCCACGTGGGCACGAATATTGTTGCTGCCAATCTGCACGCGCAGTGGGGTATCGCCGCCGTCGAGCATGCGCATCAGTTCAATTACGCCTTTACGCGGTACGATCACCGAATGGTTTGGCAGTGAATCGCCAATCGGCATGGAACAGACCGCCAGACGGTGACCGTCGGTCGCCACGGTACGCAGCTCTTCACCTTCGGTTTCGAACAGCATGCCGTTTAAGTAGTAACGAACGTCCTGATGCGCCATGGAGAACTGCGTGGCTTCAATCAGACGCTTCATCGTCGCCTGCGGCAGGGTAAATTCAACTTCGCTCTGCCAGTCATCCAGGTTCGGGAAGTCCGCAGCGGGCAGCGTGGAGAGGGAGAAACGGCTGCGGCCAGAGCGCACCAGCATGCGGTCGCCCTCCAGCTGCACGGCGATTTCAGCGCCTTCCGGCAGCCCACGGCAAATATCAAAGAATTTACGTGCCGGAACCGTGGTCGCGCCCGCGTCGTGCGGCTGAGTCAGCGTAACGCGCGCGATCATTTCCATTTCCAGATCTGTGCCGGTCAGCGACAGCGTACCGTCCGCGACCTGAAGCAGCAGGTTTCCAAGAATAGGCAGCGTAGGGCGGCCACCTAATGGGCCACTCACCTGTTGCAGCGGTTTTAATAAATGTTCACGTTCAACGGTAAATTTCATAGCGTCACGATGATAATGTTCTGATTAAATTGGAAAAATCTTCTTTTATGTCGTGGCTTTCTTCGCGTAGCTGCTCGATCTTGCGACAGGCGTGCAGCACGGTCGTATGGTCACGGCCACCAAACGCATCACCGATTTCCGGCAGGCTGTGGTTGGTGAGCTCTTTTGCCAGCGCCATCGCCATCTGACGCGGACGCGCCACCGAGCGGGAACGACGTTTAGACAGTAAATCTGCCACTTTGATCTTGTAGTACTCAGCCACCGTCTTCTGAATATTGTCGATAGTGACCAGTTTTTCCTGCAAAGCCAATAAATCGCGCAGCGCTTCACGCACAAAATCGATGGTGATCGCACGACCGGTGAAGTTGGCGTTAGCGATAACGCGGTTCAGCGCCCCTTCCAGCTCACGCACGTTGGAACGCAAGCGCTTGGCAATAAAGAACGCCACTTCACCCGGCAGGCGAATGTCGTTCTCGTCGGCTTTTTTCATCAGGATCGCGACGCGGGTTTCCAGTTCCGGCGGCTCGATCGCCACGGTCAGGCCCCAGCCGAAGCGGGATTTGAGACGATCTTCAACGCCGTTGATCTCTTTTGGATAACGATCCGAGGTCAGAATGATCTGCTGATTGCCTTCCAGCAGGGCGTTAAAGGTATGGAAAAACTCTTCCTGCGATCGTTCTTTATTGGCAAAGAACTGAATGTCATCGATCAGCAGCGCATCAACGGAACGGTAGTAGCGTTTAAACTCTTCGATCGCATTGTTTTGCAGGGCTTTTACCATGTCCTGAACGAAGCGTTCGGAGTGCATATACACTACTTTGGCATTGGGCTTACGCGCCATAATGCCGTTGCCCACCGCATGCAACAGGTGCGTTTTACCGAGACCCGTGCCGCCATACAGGAACAGCGGGTTGTAAGCGCCACCGGGGTTATCGGCAACCTGGCGAGCCGCCGCGCGCGCCAGCTGGTTCGACTTACCTTCAACGAAGTTATCGAACGTGTGTTTCACGTTAACGTTAGAGCGGTAGGTAGGCTCAGCGGGGGCCGGAACGTTATCCCAGCCCTGACGAGCCGGTGCAACGCGAGGCGCTGGAGCGGGCGCCGCCTGTGCAGGGGCTGCCACATTGACAACTTCACGAACGGTTTGGGTGACCGGCTTTGTGCCCACTTCAAAACGCAGCTGTGGGGCATCTGACCCGCAGAAATCGTTCAGCAGTCCATTGATGTTATTAAGGTATTTATCCCTTACCCAATCGAGCACGAAACGGTTTGGCGCATACAAAGCCAGCGTGTTATCGCTCAGTTCCGCCTGCAACGGGCGGATCCACATACTGAATTCTGTGGCTGGTAACTCATCCTGCAATCGGGCAAGACACTGCTGCCAAAGCGAAAGTGACACGGCGGACTCCACTCGAACAATAAAAGAAAACTATTGAATATTCATGATTGTTGGCGCACATCGACATGACCCCATCAGGGTGATGTGCGAACCGCTATCTGCGGTTATACACGCTATCGTTGATACAGCCTGAACGATGTTGTGTTTATGCCCGACCAGGATCGCTGGATCCCGATCGGGACCGCGGATCATAGCCTAAACTGAGCCAGAGATCTTCTGTTTCTCACAGATTCTTCCCGATTTATCCACAGGAAGATCCGGAATCGGGTAAGTGTAAACGATCCTGACGCGAGTGCCTCGCGATTTAGGCCGCATATTGGAAAATTTAATGAGCACAGACAATTTTTGGCTTAAATGATCTAACGAAGATCCGGGACGATCCTTGCGCTTTGTTGGCGAGCCCGTATAATCCTCGACCCGGCGCGTGATGCTCATCTTCCTGCGTCGTCCGTTGCTCATTTTCCACGCGAAATCGTGCGGAAATACGCGGGAAATAAGGAAAGAGAATTGACTCCGGAGTGTACAATTATTACAATCCGGCCTCTTTAATCACCCACGCTGAGGCGTTAGTCGTTCGAATCTCGTTCGGGTATACGCAAAAGTCAGTGAATTTATTCAAGTTTAGGTAGAAATCGCCATGAAACGCACTTTTCAACCGTCTGTACTGAAGCGCAACCGTTCTCACGGCTTCCGTGCTCGTATGGCTACTAAAAATGGTCGTCAGGTTCTGGCACGTCGTCGTGCTAAAGGCCGCGCTCGTCTGACCGTTTCCAAGTAATAAAGCTAACCCCTGAGTGGTTAAGCTCGCATTTCCCAGGGAGTTACGTTTGTTAACTCCCACTCATTTCACTTTCGTCTTCCAGCAGCCACAACGGGCTGGCACGCCGCAAATCACCATCCTCGGCCGCCAAAATTCGCTGGGGCATCCCCGCATCGGTCTCACAGTCGCCAAGAAAAACGTTAAGCGTGCGCATGAACGCAACCGGATTAAACGTCTGACGCGTGAAAGTTTCCGTTTACGTCAGCACGAACTGCCTTCAATGGATTTCGTGGTGGTGGCGAAAAAAGGGGTTGCCGACCTCGATAACCGTGCTCTCTCGGAAGCGTTGGAAAAATTATGGCGCCGCCACTGTCGCCTGGCTCGCGGGTCCTGATAGCCCTCATTCGGGTCTATCAACGCCTGATTAGTCCGCTACTCGGGCCACACTGCCGTTTCACGCCAACATGCTCAAGCTACGGAATTGAGGCATTGCGCAGGTTTGGAGTGATAAAAGGCAGTTGGTTGACGGTGAAACGCGTATTAAAATGCCACCCTTTACACCCAGGTGGAGACGACCCCGTCCCTCCAGGACCTTTTGATACCAGAGAACACTAACGATGGATTCGCAACGCAATCTTCTTATCATCGCTTTGTTGTTCGTGTCTTTCATGATCTGGCAGGCATGGGAGCAGGATAAAAATCCTCAACCCCAGCAGCAGACCACGCAGACCACGACCACCGCAGCGGGTAGCGCCGCCGACCAGGGCGTACCGGCCAGTGGCCAGGGGAAACAGATTACGGTTAAGACCGATGTGCTTGAGCTGACTATCAACACCCGTGGTGGTGATGTTGAGCAGGCGCTGCTGTTGACCTACCCGAAAGAACTGAAGTCTACCGAACCGTTCCAGTTACTGGAAACCACGCCTGAATTTATCTACCAGGCGCAGAGCGGCCTGACCGGTCGTGATGGCCCGGATAATCCGGCTAACGGTGCGCGTCCACTGTATAACGTCGAGAATGACACGTTTGTACTGGCTGATGGTCAGAACGAACTGGTTATCCCGATGACCTACACCGACGCGGCAGGCAACACCTTCACCAAAACCTTCACCCTGAAACGCGGTGAGTATGCGGTGAACGTGGGCTACAGCGTACAGAACGCCGGTGCGAAACCGCTGGAAATCTCTACCTTTGGTCAGCTGAAGCAGTCCATCAATCTGCCGTCTCACCGTGATACAGGAAGCAGCAACTTTGCGCTGCATACCTTCCGTGGCGCGGCTTACTCCACGCCAGATACCAAGTACGAGAAATACAAATTCGACACCATTGCCGATAACGAAAACCTGAACGTCAGCTCTAAAGGCGGTTGGGTCGCAATGCTGCAACAGTATTTCGCGACGGCGTGGGTACCGAATAACGACGGTACGAACAACTTCTACACCGCGAACCTCGGCAACGGTATTGCAGCCATCGGCTACAAATCTCAGCCGGTTCTGGTGCAGCCGGGTCAAACCGGTAAACTGGCAAGCACCCTGTGGGTCGGCCCGGAAATCCAGGACAAAATGGCTGCCGTTGCGCCGCACCTGGATCTGACCGTGGATTACGGTTGGTTGTGGTTCATCTCTCAGCCGCTGTTTAAGCTGCTGAAGTTCATCCACAGCTTCCTGGGTAACTGGGGCTTCTCCATCATCGTTATCACCTTTATCGTTCGTGGCATCATGTACCCGCTGACTAAAGCGCAGTACACCTCCATGGCGAAGATGCGTATGCTACAGCCGAAGATTCAGGCTATGCGTGAGCGTCTGGGCGATGACAAACAGCGTCAGAGCCAGGAGATGATGGCCCTGTATAAAGCAGAAAAAGTGAACCCACTGGGTGGTTGCTTCCCGCTGCTGATTCAGATGCCAATCTTCCTTGCGCTGTACTACATGCTGATGGGTTCCGTTGAGCTGCGCCACGCGCCGTTCGCCCTGTGGATCCATGACCTGTCCGCACAGGACCCGTACTACATCCTGCCGATCCTGATGGGCGTGACGATGTTCTTCATTCAGAAGATGTCTCCGACCACCGTGACCGACCCGATGCAGCAGAAGATCATGACCTTTATGCCGGTCATATTCACCGTGTTCTTCCTGTGGTTCCCGTCAGGTCTGGTGCTGTACTATATCGTCAGCAACCTGGTGACCATCATCCAGCAGCAGCTGATTTACCGTGGTCTGGAAAAACGTGGCCTGCATAGCCGCGAAAAGAAAAAGTCCTGATTCGGTAACTTAACGCTAAAATAAGGGCGGTCGATTGACCGCCTTTTTTATTTGTATTGAACGAGAGCAACCATGAGCCATAACGACACTATCGTCGCCCAGGCAACCCCACCGGGACGCGGTGGTGTAGGCATTCTGCGTATCTCCGGCCTGAAGGCGCGTGAGGTGGCCGAAGCGGTGCTGGGTAAACTGCCAAAGCCGCGCTACGCTGATTATCTGCCGTTTAAAGATGCTGACGGCACACCGCTGGACCAGGGCATCGCGCTGTGGTTCCCCGGCCCAAACTCCTTTACCGGCGAAGATGTGCTGGAACTTCAGGGCCACGGCGGCCCGGTGATCCTCGACCTGCTGTTAAAACGTATTCTGACCCTGCCTGGCCTGCGCATTGCGAAGCCGGGTGAGTTCTCCGAGCGTGCTTTCCTCAACGATAAGCTCGACCTGGCGCAGGCCGAGGCGATTGCTGATCTGATCGACGCCAGCTCCGAACAGGCGGCCCGCTCCGCGCTGAACTCGTTGCAGGGCGCGTTTTCCGCACGCGTGAATCACCTTGTGGAAGCACTTACTCACCTGCGAATCTATGTCGAAGCGGCTATCGACTTCCCGGACGAGGAGATCGACTTCCTCTCAGACGGTAAAATTGAAGCTCAGCTCAACCAGGTGATGAACGATCTCGATGCCGTCCGCGCCGAAGCGCGCCAGGGCAGCCTGCTGCGTGAAGGCATGAAGGTGGTCATTGCCGGACGCCCCAACGCCGGGAAATCGAGCCTGCTGAACGCCCTGGCGGGCCGTGAAGCGGCGATCGTCACCGACATAGCCGGCACCACCCGCGACGTGCTGCGCGAGCATATCCACATCGACGGAATGCCGCTGCACATCATCGACACCGCTGGCCTGCGCGATGCGAGCGATGAAGTCGAGCGTATCGGTATCGAACGCGCCTGGCAGGAGATCGAGCAGGCCGACCGCGTGCTGTTTATGGTGGACGGCACCACAACCGACGCCGTTGACCCGGCTGAAATCTGGCCAGACTTTATCGCCCGTCTCCCGGCTAAACTGCCGATCACCGTGGTGCGCAATAAGGCCGACGTGACCGGCGAAACGCTGGGCATCAGCGATGTGAATGGTCACTCACTTATTCGCCTGTCGGCCCGTACCGGTGAAGGCGTGGAAGCCCTGCGTAGCCATCTCAAACAGAGCATGGGGTTCGACACCAGCATGGAGGGTGGCTTCCTGGCGCGTCGTCGTCACTTGCAGGCGCTGGAAGAGGCGGCTCGCCACCTTGAGCAGGGTAAAGCCCAGCTGATCGGCGCGTGGGCCGGTGAACTGCTGGCGGAAGAGCTGCGTCTGGCGCAACAGAATCTGAGCGAGATCACCGGGGAGTTTACGTCGGACGATCTGCTTGGACGGATTTTCTCGAGCTTCTGCATTGGTAAGTAATTCACGTTAATACAGGGTGATTTCCTCCAGGGAAATCACCATTGTCCAAATGGCAACTCGCCTAATCCCCTTTCACCCCCTATCCTGCATGCCTGCATCTATGGGGGGTTTATGGCGCGTTTTCTGTTTTGTAGTTTCGCATTAGTTCTGCTTTATCCGTCCGGCATTGATATGTATCTGGTAGGGCTACCGCATATTGCCCGCGATCTGGGTGCCAGCGAGGCGCAACTGCACATCGCGTTTTCGGCCTACCTCGCGGGAATGGCGTCGTCGATGGTATTTGCCGGGAAAATCGCGGATAAAGCAGGCCGCCAGCCCGTCGCGATTACGGGTGCAGTTATCTTTGCGCTGGCATCAGTACTCTGTTCAGTGGCTCAGGAAAGCACAATGTTCCTGTCAGGACGTTTTATCCAGGGCATTGGCGCAGGCGGCTGTTACGTGGTGGCCTTTGCCATTCTGCGCGATACCTTGAGCGCCCAGCGCCGCGCCAAGGTGCTGTCGATGCTGAACGGCATTACCTGCATCATCCCGGTGCTGGCACCGGTTGTAGGCTACCTGATTATGCTTAAATTTCCGTGGCAGAGTCTTTTCTGGACCATGGCAGCCATGGGCGCCATCGTCTTTATCCTGTCCGTGACGGTGCTGAAAGAGACCCATCCCGGTTCGCAACAGCCATATCACACCGCAACCCTCCATCCGGCTGAAAAGCTGGCGAATCGCTTTTTCCTGAGTCGGCTGGCAATCACCACGCTTAGCGTGGCGGTGATCCTCACCTATGTAAACGTTTCCCCGGTGTTGCTGATGGAGACGATGGGCTTCGATCGCGGTGAGTATTCGACGGTGATGGCGCTAACCGCGATGGTGAGCATGGCGGTTTCATTCTCAACGCCCTTTGCGCTCAACATCTTCCGCCAGCGCACGCTGATGCTCACCTCACAGACGCTGTTTCTCGCCGCAGGCGTGATCCTGGCGACCGCCACCTCACACGCTGTAATGCTGGTGGGCATTACTCTGATCTGCGCCGGATTCTCCGTCGGCTTTGGTGTGGCGATGAGTCAGGCGCTTGGCCCCTTCTCGCTGCGGGCTGGCGTGGCCAGCTCGGTGCTGGGCATTGCGCAGGTCTGCGGTTCTTCGCTATGGATTTGGCTGGCGGCGGTGATCGGCCTTAACGCGCTGAATATGCTGATCGGGGTTCTGATTGGCTGTAGCATACTCTGCATTACCTTACTTATGGTCATCCAGCCCGCGGCGCACTATGAAGAAGCCCATCAGCAGTCTCGATCTTAATCTTTTACTTTGCCTGCAACTTTTGTTGCAGGAGCGCAGCGTCACCAAAGCCGCGAAGCGGATGAACGTGACGCCGTCCGCGGTGAGTAAATCGCTGGCGAAGCTGCGCGACTGGTTCGACGATCCGCTGTTTGTGAAAACGCCTTTAGGGCTACTGCCCACGCCGCTGACGGTGAGTCTGGAAAAGGATTTGGCCGACTGGATGCAGATTGGCAACCAGATCCTCGATAAATTCCACCATAGCTCTCCAGGCGGGCTTAAGTTTGTGCTCGCCGCCGAAACACCGCTGATGCTGATCCGCTTTAATACCCTGCTGGAGCAGGTGAACGAGCGCTACCCACAGGCGACGGTGAAGCTGCGGCAATGGGATTACGATTCGCTGGACGCCATTACGCGCGGAGAAGTGGATCTGGGCTTCACCGGGCGTGAAACGCACCCTCGCTCGCGCGAACTGCTAAAGCTGATGCCGTGGTTTATCGACTACGAAATCCTGTTCAGTGACCGTCCGTGCGTGTATTTGCGCGAGGATCATCCCGCGCTCCAGGAAGCGTGGGATCTGGAGACGTTTCTGCGCTACCCGCATATCAGCATCTTCTGGGAACGCAGTGACACCTGGGCGCTCGACGAGGTGCTAAGGGAGATGGGCCGGGAGCGTAACATCGCCATGAGTTTGCCCGGTTTTGAACAGTCGATGTTTATGGCGGCCCAGCCGGATCACAACTACATAGCCACTGCGCCGCACTACTGCCATCACTACAACCAACTCCACCAGCGTAATCTGGTCTGTCTGCCCATTCCCATCGATGAGGCGCAGGCAGAAAAGCTCACCGTACCCTTCACGCTGATTTGGCATAAACGGAACAGCCATAATCCGAAAATCCTCTGGCTGCGTGAGACGATTAAAGCGCTGTATACCGCACCAGATCAGGTTTTTGCCTAAGATAATGTAAAGTTCGGTGCTCAGGCTTCTCTTATTTCCATTTACTGATTAAAACAGAAGCTAAGTTAAGCGATAATCATGTAACCGTTTAACCGACTACGACCATTATCAAGGAGCGAAAAATGGCTACGCACTTTGCACGAGGAACATTAACGGAAGGGCATCTCGTATCGGCCAGACTTTCTTCAGCCTGTCACAGTGAGGCGCTCAAACTACCTGAACACCGCAGGACGCGGTTTTTAGCTTCCAGAGCGCTCCTCGCAGAACTGCTTTTTATGCTCTACGGCACTAGCGAACTACCGGACATAATCACCCAGCCAGAAGGTCGCCCGGTTTTTGCGGACCCGGCACTCCCCCATTTTTCCATTGCGTACACCGGCAACATTGTTGGCGTCGCGCTGACGACTGAAGGTGATTGTGGCCTGGATATGGAGCTGCAACGCGTCACGCGTAGCTTCCATGGTGCTAACGCGCTCGATGAATACCCGCTCTCCAGCAATGAAAAGCTGTGGATACGTAACCAGAACGACCCTGTTGAAGCCAGAGCGCAGCTCATCACCCTTCGCCAGAGCATCCGCAAACTGAACGGCGCGGCGTCAGACGACGCCAGCCTGTTGCAGCTGCTCCCCGGCTCCGGACGCCTGCGCGCGACAAAAGCCTCGCTGGTAGAGGCGCTCAGCGACGCTGAGGACGTACTGATCTGGTCCGTTGCGGTGAGCCCCGCCATCGAACGGCTGAAAATCTGGGAATTTGACAGTATTCGCGGTTGGCGTAGTCTTCCGGATGTCCCTGAGCGCGCCAACGAGCCCGCCGCGCGCCTGATGCGATTAACCAGTTTACCGGCAGAAAAAGCATACACCCATAGCTGATCCGTCCAGGGTCATCATGATGAAACAGGAGTAATCATGTCTGATACGTTGAAAGTTGTTACGTTACTGGGAAGCCTGCGCAAAGGTTCTTTTAACGGGATGGTTGCCCGTACGCTGCCGCAGCTGGCGCCTGCGGGAATGGAGATCAGTGCCCTGCCGTCCATTGGCGACATCCCGCTTTATGATGCTGATGTTCAGCAGGAAGAAGGGTTCCCGCAAAGCGTGGAAGCGATAGCCGAGCAGATCCGTCAGGCTGACGGCGTGGTGATTGTGACGCCTGAGTATAACTACTCGGTGCCGGGTGGTCTGAAGAACGCCATTGACTGGCTGTCCCGTTTACCGGAGCAGCCGCTGTCTGGTAAACCTGTGCTGATCCAGACCAGCTCAATGGGCGCCATTGGCGGCGCGCGCTGCCAGTATCACCTGCGTCAGATCCTGGTGTTCCTGGATGCGATGGTGATGAACAAGCCGGAATTTATGGGCGGCGTGATTCAGAACAAGGTCGACCCGCAGACGGGTGAAGTGGTGGATCAGAGTACGCGTGACCATATCTCTGGCCAGCTGACCGCGTTTGGGGATTATATTAAGCGGGTGAAGGCGTAAGCCTTCGCCCTAACCCTCTCCCACAGGGAGAGGGAACTTTGCCCGTAGGTCAGGTAAGCGAAGCGCCACCTGACACCACCAGCATCTTAGTGTGAATCAATAAACACAATCTTCAGCACAAACAGCAGCGCAACAATAATCACGCACGGGCTGAGTTCGCGGAAGCGGCCGGTACCCATCTTCATCACGCAGTAAGAGATAAAGCCCAGCGCGATACCTTCGGTGATCGAGAAGCTGAACGGCATCATCACCGCGGTAATAAACGCCGGAACGGCTTCCGTCAAATCTTCCCACTTCACGCGCGCCAGGCTTGAGGTCATCAGCACGCCGACGTAAATCAGCGCGCCAGCTGCCGCGTATGGTGGCACCATCCCCGCCAGCGGAGAGAGGAAGATCACTAGCAGGAACAGCAGACCCACAACTACCGCCGTCAGGCCAGTACGACCGCCCACGGACACACCGGAAGAGGATTCAATGTAAGCGGTAACAGACGAGGTGCCGATGAAAGAGCCAGCGACGGACGAGATGCTATCCACATACAGCGCCTGCTTCATGCGCGGGAATTTGCCTTTTTCATCCGCCAGACCCGCTTTGTCGGTCACGCCAATCAGCGTACCGGAGGAGTCAAACAGGTTGACCAGCATGAAGGAGAAAATCACCCCGGCCAGACCCAGGTTCAGCGAGCCCGCCAGATCAACGTGACCAATCACGGTAGAGACGCTTGGTGGCGCAGAGACGATACCGTTGTAATGTACGTCACCCAGCATCCAGCCCAGCAGCGTGGTCACAATGATAGAGACCAGCACCGCAGCATGGATGTTGCGCGACGCCAGGATCGCGATGATAAAGAAGCCCAGCACGCCCAGCAGCACGCTGTGAGAGGTCAGGTTACCAATGCTCACCAGCGTTTCCGGGTTCGCCACGATAACGCCAGCGTTTTTCAGCCCCATCATGCCGATAAACAGACCGATACCGCTGGTGATACCCACGCGCAGGCTCACGGGAATGTTCGCAATCATCCAGTAGCGCACACGGAAGATGGTCAGCAGCAGCAGGCCGACCGCGCCCCAGAAAATAGCGCCCATCCCGACCTGCCACGGCAGACCCATCGCCTGAACCACCACGAACGCAAAGAACGCATTCAGACCCATTGCCGGGGCCAGCGCCACGGGCAGATTAGCGAAAACGCCCATCAGGATGCTGCCAAGCGCCGCGATCAGACAGGTGGTCACGAAGACGGCGCTGGTGTCCATGCCAGCCACGCCCAGAATTTGCGGGTTAACGAAAACGATATAGACCATCGTCAGGAAGGTAGTAAAACCGGCGATCACTTCGGTGCGTGCCGTTGTGCCGTGCTCGCGCAGTTTGAACACGCGCTCAAGCAGCCCCTGACCAGACGTCTGGGTAGTGTGTTGTTGACTCATCATCAATTTCCGAACAAGGAGGGAAAATTCGTCGCTATCCTATACCAAAATGCGACAATAGTGGCGGTTACGGGATACTTTTTTCATTGATTTTGCTTATACGGCAACGATTGCGTCCCGGTGAACTGCCGTACGAAAACGTTAAACTTGTTAAAAGGGAAAGGCATGTCCGGAATTGAAGCGGTATTTTTCGACTGTGACGGTACGCTGGTCGACAGTGAGGTCATTTGTTCCCGCGCGTATGTCGCCATGTTCCAGGAATTTGGTATTACGCTCGATCTCGAAGAGGTGTTTAAACGCTTTAAGGGCGTGAAGCTGTACGAGATCATCGACATCATTAACGAAGAGCACGGGGTGGATCTGGCGAAAGCGGATCTGGAACCGGTGTACCGCGCCGAGGTCGCACGCCTCTTCGACGCCGAGCTGGAAGTTATCGCTGGCGCTAACACGCTGCTGGATGCGATGACGGTGCCGATCTGCGTGGTCTCTAACGGCCCGGTCAGCAAAATGCAGCACTCGCTCGGCAAGCTGAACATGTTGCACCACTTCCCGGAAAAACTGTTCAGTGGCTACGATATCCAGCGCTGGAAGCCGGATCCGGCATTGATGTTCCACGCGGCGAAGGCGATGAACGTCAACGTGGAGAACTGCATCCTGGTGGATGACTCGTCTGCGGGCGCGCAGTCGGGGATTGATGCGGGGATGGAGGTGTTTTACTTCTGCGCCGATCCGCACAACAAGCCGATCGATCATCCAAAAGTGACGACCTTTACCGATCTGGCGCAACTGCCAGCGTTGTGGAAGGCGCGCGGGTGGGATATTACTCGCTGAGTTTTCCCCTCACCCCGGCCCTCTCCCACAGGGAGAGGGAGAAAACCGAATGGTCCCCTCTCCCTGTGGGAGAGGGTTAGGGTGAGGGTAAAAATCACTCTTTCGGATCTTTGCCCGCCAGCAGCTTGTCCAGCTCGTCGCCGCCCACGTGTCGGAAATCCTGCCCCTTCACGAAGTAGAAGATGTATTCACAAATATTCTGGCAGCGGTCACCGATACGCTCGATTGAGCGCGCGCAGAACAGCGCGGTGAGTACGCTTGGAATGGTACGGGAATCTTCCATCATGTAGGTCATCAGCTGACGCACTATGCCTTCGTATTCCTGGTCAACTTTCTTGTCTTCACGGTAGATACGGACCGCTTCGTCCAGATCCATGCGCGCGAAAGCGTCCAGCACGTCGTGCAGCATCTGCACGGTGTGGCGACCGAGAGACTCCAGACTCACCAGCAGCGGCTGGTGCTGCTGGGAGAATTTCTCCAGCGCGGTGCGGCAGATTTTATCCGCCACGTCACCAATACGCTCCAGCTCGGCGATAGTTTTGATGATCGCCATCACCAGACGCAGGTCGCTCGCCGTCGGCTGACGCTTCGCAATGATGCGCACGCAGGCTTCGTCGATGGCGACTTCCATCATATTGACGTTGTGGTCGCCTTCAATAACGCGCTTCGCCAGCTCGCTGTCCTGGTTGTGCATCGCCGTGATCGCATCAGAAAGCTGCTGCTCGACCATGCCGCCCATGGTCATCACCTGGGTGCGAATGCTTTCCAGCTCTGCGTTAAACTGGCCGGAAATGTGTTTATTAAGATTGAGGTTGTCCATGGTTTCTCCACATGCACTAAGGCAAATCAACCGTAGCGGCCAGTAATATAATCTTCGGTTTGTTTCTTCGCCGGACGGGTGAACAGCGCATCCGTATCGCTGAACTCAATCAACTCGCCCAGGTACATAAACGCCGTGTGGTCAGAACAACGTGCAGCCTGCTGCATGTTGTGGGTCACGATCACCACGGTGTAATCCTGCTTCAGCTCGGTGATCAGCTCTTCGATACGCCCGGTTGAGATCGGGTCCAGGGCTGAGCACGGCTCATCCAGCAGCAAGACTTCCGGGCGAATGGCGATACCGCGCGCAATGCACAGACGCTGCTGCTGACCACCGGAGAGAGAGTACCCACTCTGGTGAAGTTTATCTTTGGTTTCGTTCCATAATGCGGCCTTGGTCAATGCCCACTGCACGCGCTCGTCCATATCCGCACGGGAGAGCTTCTCAAACAGACGCACACCAAAGGCGATGTTGTCATAGATCGACATCGGGAACGGCGTGGGTTTCTGGAATACCATCCCCACTTTCGCACGCAGCAGGGCGATATCCTGGGTATTGGTCAGGATGTTGTCACCGTCCAGCAGAATTTCACCTTCTGCGCGCTGCTCCGGATAGAGCGAATACATTTTGTTAAAGGTGCGCAGCAGCGTGGATTTACCACAGCCGGACGGACCGATGAATGCCGTTACCTGGTTCTTCGCGATATCCAGATTGATATTCTTCAGGGCATGGAATTTGCCGTAGTAGAAGTTCAAATCACGAACCTGAATCTTACCCGGGGCAGTATCAACCATACTCATTGACTCATTTCCTCATTCGGCGCCGCGAGCTGCCGCGCCGTAAAAATTTAACCGTGTTTCTTCTTCGCGAAAATGACGCGCGCCAGAATGTTCAGCAACAGTACGCAAAGGGTGATGATCAGCACCCCGGCCCAGGCCAGCTGCTGCCATTCCGCGAATGGGCTCATCGCAAATTTAAAGATCGTCACCGGCAGGTTGGCGATCGGCTGCATCATGTCCGTGCTCCAGAACTGGTTGGAGAGGGCGGTAAACAGCAGCGGTGCGGTTTCACCGGCGATACGGGCGATAGCCAGCAGGATACCGGTCATGATCCCCGAGACGGATGCTTTCAGGGTGATCGCCGAAATCATTTTCCATTTCGGCGTGCCCAGCGCGTAAGCCGCTTCACGCAGGCTGTCCGGCACCAGTTTCAGCATGTTTTCAGTAGTACGAATAACGATAGGCACCTGCAACAGCGCCAGCGCAATCACACCCGCCCAGCCGGAGAAGTGTTCCATTTGCGCCACCACGATGGTGTAAACAAACAGACCCACGACAATCGACGGGGCAGAAAGCAGAATGTCGTTAATAAAGCGGATGACTTCAGCGATCCAGGACTTGCGCCCATACTCCGCCAGATAGATACCCGCCATGATGCCCAACGGTGTACCGAAAACGGTCGCCCACAGGATCAGCAGGCCGCTACCCGCCAGGGCGTTTGCCAGACCACCGCCCGCCGTGTTCGGCGGCGGCGTCATTTCCGTGAACAGCGCCAGGGACATTCCATCGATGCCTCGGGTGATGGTTGACATCAGGATCCAGATCAGCCAGAACAGGCCGAACGCCATCGTGGCCATGGAAAGCGTCAGCGCAATGCGGTTTTTAATCCGGCGCTTTGACTGCATTTTGCGACGGGATTCCGCAAGCTGAGCGGTATTTTGCATATCGAGAGTTGCCATTAGCGTGCCCCCTCGTTTTTAGCCAGACGCATAATCATCAGCTTGGAGATAGCCAGCACAATAAAGGTGATAACAAACAGGATCAGGCCCAGTTCCATCAGCGCCGCGACGTGCAGCCCGGATTCCGCTTCGGCAAATTCGTTCGCCAGCGCAGAAGTAATACTGTTCCCCGGCATATAGAGCGAAGCGCTGTCGAGCTGGTAGGTGTTACCGATGATAAAGGTGACCGCCATGGTTTCACCGAGCGCGCGACCTAAGCCCAGCATAATGCCGCCAATCACCCCATTTTTGGTGAACGGAAGGACGATGCGCCAGATAACTTCCCAGGTGGTGCAGCCGATGCCGTAGGCGGACTCTTTCATCATCACCGGGGTTTGTTCGAAGACATCGCGCATGACCGCCGCAATGTACGGAATAATCATGATGGCGAGGATCACACCCGCCGCCAGAATGCCGATACCGAATGCCGGGCCGGAGAACAGCGCCCCCACAAACGGAACGGCAGAAAGCACGTTACCGACCGGCTCCTGGAAGTACGTTGCAAACAGCGGAGCAAAAATAAACAGGCCCCACATGCCGTAAACGATACTTGGGATGGCCGCCAGCAGTTCAATGGCGATACCCAGCGGACGCCGCAGCCAGCCTGGCGCCAGTTCCGTCAGGAACAAGGCAATACCGAAGCTCACCGGAACCGCAATTAGCAGGGCGATAAAAGAGGTCACCAGCGTGCCGTAAATCGGCACCAGCGCACCGTAAATATCGTTCGGCGCATCCCACTCTTTGGTCCACAGGAAGGCGAAACCAAATTTTTGAATGCTCGGCCAGGAGGAGAAAATCAGGGACACGATAATGCCGCCCAGCAGCAATAGCACAATCAGCGCAGCCAGTTTCACCAGCGCGCTGAAAATCATGTCACCTTTTTTACCCGGAGGGTTAAATGCAGGCTTGGTTGCAGCCATAAATTACTCTTCTTTATGAGACGTCTTACGAATATGCCCGGTGGCGCTGACGCTTACCGGGCCTACAGAGTAAACCGTAGGGCGGGATCGCTGCGCGCCACCCGCCATCTTCGTTAAAAATATCCTGTTAGTACAGCGCTTTACCGCTGCTGTCTTTCACGTTGGTTTTCCATGCAGCACGAATCTGCTCAACCACGCTGTCTGGCAGGCTGGCGTAATCCAGGTCATTAGCCTGTTTGCCGCCGTTTTTGTATGCCCAGTCGAAGAACTTCAGCACTTCTGCGCCCTGCTCTGGTTTCTTCTGCTCTTTGTGAACCAGAATGAAGGTGGTAGAGGTGATTGGCCACGCGTCTTCACCTTTCTGGTTAGTCAGGTCCTGAGCGAAGGATTTGCTCCAGTCAGCGCCTTTGGCGGCGTTGGCGAAGTTCTCTTCGGTCGGGCTAACCGGTTTGCCGTCGGCAGAAACCAGTTTGGTGTAGGCCAGATTGTTCTGCTTAGCGTAGGCGTACTCTACGTAGCCGATAGAGCCAGGCAGACGCTGTACGAAGGCTGCGATACCGTCGTTGCCTTTACCGCCCAGACCGGTTGGCCAGTTAACGGTAGAGCCGGAACCGACTTTAGATTTCCACTCTTCGTTCACTTTCGCCAGATAGCTGGTGAACACGAAAGAGGTGCCAGAGCCGTCAGCACGACGAACCACCGCGATATTCTGCGAAGGCAGCTTAACGCCCGGGTTCAGCTTAGTGATGGCTTCGTCATCCCATTTTTTGATTTTGCCCAGGTAGATGTCACCCAGGGTTTTGCCGTCCAGCACCAGCTCGCCTGATTTCAGGCCAGGGATGTTAACAGCCAGCACAACGCCGCCGATCACGGTCGGGAACTGGAACAGGCCTTCCTGATTCAGTTTCTCATCAGACAGCGGAGCGTCGGATGCGCCGAAATCAACGGTATTCGCGGTAATTTGTTTTACGCCACCGGAGGAGCCGATACCCTGATAGTTGACCTTGTTACCGGTCTCTTTCTGGTAGGTATCCGCCCATTTGGCATACACCGGCGCAGGGAAGGTTGCACCAGCGCCAGTCAGGCTTGCTGCTGCGAAGGCAGAGAAAGCGCTCATCGATAAGGTCGCGGCGACAACAGTTGCGACAGTGGTACGCATAACTTTCATAATGTCTCCTGCAAGGATTTCGTAAATCATTGTTTAAGTGGCTACGATGAGCAAAATAGGACAAACAGGTGACAGATAAATGTACGAAATATGACAGTTTTATGACAATGAGAGAGTGTAAAATAAGCCACTGATATTAATGATTATTTGTTCAGGGGAGCATCATAGAGTTGTCATATAGAAAGGGATAAGCCTGGTGCAAAAGAGGAAAAATGACAACGGCTGTCATAAACAGCCGTTGGGTGATTAATGTTCAATTTCCAGCGTGACCGTTGCGTACGCTTCAAACGTTCCAGGTTTTGGCTGCGCCCCCGTTGCGCTTGCAGGCGCAGCGGAAAAGGTAAGCGAATTGTTTTCGGCGCCGTTATTGTTTTCTCCCCTATCCATGTCCATCCTGCCGCCGTTGACGCTGACCTGACGATCCCACTTGTCGTATACCACAATGCCTACATCATCATTGCCGTTGACTTTCATCATCGTGGCATCGGCGTCGACAGGGTCTCCATGGAAAGTGGAGTAGACAATATTCTCATCCAGCATGCCTGTGCACTGTACCTGAATCGTCTTTTTTACCTTGTGACTCGTCACGGCGGTGCCTTTGGTAGCGGAAAATTCCGGGGCCGGGATTTTGCCAAAATCTATCTCAAGCGTCTGCCCGGGCGCGATCTCGCAGTTTTGCGGCACGACGATATCGCCAGCGATTTTGATCTCTGCCATTTTTTCGGTGCTGGAGGTCGAGGAGGCCGCATCCAGCCCGCCATAAAGATCGGCGACTATCGTACCTGGCACACTCACCCGGCCAATAAACGGCTTGTTAATTAAGAATGATATTTTTATTTTTGAACCGGTATTGAGTGTTGGTTCGCTCCCTTCCTCACCAGGCGCATAACAATAGGAGCTATGAGACATTACGTTTGGTTCTGCGCTGAAAGGTACCGGTATATAATCTCTGCCGAGCACAAGTATCGACGTGGCGATGCTGAGGTTGTTATTAAGGGTAAAATAGGTATACCCGTTCTTTACCACATCTTCACTTAACGACGATCGTGCGGTGTAGTAGATTTGGCGAAAGCCCGTAGAGTAATGCGTAAGACAGTTGCATTGCGCTTTGTAACTCGCAGATGAACTGAGCGTTTCCAGATCCCTGATCTCTGTACCTGCTTTATTTTTATCCGCCGGGATCGACTGCCCGTTCAGATTAAGGTTATAGATATAAGCGCCACCTTCGGAGTGACAAATCCCGTCGCCCGTGGTGTACGCTTTGCATACTGGCGCCATAAATATTATCAACGCGCTTAAAAACAGAGGTGTCCTGAATTTCATCTTATTTCCCTATTGGCATACTGCCGATATTTGTATCAGTTCGACGCCTTCTGGCGGGGTAAAGTGGTAGTTAACCGGGCAGGTCATCGTGTTATCTGCGCCCCACTTCAGGACAAACGCCCCCTCTTCCGGCATGCCGGACAGATAAAGCTCGCCATTTTCGCCCACAATGCCGGTTACGCTGCCGTGGGGTAAATCAGCCGAGGCCATGGCGCCAAACGGCACCGGTTTGCCACTCTTCTGCCGCACATTGAACAGGACGCGATAGCCCACGTGAGTGACAAACTCCGCCCGTACCACCGCGCCGCGCGTCGGGATAACGCTGAGGATACTGTTGTCGATTTCGACGTTGGCCTTCGCAAAGTAATCGCTGTCGATCTCCACTCTGTTTTCATCGTAGGCGTTGAGCTGCGTCTGTACCGTATAGCCGCGCCAGTCCGTCGCCTTACCCGTACCATTCTCCAGCGCCAGGCCGGAAGCTCCCGGGGCTTTAACCAGCGCGACGGTTTCCCCCAGTTCCTGAGAGAAAGTTATGCCATCGCTGTGGGCCAGAATCCCGCCCTTCATTCCATAGTTGAGGCGCTGGTTGTCCTGGGTATAGTCGTAACTGGCGTTTACCGAACCATAGGTGCCGTCATAGCCCACCCCTGCGCTGTTGTTGTAATCTTCGTTATCCGCATCGTAAGACTGCTGAACGTTCCAGGAGAGGTTGTGCGCATCCAGCGCGTTACCGCTCAGCCCCACCTGGTGCATCCCTTTTCCGTGGTTGTTTTGGGTGTACCCATAGTTGACGTAGCTGTCATGCAGCCAGCCTGACAACGGTATGGAGAGGGAGAGCATAAAAATCTGTTCGCTGCCCTGACTGTCGCTGACGTCAGTGTCGGTGCTATTTTGGGCCGAGGTGAGTGAATCGGTGTAGTTCCAGGAGACGTTCCAGGAAATAGCGCGCCAGCTATTGCTGTAGCCCAGCTGCACCAGCCGCTCGACTTCATCCGTCTTCCAGTACTGCTGGCGGCTAAGGGTAAGATAAATATTTCCCATCCCGTCGCCAAAGGTCTGCGTCCATGTTCCCTCCAGACGGCTACGGCGGTTACCTGTCGTCCAGAAGTCGCTCTCGTTATTCTGCCGGGACGCCCATTCGTTCAGGGTGTAGTAGCCCTCTGTGGAGTAGCGGTAGCCCACCAGCCGAAACGTTGTGTTCGTTTCATCAAAACGTTTGGAATAGAGAAAACGGTAAGATTGCCCGCTTTCGTCATCGTCCTCAAACCGCGAGCGGGCATGCGTTACGTCCAGCGAAAGGGCGCCCAGCGAACCCATATCTTTCCCCACGCCAAGCGCGGCGGAGGTGTAATCGCTGGTTCCCTGCACGCCCCCGTAGAGGGTAATACCCGCAGGAAAACCGTGTAACACCTGCGCCTGAAAAACGGTCGGCTGAAAATCGTTTTGATCGCGCAGTTCACCCGCGCTGATATCGACATCGGTTTGGTCTTCACGCTTCAGGATCGCCAGTGAGGCGTAAGGCTGGGTAAAATGTTGCTCGCTGCCATCCTCTTCTTTGATGGTAACATCCAGATCGCCACCCGAATTGGTGGTGTTTAAATCCTTGAGCGCAAACGCTCCCTGCGGTACGGCAGACTGGTAAATGATGTAACCGTTTTGCCGCACAATCACGGTCGCATTGCTTTTCGCCACGCCGCGAACCACTGGCGCAAACCCCGTCAGGCTCGAAGGCAGCATGTCATCATCCGTGTAGAGACGCATCCCTCGCAGTTGCGTGCTGTCAAACACGTCGCTTGCGGTCCATGTATCCCCCAGCATAATTTGGCTGCGTAACGCGGCGATATCGCGCTGTAAATAGGTATTGATCGAATGATACGAAGACTCGCCATCGGTCACGTTTAGCGTACTGTAGTTACGTAAACGCCATGCCCCCAGGTTGGCACCGTTGCGCAGGTTCAGATAATAAAAATCGTTGTTATCATCCTCGTTCGAATGCACCGTGCTGGAGCCGGAAAAATCGTAGTTCACCATCAGCGCATTGATGCCCTCATCCCAGCGTGAGGGATTAATATAGCCGCGCGCCGATACATCAATATAGATTTGCGGCAACGTGACGTTAAGCTGGAGTTTATCCGTATCAAACGTCCAGGCTGAGCCAGGAACGAGCGGCGCGGGGTCCAGACAGGCTTTGTCATCTATGTCGTTAAGGGCCTTGATAGCCGCCACTTTGACCCCAAGCTCAGCGAGCACGGTTTTGATGTCTGAGAAGCAAGGATGCAGGTTGCTGGTGGCAGTATCTTCGACAAAGGTCACCTCCCGGCGGTCAACATATTCGCCGTTTACATAGATGCTTACCTTATAGTTCCCGGCAGGCAGACTGTTCGCGCGATTAAACTGGTGGATATCCACGTCCACCGGATGATCGATTTCAAGCAGCGCAGGGTTAAACATATCCCTCGCGGCCACCTCGCCGGATAAACCAAGCACCATCCCGGAAGCAAGCGCGATGAAAATACGGTAACACTCCATAAATAAACCATCCTTTGCTTAAAGCGCTGCTTTTAAATCCTGACTAATCGCACCGAAATCATTCACATACCGCCAAACCAGCGCATGGCCATTCACGCCTTCCGGTAAGGGTAAACGCAGGGTTTCAAAGGGATGGACGATATTGAGCGGCACATCTTTGCCGTCCACTGTCACATTCATAACGTTGATATTTAGCGGCGTGGGATTTTCAACTACCAGCTGCCGATTTTCTCTGTGCCACTTCACCTGCGTGGCGGCGCGCTCCGGGGTAATGTTCAACGAGGCCGGACGCCAGATCAGCTTGATACGTGTCTTAATGGCGATTTCCATCGCGTTCGGCTTATTGCTCGCCGGGGGAATATTTTTGATGTTCAGCCAGAACACCGACTCCCGATCCTGCGGTAAATTGCCCTCGGTTTTCATAATGCGCAGAATTTTTTCCTGCCCAGCCTCCAGACGAGATACCGGTGGAATGACGGTAAACGGTGGTTTTTTCGCGGTTCCTGTATTACTGAAGGGGTCAACCCATGTTTGAATAAGATAAGGGATAGCCGCTTCGTTATTTTTGACAGTAATGGTTGCGTCGGATTTATCACTCGAATAAACCACTCGTGTGCCACCGATAACCACACCTGCCGATGCCATTGTAGAAATACCCGTAAGACAACACGCTAATAATACATTCACTATACGCCCTGGCATAATCCAATGTCCTTATATATAAAGGAGCCTGTAAATAAGTTCTTAACAGGCTCCGAATCCATAACCGCTGATTATTTCAGGTATTCAATAGTAAACTGAGAGTCAGCATTCGCAGTACCCGGCGTCACTGTTGCCAGAGTCTGGACGAATTTCGCCTTGAATCCCATATCCGCTTTACCATCTGCAATGGCAACGTATTTAGAATTGTTATACAAAGGGATCGCGGTATCATCGCTCAGGTTGAACAGTTTTATCGCCACGCCCGTCGCCGCAATGGCGTCGCCGCTGCCAGTGAACTCACCGTCCGTACCGTCTTCGTTCACCGGCGTACCGATTGAAAGATAACCTTTACCGATGGTATCTTTATCTTCCGTCCCGTCAAAGCGTACCGCCGCCTGAGTATAGGTTGCCGGGCAGCCTTCCAGACGGATGTGGAAATCTTTAACAGACGCGGTGGAATCAATACCCGCGAAGGTTTTTACCGATACACGACCAATATTAACAGTCTGATTACTGGTATCAGTCGTGACTGTACAAGTAGAATCAATCACCTCGCCACGGAAATGAACAGTACCGTCAGCCGCTAATGTCGCACCTGAAAACAGGACGGAAGATAAAACCAGTGAAGTGGCTATAACGTTTAATTTCATGAAACTCTCCATAATTTACATTATTTGTATGCGTCTCATTTATACATTCAAATAAAACACACCATCCTTTAAAGCGTGGCGATAGTACAGTTCATTCCTGCTCTATGACAAATATGTTTTCCCACATGAAATATCTTTAAAATGGAACAATAAAAATTAAAAATAAAAAAACCCTTAAAAATAAGAACAAAACATAATTAAAAAATGCTATTGATATCTCTTCTCTATTTTTTTAAGAATTTATCAATATCTTTTCTTTGTCATAGCTAAATCAGATTCTTTTTTAAGCAGACATAGGTGAAATGAGCAGATAGAGCAAAAATGTAAGAAAAAATGAAAAAAGAAACAGGTTGCGATAAAAAGAAATAATCGCTGAGGGGAGGGCTATGAGGCTGCCAGAATACTGGCAGCCTCGGGTAGGCTGGAGATTATTCTACGGTGACGGACTTCGCCAGGTTACGTGGCTGGTCTACGTCGGTGCCCTTGATCAGCGCGACGTGATAAGCCAGCAGTTGCAGCGGTACGGTGTAGAAGATCGGCGCAATCACCTCTTCCACATGCGGCATCTCGATGATGTGCATGTTGTCGCTGCTGGCGAAACCGGCATCTTTATCCGCAAAGACGTACAGAACACCACCACGGGCGCGCACTTCTTCGATGTTAGATTTCAGTTTTTCCAGCAGTTCGTTGTTAGGTGCCACCACGATAACTGGCATATCCGCATCGATCAGCGCCAGCGGGCCATGCTTCAGCTCGCCTGCCGCATAGGCTTCAGCGTGAATATAAGAGATCTCTTTCAGCTTCAGCGCGCCTTCCAGCGCAATCGGATACTGATCGCCACGGCCCAGGAACAGGGCGTGATGTTTGTCAGAGAAATCTTCCGCCAGAGCTTCAATGCGTTTGTCCTGAGAGAGCATCTGCTCAATACGGCTCGGCAGCGCCTGCAGACCGTGAACGATGTCATGCTCAACAGAGGCATCTTCACCTTTCAGACGCGCCAGTTTCGCCACCAGCATCAGCAGAACCGTCAGCTGAGTGGTAAACGCCTTGGTGGAGGCCACGCCGATTTCGGTACCCGCTTTGGTCATCAGCGCCAGATCGGATTCACGCACCAGCGATGAGCCCGGGACGTTACAGATGGCCAGAGAACCCAGATAACCCAGCTCTTTAGAGAGACGCAGCGCCGCCAGGGTATCTGCCGTTTCACCTGACTGGGAAAGGGTGATCATCAGGCTGTTACGACGTACGGCAGATTTGCGATAGCGGAACTCAGACGCAATTTCTACGTCGCACGGCACGCCCGCCAGAGATTCAAACCAGTAGCGAGAGACCATACCGGAGTTGTAGGAGGTGCCGCAGGCCACGATCTGAATGTGCTCGACTTTGCTCAGCAGTTCGTTGGCATTGGCGCCCAGCTCGCTCAGATCCACTTCACCATGGCTGATGCGACCAGTCAGGGTGTTTTTAATGGCGTTTGGCTGTTCGTAGATCTCTTTCTGCATGTAGTGACGGTAAGCACCTTTGTCGCCCGCGTCGTATTGCAGGTTTGATTCGATCTCCTGACGCTTAACCTGCTCGCCTTTTGTGTCGAATACGGTCACGCTGCGACGTGTCACCTCGGCAATGTCTCCCTCTTCCAGGAAGATAAAGCGACGGGTAACCGGCAGCAGCGCCAGCTGGTCGGAAGCGATAAAGTTTTCACCCATGCCCAGACCAATCACCATCGGACTACCGGAACGCGCGGCCAGCAGCGTGGACGGGTCGCGGGAATCCATGATCACCGTACCGTAAGCACCACGTAGCTGAGGGATAGCGCGCAGCACCGCATCACGCAGTGTACCGCCCTTTGCCAGCTCCCAGTGCACCAGGTGAGCAATCACTTCGGTGTCGGTTTCAGAGACGAAGGTATAGCCGCGCGCTTTCAGTTCTTCACGCAGCGGTTCGTGGTTTTCGATAATGCCGTTATGCACGACCACGATGTGTTCAGACACATGCGGGTGTGCGTTGCCTTCAGATGGCTCACCGTGGGTCGCCCAGCGGGTATGCGCAATACCGGTGCCACCGTGCAGCGGATGTTCTTCCGCAGCCTGGGCCAGCATCTGCACTTTACCGAGACGGCGCAGACGGGTCATATGACCTTCTGCATCAACGACAGCCAGCCCGGCTGAGTCGTAACCACGGTATTCCAGACGACGTAAACCTTCGAGAAGGATTTCAGCAATATCACGCTGCGCAACTGCGCCAACAATTCCACACATAGTTATATTTCCTGATTATGGCGTTATGCCATGCGTTGTCGCTGACCTGTATTTGCCCTTTCCGGGCGCCCCGAGCCTTGTAGAGAGTGGGGTTATTTTTATGGGTACTGCTTGTGGGGGGAGGATTATGTTATCCCCTCACCCCGGCCCTCTCCCCAAAGGGGCGAGGGAGAAAAACACCGCACCGAACAATCCCCTCTCCCCTGTGGGGAGAGGGTTAGGGTGAGGGGTATAAATCCGTTACTTCTGCTTCACCGGGCGTTTCCAGCCCTGCTTGCTGACCTGCGGAACGCGGCTTAACACCAGCTCGTTCTCGGCCACATCGCGCGTAACGGTTGTCCCGGCGGCAATGGTCACGCCTTTGCCCACGGTAACAGGCGCCACCAGCTGGGTATCGGAGCCTACAAACACGTCATCACCAATGATGGTTTTAAACTTATTGGCGCCGTCATAGTTACAGGTAATCGTCCCTGCACCAATGTTTACGTTGTCGCCAATTTCCGCATCGCCCAGATAGGTCAGATGACCCGCTTTAGAGCCCTTACCCAGACGCGCTTTTTTCATTTCCACGAAGTTACCTACGTGAGCACCTTCCAGCAGCTCAGCGCCCGGGCGCAGACGCGCAAATGGGCCAATCGTACAGGCCGCCTCAAGATGGGCATCTTCCACCACGCTGTACGGGCTGATTTCGCAGTCGTCACCGATCGCGCTGTTTTTAATCACACAGCCGGTGCCGATTTTGACGCGGTTGCCCAGCGTGACGTTACCTTCCAGGATAACGTTAGTATCTATTTCAACGTCGCGCCCGTGGGTCAGCGTGCCACGCAGATCGAAACGCGCCGGATCGCGCAGCATAACGCCCGCGAGCAACAGCTTTTCTGCCTGCTCGGACTGGTAAATACGCTCAAGACGGGAAAGCTGGAGACGGTTGTTTACCCCGTCCGTTTCGCTGATACGCGCCGGATGAACGGCAGCAATCTCACGCCCTTCCTGGTAAGCCATCGCAATGATGTCGGTGATGTAGTATTCACCCTGCGCGTTGTTATTGTTGAGTCTGGACAGCCAGCGCTTCATATCCGCACCGTTCGCAATCAGGATGCCGGTGTTGATCTCCTGAATCTGGCGCTGTTCGTCAGTGGCATCTTTATGCTCAACAATCCCCGTCACGTTGCCGTTTTCACGCGTAATGCGGCCATAGCCGGTTGGATCGTCCAGCACGACGGTCAACAAACCGATGCCACCCTGCGGTTTGGCTTCACGCAGCCGAGTAAGGGTTTCAACGGAGATCAGCGGGACGTCGCCGTAGAGCATCAGGATATCTTCATCATCAGCGAAGAAGGGTGCAGCCTGCTGCATTGCATGACCCGTACCCAGCTGTTCTGCCTGAAGCACCCAGTTGAGATTGTCGTCACGCAGCGTTTTTTTCAGCAGATCGCCGCCATGTCCATAAACCAGATGCACCTGGCTGGCGCCTAATTCATTCGCTGCATCAATAACATGCTGAACCATTGGCTTTCCTGCCAGCGTGTGGAGCACTTTAGGCAGATCGGAATACATGCGGGTACCTTTGCCTGCGGCAAGGATCACCACGCTCATCGCACTGTTTAACATACGCATCCTGACGGTAGTTTGTGTGAGAAGTAAAAACGTTTGATGCTTAAAATTCTACATCTTTTTCATCATGAATTAAGGCCGAAAAAAAAAGCCAGCCTGGGATCCAGACTGGCTTTTGTGCTTTTCAAGCCGGTGTTACATCGCTTTTTTGGTCAACTCGATAACGCGCAGTTTCGCGATCGCTTTGGCCAGCTCCGCAGACGCCTGAGCGTAATCCACGTCACCATGAGAGCTGTTAATGTGCTCTTCAGCCTTACGCTTCGATTCTAGGGCTCGCGCTTCGTCGAGATCCTGGCCACGAATAGCGGTATCGGCCAGAACGGTCACACTGCCTGGCTGCACTTCAAGAATGCCGCCGGACAGATAGATAAACTCTTCATGACCGAACTGTTTAACGATGCGGATCATACCAGGCTTAATGGCGGTGAGCAGCGGTGCGTGACCCGGGAAAATACCCAGTTCACCTTCACTACCCGTTACCTGGATTTTCTCGACCAGACCAGAGAACATTTGTTGCTCTGCGCTGACGACGTCCAGGTGGTAAGTCATTGCCATATCACCCTCCGATTAAGGCGTTAAAGTTTTTTGGCTTTTTCCACGGCTTCTTCGATGGAACCAACCATGTAGAACGCCTGCTCTGGCAGGTGATCGTATTCGCCTTCCATGATGCCTTTAAAGCCACGGATGGTGTCTTTCAGGGAAACGTATTTACCTGGAGAACCGGTGAATACTTCCGCAACGAAGAACGGCTGGGACAGGAAGCGCTGGATCTTACGCGCACGTGCTACCACCAGTTTGTCTTCTTCAGACAGTTCATCCATACCCAGGATGGCGATGATGTCTTTCAGTTCCTGATAACGTTGCAGCAGGGACTGTACGCCACGCGCGGTGTCGTAGTGCTCCTGGCCAACAACCAGTGGATCCAGCTGACGGCTGGTGGAGTCCAGCGGGTCAACGGCCGGGTAGATACCCAGAGACGCGATCTGACGGCTCAGAACCACGGTTGCATCTAAGTGAGCAAAGGTGGTTGCTGGAGATGGGTCAGTCAAGTCATCCGCAGGTACGTATACCGCCTGAACGGAGGTGATAGAACCAGTTTTGGTAGAGGTGATACGTTCCTGAAGAACACCCATCTCTTCCGCAAGCGTAGGCTGATAACCTACCGCTGAAGGCATACGACCCAGCAGTGCAGATACTTCAGTACCGGCCAGGGTGTAACGGTAGATGTTATCAACGAACAGCAGAACGTCACGGCCTTCGTCACGGAACTTCTCAGCCATCGTCAGGCCAGTCAGCGCAACGCGCAGACGGTTTCCTGGTGGCTCGTTCATCTGGCCGTAAACCAGGGAAACTTTGTCCAGAACGTTGGAGTCGGTCATTTCATGGTAGAAGTCGTTACCCTCACGAGTACGTTCACCAACACCCGCAAACACGGAGTAACCGGAGTGCTCGATCGCGATGTTACGGATCAGCTCCATCATGTTTACGGTTTTACCTACACCCGCACCACCGAACAGACCAACTTTACCGCCCTTCGCGAACGGGCACATCAGGTCGATAACTTTGATGCCGGTTTCCAGCAGTTCCTGAGAGCTGGACAGCTCTTCGTAGGAAGGTGCCGCGCGGTGGATAGCCCAACGCTCTTCTTCACCGATGTCGCCTTTCATGTCGATTGGTTGACCCAATACGTTCATGATACGACCCAGTGTTGCTTTACCTACCGGGACTTCGATCGGGTGCTCAAGGTCTTTTACTTCCAGACCACGACGCAGACCGTCGGAAGAACCCATGGCGATGGTACGCACGATACCGCCGCCGAGCTGCTGCTGAACTTCCAGCACCAGGCTCTCGTTACCATTCTGTACCTCAAGCGCGTCGTACACGCGTGGTACGGCGTCCTGAGGGAACTCGACGTCCACCACGGCGCCGATTACCTGGACAATCTTTCCAGTAGCCATCTTGAATCCTCTACGTAATTCGTAAACCTGGTTAAACCGCGGCGGCCCCCGAGACGATCTCGGTGAGTTCCTGAGTAATGCTGGCCTGACGAGCTTTGTTGTAAACCAACTGCAGCTCTTTAATCAGGCTGCCGCCATTATCGGTCGCGGCTTTCATCGCCACCATTCGTGCGGCCTGCTCGCTGGCCAGGTTTTCTACAACGCCCTGATAAACCTGAGATTCAACGTAACGACGCAGCAGGGTATCCAGCAGCGGTTTCGGATCGGGTTCATACAGGTAATCCCAGGCTTTCTGTTTCAGCTCGTCATCTTCTGATGCCGGTAACGGCAGCATCTGAGTGAGCGTAGGCACCTGAGACATGGTGTTAATAAATTTGTTGCTGACAACGTACAGTCTGTCCAGACGGCCTTCATCGTAGGCCTGCAACATCACTTTAACCGGGCCGATCAGTTCGGACAGGGACGGGTTATCACCCATACCGGTCACCTGAGCGACAATGTTGCCACCAACGGAGTTAAAGAAAGAGACGCCTTTAGAGCCAATCAGTGCCAGATCGCACTGAACGCCTTTATCGGACCAGCCTTTCATATCCGCCAGCAGTTTTTTGAACAGGTTAATGTTCAAGCCGCCACACAGACCACGGTCAGTCGACACCACCAGGTAGCCCACGCGCTTAACGTCGCGTTCTTCCAGGTAAGGGTGCTTATATTCCAGATTACCGTTTGCAAGGTGACCAATCACTTTGCGCATGGTCTCTGCATAAGGACGGCTGGCCGCCATGCGATCCTGCGATTTACGCATTTTGGAAGCGGCGACCATCTCCATCGCTTTAGTGATCTTTTGCGTGTTCTGGACGCTTGCGATCTTACTACGTATCTCTTTTGCGCCGGCCATGAGCTTCTCCTCAATGCCAGACGGCTTGTCCTGAGACAAGCCGCCGGACGATTACCAGGATTGGGTTGCTTTGAAGGAATCGAGGATAGCTTTCAGCTTGCCTTCGATTTCGTCGTTATAGCCACCGGTCTGGTTGATCTCTTGCATCAGCGGAGCGTGATCACGGTCGACGTAAGCCAGCAGAGCGGCTTCGAAGCTACCGATTTTCGCCAGTTCCACATCTTCGAGGTAACCGCGTTCAGCCGCGAACAGTACCAGGCCCTGCTGAGCAACAGACATTGGCGCGTACTGTTTCTGCTTCAGCAGCTCGGTCACTTTCTGACCGTGGCTCAGCTGTTTACGGGTTGCTTCGTCCAGATCGGATGCGAACTGAGAGAACGCAGCCAGTTCACGATACTGTGCCAGCGCGGTACGGATACCACCGGACAGTTTCTTGATGATCTTGGTCTGAGCAGCACCACCCACACGGGATACGGAGATACCCGGGTTAACCGCCGGACGAATACCGGAGTTAAACAGGTTGGTTTCCAGGAAGATCTGACCATCGGTAATGGAGATTACGTTGGTCGGAACGAACGCAGAAACGTCACCCGCTTGGGTTTCAATGATCGGCAGGGCGGTCAGAGAACCTGTTTTACCCTTCACTTCACCTTTGGTGAAGTTCTCGACGTATTCCGCGTTAACGCGGGAAGCACGCTCCAGCAGACGAGAGTGGAGGTAGAATACGTCGCCCGGGAATGCTTCACGTCCTGGTGGACGACGGAGCAGCAGGGAAACCTGACGATAAGCAACAGCCTGTTTAGACAGGTCATCGTATACGATCAGCGCATCTTCACCGCGGTCACGGAAGTATTCGCCCATTGCGCAACCGGCGTATGGTGCCAGGTATTGCAGTGCAGCAGATTCAGACGCGGTTGCTACCACAACGATGGTGTTAGACAGTGCGCCGTGCTCTTCCAGTTTACGAACCACGTTGGAAATGGTGGACGCTTTCTGGCCGATAGCCACGTACACACATTTGATGCCGGAATCACGCTGGTTGATGATGGCGTCGATTGCCATCGCGGTTTTACCGGTCTGACGGTCACCGATGATCAGTTCACGCTGACCACGACCGATTGGGATCATGGCATCAACGGACTTATAACCCGTCTGTACTGGCTGATCAACAGACTGACGGTCGATAACGCCTGGTGCGATAACTTCGATTGGGGAGAAGCCATCGTGCTCAACCGGACCTTTACCGTCGATTGGCGCACCCAGGGTGTTAACAACGCGACCCAGCAGGCCACGGCCAACCGGCACTTCAAGAATACGGCCAGTACACTTAACCTTCATGCCTTCGGCGAGGTCAGCGTATGGACCCATCACAACGGCACCTACGGAGTCGCGCTCCAGGTTCAGTGCGATAGCGTAACGGTTACCCGGCAGGGAAATCATCTCACCCTGCATACAATCGGCCAGGCCGTGGATGCGGATAACACCGTCACTTACAGAAACAATAGTACCTTCGTTGTGAGCTTCACTCACAACATTGAACTGAGCAATGCGCTGCTTGATCAGTTCGCTGATTTCGGTGGAATTCAGTTGCATGCTCCAGTCCCCTTAAGACTGCAAGACGTCTGCAAGGCGCTCAAGACGGCCGCGTACGCTGCCATCAATGACCATATCACCCGAGCGGATGATTACGCCAGCCATTACAGACTTATCGATTTTGCAATTCAGCTTAACTTTGCGTGACAGACGTTTTTCCATCGCGGCGGTGATTTTCGCAAGCTGTTCGTCACTCAGTTCAGCCGCGGAAGTTACTTCAACTTCAGCGGTAGCTTCACTAAGGGCACGTAAGTGCTCAAACTGCTCGAGAACATCCGGGAGCACACGGAGACGACCATTTTCCGCCATCACCTTAATCAGGTTCTGGCCGTTGGCATCCAGTTGCTCTCCGCACACGGCGATAAACGACGCGGCGAGGGTTTCAGGCGCTAACGCACCAGAAAGCAACTCGGCCATTTGTTCGTTTTTCGTCACCTCAGCGGCAAACGCCAGCATATTCTGCCAGCGATCGACATTTTGGTGTTCGACAGCAAAGTCAAAAGCTGCTTTGGCGTAGGGGCGAGCTACCGTAACAAATTCAGACATCAGCCCCTCCCTCCTTACAGTTCAGCGACAAGTTTGTCCACGATGTCGCTGTTAGCAGCTTCATCCACGGAACGTTCGATGATCTTCTCGGCGCCAGCAACAGCCAGAATCGCAACCTGCTTACGCAGTTCTTCACGAGCACGTTTACGCTCAGCTTCAATTTCAGCCTGAGCCTGTGTCACGATCTTAGTACGTTCCTGTTCTGCTTCAGCTTTGGCTTCGTCCAGGATCTGAGAACGGCGTTTGTTAGCCTGTTCAATGATTACCTGAGCTTCAGCTTTCGCTTTTTTCAGCTGGTCTGTCGCGTTGGCCTGTGCAAGGTCCAAATCTTTCTTAGCGCGTTCTGCGGAAGCCAGACCGTCAGCAATTTCTTTCTGACGTTTTTCGATGGCAGCCATTAAAGGCGGCCATACATACTTCATGCAGAACCAGACAAAGAGAATAAACGCGATGGCCTGGCCGAGGATTGTTGCGTTCATGTTCACAGCACAATACCTCTTAAATTTCTGTGGCTTGGGGATTTAAAACAACTACTACGCGACAGCAAACATCACGTACAGACCCAGACCTACAGCGATCATTGGGATTGCATCCACCAGACCCATAACGATAAAGAACTGAGTACGCAGCAGAGGAATCAGATCAGGTTGACGCGCTGCGCCTTCCAGGAATTTGCCCCCGAGGATGCCGATACCGATCGCAGCACCGATAGCCGCCAGACCCATCATCACAGCGGCAGCCATGTACAGCAGATCCATATTCAGGTTTTCCATGACAGTCTCCAGTTTGTTTCAATTAAAACGTAGTAGTGTTGGTAAAAAATCAGTGCTCTTCAGACGCCATCGACAGATAGACGATCGTCAGAACCATGAAGATAAAGGCTTGCAGCGTAATGATCAGGATGTGGAAAATGGCCCATGGCACATTCAGAATCCACTGTGACCACCACGGCAGAAGACCCGCGATCAGAATGAAAATCAGCTCACCCGCATACATGTTGCCGAACAGTCGCAGACCCAGTGAAACAGGTTTGGACAGCAGGCTAACGCCTTCCAGAATCAGGTTGACCGGAATAAACGCCCAGTGGTTGAACGGCTGCAAGGTAAGCTCTTTCACAAAGCCGCTTACGCCTTTCATTTTGATGCTGTAGAACAGAATGAGGATAAATACGCCCAGCGCCATCGACAGGGTGATGTTCACGTCGGCAGACGGAACCACGCGCAGTGCAGGCAGGCCGAGTACGTGCTCACCGATCCAAGGTAAGAAATCGATAGGCAGGAGGTCCATCAGGTTCATCAGGAAGACCCAAACGAACACGGTCAGGGCCAGCGGAGCAATCAGTTTGCTCTTACCATGGTACATGTCTTTCACGCTGCCATGGACGAAGCCGATGATCATCTCGATGAACGTCTGGAATTTCCCTGGAACACCGCTGGTCGCCTTTTTAGCAACGCTACGGAACATGGCCAGGAACAGAAGACCCAAAACCACCGAGAAGAACATGGAGTCGATGTTGATCGTCCAGAAGGTGGCCGGGGGGTTATGTGGATCCACCAGCGAGAATGTACGCAGGTCCAGCTGAAGGTTATTCAGATGGTGACCTATGTAATCCTGCGGCGTCATATTTTCTGAAGCCATGATGCCTTTTACCCTTTGTTATTGATTACAGCTGGAGCCAGAACTTGTACCACCAGCACCAAAACCCACGTTGCTATCAGCGGCATGAATACCACTTTCAAAACCGCCAGCGCCATCACCAGTAGAGCAAAGGTCAGCAACACCTTACACACTTCGCCGAGAGCGAAGGACCAGGCCACGCGGCCTTTGGCAGGTGTATGCGCCTGATGACGCCAGGCAAAAATCATAAACAACACGTTTGGCAGAACCACCGCCAAACCTCCGCACGCGGCGGAGATGCCCCAGAAGGGGTCTTTGAGGCTAAACAGCAGTCCACTTGCTATCACAGCCAGAAACTGAATGAACAGAAGCTTACGAGCAACGTTTCTACTCAAGAGCGACACAGACATCACGTTTTTACTCCTGCTCCCTTCGAGGTATGCCGCGTGTCGTATAAAACGTCCTTTAAGGCTCAGAGTCAAGCATCAAAAAGCGGTCAAATTATACGGTGCGTACCCGTGATTTCAAACATTAAGTAGCGAAAAGGTGAATAAATGTTTAAATATTTTTCCCCAGTCCTATTTTTCAACTTTTGACCTAAGCGTTGACCTTCAGGCAAAACTGCAAACAGCGCGGAAACGTTGGTGATAAAGCGTGCACGAGATCACAAAATACACATTTGCGATAAAGTGGTATTTATCAAAGACGTAAAACGATTAATTTCATCTGCATGAAATTAAAGCAAAAAAAACGCAACTATTTTTAAAACAGAGCCGTATACAACAAAAACCTTTTATTGACATTCTTAATAAATATTTAACATTCCATTCTTGTTGCTTTTACCCACTTTTAGCAGACTGATAATTTCATGGTTGACTATCCTCTGAGTGAACGAATCACGTCAGGTTAACCATAAGAAAATCCATGGTAACAACAAGGTTAAATTAACGACGACCAAATCAGACTGGATGTGCTGCTTTTTAACACGATCAGAACAGCACAAATTCCACATTTTTTATTAATTTTTTAAAAAGTGTTTGGCTTAATTATCACCAGATGACGCTCACCTTCGAGCTGAGGGATCTGGAGTTTCTCAATGGATTCGACAACAAAACCGTCCGGAAGCTGCTCGATTTCGTCCCCCGGAAGTTGCCCTTTCAGCGCATAAAAACGCCCCTTCTCCGCTGGCAGGTGTTTGCACCAGCTCACCATGTCATTGAGTGAGGCAAACGCGCGGCTGATAACACCGTCAAACGGTGGCTCTGCCGGGAACTCCTCTACCCTGCTCTGTACGGGCGTAATGTTTTCCAGCTTCAGCTCATGCTGAACCTGGCGTAAAAAGCGTACGCGCTTGCCCAGGCTGTCCAGCAGCGTGAAATGACTCTCCGGTCGAACAATAGACAACGGAACGCCCGGCAAGCCCGGACCGGTGCCCACATCGATAAAACGTTCACCGTTCAGATACGGCGCCACGACGATGCTATCGAGAATATGGCGAATCAGCATCTCGTTGGGATCGCGTACGGAGGTGAGGTTGTACGCTTTATTCCATTTGTTCAGCATATCGACATAGGCCACCAGCTGATTTTTCTGGTGATCGGTGAGCGAAATACCTGCCTGTTCCAGCAGACGAGAGAGTTTATTGAGCACGGTGGATACCTGTTGAGAAACTTAAGTGGCGGGTGGCGCTTCGCTAACCCGCCCTACGGGTTCAGTAGGCCCGGTAAGCGCAGCGCCACCGGGCTATTTACAGAGCATTACGCGCTACGGCGCAGCATGCCCTGCTTTTTCAGCCACACCAGCAGAATCGAAATCGCGGCAGGTGTGACGCCAGAGATACGTGAGGCCTGGCCAATCGATACAGGTTTGTGATCGTTCAGCTTAGCGATCACTTCGTTGGAAAGACCCGTCACCTGACGGTAGTCCAGCATTTCCGGCAGCAGCGTGTTTTCGTTGCGCTGCTGTTTTTCGATCTCATCCTGCTGACGCGCGATGTAGCCTTCGTACTTCACCTGAATTTCGACCTGCTCGGCCGCTTCAGCGTCTTCAAGGCCCGGTGCGAACGCCGTCAGTTTGACCAGATTCTCGTAGGTGACTTCAGGACGGCGCAGCAGATCTTCCCCACTGGCTTCGCGCGACAGCGGTGCTGTTAAGTGAGCATTCACTTCAGCAGCAGTTTCCGCCTGCGGATTCACCCAGGTGGTTTTCAGGCGCTGACGTTCCTGTTCAATGTGTTCCAGCTTCTCGTTGAAGCGCGCCCAGCGCTCGTCATCCACCAGACCCAGCTCGCGGCCCACCTCGGTCAGACGCAGATCGGCATTGTCTTCGCGCAGCATCAGGCGATATTCCGCACGAGAAGTAAACATGCGGTACGGTTCTTTGGTCCCCAGCGTGCAGAGATCGTCGACCAGAACGCCCAGGTAAGCCTGAGAACGCGCCGGTGCCCAGCCCTCTTTCTCGGCAGAGAAGCGAGCGGCGTTCAGACCGGCCAGCAGCCCTTGCGCGGCAGCTTCTTCGTACCCGGTGGTGCCGTTAATCTGGCCTGCGAAGAACAGACCCTGGATGAATTTGCTTTCCAGCGTCGGCTTCAGGTCACGCGGATCGAAGAAATCGTACTCAATAGCGTAGCCAGGACGAACGATCTTCGCGTTTTCCATGCCCTGCATTGAACGCACAATCTGCATCTGCACGTCGAACGGCAGGCTGGTGGAGATGCCGTTCGGGTAAATTTCGTTAGATGTCAGCCCTTCCGGTTCGAGGAAGATCTGGTGCTGATTACGATCGGCAAAGCGCATCACTTTGTCTTCGATAGACGGGCAATAACGCGGGCCGATCCCTTCGATCACACCAGCATACATTGGGCTGCGATCGAGATTATTGCGGATCACGTCATGGGTTTTTTCATTGGTGTGCGTGATGTAGCACGGCACCTGCTGCGGATGTTGCGCCGCATTGCCCATGAACGAGAACACCGGCATCGGGTTATCGCCGTGCTGCTGTGCCAGCACGCTGAAATCAATGGTGCGCGCATCAATACGCGGCGGCGTGCCGGTTTTCAGGCGGCTTACGCGCAGCGGCAGCTCACGCAGACGACGAGATAACGGAATTGACGGCGGATCGCCAGCACGACCACCGCTGTAATTGTCCAGACCAATATGGATTTTACCGTCCAGGAATGTCCCGACCGTCAGCACCACCGCTTTTGCGCGGAATTTGAGACCCATTTGGGTCACGGCGCCAACAACACGATCGTTCTCCACGATAAGATCTTCTACCGCCTGCTGGAAGATCATCAGGTTCGGTTGGTTTTCCAGCGCGGTGCGCACAGCCTGACGGTAAAGCACACGGTCTGCCTGTGCACGGGTGGCGCGAACAGCCGGACCTTTACTCGCGTTTAGTATCCTAAACTGAATGCCCGCATGATCGATCGCTTTCGCCATCAGGCCGCCAAGTGCGTCCACTTCTTTTACCAGGTGTCCTTTCCCAATGCCGCCAATCGCCGGATTACAGGACATTTGTCCCAGCGTGTCGATATTGTGTGTCAAAAGCAGGGTCTGCTGACCCATTCGCGCTGCGGCCATTGCGGCCTCAGTGCCTGCGTGACCCCCGCCAATGATGATGACGTCAAAAGGATCCTGATAAAACATGGTGGTCTGCCTCGCGTAAAGCGGTATGAAAATGGATTGAAGCCCGGGCCGTGGATTCTACTCAACTTTAGTCTTTCGAGAAAGCATTGGGATCCTGGGCTATTAAAAAGAAGATCTTTTTATTTAGAGATCTGTTCTATTGTGATCTCTTATTAGGATCGCAGACCTTTGTGGATAAGTCCGATCCCATAAATAAGATCATGCAGTTAGGAAGGATCGTTTGCTGTGAATGATCGGTGATCCTGGACCGTATAAGCTGGGATCAGATCGCCACTTTATACACAGGTCAAAAACTAAACCAACGTTGTTATTTGGATAACTACGGCTTAATACGAGCTTTTAACCAGAGTTATCCACATCTGTTCGCACGATCTTTAATCGTTTTTGAGTAAATTTTTCCATTCCGCGAGCCAGATCTCGGCTGGATCTTCGGGAATATCATGATCGAGGATGTTGATCTTCAGCGTTTCACCCAGCTGTTTTGCTCCGCAGGCGGTCACCGCAGCTTCTACTTTCTCTATGGCGCCACAGAAAGTGTCATATTCACGGCTGCCGATCCCCACAGCGCCAAACCGGACGTTTGACAGATCGGGCTGTTGTTCCAGCAGTTCGTCATATAAAGGTTGCAGGTTATCTGGCAGATCGCCCGCGCCGTGCGTGGAGGTGATCAGCAGCCAGACCCCGTCAGTCGGGAGATCTTCCAGCAGCGGTCCGTGCAGCGTTTGTGTAGAAAAGCCCGCGTCTTCCAGCTTCTCAGCCAGATGTTCCGCTACATATTCCGCACCGCCCAGGGTGCTGCCGCTGATAAGAGTAATGTCCGCCATTGATCGCTCGCTCAGATAAAGAGGCGGCCATTGTACGCTGTGAACGAGCTGGGATCTACCTGTGGAAAATGTGGGAATGAAATTTCCCGATCACGGGCGGATAGTACGCATGATCGGGTTTTGCAGGGAGATCAGGGTTTCAGTGGACTGAATTTCATCGATTGTTTGGATCTTGTTGATAAGTACCTGCTGGAGGGCGTCAATGGATCGGCACATGACCTTTATAAAGATGCTGTAGTGCCCGGTGGTGTAGTACGCCTCAGTGACTTCATCCAGCGCGTTCAGTTTCTCCAGCGCGGAGGGGTAATCTTTGGCGCTTTTCAGAATAATGCCAATGAAGCAGCAGACGTCGTAGCCGAGTTGCTTCGGGCTGACATCAATGCGTGCGCCGGTGATGATCCCGGCCTGCTTCATTTTCTCTACGCGAACGTGAATGGTCCCCGGGCTGACGCCAAATTGTTTAGCTAGTTCGGCATACGCGGTGCGTGCGTTGGCCATGAGCGCTTCCAGAATGCCGCGGTCCAGATTGTCGATCTGATAATTTTCCATAGGTTTTTCTTATGAAGATTAATGATTCCTTCTATTCTAGCGTCTTATTTTAACGAATCAAAAGTGAAGGAGGCTTTTTGTTGATGGGTTATTGAATTAAGCGCCTGTTCTGTTGCTTAATCAGTATCAACAGGACGCAGGAGTATAAATAATGAAAACCGCTTACATCGCAAAACAACGCCAGATCAGTTTCGTTAAATCCCATTTTTCTCGCCAGCTGGAAGAGAAGCTTGGCCTTATTGAAGTTCAGGCGCCGATTCTGAGCCGCGTGGGTGACGGGACGCAGGATAACTTGTCTGGTTGCGAAAAAGCGGTACAGGTAAAAGTGAAAACACTGCCAGACGCTCAGTTCGAAGTGGTTCATTCCCTGGCGAAGTGGAAGCGTCAAACCCTGGGACAACACGACTTCAGCGCGGGCGAAGGGCTTTACACGCACATGAAAGCCCTTCGCCCCGATGAAGACCGCCTCTCCCCCATTCATTCTGTCTACGTTGACCAGTGGGACTGGGAGCGCGTAATGGGTGACGGCGAGCGCCACGTTGGCACGCTGAAGTCTACCGTTGAGGCGATCTACGCCGGGATCAAAGCGACCGAAGCGGCCGTAAGCAAAGAGTTTGGTCTGGCACCGTTCCTGCCGGAAACGATCCACTTTGTTCACAGTCAGGAGTTGCTGAGCCGTTTCCCGGATCTGGATGCCAAAGGCCGTGAACGCGCGATTGCCAAAGAGCTTGGCGCTGTATTCCTGATCGGCATTGGCGGAAAATTGTCTGATGGTAAACGTCACGACGTCCGTGCGCCGGATTACGATGACTGGAGCACAGTGGGCGAAAGCGAATATGCTGGTCTGAACGGCGATATTCTGGTCTGGAACCCGGTTCTGGAAGATGCGTTTGAACTCTCTTCAATGGGGATCCGCGTGGATGCTGAAGCACTGAAGCGTCAGCTGGCCGTGACCGGTGATGAGGATCGTCTGCAACTGGAATGGCACCAGGCGCTGCTGCGCGGTGAAATGCCGCAGACCATCGGCGGTGGTATTGGCCAGTCTCGTCTGACCATGCTGCTGTTGCAACTGTCCCATATCGGTCAGGTGCAGTGTGGGGTCTGGCCGCAGCAGGTACGTGAGAGCGTCGGTTCTCTTCTTTAATTAACGTCGCCAGCGTCTGAGCAGGCGGCTACGCAACCCGGTATCAAAGCGCCAGATATGATCGAAGATGCGCATGATGCCGGGTTTTCCATGTGCAGACATCGCCACGGCATGGAAACGGTGCTGGTGCACGCGCTGCATCTCCTTCACTTTATTCACGACCTCGTCCGGCAGCCGCTGGGCAATAAAATCGGAAATCACCACCGCATCCGCGTCGTACCAGTCACCGCCCTGCATGCGCTCAATGATACTGCGAAAACAGCTGGCCAGATCGGTGCCGCCGCGAAAGCGCTGGCTTAAAAAGCGGATCGCCTGCTCCAGCCCCTGCGGGCTGGTCAGTTCATACCCCACCACTTCGCTGGAAAAGAGCATGATGTAGCAGCGACGACGATCGGCGAGCGCCACGCGCATCAGGGCCAGGCAGAACGCTTTTGCGCACTGTTCATTAAAGCCCCCCATCGATCCGGACGTATCGACGCAAACAATGAATGGGCCGCGCGGTTGCTCATCAAAATCCTGGTGCACCACCGGACGCTGGCTGATCTTCTCGCGCCAGGCTTCGCCATGCAGTCGATAGGTAATGAGCTGTTTTTCCACCAGCCGACGATAAAACTCATACTCCAGTTCGGTCATTCCCAGCGTGCTGAGTTCCGTTGGCAGCAGGCGCAGGATGTCATCGCTTTGCTGTAGCCCGTCCACCTGCTCCGGTACGGTGGAGGGTTCGCGTACCAGCGTTCGGAAGGTCTCCATCGGCGCATCTTTCTTTGGGACCGACCGGGCCTCCCGGGAGCGGCCGAGCTTTTCTGCGAGCTTCATCAGCTCCGGCTGTTGCGCCAGAAAGTCGCCGTACTTCACGATCAGCTGATAATCGCCCCGCTTTAACTGGCCGGCACTCATATCCCAGAGTCGACCAGCGGCGTTTTCATTCTCCACCAGCACCTGTTCTAACTGGCCGCTCAGGGTCATTCGCTCCTGGACCTCACTGAGCAACTGTTCGCGCTCTTCGTCCAGCAACTGCTGATTGAGGGCCGTGGCCTGGACCACAAGGCTCAGTCGCCAGCGCTGTAAAAACAGCGTATGCAGGGCGGAAGTGAAGCTGGGGTTGTCCGTGACCAGCGCTCTGGCCTGGCTGGCAAACGGGGAGTGAACGTTATCAAGCAGCGTCAGAGTTTGCTGTAGCTGGGCAATAAACTGCGGCGTTGAAAGCCGCTGGCACTGCTGGTAACCAGCCACTTCCTCTGTCAGTTCCGGCGGGACTTCCGTCTCCTTAAACCGCTGGCGCAGGTTATCGCGCCAGCGGGGAAGATCGTCCGTCATTGCTTTTCGAAGCTTCGGGAATTTTTCAAAGAAGGCCGCCAGCTGCGGTGAAGCGAGCAGGGTAATGACGACCTCTTCGATCAACCCTTCCTCGCTAACCGCTAGCATGACGTTAAGCGTGTCCAGCGTTAGCATTGACGAGCCTGTTTGATCTGCGCGCTGACATCCTGCAAGCTGGCTTCAATGCGACCTAACCAGTCGCTATGGATAAAGAGGCATTTCTGCTGCTCGCTGAAGCGGGTGTGCTGCTGATGCCATTCGTTATCCAGCGCGTCGAGCTGCTGTTTGATCTCCTCCGGCACAGTGTCGGAGGCCGTGCCCGGCAGAGCCAGGCGCGATCCCTGAAGGCTGACGTCGCGGATCACAAGGTGCTGGCTGCTGTCGACTTCCATCGACAACGGCTGTGCAAAGCCGATACCGTTGAGTTTACCGCGGATCTCACCGCCCTTATCCAGCCACTGAACCAGCGCAACGCGTTCGATAGTCACATGCACAACCTGCATATCATGAAGCTTCAGCGGCTGCTGAAGAAGAAGCGTTAGCGAGGCGTCAGTCAGCCCGGCTGGCAGTTCGTAGTGCGGTTTACGGGCAAACATCCCGCCAAGACGGTTCACCTTCAGCGCGGTTTTGTCACTTTGCTGCTGCTGGAGCTGAAGGCGACGTTGAGCAATCGCCCCCAGTTGATTAAGCATGGATTGCTGACCCCACGCGTGTCCGGTCATCAAAACGTCCAGCTGCTGCTGCATCAGATTCATCCCTTCTGCGTCGTGCCACAGGCAGTCTTTCAGCAGGATCAGATCGATGGGAGCGACAGCATCGCGGCCGCTAAACAGGGCGCTGGCCTGCAGCAGGCGGATCGCTTTTTTCCAGCGGCGATCGGAAACATAGGGGGCAGAGGGCAGTAAATCAAGCTGCTGGCGCAGCATGAAGATCAGCTCAAAAACGGGATCGGGCAGTTTTATCTTGCCGATCTCCTCCTGCCACTGGTGGTATTCCTCGTCCGTGACCTGCAATGACGCTGCCACCGGATTTTCGTTTTCATCCTGCTGGCTTACCAGCATAGAACGGAAGTTTGATTTATCCTGGACTTTATCCAGCCACAGGCGGATCAACATACGGTCATACAGCGCTTCCAGGCTGCTGTCGGCTTCGGGCAGTTCGTTTGACGCGGCCACCAGCAGGCGCATGGGGATCTTCTCTTCGCTGGCGCCGTTGCGGAATCGGCGTTCGTTAATTGCCGTCAGCAGGGTATTCAGAATGGCCGGGCCGGCTTTCCAGATCTCATCAAGAAAGACGATTTCCGCTTCCGGGAGATAGCCCGCCGTCAGACGTTCATAGCGTCCCTCATCTTTTAGCGCCTGAATGGAGAGTGGGCCGAAAACTTCTTCCGGCGTGGAGAAGCGCGTCATCAAATACTCGAATGCGCGCGCGTTTTGGAAAGCGAATTTGAGGCGGCGTGCGATCAGACTTTTGGCAATGCCCGGCGGCCCCAGCAGAAACACGCTTTCCCCGCTCAGCGCCGCCAGTAAACAGAGACGAATGGCGTGGCTACGCTCGTAAAGGCCTTTTTCCAGCGCACTGCTAAGGCGGGAAATTCTTTCTGCTAATAAATGTGAGTGAGCCATAATAGTTTTGCATCCTTTCGCCGTCGTGGCGGCTAATTGAAGCGAGTATAGACGTTTCGGTCTGGCCTGGTAATAGGCTGAAGTGCGGCGCTATTTTCTTTGCGCTACATTAATGTGGCTGCATTTAGGGGTACGATTTTGCATTGAATCGTGCATACTGTGCGCTTTTTGTGGGCCAAGGGACTAAGCACACATTTGTTATTCAAACGAAAAGACTAGTCTATGAGCACTGATAATAAGCAATCATTACCCGCAGTAACGCTTGCGGCGATCGGGGTTGTCTACGGTGATATCGGCACCAGCCCGCTTTATACGCTTCGTGAATGTCTGTCCGGTCAGTTTGGTTTTGGTGTAGAGCGTGACGCCGTATTTGGTTTCCTCTCGCTCATCTTCTGGCTGCTGATCCTGGTGGTCTCCCTTAAATATCTCTCTTTCGTTATGCGGGCTGATAACGCGGGCGAGGGCGGTATTCTGACCCTGATGTCCCTTGCCGGGCGCAATACGTCTGCAAGAATGACCTCCGTGCTGGTCATCATTGGCCTGATTGGCGGCAGCTTCTTCTATGGAGAAGTCGTGATTACGCCGGCGATTTCGGTAATGTCGGCCATAGAGGGGCTGGAGATTGTCGCGCCACAGCTTGATACTTGGGTGGTGCCACTCGCTATTATCGTGCTGACGTTGCTGTTTGCTATACAAAAACACGGTACCGGGCTGGTGGGTAAGCTGTTCGCGCCTATTATGCTGGCCTGGTTCCTGATCCTGGCGGCGCTGGGCTTACGCAGTATTATCGCCAACCCGGATGTCCTGCACGCGCTGAACCCATTGTGGGCGGTGCATTTCTTCCTGGAATATAAAGTGGTGTCGTTTGTGGCGCTGGGCGCGGTGGTACTTTCCATTACCGGTGTTGAAGCGCTGTATGCGGATATGGGCCACTTCGGGAAACTCCCTATTCGCGTCGCATGGTTTAGCGTGGTCTTGCCTTCACTGGTGCTGAATTACTTCGGTCAGGGCGCGCTGCTGCTTGCACACCCTGAAGCGATTAAAAACCCGTTCTTCCTGCTGGCGCCGGACTGGGCGCTGGTTCCGATGCTGATCCTGGCTACGCTGGCGACGGTCATTGCCTCTCAGGCTGTCATTTCCGGCGTATTCTCCCTGACGCGTCAGGCCGTGCGGTTGGGTTATCTCTCCCCAATGCGCATTATCCATACCTCAGAGATGGAGTCTGGCCAGATCTACATTCCGTTCGTCAACTGGCTGCTCTACTTCGCGGTGGTGATTGTCATCGTCAGCTTTGAGCACTCCAGTAATCTGGCGGCGGCGTACGGTATCGCGGTAACCGGAACGATGGTGTTGACCTCTATTCTCTCCACCACCGTGGCGTACCGTAACTGGCACTGGAATAAGTTCCTCGTGGGGCTGATCCTGGTTGGCTTCCTCTGTATCGACGTGCCGCTGTTTTCTGCGAATCTCGACAAGATTGTCTCCGGTGGCTGGCTGCCGCTGACGCTGGGTCTGGTGATGTTTATTGTGATGACGACGTGGAAGAGCGAACGTTTCCGCCTGCTGCGTCGTATGCATGAGCACGGTAACTCTCTGGAGGCGATGATTGCCTCGCTGGAGAAATCCCCACCGGTGCGCGTGCCGGGCACGGCGGTGTATATGTCTCGCGCGCTGAACGTAATCCCGTTTGCGCTGATGCATAACCTCAAGCACAACAAAGTGCTGCACGAGCGCGTGATCCTGCTGACGCTGCGTACTGAAGATGCGCCGTACGTTCACAACGTGCGTCGCGTACAGATTGAACAGCTGTCGCCAACCTTCTGGCGCGTGGTGGCAAGCTACGGCTGGCGCGAAACGCCGAACGTGGAAGAGGTGTTCCACCGCTGCGGTCTGGAAGGCCTGAGTTGCCGCATGATGGAGACGTCGTTCTTTATGTCCCACGAGTCGCTGATCATCGGCAAGCGCCCATGGTATCTGCGCCTGCGCGGCAAGCTGTATCTCATTCTGCAACGTAACGCCCTGCGTGCGCCTGACCAGTTTGAGATCCCGCCTAATCGCGTGATTGAGCTGGGCACGCAGGTCGAGATTTAAGACTCCGTGCGGGCTGATGCCCTCACCCCGACCCTCTCCCACAGGGAGAGGGCGCAACCATAAAATACGGTAACCTGACGGTTACCGTTTTGCATTTACCTCCTCTGCATTTCACTTAGCGAAACGTTTCGACGTTGATCACAAATCCGTTACGTCATGATGGTTTTCTGAACACTTCTGCGGCTACACTGTTTTTAGCGAAACGTTTCGCTAGTGGAGCAAAAAATGAAGAAAGGCACAGTACTCAACTCAGAAATCTCATCGGTGATTTCCCGTCTTGGGCATACCGATACGCTGGTGGTTTGCGATGCAGGCTTACCGGTTCCGCGCAGCACAACCCGTATCGATATGGCGTTAACGCAGGGCGTGCCCTCGTTCATGCAGGTACTGGAAGTGGTCACCGCGGAGATGCAGGTTGAGGCGGCCATTCTCGCGGCGGAAATCAAACAACATAATCCGCAACTCCACGAAACGTTGCTCAGCCACATTGAGCAACTGCAACAGCACCAGGGAAACACCATAGAAATTCGTTACACAACGCACGAGCAGTTCAAACAACAAACCGCAGACAGTCAGGCGGTGATTCGCAGCGGGGAGTGTTCCCCGTATGCGAATATCATTCTCTGTGCTGGCGTCACCTTCTGAGGCCATCATGGACGCATTACTGCAACTCAAAGGGATCGATAAATCGTTCCCGGGCGTAAAAGCCCTCTCCGGCGCGGCGCTGAACGTCTATTCCGGGCGCGTCATGGCGCTGGTGGGCGAAAACGGCGCCGGCAAATCCACCATGATGAAAGTGCTGACCGGTATCTACCAACGCGATGCCGGTTCGCTGCTGTGGCTGGGTAAAGAGACCACCTTCAACGGCCCGAAATCCTCTCAGGAAGCGGGCATCGGCATTATTCACCAGGAGCTGAACCTGATCCCGCAGCTCACCATTGCGGAGAACATCTTCCTCGGCCGTGAGTTCGTGAACCGGTTTGGCAAAATCGACTGGAAAACCATGTATGCCGAAGCGGACAAACTGCTGGCGAAGCTGAATCTGCGCTTTAAGAGCGACCGACTGGTGGGCGACCTTTCCATCGGCGATCAGCAGATGGTGGAAATCGCGAAGGTGCTGAGCTTCGAGTCGAAGGTCATCATTATGGATGAACCGACCGACGCCCTGACCGATACCGAAACCGAATCCTTGTTCCGCGTGATCCGTGAGCTGAAATCCCAGGGCCGCGGCATTGTCTATATCTCACACCGCATGAAAGAGATCTTCGAAATCTGCGACGACGTCACCGTCTTTCGCGACGGGCAGTTTATTGCCGAGCGCGAAGTAGCAACCCTGACCGAAGATTCGCTGATCGAAATGATGGTGGGACGTAAGCTCGAAGATCAGTATCCACATCTGGAGAAAGCGCCGGGTGAGATCCGCCTGAAGGTGGATAACCTCTGCGGACCGGGCGTGAATGACGTCTCCTTTACCCTGCGCAAGGGCGAGATCCTTGGCGTCGCGGGCCTGATGGGGGCGGGGCGTACTGAACTGATGAAAGTGCTCTATGGCGCACTGCCGCGCACCAGCGGCTACGTTACCCTTGACGGTCATGAAGTGGTCACCCGCTCGCCGCAGGACGGGCTGGCGAATGGCATCGTCTATATCTCTGAAGACCGTAAGCGCGACGGCTTAGTGCTGGGCATGTCGGTAAAAGAGAACATGTCCCTGACTGCGCTAGGCTATTTCAGCCGCAGCGGCGGCAGCCTGAAACACAAAGATGAGCAGCAGGCGGTCAGCGATTTTATCCGTCTCTTTAACGTTAAAACCCCATCGATGGAGCAGGCGATTGGCCTGTTGTCCGGCGGTAATCAGCAGAAAGTGGCGATTGCCCGCGGGTTGATGACGCGCCCGAAAGTACTGATCCTCGATGAGCCCACCCGCGGCGTGGACGTGGGCGCGAAAAAAGAGATCTATCAGCTGATTAACCAGTTCAAGGCCGACGGTCTGAGCATCATTCTGGTCTCTTCCGAGATGCCAGAAGTATTAGGCATGAGCGATCGCATTATCGTCATGCATGAAGGGCATCTCGGCGGTGAATTCACTCGCGAGCAGGCCACCCAGGAAGTTCTGATGGCTGCCGCTGTGGGCAAGCTTAATCGCGTGAATCAGGAGTAAGAAGATGACTACCCAGGCTGTTTCTGGTCGCCGCTATTTCACAAAGGCATGGCTGATGGAACAAAAATCGCTGATTGCCCTGCTGGTGCTGATCGCGATTGTCTCGACCATGAGCCCGAACTTTTTTACCGTCAATAACCTGTTCAACATTCTTCAGCAGACCTCTGTCAACGCCATTATGGCGGTGGGGATGACGCTGGTGATTTTGACCTCGGGTATCGATCTGTCCGTCGGTTCCCTGCTGGCCCTCACCGGCGCGATCGCCGCGTCGATTGTCGGTATTGAGGTCAACGCGCTGGTGGCCGTTGCCGCTGCGCTGGCGGCAGGTGCGGCAATTGGCGCCGTAACCGGCGTAATTGTGGCGAAAGGTCGCGTTCAGGCGTTCATCGCCACGCTGGTGATGATGCTGCTGCTGCGCGGTGTGACCATGGTGTACACCAACGGCAGCCCGATTAATACCGGCTTTACCGATAACGCCGATCTGTTTGGCTGGTTCGGTATCGGTCGCCCGCTGGGTGTCCCGACCCCGGTCTGGATCATGGCTATCGTTTTCCTGGCGGCGTGGTACATGCTGCACCATACCCGTCTGGGTCGTTATATCTATGCGCTGGGCGGTAACGAAGCGGCAACGCGCCTGTCCGGTATCAGCGTTAATAAAGTCAAAATTATCGTTTACTCCCTGTGCGGCCTGCTGGCGTCTCTGGCGGGCATCATCGAAGTGGCGCGCCTCTCTTCCGCACAGCCAACGGCGGGTACGGGCTATGAGCTGGATGCCATCGCGGCAGTGGTTCTGGGCGGTACGAGCCTTGCGGGCGGTAAAGGTCGCATTGTTGGGACATTGATCGGCGCACTGATCCTCGGTTTCCTGAATAATGGTTTGAATTTGTTAGGTGTTTCCTCCTATTACCAGATGATCGTTAAGGCAGTGGTGATTTTGCTGGCGGTACTGGTAGACAACAAAAAACAGTAACTGACGACACTACAGGACATCTTAGATATGAACATGAAAAAACTGGCTACCCTGGTTTCTGCTGTCGCGCTGAGCGCAACCGTAAGTGCTAACGCCATGGCGAAGGACACCATCGCGCTGGTTGTCTCTACCCTGAACAACCCGTTCTTCGTCTCCCTGAAGGATGGCGCGCAGAAAGAAGCAGATAAACTGGGCTACAACCTGGTGGTGCTGGATTCTCAGAACAACCCGGCGAAAGAGCTGGCTAACGTTCAGGACTTAACCGTTCGTGGCACCAAAATCCTGCTGATCAACCCAACCGATTCCGACGCGGTCGGTAATGCCGTGAAGATGGCAAACCAGGCGAAGATCCCGGTAATCACCCTTGACCGTCAGGCAACGAAAGGGGATGTGGTCAGCCACATTGCGTCTGATAACGTACTGGGCGGAAAAATCGCCGGCGACTACATCGCGAAGAAAGCCGGTGAAGGCGCGAAAGTGATTGAGTTGCAGGGTATCGCCGGGACTTCCGCGGCCCGTGAACGTGGTGAGGGTTTCCAGCAGGCTGTAGCGGCGCACAAATTCAACGTGCTGGCGAGCCAGCCGGCAGACTTCGACCGTACAAAGGGTCTGAACGTCATGCAGAACCTGCTGACCGCGCATCCTGATGTGCAGGCGGTATTCGCACAGAACGACGAAATGGCGCTCGGTGCGCTGCGTGCGCTCCAGACTGCGGGTAAATCAGATGTGATGGTTGTCGGATTTGACGGCACGCCGGATGGTGAAAAAGCAGTAAATGATGGCAAACTGGCTGCGACCATCGCTCAGCTGCCTGAGCAGATTGGCGCGACAGGCGTGCAAACTGCCGATAAAGTGCTGAAGGGCGAAAAAGTTCAGGCCAAATATCCTGTTGACCTGAAACTGGTCATTAAGCAGTAAAGGCGATTCAGGCAGTCGCTGGCTGCCTGAGGGACACCAAATAAAAGAAAAGTGTGGCATACGCCACCGGGTAATACCGGTGGCGCTCTCAGATGGACACCTCAATACATGAAAACCGCAGGCAACCTCGTCGTCCTTGGCAGTATCAATGCCGATCACATTCTTAACCTTGAAACGTTCCCCACTCCGGGCGAAACCGTCACCGGCAATCAGTATCAGGTGGCGTTCGGCGGTAAGGGCGCAAACCAGGCGGTTGCCGCCGGACGCAGCGGGGCGAATATCGCGTTTATCGCCTGTACGGGTGATGACGATACCGGCGAGCGCGTACGCAAACAGCTCGCAAGCGACAACATCGACATCGCACCCGTCAGCGTGGTTGCAGGGGAATCTACCGGCGTGGCGCTGATTTTCGTCAATGCGGAAGGTGAGAATGTCATCGGTATTCATGCAGGGGCTAATGCCGCGTTAACGACTGAACGCGTCGAAGCGCAGCGTGGAATCATCGCCGGAGCGGAAGCCCTGCTGATGCAGCTGGAGTCACCGGTTGAAAGCGTGCTGGCCGCTGCGAAAATTGCGCATGAAAATCATACCTCTGTCGTACTTAACCCGGCACCTGCCCGTGTATTATCAGACGAGCTGCTGGCGCTGGTGGATATTATCACCCCGAACGAAACCGAAGCGGAAAAGCTGACGGGTATCCGTGTCGAAAATGATGACGATGCAGCGCGTGCCGCGCTTGCGCTGCATGATAAAGGCATCGGCACCGTGATCATCACCCTCGGCAGCCGTGGGGTGTGGGCTAGCGTCAATGGCGAAGGTCGTCGCGTGCCGGGCTTTAAGGTCAAAGCCATTGATACCATCGCCGCAGGAGACACCTTCAACGGTGCACTGGTAACGGCGCTGCTGGAAGGAAAAGCAATGGATGACGCGATCCGCTTCGCGCATGCCGCCGCTGCGATCGCGGTGACGCGTAAAGGCGCTCAGCCTTCTGTTCCATGGCGTAAAGAGATTGATGAATTCTTAAGTCAGCAGGGGTAACGCTTGGCCACAATGAAAGATGTCGCCCGTATGGCGGGCGTTTCTACCTCGACTGTTTCCCACGTTATCAATAACGATCGCTTCGTCAGCGAGGCGATTCGGGAGAAAGTTGACGCTGCAATTAAAGAACTCAACTATGCGCCGTCTGCGCTGGCCCGCAGCCTGAAGCTCAACCAGACGCGCACCATCGGCATGCTGATCACGGCCAGTACCAACCCTTTTTATTCTGAACTGGTGCGCGGCGTGGAGCGCAGCTGCTTCGAGCGCGGCTACAGCCTGGTGCTGTGCAATACCGAAGGCGATGAGCAGCGCATGAACCGTAACCTGGAAACGCTGATGCAAAAACGCGTCGACGGGCTGCTGCTGCTCTGTACCGAAACGCATCAACCTTCGAAAGAGATCATCCAGCGCTACCCTTCTATTCCCACGGTGATGATGGACTGGGCGCCGTTCGACGGCACCAGCGATCTGATCCAGGATAACTCGCTGCTGGGCGGCGATATGGCGACTCAGCATCTGATCGATAAAGGTCATACCCGCATTGCCTGTATTACCGGCCCGCTGGATAAAACCCCGGCGCGCTTGCGTCTGGAAGGCTATCTTTCGGCCATGGAACGTGCGGGGCTTGCCATTCCTGATGGCTATCGCATCACCGGCGATTTCGAATTTAACGGTGGATTTGAAGCAATGCAGAAACTGCTGGCGCAAGAGCCGCGCCCGCAGGCGGTGTTTATCGGTAATGATGCGATGGCATTCGGAGCTTATCAGGCGCTTTATCAGGCGGGATTACGTGTCCCGGACGACATGGCGATCGTCGGTTACGATGATATCGAACTGGCGCGCTACATGACGCCGCCGCTGACCACCATCCATCAGCCGAAAGATGAACTGGGCGAGCTGGCCATCGATGTGTTGATCCACCGCATGGCCCAGCCCACGCTGCAACAGCAACGTTTGCAGCTTACTCCTGTTCTGATGGAACGCGGTTCGGTTTAGCCTTCTCTTTGTGACGCTCTTTAATCAGGTTCCGGCCGTCTTTTGGTTTTAACAACATAAAGACCACCGCCGATACCACGGTAAGCGCGCCCATGGTGATAAAGGTATAGTGGAACTGCTCAACGGTATTAGTACCGTCAAACCCTTCATAAAACCGCAGTACCGCCGCGCTTACGGCAACCCCGAGGCTGATCGACAGCTGTTGAGTGACCGCCAGTACGCTGTTGCCGCTGCTGGCATTCTCGTCGGTGAGGTCCGCAAGGGTGATGGTGTTCATCGACGTAAACTGCGTCGACATGGCCATACCCAGCACAAACAGCGGCAGGATCAGCATCCAGATTGGTAACGCCGCAGATTGCAGAGAGAACTGCGCAATCATCAATCCGATAAAGATCGTCACGCCAACCAGCGTCTTACGATAGCCAAACCAGCGCAGCACCTGCGTGACCGTCGATTTTGCCAGAATCGAGCCCATCGCCGTGGGCGCCATCATGCAGCCAGCAATCAGGGCCGGATAGCCGAAACCGACCTGGAGCATCAGCGGCATCAGGAACGGTACGCAGCCCGTGCCCAGACGCGAGGCAATATTGCCCGCGATCCCGACGGAAAACGTTCGGGTGTTAAACAGAGATAAAGAGATAAGCGGTGTCGGATGGCGACGCGCATGACGTATATATAGAAGGAACAGCAGAATCCCGCTAAGGATGACGGCCAGCGCCAGCCACGTCGCTACGATTTTCTCGCCAAACAGCTCCATCCCGCTGGAGAACAGGACCAGGCTCAGGCCAAACAGGAAGAAGCCGCCCATATCGAAGCTGCGTCTTGGCGTGGTGAAGTTCGGCATATATTTACGGGCATAAATCAGCCCTGCCACACCAATCGGAATATTAATCAGGAAGATCCAGTGCCAGCTTGCCCAGGTCACCAGTACGCCACCGAGAACCGGGCCAAGTATCGGGCCGACCAGCCCCGGCATAGTCACAAAGTTGAGCACCGGGAGCAGTTCGCTGCGCGGATAGGCGCGCAATAACGCCAGACGCGCGACGGGCATCATCATCGCGCCGCCTATCCCCTGTAGAACGCGGAAGATAACCAGTTCCGTCAAAGAGGTGGAGAGGGCGCAAGCCAGAGAACCGAGGGTGAACAACGTCACCGCCAGCATGAATACTTTACGCGTGCCGAAACGATCGGCCAGCCAGCCGCTGACCGGAATAAGCATCGCCACCGTCAGGGTGTAGCTGATGATGGCGGATTGCATCGCCAGCGGGGAGCGGTTAAGGCTTTGGGCTATGGCGGGAAGGGCGGTATTGAGGATAGTGGCATCAAGTGCCTGCATAAAGAACGCCATGGCTGCAATCCACGGCAATCCGGCCATACTGCGTGCTTTTTTCTCTGTCATTTATTTACCTGCTGGTGGGTTGGCGCGGCCAGCAACGCCTGGCACGCACTCAGGGCTCGCTGCCCGTCGCTCTCCTGAATGGCATCGACTATCGCCTGATGCAGATCCAGCTTCACCACCTCATCCTGTGTGATAGAGGTAAAGTAAGTGTGGTACACAGAATGGAATAAAGAAGCAAAGGAGGTCAGGAAAGGATTTCCGCTCATATTATAGATATGTTCATGCCAGGCCATATCGACCGCTATCCAGCGCTCGCGGTTAAAGTGCTTTTTCAGATCCACCATCTCTTCCATCAAAGTATTGAGCTGCGCTTTTTGCTCTGCTGTGCCGAGCGTGGCGGCAAGCAGACAGGCCTGAGGTTCAAGACTGCTGCGCATGACCAGAAAGTGATCGACGACCTGATTAAAGTTATCTTCGGTCATCCACCAGGTGAGCAACTCCTGATCGAGAAAGTTCCAGTTTCCCTGAGGCATAACGCGGGTGCCAATGCGCGGGCGTGGAAGCACCATCCCTTTCGCCGTTAATGTTTTTACCGCTTCGCGAACGGCTGTACGGCTAACGCCAAACTGATCTCCCAGCTCCATCTCGCTGGGCAGGATGCTACCTGGAGCATATTTACCCGCTAAGATCAGCTGCGCCAGTTTCTCTGCCAGCACATAGGACAGGTTTTTTTGAGCTGCCAGCTGTTGTGCGCTTAATGGCATCGCTTTTATTCCTTAGATATTGATGCGGCTAATTATGCCATCTCAGGTGTGATTGTGGTTGCAGATACATCAAATAGAACAATTTGTAGCTGGATCTCATCGCTTTTGGTGAAAAAAAACACGGTCAGAAACTTTTTTTAAATTTCCTCTTGTCACTTCAGAAGAACTCCCTATAATGCGCCTCCACTGACACGGAACAACGGCACGCAAGCCGCCGGGTCAGCAGAGAAAAGCAAAACAAACGCTTGACTCTGAAGCGGGAAAGCGTAATATGCACACCCCGCGCCGCAGCGAAAACGAAGCGGCACTGCTCTTTAACAATTTATCAGACAATCTGTGTGGGCACTCAAAGTGACATGGATTCTTAATGTCCTCGGACACTAAATGAATACCAAGTCTCAACGAGTGAACACGTAATTCATTACGAAGTTTAATTCATTGAGCATCAAACTTTTAAATTGAAGAGTTTGATCATGGCTCAGATTGAACGCTGGCGGCAGGCCTAACACATGCAAGTCGAACGGTAACAGGAAGCAGCTTGCTGCTTCGCTGACGAGTGGCGGACGGGTGAGTAATGTCTGGGAAACTGCCTGATGGAGGGGGATAAC